>NZ_JBGGKV020000002.1:0-888103 GCF_041287165.2 Mycobacterium bulgaricum | reverse complement strand
CTCCGCGACCGCCGCCAGCTTGCGGGCCTCCGCAGCCGCCGACACCGCCGCCCACCCCGAAATCGCCCCAGCCAGCACCCTGTCGCTGACAGCACCCAACGCAGAAGGCTCCGGAAGCGACCCATCGAACACGTGTTCGAGTCTAGTTGGGCACACCGACAGGTTGGCGCACTGATTTCTGTCAGGCTCGCTCAGGCGGCAGTGTTATGCATCCAGGTCGACGACGACCGGTGCATGATCGCTGGGCGATCCGACGCGGTCCTTGCCCGTCTTGCGCTCGTCACGGGCGATCTCGGCGTGGGTCACCCGCGCGGCCAACGCCGGCGAGCCGAGGATGAAATCGATGCGCATGCCCCGGTTCTTCGGGAACCGAAGCTGGGTGTAGTCCCAATAGGTGAACGTCCCCGGCCCTGGCGTGAAAGGCCTTACCACATCGGCGAATCCGGCATCCACGACGGACTCGAAGGCCGCGCGCTCCGGCGGTGTGACGTGGGTGCTCTCGGCGAACAACGAGATGTCCCACACATCGTCGTCCATGGGTGCGATGTTCCAGTCCCCGACCAGGGCGATGGGTGCACCAGGATCTTCGGTGAGCCACGACGACGCCGTATCGCGAAGTGCGGCAAGCCATTCCAGTTTGTACACGTAGTGCGGGGAGCCGACACTGCGACCGTTGGGGATGTACAGGCTCCACACCCGCACCCCGCCACATGTGGCGCCCAACGCCCGGGCTTCGGCAGCCGCCTCTACGTCAGGCTTGTCAGTCCACGTCGGCTGACCGTCGAACCCCACCGCGACGTCATCGATGCCGACGCGCGAGGCGATGGCCACACCGTTCCATTGGTTGAAACCGCAGTGGACAACGTCATAGCCCAGTGCTGCGAACGGCATTGTCGGGAACTGATCGTCAGAGCACTTCGTCTCCTGCATCGCGAGGACGTCCACCTCGGCGCGTTCCAGCCAGTCGGAGACACGGTCGACCCGGGCGCGAATGGAGTTGACGTTCCAGGTGGCCAGGCGCATGGCTTCACAGTAGGTCTTCGGCGCGGACGTAGCGCGAGCGGTGGTGCACCTGGAAGCCCATCGACTCGTACAGCGCGCGGGCGGCCGCGTTGTCAGCCACGACCTGGACGTAGGCGCGCGTGGCACCACGCGCGAAAGCCCACGTCAGAAGTCCCTCGCAAAGTTGCCTCGCCAGGCCCTGCCGGCGCGCACTCTCCGAGACGTGTACCGCCGACAGGCCCGCCCATCGCGTGCCGTCCGGCGCCGCCGTGACCGCAACCCGTCCCACGGCAGCCCCGGCCAGCTCGCCGAAACCCACCTCGCCGTCGACCACGGCGGTGAGGATGTCGACCGGCACGTCCCGCTCGTAGAGCGTCAACCACGACGAGTCGGGTGCCGGCGCTACGCGAACCTCCACCGTGGGCGTGACATCGGTTGTCATGACGAGGTTTTCGGCGTCGGCCGGGATACCCTCCGGCAGCCGGATCAGTCTGTCGGGCACCGACACCAGAGCGGGCAGGCCGCGCGCGGCGTACATGTCCAAGGTCTGGGCGATCTCGGCGACCGACGAATACCGCAGTGGCACCGCGGAATTCGCGCGTCGGGTCGCTCCGCCACCGAACCGGAGCAACCAGCCGTTGAGCCAGTGCTGTTCGGTTCCGGGCCAGGCCAACGCGGCCGCGTGCTCGAGGTTGCGGATCTCCCCGGTGCGCACCGGCATCTCCGGTACCACGCGCACCGCCAGCACGTCGTCGACGGCGACGTCCACCACGTCGCCGTGGCGCGTCCGGATCCGCACGACACGGCCGGGATCGCCACCGGGATCGACAATGTGGCCGACGACGTCGGTCATCGGCCGAGCCTCGTCGGCGGGGAGTCGGTAACGCAGGCTGACCCGGGTCCCGAACTCCGGCAGGTCGATCACCGGTCAGTGGCCGAACGGGTCGGGATCCTCGCCCGGCATCCAGGACAAGCCGGGCACACCCCAACCGTGGCTCTTCACCACTTTCTTGGCGCTGCGCGCATTTCGCCCGATCAGCCGGTCCAGATAGAGGAAGCCGTCCAGGTGTCCCGTCTCGTGTTGCAGCATCCGCGCGAACAGATCGGTGCCCTCGATGGTGATCGGCGTTCCGTCGGCGTCCAGACCCGTCACGCGGGCCCAGTTCGCGCGGCCCGTCGGGAATGACTCGCCGGGCACCGACAGGCAGCCCTCGTCGTCATCGTCGGGGTCCGGCATCGTCTCGGGAACCTCGGAGGTCTCCAGCACCGGGTTGACGACGACACCACGCCTGCGCGTCGTCTTCTTGCGGGCGTCGGCACAGTCGTAGACGAAGACCCGTTTGTTGACGCCGATCTGGTTGGCTGCCAGCCCTACTCCGTTCGCGGCGTCCATCGTCTCGTAGAGATCGGCGATGAGATCCGCCAGATCAGCGGGCAGCGAACCGTCTGCACCGACAGGTATCGGTTCGGTCGCGGTGTGCAGGACGGGATCTCCCACGATGCGGATTGGTCGTACGGCCATGTGAGGAGCTTAGGGGGAGACGGATGCGACCTCGTTTTCGCTGCCGAGTTTTCGCTGCCGACTCGCGGCGATTGGTGACGGTGCGCGTGACCCAACCGTGATTGAATAACCGCGCAAACCACAGCTATGTCATTCTCCTTCCGGAAGGGTCCAAGAAGCGATATGGACGGCGCCATCGCGCGGGCTGAACGTTCTGGGGACGGCACCGAGCCCACCGACGGTCTGACCCGTCGCGAGCATGACATCTTGGCCTTCGAGCGCCAGTGGTGGAAGTACGCAGGCTCGAAAGAAGACGCCATCAAAGAGCTCTTCTCGATGTCGGCGACGCGCTACTACCAGGTGCTCAACGCGCTGGTGGACCGGCCGGAAGCTCTGGCGGCCGACCCGATGCTAGTGAAGCGCCTCCGTCGGCTCCGTGCCAGCAGGCAGAAGGCGCGCGCTGCTCGCCGCCTCGGATTCGACGTCACTTAGGGCAGCCGGGCCCGCGATACAGTAGGCGCCGATGAACCAGCGAGAATCCTCGGGACTGCCCCTCCGCGCCATCGTGATGGTGCTTCTGTTCCTCGGCGTCGTGTTCCTGCTCGTCGGGTTCCAGGCATTGAGCAGCTCCGGCGACGACGAGTCGTCGTCCTCTTCGACGACGGTCACCACGACCGCGACCACGACGACGACGCCCGCTGCGCCGGCAAGGCCCGAAGTGCGCGTCTTCAACATTTCGACCACCGAAGGCGCCGCCGAGGGCGTCGCCACCCGGTTGCGCGACGCCGAATGGAACGTCACCGAGACCGGCAACCTCGAGGTGCCGGACGTGACAGTGACCACGGTGTACTTCGGTGAGACCGAAGGCGAACAGCAGGCCGCCGAAGAGGTGGGCCGATTGCTGGAAGCGCCGGTCGCCCCGCGGGTGCCCCAACTCACGGAGCAGCCGCCGGGAGTGGTCGTACTGGTTACCGGCTAGGCTCTAGCTCATGCTCAGGTCCGTCGCTGCCGCCACCCTGTTCGCAGTGCCCGCACTGGCGTTGAGTGCGTGTTCTCCTCCGGGAGACGTGCCCTCCGATGCGCCCGGCACCACGCCTCCGGTGTGGACCGGCTCGCCCTCGCCGACCGCGGGGGCCGAGGAGCCCGGGTCCGGCCAGGGCGGCGGGTCCGGTGAAGGCGGCGGCCAGACACTGACCGCGGAACTGAACCTCGCCGACGGCACTACGGTCGCCAACGCCGAGATCGCATTCTCCGACGGCTACGCCACCATCACCGTCGAGACCACCGCAGCGGGTCAACTGGAGCCCGGCTTCCACGGCATGCACATCCACTCGGTGGGCAAGTGCGAAGCCAACTCCGTCGCACCGACCGGTGGCGCGCCCGCCGACTTCAACTCCGCGGGCGGTCACTTCCAGGTTCCCGGCCACAGCGGCCACCCCGCCAGCGGCGACCTGTCCTCGCTGCAGGTCCGTGAAGACGGCTCGGCCAGGATCGTGACCACCACCGACGCGTTCACCGCCGAGGACCTGATGAACGGCGCCGGTACGGCGATCATCATCCACGAAAAGGCCGACAACTTCGCCAACATCCCGCCGGAGCGCTACCAGCAGGTCGACGGTGCGCCGCCACCGGACCAGACCACCCTGGCGACCGGCGACGCCGGAGCGCGGGTGGCCTGCGGTGTCATCACCGGATCCTGACAGCAGGATTGATTTCGCCGGGTCGGCACGGCCGACCCTGGGGGTCGAGTGGGAATTCGCACTGGTCGACGCCCAAACCCGGGATCTGAGCAACGAAGCCGCATCGGTGATCGCCGAGATCGGCGAGAACCCGCGCGTGCACAAGGAGCTGCTGCGCAACACCGTTGAGGTCGTGACGGGGATCTGCGAGAACTCCGGCCAGGCCATGGACGACCTTGCCGCCACGCTGCGGCCGGTGCGCAAGATCGTGCGCGAGCGCGGAATGGAATTGTTCTGTGCAGGGACGCATCCTTTCGCGGACTGGTCGGCGCAGAAGCTGACCGACGCCCCGCGCTACGCGGAGCTGATCAAGCGGACCCAGTGGTGGGGACGGCAGATGACGATCTGGGGTGTGCACGTTCACGTCGGGGTGTCCTCCGCGCACAAGGTGATGCCCATCATCACCTCGTTGCTGCATCAGTACCCGCATCTGCTGGCGCTGTCGGCGTCGTCACCGTTCTGGGACGGCGAGGACACCGGCTACGCGAGCAACCGGGCCATGATGTTCCAGCAGTTGCCGACCGCCGGGCTGCCGTTCCACTTTCAGGAATGGCGCGAGTGGGAACGCTTCGTCAGCGATCAGAAGAAGACCGGGATCATCGATCACATGAACGAGATCCGTTGGGACATAAGGCCTTCACCACATCTGGGCACCATCGAGGTCCGGATCTTCGACGGGGTTTCCAATCTTCACGAGCTCTCGGCCCTGGTGGCACTGACCCATTGCCTGATCGTGGACCTGGACCGGCGGATGGACGCCGGCGAATCGCTGCCGGTGATGCCACCGTGGCATGTCCAGGAGAACAAGTGGCGCGCAGCGCGTTACGGGCTGGACGCGATCATCATCCTCGATGCCGACAGCAACGAACGGCTGGTCACCGAGGATCTGGACGACCTGGTGGAGCGCCTGCAGCCAATCGCCAAGCGGCTGAACTGTGTTGACGATCTGGCACGCATCCCCGACATCTACCGCAGCGGCGCTTCCTACCAGCGGCAGCGCCGCGTCGCCGAGGAGCATGACGGTGATCTGCGGGCCGTGGTGGATGCGCTGGTCGCGGAGTTGGTGCTGTAGCGAATGCCGACTCTGCCGATGTTCCCTCTCGAGGTGGCCATGCTGCCGGGCGAGGAGTTGCCGCTGCGGATCTTCGAGCCCAGGTATTCAGCGCTCGTGCAGACGTGTTTGGCCTCGGAGGATCCGGTGTTCGGGGTTGTGCTGATCGCGGCGGGCCGTGAAGTGGGAGGCGGCGATTCCCGCAGCGATGTCGGGGTGCTGGCTCGGATCGCCGAGTACGCCGACATGGGGTCAGGGCGGTTTCGGCTGAAGTGCCTTCTGGGGGAGCGTATCCGGATACTCGAGTGGCTCCCGGACGATCCGTACCCGAGGGCTGTGATCGAGGTGTGGCCCGATGAACCGGGTGATCCGGTCGATGTCGATGCGATACGCGACATCGAGGACCGGATGGTGGGCTTGTTCGAGAAGATCGCGGCGGCGCGGGGTGCGCAGGTCAATGCCCGCGACATCGTGCGCGGCGCAGACGACTCCGGTAACGCGGCAGAGTGGCTGTACGCGTTGACCACTCGGCTTCCGATCGGGCAGGCCGATCGATATGCGGTGCTGGCGGCGCCAAGCGCTGCTGCGCGGGTGACCGCCCTGTCGGAGGCAGTGGACACCGTCATCGCGATGGTCGAGTTTCAGCTGTCGGAGTGATCGGGTGGCGACTCAGAAGATGCCGGTGAAGCTCCCGGCCAGGTCGGTGTCGGTCACCTCGTAGGAATCGCCGGTACCCCGTACCGCCGTCCCCATCTTCGCGACGTTGTCGGCGATCGTCTTGGCCTGCTCGCCGACATGCGTGCCGACGAGTCGTGCCGCCCACTGGGTGGTGGATCCGGGGAGTCCATCAGCCGCCGCGGACACCTTGGCGCCGACGTCGGCGTCGCGGATCGAGGTCGAGGTCGTCTCGACCTGGCCTGCGAAGGCGCGCAGGATGTCCGGGTTGACCATCAATGTCATAGGTGCCGACGCTACCCGAGCCACGAGGTGCCCCCGCGCACCAATTCCGAGGGATTTTGTGCTCTCGCGGAACGGCTTTCGTCAGAGCTTGCGTCCGTCGATGAACAAGCTGTCGTCGGTGACCGGCCCGCGGTGGTAGCGGTTCATCAGCTCGTTTGCCGACGTCGTGTTGACCTCCCAGTGACGTTCACACAGCCAACATGAGACATCGATCGGCATGTCCGACCCGACCTCGACGGCGATACGGCTTCCGCGCGCACTGTAGAGCTCGACCTTCTCCAGGATCGTGGTCAGCGTCTCGGCGGGGAGCCCGGCGGGAAGTCCTTCGCCTGCCCACGCGGTCGGCTCGGTGTGGTCGAAGCCCAGCGACGTCAGGGTTTTGGGCCAGTGCTCACGCGACTCGAACGGCACGGCGACGCGTCGCGCCGAGAGGGCCACGCCTGACTCGGCGAGCACCCGCTCCTTGAATTCCAGCACCTGGGGTTCGTCGACCTCGTAGATGACGGTGTCGCTGAGCCAGGGCAGTCGCCAAGCGCGGGTGTCCAAGCCGGGGGCGAGGATGACGACCTGCGCGATACCCGCCGAGCTCGCGGCGAGGAAGAATTCGTCGAACCACTTCGTCCGCGTCGCGGCATATTGGTGGTCCTCCGTCGTGGCAGGTGACTCCACCGTCCCCACCGCGTCCAGCAGCAGCTGTGCGTATGGATCGGTGAACAACGGGAACCGGGACGTCGTCTCCTTGGCGCGAGCCATCGTCCCGCCGAGCGCCGTGCGCGCTACGCCGCCACTGGCCGCACCGAGGTCACCGTCCATCACCGTCATGGGACGGGTGTTCCCGTTCGGCGGCGAAATCATGCATTTCGTCCCTGGTCACAAGGTCGTCACGCATGTTCTGCTCGCGGTAGGCGAGCTGGCCGACACGGTTGGCAATCACCGGTGCGGTGATCAACGTGAAGAGTCCGGTCAGGATCAGCATGCCGACGTCGACGTGACCGCTCAGCCGAACGGCGGCGCCGGCCAGCACCAGCAGCAGACCGAGCACCTGAGGTTTGGTGGCGGCATGCATCCGGGAGAGCGTGTCGGGGAATCGCACCACGCCGATCGCCGCGGTGAGGGCCAGTGCCGACCCGCCGAGAATCAACACGGCGGCGACGATGTCGGAGACGGTCATCGCTGCGGCCCCTTGTCGGCAGGGTCCGCCACGTCCGGGACGCGGAACCTGGCGACGCTCACCGAACCGACGAACGTGATCAGGGCGAGGGCCGTGAGGCTGTATGTGACGGTGGTGTCGAGACTGAACGCCGCCCACGTGCCGATCGCGCACAACGTCACCGCGACGAGGGTGTCGAGGGCGACCAGCCGATCCAACGTGGTCGGACCGAGCAGCATCCGAACCATCGTGGCCAGCGCCGCGAGCGAGAGCATCACCCCTGCCGCGATCCATACGTAACTCACGCGACCTCCTTCTCCGCCGACGGCTTCCAGTCCTCGTCGCGTTCGAAAGAGGCGACCAACAGCTTCTGCAGCTTGTCGACCTGGTGGTAGAAGCGGTTCACTGTTCGGTCGGACCCGACGTCGAGCACGTGAACGTAGATCATCCTGCGGGCCTGATCGATCTCCAGGACGATGTTGCCCGGCGTCAGGTTCAGGATGTTGACCGCAAGCGCCAGCACCAGGTCGGATTTGATGTCCAGATGGGCCCGCAACACCGCCGTCAACGGGGGCGGGCCGGGCTTGAGCGCGAGCAGGGCGACCTGAACCGACGACACGACAAGCCAGTACGCCACGGTGACGACGAGCTTGGCCAGCGACAGCGGGTGAAACCTGCCCTCCACCGGAACGGGCGGCAGGGGCAACAGCAGCGTGATCACC
The DNA here is from genome assembly GCF_041287165.2 of Mycobacterium bulgaricum. NCBI lineage: Bacteria > Bacillati > Actinomycetota > Actinomycetes > Mycobacteriales > Mycobacteriaceae > Mycobacterium > Mycobacterium bulgaricum. The sequence continues at coordinate 879,978 of NZ_JBGGKV020000002.1, read as the reverse complement.
AGCGCCACCGCGAGCCCGGACAAGATGTTGGCTGCAGAGACGTTGCCCCACAACAACACCCAGATCAGGATCAGCCAGCAGATCATCCAGATCCGCAGCGCGTTCGTCCTCATGCGGGTCCCTCCCCGAGTACGGCGCTGATGTACTGGCCGCGGTCGAGCACCTCGTCGGCGGCTCGGCTGCTGTAGGCGAAGATCGGCCCCGCCAACACCGTCAGCATCAGCCCCACCGCGATCAACGCACCGGTGGGGATCAGCATCCCGACCGGCATCCGCCCGACGTCGCCGCGGTCGACCAATTCGATGTCCTCGCCGTCGGCGAGAAGCGCCGACGGCGCGGCCGCCGAGAGATGCCCCTCCGGTGCGTCCTCGCGGGACCGCCAGAACGCCTTGGTCCACACCCGGGCCACCACATACAACGTCAGCAGGCTCGTGATCACGCTGCCGGCAACCAGAACCCAGGCCAGCGACGACCCGACCTGGGCCCCGGCCTCCAGCAGCGCCACCTTGCCGATGAAACCCGAAAAGGGCGGGATGCCACCGAGATTGAGGGCGGGCACGACGAAGACGAAGGCCAGCACCGGGCTGGCGGCGGCGAGCCCGCCGAGGCGCTGCAGCGTCGATGCGCCGGCCTGCCGCTCGATCAACCCCACCACCAAGAACAGCGTCGTCTGAACCAGGATGTGGTGCGCCACGTAATAGATGGCGCCTGCCATCCCGAGATCGTTGGACAGTGCGATGCCGAACACCATGTAGCCGATGTGGCTGACGAGGGTGAACGACAGCAGCCGTTTGATGTCGCTCTGCGCGATCGCGCCGAAGATGCCCACGACCATCGTCAGGAGGCCGGCCACCAGCAGCACGCCGTCCATCCCGCCGCCGGGGAACAACAGTGAATGCGCACGGATGATCGCGTACACACCGACTTTGGTGAGCAGGCCTGCGAAGACCGCCGTGACGGGTGCGGGCGCGGTCGGGTAGGAGTCCGGTAACCAGGTCGACAGCGGGAACACCGCGGCTTTGATACCGAAAGCGACGAGCAGCACCGCGAACAGCGCCATCCGGGTGCCCTCGGCGACGCCCTCCAGGCGCACCGACAGTTCGGCCAAGTTGAGCGTCCCGGTGGTGGCGTAGACGAGCGCGATACCGAACAGGAAGATCAGCGACGAGACCATCGAGACCATCACGTAGGAGATTCCGGCTCGCACCCGCTCCTTGCTGGCGCCGATGGTCAACAGCACGAAGCTTGCGCTCAGGAGCACCTCGAAACCGACGAACAGGTTGAACAGGTCACCGGCGAGGAACGCCATGAACACGCCTGCCGACAGCACGAGATAGGTGGGCAGGAAGATCGAAACGGGTTGCCGCTCGTCGCCGTCGCGGATGCCCTGCCCGATGGCGTAGAAGACCACGGCCAGCAGCACGATCGACGAGACCACGAGCATCAGCGCCGAAAGCCGGTCGACGACCAGCGTGATGCCCAGCGGGCCCATACCGGGTTCCGTCGGTCCCCAACCCCCGACCTGCAGCGCGATGGTGCCGTCACGGTCGGCGAGGAAGACGAGCATCGCCGACACAACGAGCACGATGCCCAATGCGAGCACCGTGAGCAGGCGCTGCAGGCGCGGTTGGCGACCGGCGAACAGCGTCATCGCCGCCGCGATCATCGGTACGAGCACGGGCAGCGGGGTCAGCACCGAGGCGAGATGGCTGTCGATCATCGGGAACCCTCGTGTCCTGGAAGCGCATCGAGCTCGTCGGGCAGGTCGGTGTCGATGGAGGAGTCGGGCTGCAGCCTGCCCTCGATCTCCTCGCCGACCTCGGTGCCCGTCATCTTCGAGACCCTCGCGTCCTCGGGGTCGTTGATGACCTCCTCCATGGTGTTCAACCGGTACGACCGGTAGGTCAGCGCGAGCACGAACGCCGCCACACCCATCGTGATGACGATCGCGGTGAGAATGAGGGCCTGCGCCAACGGATCTGCCGTCGTCGTCTCCGCGCCGCTGGTGCGGCCGCGCACCGGCGGGTTTCCGGAGGACCCGGCCACCGTCAGGATCAGCAGGTTGATCGCGTTGCCGATCAACAACAACCCCAACAGCATTCGGGTCAGATGCCGCTCCAGGAGCAGGTACACCCCGGCGCTGGTGAGGCCGCCGACGATGATCAGGGGGACCAGGAATGTCGTCATCGGGTTGCCTCCTCGTCGATGCGGGCACCCAGGCTGCGGAGCACGTCGAGCACCAGGCCCACGACGATCAGGTACACCCCGAGATCGAAGAAGATCGCGGTGACGAATTTGACCGTCCCCAGCACAGGCACGTCGACCTGGATCAACGCCGACGACAGCGCGGGCGCGCCCACCAACAGCGACGCGAACGCGGTGCCTGCCGCCAATGTCAGTCCGGCGCCGAGGATTTTGCCCGCATCCAGCGGGAGCGTCTCGCCGAGCTCATAGCGTCCGCCCGCCAGATAGCGCAAGACCAGAGCCAGCCCCGCCATCAAACCGCCCGCGAAGCCGCCGCCGGGCACATTGTGGCCGGCGAAGAAGAAGTATGCCGACAGCACCATCATGACCGGGAAGATCAGCCGGGTCGCAACCTCCAGGACCAGGGACCGGTGCCGCGGGTCGCGCAACTCGCTGCCGCGCAGCCAGGTGATCTCCCCGACCGCCGGGCTGTTGCTCGCGAACGGCGCCAGCTGCCCGATGTCGGGCTGGCCGGCGTCGGCGACCCGCGGCGCGGCACCGAAACGCCTGTGCCGGAACACCATCGACGCGACACCGGTGGCGGCCACCAGCAGTACCGACACCTCGCCCATCGTGTCCCAGGCCCGGATGTCGACGAGCAGCACATTGACGGTGTTCGAGCCGTGCCCCCGTTCGTAGGCGGCGTCGGGCAACAGGTCGGCGAGCGGCCTGCCGGTGCGGGCAGCCATCGCGAACGCCGCGAGTGTCGTCACGGTCGCGCCCACGGCCAGCGCCAGGATCGCGCGGGGGACGCGGAACCTCTTGATGTCGGCGCCGCCGGTCTCGGCGGGCAGCACCCGCAGGACGAGCACGAAGACCACCAGCGTCAGCGTCTCGACGAGGAACTGTGTCAGCGCGAGGTCCGGTGCGCCGTGGAACGCGAAGAGCGCACCGCAGCCGTAGCCCGTCACCCCGACCATCAGGACCGCTGCCAGGCGGTTGCGCATGATGGTGGCTGCCAGCGCCGCGGCGAGCATCAGCGCACCGACGACCGCCTGCGGCGGCGAATCCCACAGGTCGAACTCCGGACGGTCGCGGGCGCCGAGGAAGAGCACGGTGACCGGCACCAGCACCAGGGTCGTCAGGATGACCGCCTGCGTCGCCGGGATCGAGCCGCGCTGGGTGACGGCGGTGAGACGCACGGACAGCACGTCGGCACCCCGCATCACCGCGTCGTAGATGCGGTCCGCGTTGCCCAGCGGAAGGAACGCCAGGCGAGTCTGGCGAAGCCGTCCGCGTCCGACGTACACCGCGATGCCCGCGGCGAGCACCAACGCCGACAACAGCAGCGGAAGGTTCACGCCGTGCCACAGCGCGAGGTAGTAGTCACCCTCATAGCCGCGGGGGTCCGGCACGGTGTCGCTGTAGTCGGACAGAAGACTGTCGAGGGGCTTGGGCCACAGACCGAACAGCAACCCTGCCGCGGCAAGGATCCCCGGCGGGATGAGGAAAGCGGGCTCCGGGCGGTGCATCTCATCGACGCGGGTGCTCGGTTGCGGTAGACCCTTGCGTCCGAACGCGCCGAACACGAAGCGCAGGGTGTAGACGGTCGTCAGCACGGAGCCCAGGACGAGCCCGGCGAGCACGAATGGCGACGCCGCACCCAGATAAGGGCTGTGCAGCACCGTCTCGAAATCCGCCTCCTTCGCGACGAACCCGAAGAACGGAGGCAACGCGCCCATGCTCGCCGCGGCACCGCAACCGATGACGAGCAGAGGCTTGCTGCGGTCGCCCAGCCAGGCGAGCCTGCGGATGTCGCGGGTGCCGGTGGCATGGTCGATGATGCCGACGACCATGAACAGCGCGGCCTTGAACATGGCGTGCGCGCACAGCATGGCGAGTCCGGCCAGCATCATCTCGCTGCCGCCCGAGCCGACCATGACGGTGATGAGGCCCAACTGGCTCACGGTGCCGAACGCCAGGATGAGCTTCAGGTCGTACTCGCGGATGGCGCGCCAGCCGGCGAGCAACATCGTCAGCACGCCGAGCGTGATGACGGTCGGACGCCACTCGGGCCCGTCGGCGAACCCCGGCGTCATGCGGGCGATCAGATATACGCCGGCTTTCACCATCGCGGCGGCGTGCAGGTACGCGCTGACGGGTGTGGGCGCGGCCATCGCGCCGGGCAGCCAGAAATGCATCGGCACGATCGCCGACTTCGACAGCGCGCCGATCAGGATCAGCACCACGGCCACCGACGCGGCGAGGCCGGTCGGAGGGTTCGCGATCAACTCCGACAACAGGAAGGTGCCCGCGATGTTGCCGATCACGATGATGCCGACGAGCATCGCGAGCCCGCCGAACGTCGTGACCAGCAGCGCCTGCGTGGCGGCCCTGCGGCTGGTCGCGCGTTCGGCGTAATGCCCGACCAGGAGGAACGACAGGACGGTCGTGATCTCCCAGAACACGTAGAGCATCAGCATGTTGTCGCTGGTGACCAGGCCGAACATGGCCCCGGCGAATGCGACGAGCTCAGCGGCGAAGCTCGGAAGCCTCTTCTCGGTGTGGCCGTCGTGATGGTGGAAGTAGTCCGCGCAATAGAAGAGCACCAGCCCGCCGATGGCCAGGACGAGGACGCTCATGATCGCGGCGAGCGAGTCGAAACGCAGCGTGATGTCCATCGACAGACCGGGGACCCACGGCACGTTGACGGTCTGGGACTGACCTTTCGCCGGCCAGTTGAGCACCACCCAGATCAGCGATGCGAGAGGGACGACCGCCAACGGGTAGAACGCCATCCGACCCCAGCGGTACACGAGCAACGGTGCCAGCATGGCGGCGACTGCGTGGGCAGCGAGGATGGCGAGCATGGCGAGGAAGAGACTCCGTCTCGTCGTGGGCGGCAGTCAGCCGTACTGACTCTGGAGTCACTCCAGTCTACGGGTGCCGGTCACCATGTCTTCGATGCGCTCTTCGGCGCCGGACGCGGACACGAACAGCAGCTCGTCTCCGGCGCGCAGCACGTCGTCGGGGCCGGGGACGATCAGATGCCTGCCGCGCAGCAGGGTGACGAGAGCGCTGTCGTCAGGCATCGCGAGATCGCGCACCCGCTGCGCGACGAGCGGACTGTCCTCGGGGAGCGTGAACTTCGCGACGTTCGTCGCACTCTGACCGAGGTCACCCCTGGAGTCCTTGCCCAGGGCCATCAACCGGATGAGGTGACCGACGTCGATCGCGCCCTCGACCGCGGCGACGAGGGCGAGCGGGGTCGACACCGCGACGTCGATACCCCACGCCTCGGTGAACAGCCACTCGTTGCGGGCGTCGTTGATGCGGGCGACGACGCGGTCGATCCCGAACTCCGACTTGGCCAGCAGCGCCATCGCGAGGTTGGCCTTGTCGTCACCGGTTGCGGCGATGGCGACGTCGCAGATCTGCATCTCGGCCTCCTCCAGCGAGGACACCTCGCACGCGTCGGCCCATAGCCACTCGGCGCGCGGCACCGTGTCGGGCTCGTAGCGGTGGAAGTCCTTCTCGATCAGAAGGACCTTGTGGCCGTAGTCGACGAGCTCCTGCGCGACGGAACGACCGACCGCGCCCGCGCCTGCGATCGCGACACGCATCGGGCCTCCCCTCCTGATTTACTCACACCCGTGACCCTGCACCAGCTCTACGTGGCGCTGTTCATCGGCGGCCTCGTGCTGCTGGCGAGCATCGCCGCGACGCGGCTGGCCACCGGGGTCGGCCTGCCAAGCCTATTGCTGTTCCTCGGGGTCGGTGTGCTTGTCGGCGAGGACGGCCTGGGTCTGGAGTTCGACAACGCCCAGCTGGCACAGGGTCTGGGGACCGCCGCGTTGGCGATCATCCTCGTCGAGGGCGGCTTGACGACCCGCTTCAACGACATCCGGAAAGTACTCGCGCCCGCCGGTGTGCTCGCAACGGTCGGCGTCGGAGTGAGCACGCTGGTGACCGCGGCCGCCGTGCACTGGCTACTCGGCATGGACTGGCAGCTGGCACTGCTGCTGGGCGCCGTCGTGTCCAGCACCGATGCCGCGGCGGTCTTTTCGGTGCTGCGCGTGGTGCCGCTGCCGAGGCGGCTCAGTGGGCTGCTGGAAGCAGAGTCGGGATTCAACGACGCGCCCGCGGTGATCCTGGTGCTTCTGTTCAGTGCGACGCCGCTGGACCTCGACCCGCTCACGATCGCCGGAACGCTGTTGTACGAGTTGGTGATCGGCATCGTGATCGGGCTGGCATTCGGCTTCCTGGGCGCGATCACGCTGCGCCGCATGGCGTTACCCGCCGCCGGCCTCTATCCGCTCGCGACGTTCGGGCTGTGCATGGTTGCGTTCGCGGCGGCGGGCACCGTGCACAGCAGCGGTTTCCTGGCCGCATACCTGTCGGGTGTGGTGCTGGCGAACTCGAACCTGCCGCACCGCTCGGCGACGCGCTCGTTCGCGGAGGGGTCCGGCTGGCTGGCCCAGATCGGCGTGTTCGTCATCCTCGGGCTGCTGGTGTCGCCCGACGAGTTGCTCGACGAGGTGGTGCCCGCCATCGTCACCGGCCTGGTCCTGCTCCTGCTCGCCCGTCCCCTGTCGGTCCTCGTGTCGCTCATCGGTTTTCGGGTGCCGTGGCGCGAGCAGGTGTTCCTGTCGTGGGCGGGCCTGCGCGGTGCGGTGCCCATCGTGCTGTGCACCTACCCGATCGTGGCGGGCGTGCCCGACAGCTGGCGGTTGCTCAACATCGTCTTCATCCTCGTGGTGCTCTACACCGTGATCCAGGGGCCCAGTCTGCGCCTGGTCGCCGAATGGTTGAACCTCATCCCGCGCGACACCACCCGCGAGATCCACGTCGACGCAGCGCCGTTGGACGTACTGGGCGCCGAGTTGCTGACGATGACCGTGCTGCCCGGGTCACGGCTGCACAACGTGACAGTGCTGGAGTTGCGGCTTCCCGATCCGAGTGTGATCACGCTGATCATCCGGGCCGGGCAGCCGTTCGTCCCCGAGCGCGTGACGCGCCTGCAGATCGGCGACGAGCTGATGATCGTGACGACGACGGCCACGCGCGACCTCGCCGAGCGTCGGCTGCGTGCGGTCAGCCGCCGGGGCAAGCTGGCGTTCTGGTTCGACGAGTACGGCGACCCGGCCTAGCGCGCCTTGATTCCCGGGCATGCCGGGAAACCGCGGCGGATCGGCAGTGCGTGGCTCAGGACGCCGATGCCCGCGCCGAGGATCGGCCAAATGGGCCAGAAATACCAGGAACCGGCGCCCAGACCGACGGCCAGCCACACCGTGAGCACGATGACGACCATCGCCAGATACGCGGCGAGGTGGAGGTGGATGCCCCGCTTCGCGGCCGCCAGCTTGGCCGCCTGGCGTCGGGGGTCGTTGAGGCGGAGCTCGGCGACCGGCAGATCTGCCGTCAGCCGACGCAGGTCGGGGGTCTTGTGGGCGTAGTACACCTGCTGCAGCCGCGCCTCGTATTCGGCCATGGCGAGATAGCCCTGCGCGAGCGCCTGGCCCAGCAGGTCGGCGGTTTCCTCGCGCTCGCGGTCACCGGCACGCACAGTCGGAGCGGTCATGATTCCTCCCAATCTTGACAACGACTAGTTCGACGATGCCACCGAAACTAGTCAGTGTCAAGATTTAGACGAGCGGCTAGCGGGATTCCGCGAACCTGCGCAGCGACTCCACCTGCGCCGGGTCCAGCGACGGGCGCACGGTCTCGCGGGCCTTCGCGACGTCGGCCGCCGTGACGTCGGCGGCGTCGATCGATCGGCGCATCGCCGTCAGCGCGGCCTCGCGCAGCAGGGCCACGCAATCGGCGGCGCTGTACCCGTCGAGTTCGGCGGCGAGGGTCTCCAGATCCACGTCGGATGCCAGCGGCACGGACTTGCCTGCGGTCTTGAGGATCTGCGTGCGCGCCTCGGCATCGGGAGGCGGCACGTAGACCAGCTTTTCCAGCCGCCCGGGGCGCAGCAGCGCCGGGTCGATCAGGTCGGGCCGGTTCGTCGCGCCGAGGACGACGACGTCGCGCAGCGGCTCGATGCCGTCGAGTTCGGTCAGCATCGCGGCCACGACGCGATCGGTGACCCCGGAGTCGAAGCTCTGCCCGCGACGCGGTGCCAGCGCGTCGATCTCGTCGAGGAACACCAGTGACGGCGCAGAGTCCCGGGCGCGCTGGAACAGCTCGCGCACCGCCTTCTCCGACGAGCCGACCCACTTGTCCATCAGCTCAGCACCTTTCACGGCATGCACGCTGAGCCTCCCCGAACTCGCAAGGGCCCGAACGACGAACGTCTTGCCACATCCGGGCGGACCGTAGAGCAGGACGCCGCGCGGCGGTTGGACGCCGAGGCGCTGGAAGGTCTCCGGGTGCTGCAGCGGCCACAGCACGGCCTCGGTCAGGGCCTGTTTGGTTTCGGTCATGTCGCCGACATCTTCGAGGGTGACCGAGCCGACCGACACCTCCTCTGCCGCCGACCGTGACAACGGGCGGATCACCCCGAGCGCGCCGACGAGGTCCTCCTGGACCAGTGCCGGGTCATCACCTGTTTCGCTGGCCCGCGCCGCCGCTCGCAGGGCCGCCTCACGGACCACGGCGGCCAGATCTGCCACGACGAATCCCGGTGTGCGCTCGCCGATTTCGCCGAGATCGAGATCAGCGGCGGGTACGCCGCGCAGCAGCACCTCGAGCAGTTGGGTGCGAACGGCTCCGTCAGGCAGGCTCAACCCCAGCTCGCGGTCGCACAGGTCCGGTGCACGCAGGCGGGGATCGACGTTGTCCGGCAAGGCCGACGTCGCGACGAACGCGACGCCTTTGGTGGCGACGGCCGAGCGCAACTCGGTGAGGATCAGCGTCGCCACCGGGTCGGCCGGTACCGGCAGCAGGGCGTCGACGTCGGTGACCAGTAACACGCCGCCGCCGTCCCGCACGGTGGCGACGGCGGACGAGACGTTGGCCAGCCTGTCCTCCGGACGCAGTGACCCGACCTCTGGACCGTCGAGCTCCACGAGGCGACGGCCCGCACAGACCGTGCGCACCAGCGTCGCCTTGCCCACACCGGCGGGCCCGGACACGAGGACACCCAGATTGGCTGTCGCACCCAGCTTTTCGAGCAGGTCGGGTTGGTCCAGCGCCAGCTTGAGCCATTCGGTGAGTCGCCCTGCCTGGGCATGGGCGCCTTTGAGGTCGTCGTAGCCGACGGCCGGCGGCTCGGTGTCGGCCTCGACGACCTGGGTCGTGCGGGTCGCGTCCTGCCGGGCAGGGGCAACCGAGTCCCCCCAGCACACCAGCGAATTCGGCTGAACGCTCACGGGCCCCGCCGGATCGACATCGGTGACGGTCAGCAGCTCCGATGTCCACGTGATGCCGACCGAGGAGGCCAGCGCGGCACTTGCCGCCGATGTCGAGGTGCCGGGGCCGAGGTCGCGGGGGAGCAGCGACACGGTGTCACCGACCGTCATCACCTTGCCCAGCAGGGCCTGCCGCAGCGTCGCCGCGGTGATCGACTGGGTGGCCAGACGCGAACCGTTCAGGGTCACCGACCGCGCGCCGTAGACGGTCACGGGCGCGACGAGCACCGAGGTGTCCTCGCGCAGGCCCGCGTTCGACAGCGTGACGTCGTCGAGGAGCGCGGTGCCCGTGGGTGTGCCTGCGGGCGCCGTCCCGACCACCGCTGCGGTGGTCCGCGAACCGGTCAGCGAGACCGCGTCCCATTCCCGGATGCCCAGCGCGGCAATCGCTTCGGGGTGCAGCCGGACCACGCCGCGGCGGGAGTCCAGCGCCGAGGTGTTGAGCCGGGCGGTGAGGGCTAGATCGGGCACGTCACCCCCGTGGCGGTCGGCGCAGGCCCAGGCGCATCATCGAGCGGCGCGGCTGGCCGGTGCGATGGATCCGGTGTGTGCGGCGGATCGCTCGCCGCGCGGCGCGCTGCTGACGCGGCTTGTCGTCCCACACCTCAGGGTGCGCGGCCAGGAATCGCTTGGTGCGGAACGCGAACGGGATGTGCAGGAAGTAGGCCACGATGATCACCAGGATCACGATGTAGCCGTACAGGATGGACGCTGCGACGCCGATCGCGAGCAGAGCCAGCAGCGGCGCAACCATGTTGGGGGGCACCGAGAACGTGTGGATCTTGCGCATCGGCAGGGTGCTGACGACCAGCAGCGAGACCGCGATCATCCAGATGACGACGGCGGGCTCGGAGGTCCACCAGCCGTCCCCGAACTGCATTTTGGCGGCGAGCGGGCCGATCGCGCCGATCGCGCCCGCCGGCGCCGGCATGCCGGTGAAGTACTTCTTCTCGTAGGAGGGCTGATCGACCGACAGCATCGCGTTGTAGCGGGCGAGCCGCAGCACGATGCACACGGCGTACAGCAGCACGACGATCCACCCGATGCGTGACGTCGACAGCAGCGTGCCGTAGACGATGAACGCCGGTGCGACGCCGAAGTTCACCGCGTCGGCCAGCGAATCGATCTCCTCGCCCATCTTCGACGTGGCCTTCAGCGCGCGGGCGAGCCTGCCGTCGAGCGCATCGAGGATCGCGGCGATCGCGAGGAACGCCATCGCCTCCGTGGGTCGGCCGTCCAGGGCGAACTTCACCGCGCTCAGGCCGAGGCAGATGGCAGCGACCGTCATCGCGCTGGGCAGGATCTTGACGCTGACCACCGGCGTCTTGATGCGGGGTCTCATCAGGGCAGCTCGGCCAGCACGGTCTCGCCCGCCACCGATCGCTGCCCGACCGAGACCAGGATTCGCGATCCGGCGGGCAGGTAGGTGTCGAGGCGGGATCCGTAACGGATCAGCCCGTAGGTGTCGCCGAGGCCGACCTTGTCACCGGGCTTGACGTTGCACACGATACGGCGGGCCAGCAGACCCGCGATCTGCACGGCGATCACCTCGGCGCCCTCCGGGCTGCGGATGACGACACTGTTGCGTTCGTTGTCCTCGCTCGCCGCGGCCAGCTCGGCGGAGCCGAACAGGCCGGGACGGTGCTTGACGGCCACCACCTCACCGGCGAGCGGGGCGCGTTGCACGTGGGCGTCGAAGAGCGACAGGAAGATGCTGATGCGTGGCAAAGGTGTTGCGGGAAGCCCGAGTTCACTCGGCGGGACTTCCTCCTCGATCAGGCAGATCAGCCCGTCGGCGGGGGCGACGACGACACCGGGCCGGGTCGGCGCCACGCGCGGCGGGTGCCGGAAGAATGCGGCATTGGCGGCGGCGGCGGCGAGGCCGGTGTTGCGCAGCCAGCGGGTGTTGCGTCCGGCGATTGCCACCGCGAGGCTCGCGCCGACGAACGGCAGCCCGGCGGAGTGCATCGGGGGAACGGTGGTGCGAACCAGGGCCGCCAGGCGCGCTGGTCCTGTCTTGAGGTCGGGGCGTCTGGCCATCGTCCAGCGAGTCTACCGACGAGCACTTGCGCGAGGAGTACGCAGCCGGGGACGAGCGCTTGCGCGAGGAGTGGGCAGCCGGGGAGGTGGGCTAGCGCAGGTCCCACACCTGCGCACGTGACCCGGCGGCCAGCTCGGCGGTGTCCTCGTCGATCTCCAGCAGGCAGTTCGCCGACGCGAGCCAACGCAGGTGATGCGATGCCGGCGGGCCGTAGCTGGTCACGGTGTCGGTGACGGGGTCGAACACGCCGCGGCGGAACTGTCGCTTGCCGCGTGGCGACGTCAGGTCCTCGGTGAGCGTGGCGGAGCGGCGCGGCCGTTCGTTGTCGGCTAGCCCCATCGCGGCCCGTAGCGCGGGACGGATGAACACCTCGAACGACACCAGCGAGCTCACCGGGTTTCCGGGCAGCGTGATGATCGGGGTGCCGTCGACCGTGCCCGCGCCCTGCGGCATCCCCGGCTGCATCGCGACCTTGACGAACTCGACGCTCCCTTCGCCCAGTGCGTCCTTGACCACCTCGTAGGCGCCTGCGCTGACGCCGCCGGTGGTGATGATGAGGTCCGCGCCGTCGGCCTGGGCTCGCAGCGTCTCGCGAAACGCGTCCACGTTGTCGTCGCTCATCGGTGAGGCGATCACCTCGGCGCCTGCGTCGCGCACGGCGGCGGCCAGCATGACGCCGTTGGACTCGTAGATCTGCCCCGGCTGCAGCTGCGTCCCTGCGGCCACCAGCTCGGTTCCGGTCGACATGACGAGGACCCGCAGGCGCGGCAGCACCGTCAGCTCGGCCAGACCCAGTGCCGCAGCCAACCCGAGGGCCGCCGGCGTCACCACCTGCCCGGCCAGCAGCACCGTCGTTCCGGCGGTGACGTCCTCGCCGGCTCGGCGGATGTGCTGGCCGACCTTCGTGCCGGCGCGGATCGCCACGGTGTCGACCCCGCCGTCGGTGGACTCCACCGGGATCACCGACGTGGCGCCGGTGGGGAGCGGGGCGCCGGTCATGATGCGGTGCGCGGTTCCCGGCGTCAGCGTCGGGACGTCGGTGCGTCCGGCGGGGATGTCCTCGGCGACGGGCAGGACCACCGGGTTCTCGTCGGTGGCGGCTGCGATGTCCTCGGTGACGACGGCATAGCCGTCCATCGCGGAGTTGTCGAAGCCCGGCAGCGACAGCGGTGCGACCACGTCGGCGCCGAGGACCAGTCCGAGTGCGTCCGCGATCGGGACCTGCGTCGCGGGACGCGCGGCGATCAGGTCGGCGACCACGCGCCGGTGTTCTTCGACTGAGCGCATCGGCGGCATCAGATCCCGAACTTCACGCCGGTCAATTCCTCGGAGACCGTCCACAGGCGCTGCTGCACCGCGGCGTCGTGCGACTGCTGGGTGGACTTCACCAGCACGGGGTGGCCGACAAGTTCCCGGAAACCGGACGGACCGTAGTACTGGCCACCCTGCACACCGGGGTCGGTCGCCGCCCGCAACGTGGCGAGCGCGCCGACGGCGGGGCTGTTGGTGACCAGGCCCGCCACCGTCGCGAAACCGGGCAGGCTCGAGCCGGGGATGTGGCGCATCAGCTCGGTGTTGGAGATGCCGGGGTGGGCCGCCACCGCGACGGTCGGTGCGTTCTTGGCGGCGAGTCTGCGCTGCAGCTCGTAGGTGAACATCAGGTTGGCGAGCTTGGACTGGCCGTAGGCGGCGACGCGGTTGTAGCTGCGTTCCCACTGCAGGTCCTCGAAGTGGATGCCGGCCCGGATGTTGTGGGCGATGCTGGCGACGGTCACGACGCGCGACCCGGGGACCTCGAGCAGGTTGTCCAGCAGCAGACCGGTGAACGCGAAGTGTCCCAGGTGGTTGGTGCCGAACTGCAGCTCGAACCCGTCACGGGTTACCTGCTTGGGCGGGTACATGACTCCGGCATTGTTGATCAGCAGGTCGATGCGGGGGTGGGCCGCACGCAGCGCATCGGTGGCCCTGCGGACGCTGCCCAGAGACGACAGATCGAGCTCCTGGAGCGATACGGAAGCGCCTGGATGCCGACGGGTGATCGCGTCCAGTGCTTTCTGTCCCTTGCCGGCGTCCCGCACCGCGATGACGACGCGGGCGCCCTTGCCCGCGAGGACCAGGGCGGCTTCGTAGCCGATCCCGGTGTTGGCACCGGTGACGATGGCGGTGCGGCCGGTCTGGTCAGGTACGTCGGCGGCAGTCCATTTGGAGGTCATGACACTCAACTTACGGAGACCGTCGCACGTCTTCACCCTCCGGGCCGACACTAGTGTCGAACGCGTGCATCTGGTCGAACCGGCGCACCCGCCGAGCCGGAAAGCGCCGCTCGTCTGGGCCATCGGGGCCGCTGTCCCCTGGATGGTCGCCGTCGTGGCGCAGGCGCTGTGGTTCGTGCTCGACGGGCGGATGCTCTGGCTGCATGCTCTGGCCGCGGCCGTCACCCTCATCGGTGCGGCCGTTTCCGTCGTCGTCGCACCGCTGTGGCGCTACCGCGTGCACCGGTGGGAGCTGGACCGGACGGCGGTTCACACCCGGTCGGGGTGGCTGGTGCAGGAGCGCCGCATCGCGCCGATTTCGCGAGTGCAGACCGTCGACACGTACCGGGGACCGCTGGACCGGCTGTTCGGCTTGGCGAACGTGACGGTGACGACCGCGTCGTCGGCCGGAGCGGTGCGCATCGTCGCCCTCGACGTCGACGTGGCCGACCAGGTGGTGGCGCGGCTGACCGACATCGCGGCGCTGGGTGCCGAGGACGCCACGTGACCGCGCACGCGAGGAGCGAATCGGGCCCGGCCTGGTCCCGGCTGAGCCCACGCATGCTGCTGGTGCATCCGGTCCACGAGGTGGTGCGCCAGATCCCGGTGCTGATCGGGTCTCTCGTGCTCGGTTCGGCCACCGGGAACCCGATGTGGACGGTCGTCGGCATCGCGCTGATCGTCGCGTACGGGTTGGCCCGCTGGTTCACCACGACGTACCGCATCGGCCCGGACGACGTGCAGTTGCGTAGTGGGGTGCTGCGACGCAACGTGCTGTCGTTGCCCCGCAACCGGATTCGGTCGGTGTCCACCGACGCGCGGTTGCTGCACCGGCTGCTGGGGTTGACGGTGCTCAAGGTCAGCACCGGCCAGGAGGCCTCGGGGGACACGGCTTTCGAGCTGGACGCGGTCGCCGCGGCCGAGGTCGCGCAGCTGCGCTCCATTCTGCTGGCCGAATCGCTCGCCGTGCCCGATCCGGTGGACGCGCCCGGGCGGGTGCTGGCCCGCTGGCAGCCCTCCTGGCTGCGCTACAGCCCCCTGACCTTCACCGGGCTGGCGATGATCGTAGCCGCGCTCGGGGTGATCACGCAGTCGGGAGTGCCTGATGCGCTGCGGGATTCGAGCCTGGTCGAGGCCGGGGAGGCCGCGGCGCGAGATCTCGGCGTTGCCGCGGTGGTCGCTGTCGGCGTGATCGTGGTGCTGCTGGCATCCGTGGCGCTGTCGGTGACGCAGTCGCTGGTCACCTACGGCAACCTGGTGCTGCGCCGAGACGCCGAGGTCCTGCACCTGTCGCACGGGCTGATTCGAGTGCGGGAGCACACGTTCGACATGCGCCGCCTGCGCGGTGGTTCGCTGAGGGAACCCTTGCTGGTGCGGCTGTTCGGCGGTGCGCGGCTCGACGCCGTGATGACGGGCGTGGCTGGTGCCGGCGAGGCGTCGCAGCTGCTGCCGGCATGTCCGCGCGCTACCGCTCAGGCGGTGCTGATCGACCTGATCGACCAGCCGGACGCGGTGACCGGGCCCCTGACGGTGCACGGGCCGGTGGCGACGCGGCGGCGCTGGACGAGGGCGCTCGTCGTTCCGGTGCTGGCCGCGTTGGCGCTGGCGGTGTGGGGTGCTGCGCCCTTGTGGGCCTGGGTCGTGCTGGTCGCTGGCACCGCGTTCAGCGCGTACCTGGCATTCGACCGTGCGCGATCACTTGGGCACCGCGTCGGCGACGGCTGGCTGGTCGCGCGCTCCGGCAGCCTGACGCGCCGCCGCGACTGCGTGGCCGCGGCGGGCATCGTCGGTTGGACCGTGCGTCAGACCCTCTTTCAGCGCAGGGCTGGGGTGGCCACCCTGATCGCCGCGACCGCCGCGGGCGTGAAGCGCTACGAGCTGCTCGACGTGCCCGCAGACCTCGCCTGGGCGATCGCGGCGGCCACGTCACCGTGGGTCGGCGTTGGCGTGGATCGCGTCGCGGCAGTACCGGGCCAGGCCGGGAAGCCCGAATGACTCGTCGTAGGTGGCGACGTACCTCGGATCGCTGACGTACATGTCGCCGAGGTTGCGATGAAACTCCGGCGGGCAGTCGTAGAACCACCGATTCACGTGCAGCCTGTGCTGTTCTGCCGCGTTCATCGCCTCTTCGGAGTCGGCGGGTAGCCCGGCACGGAAGGCGTCGGCAAACGCCTTCTCCACGGCTTCGCCCTCTGCCTTGATGCGTATCCAGTCGTCCCTGCCGTAGGACTTGGCCCGGCGCTGTGACTCCTTCCATTCAGCCGTCTCGCCCCACTTCTGCTCGGCTTCGGCCTGATAGTCGTCGAAGCTGTCACCGAACAGTTCGCGCATGTCGTCATCGGTCATGGGGGTGTTCGTCATCGCTTTCTCCAGTGCTTGATCGATTGCCCCGACGAGATCTCGCAATTCGTCGAGGCGGGACATGACGCGTTCGCGCTGGCGGCGCAGATGGCTGATCTCGTCGCCCTCGGCCAGCGCGGAGGCGATCTCGTCGAGGGACATCTCGAGCCGGCGGTAGACGATGATCTGGGACAACCTGGTCAGGTCGGCCGCCGTGTACAGCCGGTAGCCCGAGGCGCCGCGCCGACTCGGCGTCAACAACCCGATGTCGTCGTAGTGGTGCAGCGTCCGGATCGTGACACCGAATCGCTGCGCGACGTCGCCCACCGTCAGTTCTTCCACCCGCATCTCCCGCGTCATATCGATCAGGCTGGTGCCTCACGTTGCGTCAGGGTCAAGTCCCGGGTCCCGAGTTGCGTGCGCCCGCCTGCCGTTTACTGTCGCACCATGGCTGTCGGTGGAGTGCTGTTCGACATCGATGGTGTGCTCGTGACGTCGTGGGAGCCGATTCCGGGCGCCGCGGAATCCCTGCGGGCGTTGGCGGACAACCAGATCGCGTGCGCGTACCTGACCAACACCACCACCAAGACCCGCGCGCAGATCGCCGACCTGCTGACCGACGCGGGCATGGCGGTGCGTTCCGACGAGGTGATCACCGCGGCGGTGCTCACGGCCGACTACGTCCGCAGCCGGTACCCGGACGCACGCTGCTTTCTGGTCAACAGCGGCCAGATCGCCGAGGACATGCCGGGCATCGACCTCGTCTACTCCGGTGATTTCACCGGCCAACGCGCACCCGAGGCCCCGGATGTGGTGCTGCTCGGTGGCGCCGGGCCGGAATACAGCCACCTGACGCTGTCCTGGGTCTACGACTGGATGGCCCAGGGCGTGCCGGTGGTGGCCATGCACCGCAGCACCGCGTGGACGACGGCCGACGGTCTGCGCGTCGACACCGGCATGTACCTGATCGGCATGGAACAAACCTCCGGCCGCAAGGCCAGCGCCGTCGGCAAGCCCGCACCGGAGGGCTTTCTGTCGGCGGCGAGCCGCCTCGGGGTGGACCCCGACGAGATGTACATGGTCGGCGACGACCTCAACAACGACGTGCTCGCCGGCCAGGTGGTCGGTATGACGGGCGTGTTGGTGCGCACCGGCAAGTTTCGGCAGGACACGCTGGACCGCTGGGCTGCCGACGAATTCGCGATGCAACCCAACCACGTCATCGATTCGGTGGCCGATCTGCCGGCGCTGCTCGGGCTGTAGCCGATGAGATTCGGCCTCACCACCGCTCTGCCGCGCGCCGGCGAGCAGGCGCGTGCCTTCGCGCAGCGTGTCGAGGCCGCAGGCATCGATGTGCTGACGTTCGCCGACCATCTCGCACCCACCGTGGCGCCCTTCACCGCGGCAGCGGCGGCTGCCGCGGTGACGACCCGCCTTCGCGTCGGGACTCTGGTGCTCAACAACGACTTCCGGCACCCTGTCGACACCGCGCGCGAAACCGCTTGTCTGGCAACATTGTCCGACGGTCGCTTCGAGCTCGGCCTCGGGGCCGGGCACATGAAATCCGAGTACGACGCCGCGGGAATATCGTTCGACCGCGGCGGCATCCGCGTGGCGCGGCTCGTCGAGTCCGTCACGATCATCCGTTCGCTGCTGGCCGGGGAGCCCGTCGACATGGACGGCGCCCACTACCAGGTGCGCGCGCAGGCCGGTGAGATTCTCGCCGTGCCCGACCGAGAGGTTCCGATCCTCATCGGCGGCAACGGCACCCGCGTGCTCGAGCTCGCGGGGCGGGTGGCAGACATCGTCGGATTCGCAGGCATCAGCCACAACCACGATGCCACCAGGGTGCGTCTCAGCCACTTCGACGGCCCGGGCCTCTCCGACCGGATCGCGGTGGTGCGCGAGGCGGCGGGGGATCGGTTCGTCGACATCGAACTCAACGCACTGATCCAGGCCGTCGTCGTCACCGACAACCGCCGAAAGAGCGCCCAGGATCTCGGCGAGGCATTCGACGCGGATCCCGAGGCGCTGCTGTCGTCACCGTTTCTGCTCATCGGCTCTCACGAGCAGATGGCCGAACAACTTGTCGCGCGCCGCGACGAGTTCGGCATCAGCTATTGGACGGTGTTCGACGAATTGCCGGGGCGGGCTTCGGCGTTGCCCGACATCGCCGAAGTCATCACCCTGCTGCGATGAGTTCCGAGGGGTCGCGCTGTCGAACCTCGCCGGTCTGACCGCTGGATGAAAGATCAACCGTTCGGCTGAGGTTTTCGAGCGCACAACGGTGCCTCGTTGACGCATGGAGAAACGGGGGAAGCACGCCGTCGTCCTCGGCGCGAGTATGGCGGGGCTGATGGCGGCAAGGGTGCTGACGGAATTCTACGAGCGGGTGACGATCGTCGAGCGCGACGAACTCGACGACACCTCGGAACCCCGACGGGGGGTGCCGCAGAGCAGGCAGCCGCACGTCGTGCTGGCGCGGTGTGGCGAGGTCATCGAGGAGCTGTTTCCAGGAATCACCGCCGAACTCGTCGCGGCCGGGGCGCACACATGGACCGATGGTGATCTGTCGCGCTTCCACACCCGATTCGGTGGACACCTCTCATGCAGCGTCGGCGAGATCCCCGATCCGTCAGCGTTGACCATGCTCTTTGCGAGCCGTCCGTTCATCGAAAGTCATGTCCGACGCCGGGTCCGGGCGCTTCCGGCGGTCAGCCTGTGCGACCGACACGATGTCGACTCGCTGACCTGGTCTGGGGGTGTGGTCACAGGTGCTCGGGTGTCCTCCCGGACGGAAGGTCGAACATTCGACATCGCCGCGGATGTCGTCGTGGATGCCACCGGTCGCGGCTCACGGACACCGTCTTTTCTGGAAACAATGGGCTACGGGCGGCCTCGCGAAGATCATCTGACCGTCAACGTCAGCTACGTGAGCATGCCTGTCCGCATCCCGGAGGGATTGCTCCACGAGTACCTGTTCATCGACATGTTCAATGCAGGTCGGCCCTACGGGTTCAGTATCTCGCGTTGCGAACACGATCTCTGGAGTGTGCTCGTCGGAAGCCTTGGGAAGCATGCCGTGCCGCCCGCCACCGTCGACGAGTTCATGCGCCTCGCCGAACAGTTGATGCCCGCACACGCCTATGCGGCCGTACGAAACGGCGCGCCGCTCGGTGACCTTGCGCTGCATCGGTTTCCGGCCAGCAGATGGCGCCGCTACGACACGATGAGGCGCCTACCCGATGGACTGCTCGTGACCGGTGACGCAGTGGCCAGCTTCAACCCCATCTACGGCCAGGGGATGACGGTTGCCGCCATCGATGCGATCGCACTGCGCGACTGCCTGACCCGCGGCGCCAAGGGGCTACCCCGCCGCTTCCAGCGGGTGGCCGCGCGCGGTATCAAGGTTGCTTGGCGGACGGCAGTCGGTTCCGATCTGGCACTGCCGGAGGTCGACGGACGGCGGACCGTCGCGACGAAGCTGACGAACGCCTACCTCGACCGCGTCCTGTCCGCGGGGGAGACCGACCCTTGGGTCTGTCAGAAATTTCAGCGGGTCACCGGCATGCTCGAACCGCCGACGGCTTTGTTCACCCCGACGATGCTGCGGAAGGTGATGAAGCCGGCAGCGGCGACGAGCGAGCCTGCGTCGGCCCCCGCTACGGCATGAGGGCCAGAATCAGCCGGGTGAGCTCGGCCTGCCGGTGCGTGTCGGTCTTCTGGTAGACGTGCTGTAGGTGTGTCTTGACCGTCGCTGTGGACAGCGACAGCTCGTCGGCGATGGCGGCAAGGCCACACCCGCGACTGATGCGCAGCGCCACTTCGGCTTCGGAGTCAGTCATCGAAAACAGCTGCCGCAGTAGTGCTTTCGGCGGCTCTCGGTGCACATCGGGATCGACGACGACGAGGAGTGAGCGGGCAGCCTCGTCGCTCCCCAGCGGCAGCACGTGGACGATCAGCGGACGCGTCGAGTCCACGCGGGGGACGCAGACCGACGTACCGATCCGAGTGGTGCCGACGGCGCGTGACACGGCGCCTTGCAGCTCCGCGCCGGCCGACGGTGACGACAGCCGGATCTGTCCCGATCTGACGACAACGTCGGCGCTGCAACGGAAGAGCGCCTCCGCGGCAGCATTCGAGTACGCGACGGTCATGTCCGCGCGCACCACCGCAGTCGGCGCAGCGAACGTGTCGGCAGGATGGGCGCCGTGCAGCGCCTGAGCGCGCAAATCGTTCAACGACCGCTGTGTGCGCAACGCCGTCTGCAGGTGGGGTACGAGCGCGTTGACCGTTCTGACGTTCTCGGAACTGGCAAAAGCCTTGTCTCGCTTGGGTGCCGCTACCAGGAACGAGTGCGGCCGGCAGCCGCCGCTGAGCCGGACGAAGACCCCGTCGTCCATCGCGTAACGCCGCATCCAGTCTGCGTGGAACTCCGAGCGCGGGTTCAGCGCCACCAACTGTTCGCCGCTGTGCACGAGGCCGAGCGGACTGGACTCCACCGCATCCAGCACGTAGTCCAGCGGTTGGAAGTGGGCGGCATAGGTCTGGAGAGCGTCGGTGTTCGGAACGCTGCAGGTTGCGATGTCACGGTCCGTACCGCCTGCGATGAGACCACATCCGGTCCCGTTGAGCGCAGTACGCGTCAACGACATCGCGTCGACCAAGCGGCCGGGCTCGACGGCGGCGTCGTGGACGGCCGTGACTATTCGCGAAAATTGTTCGATCGTGATCATTTCCACCCCCACGCAATGCGTGCCCCGCGATGAATATACCCCCGTTGAGCACGGGTGACGCAATATCTGCGTGCGTCAGGCAGTGAGCTCGCGCTGCAGTACGCGCACCGCTTCGATGCGCTCTTGCAGTTGCTCGCGCGTGGCCGCCGCGACCGGCGGACCGCCGCAGCGGCGGCGCAGTTCGTTGTGGATCCAGCCGTGCGGCCTGCCGGTCCTGTGGTGGGCCAGCGACACCAGCGTGTTCAGCTCACTGCGGAGGTCGCGTAACTGGCCGTGCGTCGACTTCGGCACCTGCGCGCCCGACTCGGTGCGCTTCTGGAGTTGTTCATCCTGCCTGCGGCGCAACAGGTCTCGCATGGACGCCGCATCGAGAAGCCCGGGGATGCCCAGATAGTCGGCTTCCTCGTCGCTGCCCGCGGGCGTCGCGGTGCCGAACGAGGAGCCGTCGAAGATCACCTGGTCGAGTTCGGCGTCGGCACCGAGATACTCGACCTTCTTCTCTTCGTCGCCCGCCTCATCCTTCTTCTGTGCGGCCAGTTCGGCGTCGAGCGGATCGTCTTCGAGGTTCTCGCGGTGCGGTTTGCCCAGCACGTGGTTGCGTTGGGCTTCCATCTCGCTGGCGAGCAGCAGAAGATTCGGCACCGACGGCAGGAAGATGCTCGCGGTCTCGCCGGCGCGACGGGACCGCACGAACCGGCCGATCGCCTGCGCGAAGAACAGCGGCGTCGACGCGCTCGTGGCGTAGACCCCCACCGACAGCCTGGGCACGTCGACGCCTTCGGAGACCATGCGCACCGCGACCAGCCACCGCGAGGTGCCCGCCGAGAACTGCGAGATGCGGTCCGAGGCGCCCTTGTCGTCGGAGAGCACGACCGTGGGCACCTCGCCGGTGAGCTTGGTCAGCAGGTCGGCATACGCGCGTGCCGCCGTCTGGTCCGTGGCGATGATCATGCCGCCCGCGTCGGGCACGTGCTGGCGCTTGCCCTGAAGGCGTTTGTCGGCGGCTGCGATCACCGCGGGCATCCACTCACCCTTGGGATCCAGCGCCGCCTTCCACGCCCGCGCGGTCTGCTCGGCCGTCAGCGGTTCCCCCAGGCGCGCCGCATGTTCCTCGCCCGCGCTGTCGCGCCACCGGGCCTCACCCGAGTACGCCATGAACATCACCGGCCGCACGACGCCGTCGGCGAGGGCGTCGGAGTAGCCGTACGTGTGGTCGGCCTGCGATCGGGCGAAGCCGTCGGGCCCGGTCTCGTAGGTGATGAACGGGATCGCACTGTCGTCACTGCGGAACGGCGTCCCCGTCAATGCCAGCCGCCGGGTCGCGTCGTCGAAGGCCTCCCGGATTGCGTCGCCCCAGCTCTTCGCGTCGCCGCCGTGATGGATCTCGTCGAAAACGACGAGCGTCCTGCGGTTCTCCGTACGCACCCGGTGCCGGGTCGGGTGGCTGGCCACCTGCGCGTAGGTGACGACGACGCCGTGGTACTCCGACGACGTCTGCGAGTTGGAGTTCGAGAACTTGGGGTCCAGCGCGATGCCTTGGCGCGCTGCGGCCTGCGCCCATTGGATCTTCAGGTGCTCGGTCGGCACCACGATCGTCACCGCGTCGACAGTGCCCTCGCCGAGGAGCTCGGCCACGATGCGCAGCGCGAACGTTGTCTTACCGGCGCCGGGCGTCGCGACGGCGAGGAAGTCTCGTGGCTTGGCGGTCAGGTATTTGACCAGCGCTCGCCGCTGCCAGCCCCGCAATGCCTGGGCGGCGGGCGTTCCGGCCGAGCCGGACATAGGCTCAGCATCAGCCCGCACCCACAACTCCTTCCGACCGGAATTCACCCTAGGCCAAGCGCTTCCGCGATCGCACGTTCGCGGCGTGTCCGGATGCGGCGTGTCTGTGACGCTATGGGACCCAGTGGTTGTCGTGCCTGATGAACCACTCGGCGCGTTCCTCGTCGGAAAGCTCGCCGACCTGTGACAGCCCCTCGAAGTAGAACTCACGCGGCGCGCCGGGCGCGAAGAGCATCAGCAGCGACACCGGATCGTCACCCTCGTTGCGGAACCCGTGGATGCCGCCGGGAGGGACGTAGAGGTAGTCGTTGGCGAGGCCGTCGACCCAGTCGGTGCCGTCGTAGAGGCGCACGGTGCCCGAGAGCACGTAGAAGGCCTCCGAGATCGAGCGGTGGAAGTGCGGCCCCGGTCCGCCGCCGTTCGGGGCGATCTCGACGCGGTACAGGCCGTAGTCGCCGCCGGTCTCCTGCTGCTTGGCCAGATAGTGGTACTGCACCAACCCGAACGTCGAGTGGTCGGCCGGGTCGTCACCGCGCTTGAGCCACGCACTCTTCTCGGGTTCGTCGGCGGTGTAGCGGGGCGGGGGATAGGGCGGCACGACCAACGACATGCCGCCCATCCTGCCTGCGTCAGCTGACGGGGAAGACCACCTTGGTCAACTCTTCGGAGATCTCCCAGAGACGGCGCTGCTGGTCGACGTCGTAGGACTGAGCGCTGGAAGCGACGACGACGGGCGCGCCGCGCTGCTGGCCGATGCCGTCCGGTCCGTAGTACTGGCCGCCGAGGACCCCGGGGTCGGTGGCGGCGCGCAGCGTCGGCAGCGCACCGCCGTCGGGGGTCTGCGCGAACAGCACCGGGGCGGCGGCCAGGAATGCGCGTTCGACCGGCCGGGGGAGGCTGCGGGCCAACTCGGTGGTCGCCGTACCGGGGTGCGCGGCGACGGCGATCGTCTTGCCGCGCGGAGCCAGGCGGCGCTGCAGCTCGTACGTGAAGAGAAGGTTGGCGAGCTTGGACTGGGTGTAGGCGCCCATCCGGCTGTAGCTGCGCTCCCACTGCAGGTCGTCCCAGTGGATGGCGCCGCCCATCTTGTGGCCGTTGCTGCTGACCGTCACGATCCGGGCGCCGTCGACGTCGAGGAGTTTGTCGAGCAGAAGTCCGGTGAAGGCGAAGTGGCCGAGGTGGTTGGTGCCGAACTGCAGCTCGAAGCCGTCCTTGGTGGTGCCCTTCGGTGTCGTCATGACGCCTGCGTTGTTGATGAGCAGGTCGATCGTGTCGAAGCGGGACTTGAGCGCCTCGGCGGCTGCGTGGATGGAGGCCAGCGACGTCAGATCCAGTTCCTGGACGTCGACGTCCCCGGTGATGCGCGCGGCGGCGGCCTCGCCCTTGGCCGTGTCGCGAACCGCGATCACGACCCTGGCACCCTTTTCGGCGAGTGCCTTCGCGGTCTCGAAGCCCAGCCCGGTGTTGGCGCCGGTGATGACCGCTGTGCGGCCGGACTGGTCGGGGATGTCTGCGGTGGTCCAATCGGACATGTCGGGTCTCCTCGTAGACTGGTTAAGCGGGGCAACAGCCCCGGTTGTTGACGACTATACGGAACGCTCGCCCCGGTTCTTGTTCGCTGAAAGGGAAATCCCCGTGACCTCAGCTCGGCCTCTCCGCGCGGACGCTGCGCGCAACCGGGCCCGTGTCCTGGAGGTTGCCTACGACACCTTTGCCGCGGACGGGCTGGGCGTCCCGATCGACGAGATCGCACGGAGGGCCGGCGTCGGCGCCGGAACGGTGTACCGCCACTTTCCGACGAAGGAGGCGCTGTTCGCAGCCGTCGTCGAGGACCGGCTGCGCCGGGTCACCGAGCATGCGCGCACGCTTCTGCAGACCGAAGGCTCAGGCCAGGCGCTGTTCGTCTTCCTGCGAGACATGATGCGCAACGGCGCGGCCGACCACGGACTGGTCGACGCGCTCGTCGGCTACGGACTGGACCTGGAGAGCGCGGCACCCGGCGCCGAAGAGATGTTTCTCGGCATGCTCGGCGAGCTGCTGACCGCGGCGCAGGGCGCCGGAACCGTGCGCGACGACGTCGGGGTCCGGGAATTCAAGGCGCTCCTGGTCGTGTGCAAGGTGCCGCAGTTGTACGGCCATGACGTGGCGGACCGCGTGGTGCAGGTGATCGAGGACGGTCTTCGGCCCCGGCGGTAGTGCCGGCGGGCGGTCGCAAACCTTGCACTCGCCCAGGTCGAGTGCTAAGAATGCAGTTGGCACTCGCGACCAGTGAGTGCTAGGTCGGGCCGGTGAGGCCGGGGCCGCATCTGCGAGCACAGCCCCGGTCGTCCGTCGCGGGCACCGCTTCCGACCACGAGACGTGCATCCCCAATCCCGGAGGAAACACTTCGCAATGGCTAAGACAATTGCGTATGACGAAGAGGCCCGTCGCGGCCTCGAGCGGGGCCTCAACAGCCTCGCCGACGCGGTAAAGGTGACGTTGGGCCCCAAGGGTCGCAACGTCGTCCTGGAGAAGAAGTGGGGCGCCCCCACGATCACCAACGATGGTGTGTCCATCGCCAAGGAGATCGAGCTGGAGGACCCGTACGAGAAGATCGGCGCCGAGCTGGTCAAGGAAGTTGCCAAGAAGACCGACGACGTCGCCGGCGACGGAACCACCACCGCCACCGTGCTCGCACAGGCTCTGGTTCGCGAAGGTCTGCGCAACGTCGCAGCGGGTGCCAACCCGCTCGGCCTCAAGCGCGGCATCGAGAAGGCCGTCGAGGCCGTCACCCAGGGTCTGCTGAAGTCGGCCAAGGAGGTCGAAACCAAGGAGCAGATCGCTGCCACCGCTGCGATCTCCGCGGGTGACACCCAGATCGGCGAGCTCATCGCCGAGGCCATGGACAAGGTCGGCAACGAGGGCGTCATCACCGTCGAGGAGAGCAACACCTTCGGCCTGCAGCTGGAGCTCACCGAGGGTATGCGCTTCGACAAGGGCTACATCTCGGGCTACTTCGTGACCGACGCCGAGCGCCAGGAAGCCGTCCTCGAGGATCCCTACATCCTCCTGGTCAGCTCGAAGGTCTCGACGGTCAAGGACCTGCTGCCGCTGCTGGAAAAGGTCATCCAGTCCGGCAAGCCGCTGCTGATCATCGCCGAGGACGTCGAGGGCGAAGCCCTGTCGACCCTGGTGGTCAACAAGATCCGCGGCACCTTCAAGTCCGTCGCCGTCAAGGCTCCGGGCTTCGGTGACCGTCGCAAGGCGATGCTGCAGGACATGGCGATCCTCACCGGTGGCCAGGTCATCAGCGAAGAGGTCGGCCTCTCCCTCGAGACCGCTGACGTCTCCCTGCTGGGCAAGGCCCGCAAGATCGTCGTGACCAAGGACGAGACCACCATCGTCGAGGGTGCAGGCGATGCCGACGCGATCCAGGGCCGTGTCGCCCAGATCCGCGCCGAGATCGAGAACAGCGACTCCGACTACGACCGCGAGAAGCTGCAGGAGCGCCTGGCCAAGCTGGCCGGCGGCGTTGCAGTCATCAAGGCCGGAGCTGCCACCGAGGTGGAGCTCAAGGAGCGCAAGCACCGCATCGAGGACGCCGTCCGCAACGCAAAGGCCGCCGTCGAAGAGGGCATCGTCGCCGGTGGCGGCGTGGCCCTGCTGCAGTCGGCTCCCACGCTGGACGACCTCGGTCTGTCCGGTGACGAGGCCACCGGCGCCAACATCGTCCGCGTGGCGCTGTCGGCTCCGCTCAAGCAGATCGCCTTCAACGGTGGTCTGGAGCCCGGTGTCGTGGCCGAGAAGGTCTCGAACTTGCCTGCGGGTCACGGCCTCAACGCCGCGACCGGTGAGTACGAGGACCTGCTCAAGGCCGGCGTTGCCGACCCGGTGAAGGTGACCCGCTCGGCGCTGCAGAACGCAGCCTCGATCGCGGCGCTGTTCCTCACCACCGAGGCCGTCGTCGCCGACAAGCCGGAGAAGGCCGCCGCACCTGCGGGCGACCCGACCGGTGGCATGGGCGGTATGGACTTCTAAGAAGTCTTCGGAGGAGGCCCGGTCCCGTTCGCGGGGCCGGGCCTTCGTTTATCCCCAACGTGGGGTTTATGCACAGGTTCGGCCCGATTTGCGTGCGGGAGGCCCACTTTCGTCGGAGGCAGCCGCGAATGTCGCGGCATGGAACCTTTCATCGGCAGTGCGGCTGTGCGCAATGGCGCGGTGACTCGGCGCGGCCTGGCTCGCCATCACCGCGCGATCTTCCGCGATGTGTACCTTCCGAAAGACGTTGAGCTGACTGCGCAGATCAAAGCCGAAGCCGCGTGGCTCGCGACGGGCGCGGTCCTCGGTGGAGTGTCGGCTGCGGCAGTCTTCGGCACCAGGTGGATCGACGCGGCTGCGCCCGCAGAGATCGTTCGTCCCGATCGGCACGCAGCGGCAGGCATTGTGGCGCACTCATGGGATCTGGCGGCCGGGGAGACCTGCCTTGTCGCGGGTGTGGACGCAACGACACCTGCGCGCACTGCCTTCGACATCGGTCGCACCCGCCCGCTTGACCAGGCGATACCGGTCATCGATGCGCTGATGAATGCAACGCGCGTCTCCCCGGCTGCAATCGCGGCCGTTGCGGCAGACCACCCCGGTGCTCGCGGTGTGCGGCACATCCCTGGGTTACTGGAGTTGGTCGACGGGGGCGCGGAGTCACCGCAGGAAACCAGGGTCCGGCTGATCCTCGTGCGCGGCGGCCTGCCCCGTCCCGAGACCCAGATCGTGTTCAAGGATCTCCGTATCCGTGTGGACATGGGGTGGCGCAGATGGAAGGTCGCCGTCGAGTACGACGGCGTTCACCACTGGAACGACCGCCGGCAGAGGTCCTGGGACATCGACAGGTTGGCACTATTGGAGGCCGCAGGATGGGCGGTGATACGTGTCAGTAGTGACATGATGCGCCGGCCAGAGGTCATCGTGGAGCGAGTTCGCGCCAAACTAGTCGAACGTGGGGCCTATGCACACATTTCAGGCGATTTACGTGCGTAGGGCCCACGCTAGGCAGGCTAAAGGGTGTGCAGCGGTTGGGGTTTCAGCGCGAGGGTGGCGACGATGCTGACGATCGCGGTCGCGACGAGATAGCCGCATGCGAGCCACGGCGTGCCGCCCTCCGCGCCGATCAACGCCGTGAGGATCAGCGGCGTCAGCCCTGAGGAGTACACACCGGAGAGCTGGTAGACCGTCGACAGCCCGGTGTAGCGGATACGGGCCGGGAACAGCGATGCGTACAGCGTGCCCTGCGCGCCGTAGAACAGGGCATGGATGACACCGAACACCACCACCATTCCGACGGCATAGAGCGCGATGTCCCTGGTGCCGAACAACGCGAACACCGGGAACACGGCGACCGCGTAGGCGGCGATGCCGATGGCGTAGACACGCTTTGGCCCATACCGGTCGGCTAGCAGACCTGAAACCGGCAGCAGGGCGGCCATCAAGAGCGCAGCACCGGTGACGGTGACGAGCACGGGAACTTTTTCCAGTTCGAGCGTGCCGGTCGCATAGGAGATCGCGAAGACGCCCCAGGTGTTGAACGCCGCGCCCTCGCCCCAGCGCGAGAGCATCCCCAGCACAGTCGATTTCAGGATGGGCGGGCGGAAGACCTCCTTGAGCGGGACGGCGGCGCGGTCGTCGCTGTCGCGGACCTTCTCGAATGCCGGTGTCTCGCTGGCCTTCAGTCGAACCACCACACCGAAGATCACTAGCACGACGCTGAACAGGAACGCGATACGCCAGCCATAGGTGAGGAACGCATCGTCGGGCAGGACGCTCTGTAACAGTGCGAAAACCCCTGTGCCGAGGGCGAGTCCGAGCGCCAGGCCGACCTGTGGGATGCTGCCGAACAATCCGCGCTTGCGGGCGGGGCCGTGCTCGACGGCGAGCAGCACCGCGCCGGCCCATTCGCCGCCGAGGGCGAATCCCTGGACAACGCGCAAGAGCAGCAACAGGATCGGAGCGAGCACGCCGATCTGCGCGGCGGTCGGCAACACGCCCATCAACGCCGTCGCACCGCCCATCAACAGCATGGTCAACGCCAGGGTCTTCTTGCGGCCGATGCGGTCGCCGACGTGGCCGAACACGAAGCCGCCGATCGGACGCACCAGAAATCCGACGGCGAATGTCGCGAACGACAGCAGCGTCCCGACGAACGTCGTCTGGTCGGGGAAGAACGCCTGGTTGAACACGAGGCTGGCCGCGGTGGCGTAGAGGAAGAAGTCGTACCACTCGATGGTCGTACCGACGAGGCTCGCCCATAACGCCGTGCGGGCCTGCGGGGTCACCGACTGCTGGTCGTTCGCTTCGCCGGGCGCGTTGATCACCGTCACGGGAATCCATCAGCTCAAGATCACGCGGGTTTGGCCACACTTCTGCGCGTCATGATCGCAATCGGCGGAAGAAAAGCGGTGGTCGGTGAGTTCACTGTGGGCATGACCACTGCAACGATGACGGCAGTCGGGGCCTTCGCCGCCGATTCCATCGAGGAAAGCCTGCGTGACATCACCGTCGACATTCCCGAATTGCGGCCACGCGATGTGCTGGTGCGCGTGCTGGCGGTCTCGGTGAACCCCGCCGACTGGAAAGTGCAAGCCGGAATCGAACCGGGCTCGGACCCGGTGATCCTCGGCTACGACGCCGCCGGTGTGGTCGAAGCGGTCGGCCCGGAGGTCGGCACGCTCGAGGTCGGTGACGAGGTTTGGTACGCCGGCGCCATGAACAGGCCGGGTAGCTACGCCGAGTTCCAGGCCGTCGACGAGCGCATCGTGTCCCGCAAGCCGTCGTCGCTGTCGTTCGCCGAGGCGGCCGCGCTGCCGCTGACCACCATCACGGCGTGGGAGTCACTGTTCGATCGCTTCGGGCTGACGCGGGAGTCGACGGGCGACCTGCTGGTGCTGGGCGCTGCGGGCGGAGTCGGCTCGATCATGATCCAGCTCGCGAAGAAGCTGACCGGTGTCCGCGTGATCGGCACCGCAAGCCGAGACGAGTCCCGTGCCTGGGCGCACCAGATGGGCGCCGACGCCGTCGTCGACCACCGCCACCTCCGGGAGGAGACGCTGCGGGTCGCCCCCGACGGCGTCGACTTCCTGTTCTCGCCGCACTCGGCGGGCAACATCGACGACTTTGCCGCCATCGTCAAACCGTTCGGACACATCACCGCGATCGACGAGCCGGAAGGACTCGATCTGGTCGGGCTGAAGGCGAAAAGCATTGCGTGGCATTGGGAGTTGATGTTCACGCGGCCGGTGTTCGAGACGCCGGACATGATCGAGCAGCAGCGGCTGCTCGCCGCGACGGCCGGCCTCGTCGACGACGGCACGCTACGCACGACGGTCACCAAGACGATCGAGGACTTCTCCGCGGCGGGGCTGCGGGAGGCCAACCGTGACGTCAAGGCCGGCCGGATGACCGGCAAGGTCGTCGTGACGCGCTGATCTCAGCCGTTCAACGGGACGCAGTCGTCGCCGCACCCGGACGCGGTGGGAACGCCCGGCAGGGCGGGCCGGTGCAGCACCGCGCCGGTGGGCGAGATGCGCAGTCCTTCGTCGGCGGCCTCGGCGCGCCCGTCGATGATCAGCGTGTAGCCGCCGGTTTCGCGGGGTGGCCAGACCAGGGTGACGTCGGGGTGGGCGGCCGCGTTGCGGCGGGTGCTGTCGCCGACCGACCCGATGCGAAAGGCGTCGCCGTTCAGCACCGGTTGAATCGCGACGGTGTGGGCCCGGAAGTCGTCGCCGACCGTCACCAGGTATGCGTACGAGAAGTCGCCGAGGGTGTCGGCCAGCGTGCCGAGATCCACCTTGATGCTCATGGCCCGAGATTACGACTCCGCGCGGGGATTAGGTTCGAAGGTATGCCTCTGCCCACACCGTCACCGACCACCACCGCCGTCGTCACCGGGGCCTCCTCGGGCATCGGCGCCGATCTGGCTCGCGAGCTCGCTGCCCGCGGCCACGGCGTCACGCTCGTGGCGCGCCGTGAGGACCGCCTGCGCGATCTCGCCGACGAGCTGTCCGGAACCGTCCGGGTGGAGGTCGTCGCCTGCGACGTCGCCGACGCCGACGCCCGCGCCGACCTGCTCGCCGAAGTGGAGCGCCGTGGCCTGACCACCGACATCCTGGTCAACAACGCCGGCATCGGCACCATCGGTCCGGTCGTCGACTCGACCCCGGAGGCCGAGATCAACCAGGTGCGCGTGAACGTGGAGGCCGTGATCGACCTGTGCACCCGCGCGATACAGCAGATGGTGCCTCGTGGGCGCGGTGCGATCCTCAACGTCGGTTCCACGGCGGGCTTCCAGCCGTTCCCCGGGCAGTCGGGCTACGCGGCGACGAAGGCGTTCGTCCGCTCTTACACCGACGGGCTGCGCGGCGAGCTGGCCGGCACCGGCGTCACCGTCGCCGCGCTACACCCGGGGCCGGTGCGCACCGAATTCCTCGAAACCGCGGGGATGGACGAGCGCGCGTTCGCCGCCGCGTTCCCGAAGTTCCTGTGGATCCCGTCGCGTGACGTCGCGAAGAAGGGCATCGAGGCGCTCGACAGCGGGCGCAGTGTCATCCCGGGGTGGCAGAACGAGATCCCGGCCCGGGTGTTCGAGTTCCTGCCGCGCAGGCTGCTTCTTCCGCTGCTGAAGAATCAGCACCCGGCGCTGCGGCAGTCACGCTGACTTCGGCCAGCTCCGCATCCAGCCCTCGGTCGGCAGGTCGAGTCCGTTGCACAGCGTGCAGATGGTGCGATACCAGCCGACGACGATCAGCAGCTCCATCCGCTGCTCGTCGGAAAGGCTGTGGCTCAATGCATCCCACGTCGCGGTCGACCACGAACCGGTGCGCTCCAGTTCGTCGACGGCCGCGATCAGCGTCTGCTCGTCGGCCGACCACCCGGCATCGGCGCCGGTGACCAGTGCGTCGCATTCGGCGTCGGACACCCCGGCGATCGGACCCCAGAACGCGGCCTGCCCGCCCCACTCGTAGGCGCAGCCCACCAGAGCGCAGGTTCGCAAGATCGCGATCGTGCGAACCCGCGGCGGTAGTTCGGCGTCGATGTAGAGCGCTTCGCCGAGGGTGCGCAGCTTGGCAGCCATCGCGGGATGTCTTTGCAGGCAACGGACCAACAGCAGCGGCTCGTACGTGCGATCGGGGTGCCCCCAGCTGTTGATGCCGGCCGCGTCCTCCTCGCTCCAGGGCGGGGGCAGCGGTGCGACGCGGCTCATGTCACGGGGGCGGGTCGACGGCCTCGGATCAGTGCGCCGGGACGGGCGTCGGTCGGCACGCCGTTCTCGGCGATCACCTCGCCGGAGACGATCGTGGCCACGTAGCCTTCGGCGGTCTGGTCCAGCCTGCGTCCGCCCGCGGGCAGGTCGCTGACCACGACCGGCTTGTGCAGCCGCAGCGCCTCGGTGTCGATGACGTTCAGATCCGCCTTGTAGCCCACCGCGATTCGACCCCGGTCGGCCAAGCCGGCCACGCGCGCGGGCACCGACGTGAGCTCACGGATCACCTCGGGGACCGACAGTCTTCCCGACTCGCGGTCACGCACCCAATGCGTCAGCATGTACGTGGGAAAGCTTGCATCGCAGATCATCCCGTAATGCGCGCCGCCGTCGCCGAGGCCCAGGACGACATCGTCACGGCGAATCAGCTCGGCGACGGTGTCCAGCGAGCCGTCGCGGAAATTCGCGAGCGTGACCAGCAGCATGGCGTGGCCGTCGTCGTCGAGGAGCCGGTCGTAGGCTTCCGCGAGCGGGCTGACACCCCGGGCGCGGGCCCGCGCACCGATCGAGTCTTCGGGTGCCGGTTCATAGTTCGGTGGGTCGCCGAGCGGGTACATGTAGTCCCACGCCTGCGCGGCGAACATCAGCGGATGGCCGTCGCTCGCGGGCTGATCGCTCAGGATGCGTTCGCGCACTTCGGGTTTGCGCATCTCGGCGACGCGGTCCGCCAGCGGCAGGTCGGCGATCTCGCGATAGGACGGGTACATGACGAACGGATTGCCCGACAGGTCGAGGCCGAGCACCAGCCCGATCGGCCGCGGAAAGATCTGCCCGGTGACGTCGCCTCCGTCGGAGTTGGCCTTCTCCACCATGCGCAGCGCGTCGAGGTGGATGGGCGGACCCGCGTTGCCGATCGCGAGCGTGAACGTGACCGGCAGGCCCACCTCGGAGGCGACGTCGAACACGGCCTTCAGTGCGCCCTCGTAGTCGCCCGCCATCAGGTCGGGCACGAACTGCAGAAGCCCGCCGCCTGCGTCGTCGACGCCACGGGCGATGGCCTCGATCTCGGCGTACTCCGCCTCGTAGCTCGGAATCGGTTGTCCCCCGGCAGTTTTGTGCAGTGTCAGCCGCGACGACGCGAAGCCCAGGGCGCCCGCCCGCACGGCCTCCTCCGCGAGCTTGCGCATCAATGCGAGGTCTTCTCCGGTCGGCACCTCGCGGTCGACCCCACGCTGACCCATCACGTACACGCGCAGCGGCGAATGCGGGAGGAACGCCGCCACATCAATATCGCGTGTCCCAGCATCCAGCGCATCGAGGAACTCGGGGAACGTCTCCCAGGTCCACGGCAGGCCGTCGACCATCACGACACCGGGGATGTCCTCCACGCCGGCCATCACGTCGACGAGCGTGTCGTGATCTTCGGGGCGGCACGGGGCGAACCCGACGCCGCAGTTGCCCATCACCGCGGTGGTCACGCCGTGCGCCGAGGACGGCGTCATCCGGTCCGACCAGATGGCCTGTCCGTCGTAGTGGGTGTGCAGGTCGACGAAGCCCGGCGTGACGAGCAGGCCGGTCGCGTCGATCTCCCGGGCCGCCTCGCCCTCGATCGATCCTGCCGCGCCGACCGCCGATATGACCCCGTCGCGCACCGCGATGTCACCGACGAAAGGTTCTCCCCCCAGACCGTCGACGATGGTTCCCCCGCGAACTATCAGGTCGTATGTCATCCCCCGAATGTACGGTGAGCCCATGATCGACCACTTCGGAATCAACTGTGCTGACTGGGAGAAGTCGAAGGCCTTCTACGACAAGGTCCTCGGCGCGTTGGGTTACACGCGGCAGATGGATTTCCAGGTCGCGATCGGATACGGGACGGAGGGCAAGCCCGACTTCTGGATCGGCGACATGAACGCCGGTGAGGTGGCGGGCCCCAACCGGGAGGCGCACTTCGCGTTCCAGGCCGCGGGCCCCGAAGCGGTGCAGGCGTTCTACGACGCAGCGATGGAGGCGGGCGCGGAGTCGCTGCATGCCCCCCGGCTGTGGCCCGAGTATCACGACAACTACTACGGCGCGTTCGTGCGCGATTTCGACGGCAACAACGTCGAGGCCGTTTTTCACGGCGGCGGCCCGAAGGGCTGACGGATGCGCTGGGGGGCCGCCGCGGCGGGCGTGATGCTGCTCGGCGGCTGTTCGGCGCAGGGCGAGCCAGAGCAGCGGGCGATCGATCCGCTGGTGAATCTCGACGGCTCGTTCATCGTCGAGTACGACGGCACAGGCACGGCCAACGGAGCCCCGGCCACCGGTCTGACCGAAGGCAAGGCGGGCTGGGTGTTCCGATCCTCGTGTGACGAGAACCGCTGTGTGGCGACCGGGGGCGAGATCGCCGACCCGAGCAACCCGTCGGCACCACTGAAGAACCCGCGCGTTGCGGACTACGTCGACGGCCGGTGGGTCATGGTGAACTTCACCGAGAACAGCGCCGCGTGCACAGGACCCAACGGAGAGAGGTTCACCGGGGACGTCTGGGCCATCTGGGACATCGCCATCGCTGCCGACATGACGCTCGAGCCCACCATCACCCAGGTGGGAACCGGCGACTGCCCGTCTGTCAGCACGCTCACCCCGACCATGACGCGCGCGGGTGACGCGCTTCCGGAATTTCCTGCACCGGATCCGTCGGCGCAACCGCCACAGCAGGCCTCGCCCGCGGCGGCGTTCCGCGGGAACTACACCCTCACGAAGACACGGCGCGGTACCGAGCGCGGCGAGCCCGACGTCACCGATGTCGCTGTCGCGACGAATTGCCTGCGCACCGCCGACCGCTGCGTCACCACGGCGACGGTCCCGGGGGCACCGGGGAAGCCCAACGCCTTCCTCGGTGTGTACGGATTCGCCGACGGGAAGTTCGTCCGCACGATGGTGCCCCTGCCCGCGGCCTGCGGAGACGGGCGCGCCGGGGTCGCCGCGGAGAGCGAGACACTGACACTTCCGGCCGACGCGGCACCGAACCCGTTGCCCGAGTTGACCGGTGAGTTGACCGCGACCTTCACCGCGGGCTGTCCGGGGGCCGTGAGCTACGACGTCGCCTACCGCCTTCGTCCGGCGTAGCTTGGCGAACATGGATTCTGCCCGGGAACTGCTGCGCGACCTGTTCACGCGGCAGGTCGAACACGTCGACGACCTGACCGAGAACCTGACCGACGAGGTCGCCTACTACCGGCCGACACCTGAGGCGAACACGATCACGTGGCTGATATGGCACACGGCCCGCATGCAGGACGCCCAGGTGTGTGACATCGCCGGCGTCGACCAGGTGTGGTTCCGCGACGGCTGGGTCGACCGGTTCGGTCTCGACCTGCCGCGCGATGCGCACGGTTACGGCCACACCTCCGAGGACGTCGCCAAGGTGCGTGCGCCGGCAGACCTGCTCGCGGGCTACTACCGCGCCGTCCACAAGCTGTCGCTGGAATATGTGGCGTCGGTGTCGGAAGAGGAACTCGCCCGCGTCGTCGACACGCGCTGGACGCCGCCGGTGACGGCCAGTGCACGGCTGGTCAGCGTCATCGACGACGCCGCCCAGCACCTCGGCCAGGCGGCCTACATCCGGGGGCTCGTCAGCTGAACCCGCTGATCCGCTGGTGGCCGTTGGCCGGCCTGGCCTGTCTCATCGCGCTCGGCCTCGCCGTGGGCAAGGGCCCGACACCGGTGGACGACTGGTTCCAGACCCTGGGCCGACACCACCCGCAACTCGGCTATTTCCTGGTGTTCACCGACGGGCGGGTGCTCCTGGCGCTCTGCGGCGCCGTCGTCCTGGCTGCGGCGCCGCAACGCCGGTGGTCGTTGGCCGCGGCCGCGGCGATCACGCCCTTTCTGGCGGTGATGGCCGCCCGGCTGGCGAAGCGGTCGTTCGGCCGGCTCAAAGACGGCGAGATCTGCTATCCCAGCGGGCACACCACGCTGGCGTTCGTCGTCCTGGCAATGGCTGTGGTGCTCGTCGGCGCAGCAACGTGGGCGGTCATGGCGTTCGCCGCGGTCATGGTGCTCGCCGTGATCGGTCAGGCCGTCACCTACCACTACTTCACCGATGCGATCGGAGCGCTGTTTCTCGGCAGCGCGTTCGTGTGCGTGGCGGTCTGGGTCGATGGACTTGACAGGTGTCAACCCGGGGGCGACGAAGATCACAGCTCTCGTTAGCATGGGGTCATGACAGCGACGTCCGATCTCGACACCCCCAACACGTTCACCGGAACCGGGACGATCAAGAACCCCGCGACCGGAGCCGTCGCGGGCAAGGTCCACTGGACCGATCCCGCCGACGTGGCGCAGGTCGCGGCCGGCCTGCGCGCGGCGCAGAAGGAGTGGGAGGCTCGCGGGCCGAAGGGCCGCGCGAAGGTGCTCTCCCGCTACGCGGTGTGGCTCGGACAGCATCGCGCAGAAATAGAGCGGCTGCTGATCGAGGAGACCGGCAAGTCGGCGGCTGACGCCGCGCAGGAAGTGCCGCTCATCATCATGATCGCGTCGTACTACATCAAGAACATCGAGAAGGCGCTTGCGCCGGAGACACGGCCGGCGGCGTTGCCGTTCCTCGCGATCAAGAAGATCAGCGTGCATTACCGGCCGCGGCCGGTGGTCGGCATCATCGCGCCGTGGAACTACCCCGTCGCCAACGCGCTAATGGACGCCATCGGCGCCCTCGCGGCGGGCTGCGCGGTACTGCTCAAGCCTTCCGAGCGCACGCCGCTGACCGCGGAGCTGCTGTTGCGCGGCTGGCTCGATTCCGGGGCGCCGGAGGTCCTCGCACTGGTCCAGGGTGCCCGCGAGGTCTCCGAGGCGGTCATCGACAACTCTGACTTCATCCAGTTCACCGGTTCCTGCGCGACCGGGGCCAAGGTGATGGAGCGCGCAGCGCGCACGCTGACGCCGGTGAGCCTCGAGCTCGGCGGCAAGGATCCGATGCTGGTGCTCGAAGACGCCGACATCGACCTCGCCGCGCATGCCGCGGTGTGGGGTGCGATGTTCAACGCCGGCCAGACATGCGTGTCGGTTGAACGCGTCTACGTGCTCGACTCGGTCTACGACCAGTTCGTCGCGACCGTCGTCGACGACGTCAAGAAGCTGAAGCTGGGCGCCGGCGACGGCAACCATCTCGGCGCGATGATCGACGACGCGCAGGTCGCGGTCACCGAGCGTCACGTCGCCGATGCGCTGGCCAAGGGTGCACGTGCCCTGACCGGCGGTAAGCGGGCGTCGGGATCGGGCAGCTTCTACGAGCCGACCGTGCTCGTCGACGTCGATCACTCGATGCTGTGCATGACGGAGGAGACCTTCGGCCCCACCCTGCCGATCATGAGGGTCGCCAGCGCCGAAGAGGCCGTCCGGCTGGCCACCGACAGTCCCTACGGGCTGTCGGCCGCGGTCTTCTCCGGCGATCCGGAGCGGGCCGAGACGGTCGCGCTCCAGCTCGACTGCGGAGCGGTCAACATCAACGACGTGATCTCGAACCTGATGTGCACCACGGCGCCGATGGGCGGATGGAAGACCTCGGGCATGGGAGCCCGCTTCGGCGGGGCCGAGGGGATTCGCAAGTTCTGCCGCCAGGAGGCAGTTGTCGCGCCACGCACCAGCGTCGGGGCGGGCGGCAACTATTACAACAACTCGCTCAAGGCGCTCAAGCGGATGAACACCCTGATGACGAAAATGGCCCTGATCGGGCCGCGCCGATCCGCGAAATAGTCCACGTTCCGTTCACCCGACGGTCACCGGCGCTTTCGTAGCGGTCGATAGCTTCTGCCGGTGACCCTGGCTTCTCACGACAGCGTCGGCTACTCCGTGGTGGATGACGATGACGACGACCCCGTCCTGCTCATCCAGCCCGGCGGCACGGCCGTCGACACGTGGCGGGAGAACTACCCGTACGACGAGCGGATGAAGCGCGCCGAGTACGAGGAGCAGAAGCGGTTGCTGCAGATCGAGCTGTTGAAGCTGCAGAAGTGGAGCCAGGCGAACGGCCACCGGCACGTCATCGTGTTCGAGGGGCGCGACGCGGCAGGCAAGGGCGGCACCATCAAGCGATTCATGGAGCACCTCAACCCGCGCGGGGCCCGCGTCGTCGCATTGGAGAAGCCGACCGAGCGCGAGCGGACGCAGTGGTACTTCCAGCGCTACGTCACCCACCTTCCCGCGGCCGGGGAGTTCGTGTTGTTCGACCGGTCCTGGTACAACCGCGCCGGTGTGGAGCGCGTGATGGGCTACTGCACGCCCAAGCAGCACGCCGAGTTCATCCGGCAGGCGCCGTTGTTCGAGCAGATGCTGGTCAACGACGGTGTCAGCCTGACCAAGCTGTGGTTCTCGGTGACCCAGAACGAGCAACGCACCCGCTTCACCATCCGCCAGGTGGACCCGGTCCGGCAGTGGAAGCTCTCGCCGACCGACCTCGCATCGCTGGACAAGTGGGACGACTACACCGCGGCGAAAGAAGAGATGTTCGCCTGGACGGACACCGAGATCGCGCCGTGGACCGTCGTCAAGAGCAACGACAAGAAGCGCGCCCGCATCAACGCGATGCGCTACGTGCTGAGTAAATTCGACTACGACAACAAGGACCACGACGTGATCGGCAGGCCCGATCCACTCATCGTGGGACGCGCACTGTCCGACTGACCCGGGCCGCGTCCCGACCAGAAAGGACGCGTCCGTGCGGTTTCTCGCCACGCTGCTGCTGTGGCTGATCACGACCGCCGCGTTGGTGCTCGCGGTGCCGGTGGTGTGGGCACAGTCGACGCTCGTCAGCGAGGACGGCTACGCATCGTTGGCGGCATCGGCGGCCGGAGACAGCAGGCTGCAGGACGCAATGGCCTCCGAGCTGACGACGCAGGTGATCGCGCTGGGCGAGGACAACGGGTATGAGCTCAACCCCGAGTTGGTGCGCACCGTGGCCGACTCCTACACCCGCAACACCGGCTTCCCCGGCCAGTTCGCGCAGGCGAACCGCATCGCACACCGCTGGATGTTCACCGGCGCGGTCCCGAGCGGGAACTCCACCGACCAATGGCTCATCGACGTCGCGCCGATGCTGTCGGATCCGTCGTTTGCTGCGACGCTGGGAACCCTCGATCTTCAGGTCCCGTCCACGCTCACGGTTCCCCTCACCGTGGACGCCGAGGAGCTTCAGCCCGGGAAGCTGCGCTGGCTCGCCACCTGGGGTCCGTGGGCGAGCACCGGAATCGCCGTTCTCACCGGCGTCTTCGCTCTGCTGACACTGGCTGCTGCCCGATCGCGCGGCAAAGTTATTACTGCCCTTGGTGTTTCGGCCCTGCTGGCCGGCGCGGCCGGATGGGCGGCGATCGAGGTCGGACACCGGTTCGTCGACGGTGCGCTGAACCGGACCACCGGCGACATCCGCACCGTCGCGGAGGTCATGGTCTCCCACGCAGAAGACAGCCTGCACCAGTGGCTCAACTACACGCTGCTCGCCGGCGGCGGGCTCGTGGTGCTCGGTGTGGTTGCTGCGGTGCTCGGCGGAGTGCTGCGCTCGAGCAGCGATGGCTAGGGTGGAGTGAAGTCCCCCAGGAAAGCTCGATAGAAAGGCCGTTCGTTGTCGACAGAGGTACCTGCCGAACTCGACGGCCTCGCAGGCTGGACGGTGGATTTGATGGAGCGGCTCGGCGGTGCCGGCGCCGGGCTGGCGATCTTTCTGGAGAACCTCTTTCCGCCCTTGCCCAGCGAGGTGATCCTGCCGATGGCGGGTTTCGCGGCCAGCCTGGGCCGGCTCTCCGTCGTCGAAGCCATCGTCTGGACCACCATCGGATCGGTGGCGGGCGCGTGGGTCATCTACCTGCTCGGGGCGTGGCTCGGCCACGACCGGATGAGCAGACTCGCCGCGAAGCTTCCGTTGGTGGACGAGGAGGACATCGACAAGTCCACGGCGTGGTTCGCCCGCCACGGCACCAAGGGCGTCTTCTTCGGCAGGATGCTTCCGTTCTTCCGCAGCTTCATCTCGGTGCCTGCAGGTGTGGAACGCATGAACTTCGCTGTCTTCACCGTGT
This sequence comes from Mycobacterium bulgaricum, assembly GCF_041287165.2. Taxonomy (NCBI): domain Bacteria; kingdom Bacillati; phylum Actinomycetota; class Actinomycetes; order Mycobacteriales; family Mycobacteriaceae; genus Mycobacterium; species Mycobacterium bulgaricum. The sequence continues at coordinate 840,010 of NZ_JBGGKV020000002.1, read as the reverse complement.
TGACGACGCTGGGCAGCCTGATCTGGAACAGCGTGTTCATCGGCCTCGGGTACGGCCTGGGTGCCAGCTGGCACCTCGTCGAGCCCTACACGGCCGCGCTGCAGTACGTGGTGATGGCCGGGGTGGTCATCCTCGTCGGTTGGTTCGTGGCCTCGCGGCTGCGGCGGCGCCGGCGGATCAAGGTGTCAGGGCAGTAACCCGATCTGCCGGTACACCGCCCGAAGGTACCGTCGCATCTCGTCGGCCTCCGGCGGTTCGGGCTGCAGCACACGGTAGGTCACGGCCCCGACCATCATGTCGATCGCGACATCGAGGTCTGCGTCGGCGTCGACCGTTCCCATCTCACGTGCCCGCAGCAGCAGTGCGGTTGCGAGCCGGCGGCGCGGAAGGATGTAGCGACGCCAGTAGGTGGCCATCAGCTCAGGGTGCGTCACCGCCGAGCCGTACACCCTGGCGACGAGGGCTCGATACTCTCGCGTGGTGGTCGCGTCGGCAGCGGTGTCGATGACCGCCTCGACGAGTTCGTAAGGAGACCGAGTCGCAATGGCTTCGGCTGTCAGTCCACCGACTTCGTCGGCGATGAGCGTCTCCATTGCGGCGGCGATCAGCTCTTCTTTGGTCGACCAGCGGCGATAGATCGTCGGCTTTCCGACACCTGCCCTCTTGGCAATCTGTTCCATGCTGGCGCCTTCGAGACCCACTTCGAGGAACAGTTCCATCCCGGCCTGCAAAATTGCCAGGTCGGCGGCCGCATCTCGCGGTCGTCCGCGTCGGATCACCGGGCCGAACCGGATGTCAGAGCTTTGTCCAGCCAGTCATTTATTCCGCGCCAGTTATCTGGTCCGCCGCGCCAACCGAGGTGGCCGTCTGGACGGACCAGCATGACGTCGGATCCGGCATGCGTCAGGACCGCGACGTACGGTCCGAGATGCCGCTGCGCCGTGTGCGCGCATTCGGGTCCCGCCGCGGCGGGGCACAGTAGCGCCCAGCGCCCGCCGAGTTCGCGGTAGAGGCTCGTCGAATGTCCGTCGGGCCGGGAGCACTGCATGTCGCTTATCCGGTCACCGCGACGTGGTTTGGTGCCACGGCCACCGAGGGGGCCTTTCCGATAGCTCACCCACAGCTGCGACGCGGTGTACGTGATCAATCTCTGCAACGGTGCGACGCTGAACACCTTCGCGGCCACTCGGTCGCGCAGGAAGCGTCCAACCGGGTGGTCGGCGACGTTGGCTCGCGTCACCGCGCTGGTGCCGCGCAACACCTCGGTGGCCAGGGGGCGTCGCTCTGCTTCGTAGGTATCGATGAGCGACTCGGCGGCCAGGCCACGAATCACCAGGGCGAGCTTGAAGGCAAGGTTCTCCGCGTCGCCGATACCCGTCAGCATCCCTTGCCCGCCGAACGGCGCATGGGCGTGGGCGGCGTCCCCGGCCAACAGAACCCGGCCGTGTCGGTAGCGGGCGGCGAGTCTGCGGTGCACTGTGAAGCAGGAGAGCCATTCGGCGTCGCCGACTCGGACCGCGCGTCCGCTGCGTTGCGGCAAGAGTGCCCTGATGCGGTCGAGAATGGCGCTCTCGCTGGGTTTTTCGTCAAGGTCCGGATCGTAGGCGAAAAGCCTCCAGAGATCGTCGCGACCGTAATCGTCGGGCATCGGCATGGCCCCGAGCAGACCGCTGGGATGTATCCAACCGGTGGTGCCGCCGCGTTCGACATCCCACTCCAGGTGGACGTCGGCCAACAACCAGCGCTCGGTGAGTTTGACTCCGGGGAAGGCGATTCCGGCCAGTCTGCGTGTGGTGCTCGACGTGCCGTCGCAACCGATCAACCACCGTGCGGTGAGGTGCTCGCCGCCGACGAGTCGGGCGACGACGTGGTCGTCGTGTTGATCCAGGGCGCACAGCTCGCGTCCCCACCGGGGTGTCGTGCCGAGTTCGGCAAGCCGGGCTCGCAACGCTCCTTCAATTCTGGCCTGAGAGATCACCATGGGGGGAGCGGCGGTTTTCATGCGTGGGTCGCCGAACTCCAGTGTCATCAGCGGCCGGTCGCCGAGGTAGCTGGTGATGCGCATCGCGCGCAGCGCCTGGTTCGGTAACTCGCCGAGTGCGCCGATTCGCGACAGGACCTCCGAGCCCCGTGCGTGGAGGAAGTTGGCTCGCGACGTGGTTGCCGGTCCGGTGGCGCGGTCGATCACCGCGACGGACAGGCCGTGCATGCGCAACGCGCAGGCCAGCGTCAACCCGGTCGGACCGGCACCCACCACCACGACATCGGCCTCCGACATGGGCCAAGAATAACGAAACGGCTCCGTAACGTAAAGATTGTGAGGCTACGGGTCGATGACGTGTGACGGGTCGGGTCGTCGCTCGGGCGTTGCCTGGCTGTAGTCGCCCCACGGGCCGTCGCGGCGTTCGACGGCCGCGCGCACACCGTCGCGGGCTGCGATGTCGATGAACTCCTGCGCCTCGGGGGTGTTGCGCATCAACCCGTCGAGGATTCCGCCCAGAGTCTGCGTCGACGCCAGGCCCATGTTCTCGTAGGCCTGGTTGACGATCATCTTCTGCGCTTGGAGCTGTGAGAGCGGAATCGTGCAGAGCTTCGCGGCGATCTCGGCGACACGCGCCTCCAGCCGCTCGAACGGCACCGACTCGTTGATGAGTTCGACTGCGGCAGCTTCCTTCCCGGTCAGCGGTTCACCCGTGAGCGAGTGCCACTTCACCTTCGCCAGAGACAGTCGGTAGAGCCACATGCCGGTCAGGTAGGCGCCCCACATCCGCGCGTAGGGGGTGCCGATGACGGCGTCGTCGCTGGCGATGACGAGGTCGGCGCACAGTGCGTAATCGCTGGCGCCGCCCACACACCAGCCGTGCACCTGGGCGATCACCGGTTTGGACGCGCGCCAGATCGCCATGAACTTCTGCGTCGGCCCGGTCTCCCTGGCGCTGACCATCGCGAAATCCTTGCCCGGGTCCCACCGGCCGTCGGTGTTCATGGACTCGCCCCAGTGGTCGAAGCCGCCACCGAAGTCGTAGCCGCCGGAGAACGCGCGTCCGGCGCCCCGGAGCACGATGACCTTGATCGACGGATCGCGCTCGGCCACACCGATCGCCTGCTCGATCTCGTCGGGCATCGGCGGGACGATCGTGTTGAGACGGTCGGGCCGGTTCAGCGTGATCGTCGCGACGGCCTCGCGGGTGGTGTAGAGCAGGGTTTCGAACTCGGGGTGCGCAGAGGTCGTCATGACTTCAGCGCCAGTCGCGGAACGCGTCGAGGAGCTTGTCGCGGAAGGCGGGTTCGAGGGCATCTTCGGGGACCTTGCCAAGCGTGGCGACGGTGGTGCGGAACTGCTGCAGATAGTTGTCACAGCCGTCGCAGTCCAGCAGGTGCTCGTCGAACCGGGCCCGTGTGTCCAGATCGAGTGTGCCGTCGAGGTAGTCGGTCACGAGTTCGACGAGTTCGTTGCAGTCGAGCGGCCGCGTTTCGGTCACATCGCCTCCTTCACATAGCTTTCCAGCCCCTGCCGGACCGCGGCGCGTCCCCGGTGCAGGAGTACCCGCTGATTGGCCGCGGTGATGCCCAGTAGTTCGGTGACTTCGGCAGAATTCATGTCGAGCACGTCGCGCAGCGTCACCACGATTCGCTGGCGCTCGGGCAGCTTGTCCAGCTCGCGCCGGGTCACGGTCAACAGTTCGTCGCCGAGTACCGAGCCCTCCGGGGTATCGGGGAACGGTGACGGCATCTCGTCGGCTTTCCAGTGGCCTGGGTAGGGGTCGTCGTCGTCGCGGAAGCGCGCCGGGTCCACGGTGCCGCCGGTGTAGGCGAGCACAGCGACGTCGACGTCGCTGCGCTCACGCATACCCCGCTTCTTCGCGATATTGATCAACACCGTGAAAAGCCATGTGCGCAAAGAGGACCGACCCTCGAACCCGTCCAGACCCTTCAGAAGAGCGAGCCACGCTTCCTGGACGACCTCCTCGGCGATCGCGTGACTGGCCACGTAACCGCGGGCAACCCTCAGCATCGCCGGGGTGTGGGTGTCGACCAGCGTGGCGAAAGCGACCTCATCGCGAGCGCGCAGTGCGGCGATGAGGTCGGCCTCGTCGGTCGCCGTGCTCGTCATGTCAGAAGTGTGAACTCCGCAGCGCGTCCGCGAAAGTCCATGCCGAGATTCCCAGCAGCGCGACGTCCTTGATCAGGAACTGGCCGGTCGACGACAGGACGGGGAAGCCGCCCGCGGAGGCCTCGAAGACGCCGGGGGTGGTGACCAGGAAGCTCAGGGTCGCGACGAACAGGCCGACCGCGATCACGCTGCCGACGGCCGACAGGCGGGGCCACCACGGCTTGACGGCGATCAGCGCGGCGGTAACGAGTTCCACAACGCCGAGCAGCGCCGAGAACGTGCCGACGGAGAAGATGTCGTAGACCCAGCTCATGAGGGGGCTGTTCGAGACCAGGGGTGCGATGCCCTGTGCCTCGTAGGCGGTGAACTTCAGCGCGCCGATCCAGGCGAGGACGACGACGAGCCCGTAGCGGGCCAGGGCGCCGGTGATGCTCTCGACGCGGGGAAGGCTATCGGTGAGGGCGGTACGGGTGGTGGTCATGGCGGTTCCTCTCGGGGTGGGCCGCGCTGGGGGAGCGAGGCCGTCACCGCGAAGTGTCGAGAAGTCCGCGAGGCGTTACACCGCTGGTGGAGGGTCGGGCTGCCGATGCGGTTCGTAGCCCGAGTAGATCTTCCCGCCGATCTTGATGTGCGGGGTGCGGAAGTACGCCGATCCCGTCATCAGGATGCCTGCTGCCGCAGCGAAGGCGAGGGAACTCTGCAGGTCTGGCAGGCCCGCGAGGAACACCAGCACGATCCCGGCAGCGGTTCCGGCCCAATAGATGCGACGTTTCACCGCGCGCTTGGGCAGTGCAGGTGTGTCCCACCCCGGTACGGCGGCGCCGAGGACGAGCGCGAGTGCACCCGCACCGAGCAGGACCCAGGCCAGCGTCGTCATGATCCCGGCACCAGCATCTGGAATCCGTCGATGATCTCCTGGGAGTCGGTGACATATTTCGCGTCACCGGGGTCGGTGGTCTGGATGGTGACCGTCGCGAGGTAGGTGGAGCCACCGCTTTCGGCGACGACGGCGTGCATGATGATCGGCCGCTCCGGTGCCGGGCCCATCGGTGGTGCGACGTAATAGGTTGTCTCGGAGGGTAATCCGCACGTGCTGTTGGCGATCGGCTCCAAATCGAACGCGCCCAGGCCGCTCTCGAGGTTGGCGCGGTTCTGTTCGAACACGTCTTCCGGCGCCTCGATGCCCCGCACCGATTCGAGCGTCACGACGGCGTTCGGGGCGAAGTCGTTGCTGATCAGATCGGTCGACACGATCGTGTAGCGGATGATCTCGCTGTCCATCATCGAGTTGCGTTCCCAGCCGTCGGGTACCGGGATGCGCAGCAGCGGTTCGCCCTCGTCCTCGTTGGGGATGTCGTCGAGTGGTGCGTCGACGGCCACGCACTGCGTTTCGTCGCCGCCGTCCGCCGCGCTGTCGCCGGCCGCGGCCGTCACGGCCGTCCCGGTGACGTTCTGGGAGCATCCGGTCAGCAGCAGGGCCGTCGCGGTAGTGATCGCGAAAAGTGTTCTCCACGTGGTCATGTCATTCTCCGTTCAGGGTGCGGAGTAGGTACTCGTAGACGAGTGCGGACCGGAAGGCGATCTGCGGGTTGTCCGACGCCCCCGCGTGACCACCCTCGATGTTCTCGTAGTAACTGACCGAATGGCCGGCCTCCTCGAGTGCGGCCGTCATCTTCCGAGCGTGGCCTGGGTGCACCCGGTCATCGCGGGTCGACGTGGTGATGAGCACCGGTGGGTAACGCCGATCGGTCGAAATATTCTGGTAGGGAGAGTATTTCGAAATGAACTCCCAATCCGAGGGGTTGTCGGGATCGCCGTACTCCGCCACCCACGACGCGCCGGCCAAAAGGAGATGGAAACGCTTCATGTCGAGCAGTGGCACGCTGCACACCAGCCCGCCGAACAACTCGGGGTACTTGGTCAGCATGACCCCCATCAGCAGCCCGCCGTTGCTCCCGCCCTGAGCGCCGAGTTGATCGACAGTCGTGATCCCGCGGTCGACCAAATCCTTTGCCACCGCCGCGAAGTCCTCGCCGACGAGGTGCCGGCCCTCCCGCATCGCCTGGGTGTGCCACGCCGGCCCGTACTCTCCACCGCCGCGAATGTTTGCCAGCACGTAGGTGCCGCCACGAGACAGCCACAGCCGTCCGAGGACACCGTCATAGCCCGGCGTGCGCGCCACCTCGAAACCGCCATAGCCGCCGAGGAGCGTCGGCCCGGGAGTCGCCCGGTGGCGGTGACCCACCACGAAGTAGGGGATGGCGGTGCCGTCGTCGGAGGTGGCGAAGAATTGGGACACCTCCAGGTCGGATGCGTCGAAAAACGACGGCGCCCTTTTGATCTCGCTGAGACCGCCGCCGGCTATCCCGTACAGCAGCCGGGACGGGGTGAGGAAACCGGACGAATCGAGGAAGATCTCGTCACCGAGCGGGTCCGTTCCGACGATGACGGTGTTCGTGTTCTCCGGCAGTCCCGGCACCGGCTCGCAGGTCCAGGTGCCCGGCGTGTAGACCGCGACACGGCTCGCTACATCGGCCAGCGTGACCACGACGAGGCGGTCACGGGTCCACGCATAGTGGTGCAGGCAGGTGTGCGTATCGGGAGTGAACACAGTGTGCAATTCGGCTGTGCCGCCGAGGAACTGCTCGTATTCGGCGGCGATCAGGGAACCGGCCGGGTAGGTCTGGGTGCCGTATGTCCAGTCGGTGCGCAGCTCGACCAGCAGCCACTCCCGGTGGATCGATATGCTTGCGTCGGTCGGAGTGTCGATACGGATGAGCTCGCCGTCCCGCAGTTCGTAGACCTGCTCGTTGAAGAAATCGAACGCGCGGCTGACCAGCGTGCGTTCGAACCCCCCGGTGTGATCGCGCGATCCTGCGACGACGACGTCGGATTCCGATCCGCTGAACACGATTTCGGCGTCGGCCAACGGCGTGCCGCGCCGCCACCGCTTGACCAGCCGCGGATAACCCGACTCGGTCAGCGACCCTTCCCCGAAATCGGTGCCGACCAGCAGTGTGTTCGCGTCCTCCCAGGAGACCTGCGACTTCGCCTCGGGCAGCTCGAACCCACCGTCGACGAAGGTCCTTGTCCGCATGTCGAATTCACGCACCACCGCGGCATCGGAGCCACCTCGTGACAGGCTGATCAGGGCCAGCGAATGGTCCGGTTCGATCACGTCGGCGCCCGCCCACACCCAGTTCTGGCCGTCGGTTCGCGCCAGCTCATCGATGTCGAGGATGACGTCCCACGTCGGTTTCTCGGTGCGATAGCTCTCCAACGTCGTCCGCCGCCACAACCCCTTCTGATTGGCCGCGTCGCGCCAGAAGTTGTACAGGTACTCGCCGCGCCTGCGCACATACGGGATCCGTGCGTCGGTGTCGAGTACCTCCAGCGCCTCGGCCCGCATCTGCTCGAAACGCTCGCCGCCGAGCTCGGCCACCGTCGGATCGTTGTGCGCACGCACCCAGGCGAGCGCGTCGTCGCCGGTGATGTCCTCGAGCCAGAGGAACGGATCGTCCGTCTGCGGGGGGTTCGTCACGCCCCCATTCTGCGCACCCGGGGTCGGCGGTGCTCGAATCGGTCGCGTCAGCGGGTGTGCTGGGTACTATCGCCCCAGGTGAGCATGGGGGCTGCGGTGGATCACGTACGGAAGTGGTGGCGACAGCCCGACCGCTACGACTGGCTGGCGGGCTATCTCGCATCGCGCCGGTTGCTGCGCATCTCGTGTGCGGCGTTGGCCGCGATCATGGCGGTGCTCGCCGTCGCGGTGGCGTTGACCGCGATCAGTCCGTCGGGCCCGCACGGGGCCCCGCGGGTGGTGGTGCTGGCGATCGCGGCGGGATTCCTCGTCATCGCCGCGGCATACGCCCGACGGTGGCCGACCCGACGGCAGTCGGCGGTGTACTCCGTATCCGGCTGCGTGGCACTCGCGGTCGTCGCCCTCACCCAGACCGACCCGCACGCCGGGCTGCTGACCTGCTGGGCCTTCGTCGGGCTGGCGGCCTACGTCGCCTCGGCACACAGCCCCCGCCTGCTCGCCGCCACCGTCGGCATCGCGCTCGGCACCGCCGGCGCGAGCGCGGCCCGGATGGCGCTGGCCGGCGACGCTCCGTTGGCGATCGCCACGCTGCTGCTGTCCATCGGCGGGCTGCTGACAGTGCCCTTCGGCGGCCAGATCCTGACGCGGCTGCTGTGGAACGACGCCGTGTCGACCGACTCGCTGACCGGGCTGACCAACCGGCGCGGCTTCCGTCGCGCGGCGCACGCCCTGATCGCCGATGCCGCCATGGGCGGCTCGGGGAGCTTCAGCGTGGTGATGATCGACCTCGACCGATTCAAGCGCCTCAACGACACGCTGGGGCATGTGGTCGGGGACCGGGTCCTCGTCGACGTGGCCGAGAGGCTGCGCGCTGCGTGCGGGCCGGGTGTCATCGTGGCGCGCGTGGGCGGCGAGGAGTTCGCCGTCGCGCAGGCCTGCCCGCCGCGCGAGATGGACATGCTGGCGCGGCGGCTGTGTACGGCCATCGCGGCGAATCCGTGGCGGGCCACCGCGAGTCTCGGGGTGGCCGGGGTCGCGGTGCAGGACCCGGCCCGGGACACGCGCACGGTGATCGAGCGCGTCATCGCCGCGGCCGACATGGCGATGTATGAGGCAAAACGGGCCGGCGGCAACCAGATCCGGCAGTCGTCTGCCGCCGCGTGAGGCCTCAGCTGAGGTGGTGGACCTCCTGCAGCCCATAGACCGGCGTGGCCATGCCCTCGTAGCGCGCCTTGAGCTGTAGCGCCAGATACAGGGAGTAGTGCCGGGACTGGTGCAGGTTGCCGCCGTGGAACCACAGGTTGGGCTGCCGGGTGGGTTTCCACATGTTGCGCTGCTCGCCTTCCCACGGCCCGGGGTCTTTCGGGGTGTCGCTGCCCAGACCCCATACCTTGCCCACCTTGTCGGCGACGTCCTGGCCGATCAGGTCGGCGGCCCAGCCGTTCATCGAGCCGTAGCCCGTCGCGTACACGACGACGTCGGCGGGAAGTTCCGTGCCGTCGGCGAGGACCACCGAGTTCTCGGTCAGGCGGTCGACCTGTCCGTGGGCCAGCTTGATCCGTCCGTCGGCGACCATGTCGCACGCGCCGACGTCGATGTAGTACCCGGACCCGCGCCGCAGGTACTTCATGAAGAGCCCGGATCCGTCAGCGCCCCAGTCCAATTCGAACCCCGCGGCCTCCAGTCGGTCGTAGAAATCCTTGTCGCGCTGGCGCATCTGGTCGTACAGCGGGATCTGGAACTCGTGCATGATCCGGTACGGCAGCGACGCGAACGTCAGGTCCGCCTTCTCCGTGGTCATCCCCGACGCCAGGGCCCGCTCGGAGTACAGATCGCCCAGCCCGATGTCCATCAGGGTGTCGGACTTGACGATGTGCGTCGAGGAGCGCTGCACCATGGTCACGTCGACGCCGTTCTCGTACAGCGCCTTGCAGATGTCGTGGGCGGAGTTGTTCGAACCGATCACGACGGCCCGCTTGCCGACGTAGTTGTCGGGGCCGGGGTGCGCACTGGAGTGGTGCTGGTCGCCGCGGAAGACGTCCTGGCCGGGCAGCGTCGGGACGTTCGGCTTCCCTGACATGCCGGTGGCCAGCACCAGCTGTGTCGGGTGCAGCGTCAGGCGTTCGCCGTCGCGGTTCACCTCCACGGTCCAGGTCTGCGACTCGTCGTCGAACGTGGCGGACAGGCACGTCGTCTTCGACCAGTACGGCACCTCCATCACGCGGGTGTAGAACTCCAGCCAGTCGCCGATCTTGTCCTTGGGCGCGAACACCGGCCAGTTCTGCGGGAACGGCAGGTAGGGGAGGTGGTCGTACCAGACGGGGTCGTGCAGACACAGCGACTTGTACCGCTTGCGCCACTGGTCACCGGGGCGCTCGTGCTTGTCGACGACGATCGCGGGCACGCCGAGCTGACGCAGCCGGGCGCCGAGCGCGATGCCGCCCTGACCGCCGCCGATGACGAGCGCGTACGGCTGGGTGGAGCGACCCAATTCGGCATCCTCGGCCGCCTTCTTCTCGGCCCACGACCGCGGGTCGGGGTCGTCGCCGTGCACGGCGCCGAGCACGCGGCTGGCGCCCTTGCGCTCTTCGTGGCCTTTGAGTTCCTGCAGCGCGGTCAGCAGTGTCCAAGCTTGGGCCCCCTTCAGCCGGAGATGGCCGGTGCCGCGCCCCGACCCGGTCTCGAACTCGATGAACGCCGAGGTGACGTCACCGTCGGCGGTGGCGGGCTCACGGGTCCGGAAGCCCGACGGGTCCGTCTCGATCAAGCGGGCGGCCAACATGTCAGAGATCTGGTCGCGGCCTTCGAGGGTCTTGATGTTCCAGGTGAACGACACGAGGTCGCGCCAGAAGCTGTCGACGGCGAACATGCCGGCGACCCGCTCGATGTCGCGGACGGCCAGAGCCGCCTCGAAGTCGGCGAGCCAGGCGTCGACGCGCTGCTGCGGCGTGACGTCGTGGGTGGTCTGAGGGTCGAGAGTGGAGGTCATGTGAGCCAGACCACACCTCGTGGTCAAGGTCTGACAAGAGTTGCGAACCGTTGCACGAACCGCGCCCTGCGGATCTCGTTGCGCACGGCCGTAGCGATCTCCGCGCCCACCGCGGCGCGTCGTCGCGGCCTGCGCAGCGCCCGTCCGGTGGCGACGGCGAGGCGTCGCGGGGTGAGCAGACTCTTCGGCGGGGCCTCGTGGTTGAGGACGCGCATCAGCGTGCGGCGGGCCTGCGGGTCAGCGCTGATATCGCGCAGGACTTCGGTGATCACCGGGGTCGACGGTCCCGGCGCTCCGAGGTCGGTGGCGAACCAGTGCATCGCATAGGCGTCCCGATCGCGCCAGGCCCACCAGCGCTGGGTCGCGGCATCGACGGCCGGTTCGTCGGCGAGGTCTGCGGGCAGCATCACGGCGAGCTTCTCGGCTTGGCACAACGCATCCGCGATGCCCTGCCCCGGCGTGAAGTCCTTGAAGTGACCGGCGTCGCCGACCAGCACCCAGCCGGGCCCGGCAGGCTGCCGGAAGTAGCCGTGCCACCTGGCCATGACGCGCAGAGGACCCGTCCGTTTGGCGCCGGACAGAAGGTCCGCAAGTTCCGGCCAGCCGGCGATGCCGCTCTCGAACGCCTCCTCGCGATCGGCGGTACGGCCGCCGCTCAGGGCGATGCACACCATGTACAGACCGCTGTCGGTGGGGCTTGCGAGATAGCCGTTCTCGCCGATCCGTGCGATCCGGATGCGCCCCTCACGGTCCTCGACGCCCTCGAAATAGCCCCAGACCGGCAGCCGCCCCATCGGGGTGGTCGAATATTCCTGCGCGTCAACCGCTTTCGCGACCCGAGACTGGCGTCCGTCGGCTCCCACCACCAGGCGCGCGTGGACCGGTCCGTGATCGGTCTCCACGCCTGTCACGCGGCCGCCGGCGCGGATCAGGCCGGTGACCTTGACCCCGGTACGCACGTCCGCGCCTGCTGCCACCGCGGCGTCGACCAGCGCCGAATCCAGCGTCACCCGCCTCACACAGAGTCCGGGGCGCGGGAAGAGCGCGCGATCGAAGTCGTCCTCGATGCGGACGTCGTCGTTGACCATCGTGAAGCTCTCGATGGTCGCGGCCCCGGCAGCAAGGACCGCGTCGAGCGCGCCGATGCGTTCCAGCGAGGAGGCTCCGCGCGGCTGGATGATGTGTGTCGACGGCGTCTCCGAGGGAAACTGCGCCTTGTCCAGCACGCACACCGAGTGCCCCCGCTGCGCCAACAGCGTCGCCAGTGGTGACCCGGCGCATCGCGCGCCGACGATGGCCACGTCGAAGACCGGCATAAAGCAGTGTGACCCCACCGCTGCAACCCTTTGCAACTCTTTCGCGGTGTGTCGGCGATCACATAGACATGCCGCTATGAAAGCAGCTGTGTACTACGGACCGAACAAGGTCGAAGTCGACGACGTCGCCGAGCCGGACCCGCGACCGGGGACCGTCAAGCTCAAGGTCGGCTTCAACGGCATCTGCGGGACAGATCTGCACGAGTTCTACGCAGGCCCGATCTTCGTCCCGACCGCACCGCACCCGCTGACCGGTGCCCAGCTGCCGCTGACGATGGGCCACGAGTTCTCCGGCACCATCACCGCCGTCGGCGACGGCGTCACCGGATGGAGCGAGGGTGACCGCGTCGCCGTCGAACCCATCTACAAGTGCGACCACTGCGCCCCGTGCAGGGCGGGCAACTACAACGTCTGCCAGCAGATCGGCTTCCACGGACTGATGTCCGACGGCGGCATGGCCGAGTACACCGTGGTGCCGACGAGCATGCTGCACAAGCTGCCCGACACCGTCTCGCTGGAACTCGGCGCGCTCGTCGAACCGATGTCGGTCGCCTACCACGCCGCCACCCTGGGTGAGGTGACCCCCGGTGACACCGCGATGGTCTTCGGTGCGGGCCCGATCGGCATCGGACTGTGGTTTGCGTTGCGCGGCAAAGGACTCGGCCAGGACAGGGGGTCGGTCTTCGTCGTCGAACCGTCACCGACGCGGCGCGCCGCCATCGAAGCGCTCGGTGCCGAAACCCTGGACCCGGCCGGCGTCGACGTGCCCGCCTTCATCGCCGACCACACCGACGGCGAGGGCGCCGACGCGGTGTTCGACGCCGCCGGGGTGACGCCCGCCGTCACGACCGCGCTGGCCTGCGTCGGCTCGCGCAAGCCGATGATCAGTGTTGCCATCTACGAAAAGCCCTTGGAGACACCGCTTCTGAATCTGGTGATGAACGAGTCCAGGATCCAGGGCTCGCTCTGCTACACCGGCGCCGACTTCGAGGCCGTGATCGCGTTGATGGCGCAAGGGAAGTACGACACCAGCGGGTGGGTCACCCGGATCCCGATCGACGATGTGATCGACGAGGGGTTCGAGGCATTGCACGCCGGCAAGAAGATGAAGGTTCTCGTCGACCCGAACGGAGAAGGCGTATGACGCTGCAGGGCAAGGTCGCACTGGTCACCGGTGCGGCACGAGGAATCGGGCGGGGCATCGCGCTGCGGCTCGCGCGCGACGGCGCCGACGTCGCCCTCGTCGACGTCCGGCAGGACGGTCTCGATGACGTCGCGGGGGAGGTCGCCGAGATCGGCTCGAAATCGACGACCTTCGTCGCCGATGTGAGCGACCGCGACCAGGTGTTCGCCGCGGTCGAGCACGCCGCGTCCGCGTTGGGCGGACTCGACATCATGGTGAACAACGCGGGTATCGCGCTGGTCGGGCCGATCGAGGATGCGACGCCCGCACAGATCGAGAAGCTGTGGGCGATCAACGTCAACGGCGTGCTGTGGGGCATTCAGGCCGCCGTCGCGACGTTCAAGGCGAACGGCACCAAAGGCAAGATCATCAATGCCTCGTCCATCGCAGGCCACGACGGTTTCGCGATGCTGGGCCCCTACAGCGCTTCGAAGTTCGCCGTCCGCGCGCTGACGCAGGCTGCCGCCAAGGAGCACGCCGTCGACGGCATCACCGTCAACGCGTACTGCCCCGGAGTTGTCGGCACCGACATGTGGGTGGAGATCGACAGGCGGTTCGCCGAACTGACCGGTGCCGCCGTAGGCGAGACGTACGACAAGTTCGTCGGCGGCATCGCGCTCGGGCGGGCGGAGACACCCGATGACGTCGCCGGTTACGTCTCGTATCTGGCAGGCCCCGATGCCGACTACATGACCGGACAGTCCGGCCTGATCGACGGCGGCCTGGTCTACCGCTGAGAGAGGGAGCACTATGGGCAGTGATGCAGGTCTCACCGGTGCCTGAACCCGCCGTCGCCGTCGGGGAGGATCCGCGCAGCTACGCGCGGCTGATGTCGGCTGTCTATGACGCGACGATGGCGGGCCACCGTGCGCCGGCCAGGCCGCGGGAGGTCATCGGCGACTCCTGGCGGCGGATGATGGCCACCGGGATGGTTGACCGCGCCCCCGATGCCCCGCCCGTCGTGGAGGCGGGTGCGCTGGAGATGCTGCGGCGCTCCTCGGGGCTTCTGGACGTGCTCGACGAGATCTCGCACGGCCTGGAATCGCTGGTGGCCGAGGGCGAGAACATCCTTGTCGTGGCCGACGCGGCGGGCCGGGTGCTGTGGCGCTCCGGCTCACCCGCGGTGCTGACCAACGCCGATCGGCTCGGCTTCGTCGAAGGTGCCCACTGGGGTGAGGGGGCCGTCGGGACCAACGCCATCGGCACGGCGTTGGTGTCCCAGCGGGCGGTGCAGGTGTTCTCGGCGGAGCATTTCCTGCGCAGCCATCACCCGTGGACCTGCGCAGGTGCCCCGATCCGAGACCCCCGCACCGGTCAGGTCATCGGTGTCGTCGATGTGTCGGGTCCGGCGGCCACCGTGCACCCGACCACCATCGCGCTCGTCGACGCCGTCGCCCGCCTCGCCGAATCCCACCTGCGCCAGGAACACGACCGCACGCTCAACAGGCTGCGCGCCCTCGCAGCCCCGATCCTGGCACGGATGGGCAGCCCGGCGCTGGCCGTCGACACCGAGGGCTGGGTGGCCGCCGTCGACGCAATGCCGCTGCACAACCGGATCCTGCTGCCCGAGCAGATGGGGCCGGGACGGATATGGCTGACGACGTTGGGCATGTGTGCTGTCGAGCCATTGCCGGGAGGATGGCTGGTGCGCCTCGCGCCGGACGACGACGCCGGCCAGAGCGCGGCCTCACAGGTGACGCTGGATCTTCGCGACCCGGATCGGCCGTCGCTGGTGATGGCGGGGGAGTTCGGCAGCTGGCGGCACGACCTATCGCTGCGGCACGCGGAAATCCTCTGCGCCCTTGCTGTTTCGCCGCAGGGACGGTCGGCGCCCCAGCTGGCCGAGGACCTTTATGGCGACCGTTCACGAGTGGTGACGGTGCGCGCGGAGATGTCGCGGCTACGCAAGCAGTTCACCGGACTGCTCGCCGCGCAGCCCTACCGCTTCGCCGGCGCCATCGAGCTGTCTGTCTGCTATCCGGCCGACCGGCGACTGCTGCTGCCGCCGTCGACAGCACCCGCGATCCGCGCCGCAAGGGAGAATGGCTGACATGGATGCACCCAACCGCGCACTGGTGACCGAAGACGCCGCCGAGCTGTTGCGCACACTGCAGCAACGGCACGGCACGCTGATGTTCCACCAGTCCGGCGGCTGCTGCGACGGGTCGTCCCCGATGTGTTACCCGGACGGCGATTTCATCGTGGGCGACCGCGACGTGTTGCTCGCCGTGCTCGACGTCGGCGACGGCGTGCCGGTGTGGATCTCCGGTCCGCAGTTCGACACGTGGAAGCACACCCAGTTGGTGATCGATGTGGTGCCCGGCCGCGGTGGCGGCTTCAGCCTGGAATCGCCGGAGGGCAAGCGATTCCTGTCGCGCGGCCGGGCGTTCACCGATGACGAGAACGTGGCGCTCGACGCGGCGCCGCCGGTGACCGGCGCGGCGTACGAGCGCGGCGAACGGCCCGCGGCGAACGGCACACACGTCGTCGCCGACGCCGTCGACGCCTGCGCGATCCCTCAGCGCTAGATCCGCGCGCCAAGAACCCGAGGGACACAACACGATCACGATCACGGTGTCGGTCGCGTGCGAAGACGCCGTGCTGACCGGCTGTTCGGCGATTCCGCGGGCGCGGCTCGTGATCGAGCTGTTACGTCGGATGCGTGAAAACGCGGCGAGCCGTACGAAATTCGGCCGCCGGCGGCGTTATCGTCAGTGTCGTGATCCCGTTGCCACGAGCATCGGTCCTCGCCGGAGTGATGATCATCGGAGTCGCTCTGGGCATGATGGCCGCGCTCATCGCCGCCGTCGAAATCACTGCGACGATTCGACCCGACGTCGTGATCGGCGTTGTGATCGGTGTGCCCAGTGTGATCGGAATGCTGATGATCCTGTTCTCCGGCAAGCGGTGGGTGACCGCCGTCGGTGCCATGATCCTCGCCATCGGACCGGGCTGGTTCGGTGCGCTCACCGCGATCCAGGTGGCCTCCGGTGTCTGAGCAAACTCAGTCGTTCACACCGGAATTCACCGGTGGCTTCGCCGCGCAGACCATGATCGACGACCCCGCCTACGCCAGCCAGTTGCCGCCGCAACCGCCCGCGCAGCCGATCGTCGTCCCCGGCATCCCGCAGTTCGTGGGACGCTGGCGCTTTCTGCTCGTGGTCGTCGGCATGTGGCTGGCGGGCGCCGCCGCAGGGGCAGGCTTCTACTACTGGTGGTTTCAGTCCCCAGACAAGGCGATGCCGGTTTTCGCGGTTCTGGTTTTCGTGGTCGCCTGCATCGTCGGCAGCTTGCTGACCGCCATGGTTCAGGAGCGGCCCAATATCGCAGCCATGTCGTTGGCGCTGATGTCGGGGCCGCTTGCAGCGGCCATCGGAGCGGGCGCGCTGTATGCGAGCGTCGCGTTCGGTTGGCTCGTCATCTGACGGCATCCACCCTGTGAGGTGACTGGACGCCCGTCAATTCATGTGTTCATATACACACATGAAAAGGCGAGTCGGTGCAGCGTGTGGGCTGACGGTCGCCCTGCTCGCGGGATGTTCCTCAGGGCCCGGCAACGGTGAATCGTCCGACACGATCGTGCTGGCCGAGGGTTACGAACTCGGCGGCTACAACCCGGTCAACGGCTACAGCGAGACGGGAGTGTCGCCGTTCTACGACGGGTTGTACCGGCCCAGCGCCGAGGACGACGCCGCGGTCCCCGCGCTCGCACCGGCCCTCGCGGACGGTGAACCCCGACCGGCCGGCCCCAATCGGTGGCGCATACCGTTGCGCGCGGGCGTCGTGTTCTCCGATGGCAGCACATTCGACTCCGCCGACGTCGTCGCCACCTACGCCGCGGTGCGCAACCCCGAAGTGGCCTCCGAGATCTCGACGTCGGTGGCTCCGATCCTGACGCTCGCCGCCGACGGACCCGACGCCGTCACCGTCGAGCTCAACACCGCCGCAGACCCGAAACCCTATCTGCTGCTTGGCATCCTGCCGTCGGAGAAGATCGAGGCCAAACCGGCGGCCGACTGGGCGGTGAACACCACACCCGTCGGCACGGGTCCGTACCGACTCGACAGCCTGCGCCCGGATCAAGCCATCCTGGTCGCCCGCGACGACTACTGGGGCACGCCGGCCCAGGTCAAGCGCCTCGTCTACACCTACGCTCCCGATGACAACGCCAGAGCGCAGAGCATGGTCGCGGGCTCGGCCGATGGCACCAATCTTCCTCCGCGGCTGATGGATTCGATCACCAGCGGCGAAGTGCGCACGGTCGCAGCAGAATCCGCGGACTGGCGCGGGATCGCGCTGCCCGCCGGGAACCCGTTCACCGCCGACGTCGAGGCGCGGCTGGCGATGAACGTCGGCGTCGACCGCGACGCGATGGTGCGCGACGTCCTCCTCGGGTACGGGCGCCCCGCGAGCACCCCGGTGGCACAGGCCTACGGCGACGCTTACAACGCCGACGCCCAATACACGTTCGACCTCGACCGGGCACAGTCGCTACTCGACGAGGCAGGCTGGCGCGCCGGTGGCGACAAGATTCGTGAAAAAGACGGTGTGCGAGCTTCTTTCGAGCTGCTGTACAACGCGCAGGACACCCTGCGGCGTGACCTCGCCGTTGCCTACGCGGCGGCGATGAAGCCACTCGGTGTCGAGGTCCGCCCACGGGGCACCAGCTGGGACGAGATCGACGCCCGCTTCGGCGATTCCGCCGTGGTGCTCGGCGGTGGGTCCACGCCCTACAGCATCGACTCGCAGGTGTACGACACGCTGCACACCCGGGTCCCGGACTCGTCGCCGTACTCCAACCCCGGTAACTTCACCGCACCCGGACTCGACGACATGCTGGAGCAGGCGAGCCGGTCGGCGTCCGGCCCGGTGAAGGACGAGCTCTACCGCACCATCCAGTCCACATATGCAGCCGAACCGTCGCACGTGTTCCTGGTGTTCCTCGACCACACCTACGGCTACCGCGACCTCGGTTGGCAGCAGAGCGCCCCGATCATGGAACCCCATTCACACGGGGTCTCGTGGGGGCCGTGGTGGAACCTGCAGGCATGGAAGCGCTAGGCACGCTGACCCCGGCGACGGTGGTCGACCACGCTCCCGCAGCCCGGCCCGCGCGTCCGCTGCGCGCCGCCACCCGCCTGCTCGCCATCCGGGCGGCCGTCGCCGTCCCACTGACCGCGGCGATCTCGGCGGCCATCTTCGCCGTTGCATCGTTGTCGCCGTTCGACCCGCTGGCCGCCTACCTGGGCGGCAACTACCAGTTCGCCACCGAGTCGCAGCGCGATGCGATGCGCGAGGCCTACAACACCGACCAGCCCTGGTACCGAGCCTGGTGGGAGTGGGCCGGCGGGCTCATTCGTGGTGATCTCGGGTGGTCCTCGACTCAGTCGCAACCCGTCACCACCGTTCTGGCCGAACGGCTTCCGTTCACCCTCGCGCTGTCCGGCGCCGCACTGCTGACAGCCACGGTGCTGGCGATCGCACTGGGGTGCCTGGCAGGGATGCGCCGCGGCGGGCTGCTCGACAGGGTGTGCACCGGCTTCTCGGTGACGTTCGCCGCGGTCCCGCCGTTCGTCGTGTCACTGGCACTGGTGGTCGTGGTGGCGGTCGGGCTGCGTTGGCTGCCCGCGTCGGGCGCTGCAGCGCCGGGCGCCGACTACACCGTGGAAGGCGTTTTGCGACATGGTGTTCTGCCGTGGATCGCGCTGACGGTTTCGATGGTGCCGTGGTTGCTGCTGACCACCCGCGCCGCGGTCGTGGCCGGTATCGACTCCGACGCGGTGCGCGGCGCCAGGTCTCGTGGCGTCCACGGGTGGGCGCTGCTGCGCGGCCACGTCGCACCCGTGTCGGTGTTGCCCACCCTCGCGCTGCTGGGCACCCGGCTTCCGGAGTTGATTGCCGGGGCGGCGATCGTCGAGACGGTCTTCGGCTGGCCCGGGATGGCGGCGGTTCTGGTCGATTCTGCTGCAGCACTGGACTTTCCGTTGCTGGCCGCCCTGACCGTCGCCGCGGCGGCCGCGGTGCTGGCCGGTTCGGCACTCTCGGATGCGGCGGCAGTGGCCATCGACCCGCGCATCAGGATCACCGCATGAGACGCGATGCTGCGTGGATCGTGCTCGCGACCGTCGTTCTCGCCGCCCTGGCCATTCCGCTGCTCGCCGGTGAACAGATCGCCGACTTCTCCGCTGCGCTGCGTCCGCCGAGCATGGAACATGTCGCAGGGACCGATCATTCGGGATACGACCTGCTGGTGCGCACCGCCGAGGGACTGCGGGTGTCACTGCTGATCGCCGTCGTCTGCGCGCTGGTCGCGACCGTGCTCGGCCTCACGATCGGGGTGGCCGCGGCTCTGGTCGGTGGATGGCTCGACGCGGTGGTGATGCGGCTCGTCGACGGCTTCAACGCGCTGCCCCACCTCGTGCTGGGAATCGTGATCGCCGCGATGTGGCGCGGTGCGCCGCTGGCGATCATCGCGTCCATCGCATTGACCCACTGGCCTGCCGTCGCGCGCGTCGTGCGTGCCGAACTTCTCGCGGTCGCCGACGCGGGCTGGGTCGAGACCGCACGGCTGGCCGGCGCTTCGCGGTGGTTCGTGGCCCGCAGCCACCTGGTGCCGGCCGTGACGGGTCAGGCCCTGGTCGCGATGGTGGTGCTGCTGCCGCACGCGGTCTGGCACGAGTCCACGCTGTCGTTCCTGGGCGTCGGCCTTTCCCCGGACCGCGCCAGCCTGGGCACGTTGCTCAGCGAAGCCCGCGGCGACATCCTGGCCGGCGCGTGGTGGACCCTCGCCGTACCCGCCGTTGCGCTCATCGCCACCGCGCTCGCGTTCGCCGCCGCAGGCGCCGCCCTCCGCGACCGCCGTCGTGCCCCCGCGGGGACCGTGTGGTGACCCGCCTGGCCGGGTTCACGGTCGATATCGACGTGCGGCGTGGCCGCCGCGCGACCGCTGTCCGAGTCCTCGACGACGTCAACCTGGACGTGCCCGCGGGCCGGGTCACGGCGCTGATCGGTGAATCGGGTTGTGGGAAGTCCCTTGTCGCGGCCGCTCTGAGCGGGCTCATGCCGCCCGGTTCGCACATCCGGGGCCGGGTGTTCGTCGGCGGAACCGAGCTGCGATCCGGCGACGAGCGGGCCTGGCGCGGGCTGCGCGGCCGCCACATCGGCGTCGTCCCGCAGTCGGCGGCGACGTCGTTCACCCCCGTGCGCACCGTCGGCTCTCAACTCGGCGAGATCTGCCGCCGACTGGGCGCCGACCGAACCCCGGAGCAGTTGTTGACGGCCGTCGCGCTGCCGGCGGACGCGACGCGGCGCTATCCGCACGAACTGTCGGGCGGCATGGCGCAGCGCGTCGCCATCGCCGCCGCGCTGGCAGGACGGCCCGGACTGTTGCTCGCCGACGAGCCGACCTCGGCGCTGGACCCGGACAACGCCTCGCTGATCTGGCGACTGCTCGGAGATGCTGCCGCCGAC
The DNA here is from genome assembly GCF_041287165.2 of Mycobacterium bulgaricum. Classification (NCBI taxonomy): domain Bacteria; kingdom Bacillati; phylum Actinomycetota; class Actinomycetes; order Mycobacteriales; family Mycobacteriaceae; genus Mycobacterium; species Mycobacterium bulgaricum. The sequence goes on along the minus strand of NZ_JBGGKV020000002.1, from coordinate 819,397 downwards.
GGCGCGGCGGTGCTGGTGATCACGCACGACATGCCGTCGCTGCTGCGTGCCGATGTGTGCGACGACGTCGCGGTCATGGCGCGCGGAACCGTCACGACGCAGGTGCCGCTCGCCGACGCGATCGAAAGGGCCCGTGCGGATCGCGACCCCTATCTGCGGGCGCTGCTCGGGACGGTGCCGGCATGACAGGCCTGCAGGCCACCGGCATCACCGTCACCTTCGGCGGCCGAGCCGTGCTCGACGGTGTCCACCTCGCCGCCCCTGCCGGGGTCGTCACCGGCGTGACCGGCGCATCGGGCAGCGGCAAGACCACGCTGCTGCGCGTCCTGGCCGGGCTGCAGATCCCGGACGCCGGTCAGGTCACCTACAGCGGCCGGCCGGTCGCGCCGACGGGTTCGATCGCGTTGTTGGCGCAGCATCCGCGGCTGGTCTGCAACCCGCGCTGGACGCTGGGCCGGATCATCGCCGAACCCGCGGCGATCCGCCGCGAACGGGTCGACGTCGACGACATCGCGGTGCGGGTCGGGCTGGAGCCCGAGTTGCTGGACCGCTACCCGGGACAGGTCAGCGACGGCCAGTTGCAGCGGGCCTGCCTGGGCCGGGTCCTGACCCAGCGGGCCGAGGTGCTGCTCTGCGACGAGCCGACCGCCATGCTCGATCCGATCGCGACGGAGGCCGTGACGACGATGCTGCGGGGGATCGCAGCCGACGGTGCCGCAGTCGTGCTCGTCAGCCACGACCCTACCCTGATCGAGGCTCTGACCGCAGAAGCGCTCGCCTTGCCGCGCCCACTAGGGTAGGTAGGCGTGACCCACTATGACGTCGTCGTTCTCGGAGCCGGCCCCGGCGGATACGTCGCGGCCATTCGCGCCGCCCAGCTCGGGCTGAGCACCGCCATCGTTGAACCCAAGTACTGGGGCGGCGTCTGCCTCAACGTCGGGTGCATCCCGTCGAAAGCATTGCTGCGCAACGCCGAACTCGCCCACGTGTTCACCAAAGAGGCGAAGACGTTCGGCATCAGCGGGGAGGCGAGCTTCGACTACGGCGCCGCCTTCGATCGCAGCCGCAAGGTCGCCGACGGTCGCGTGGCCGGTGTGCACTTCCTGATGAAGAAGAACAAGATCACCGAGATCCAGGGCTACGGCAAGTTCACGGGCGCCAACAGCCTCGAGGTCGATCTCAACGACGGCGGCACCGAGAAGGTCGAATTCGACAACGTCATCATCGCCACCGGCGCGCACACCAAGCTGGTGCCCGGCACGAAGTTGAGCAAGAACGTCATCACCTACGAAGAGCAGATCATGGACCGCGATCTGCCCTCCTCGATCATCATCGCCGGAGCCGGCGCCATCGGCATGGAGTTCGCCTACGTGCTGAAGAACTACGGCGTCGACGTGACGATCGTCGAGTTCCTGCCGCGCGCACTGCCCAACGAGGACGCCGACGTCTCCAAGGAGATCGAGAAGCAGTACAAGAAGCTCGGCGTCAAGATCATGACGGGCACCAAGGTCGAGAAGATCGAAGACGACGGATCGACGGTCACCGTCACGGTGACCAAGAACGACAAGACCGAAGAGCTCAAGGCCGACCGGGTCATGCAGGCCATCGGATTCGTGCCCAACGTCGACGGCTACGACCTCAAGAAGACCGGCGTCGAGCTGACCGACCGCGGCGGCATCGCCATCGACGACTACATGCGCACCAACGTCAAAGGCATCTACGCGATCGGCGACGTCACCGGCAAGCTGCAGCTCGCCCACGTCGCCGAGGCGATGGGTGTCGTCGCCGCCGAGACCATCGCGGGTGCCGACACGCTGGCGCTCGGCGACTACCGGATGATGCCGCGCGCCACGTTCTGTCAGCCGCAGGTCGCGAGCTTCGGGCTCACCGAACAGCAGGCCAAGGACGAGGGCTACGACGTGGTCGTCTCCAAGTTCCCGTTCACCGCGAACGGCAAGGCCCACGGCCTCGGTGACCCCACCGGCTTCGTGAAGCTGATCGCCGACAAGAAGCACCTCGAGCTCCTCGGCGGACATCTCATCGGGCCCGACGTCGCCGAACTGCTGCCCGAGTTGACCCTGGCGCAGAAGTGGGACCTGACCGCCAACGAACTCGCGCGCAACGTCCACACCCACCCGACCCTGTCGGAGGCCATGCAGGAGTGCTTCCACGGCCTGGTCGGCCACATGATCAATTTCTAGTTGAGATCGATCTGGGTCGCCGGCGTCGGCGGGTTGGTGGTCGGCCACATCCTGTGGCTGGCCGCGATCTCGTTTGCCATCGCGTCGACGAGCGTGTCCACCTGGGTCCTTGTGGTGGCCGGGGTGTCCTTCGCCGTCGGGGCGGCCGCCGCGCTGGCGGGCCGGCACAAGTGGCGGCAGAAGACACCGGAATCGGAGACCTGGGCCGCATTCCTGTGGGGGTTGCCGATCACCCCGGTGCTGTTGTCGGTGATCGTGCTCGGGGTGACCTACCTGTAGGACAGAATGGCCAGGTGGGGGATCGCGCCGTCAGGACTTTGCTAACGCAGTGGTGGAATCAGCGTGACGACTACCAGTGGCGGATCGACTTCCTACGCACCCGCGGACTTCTCGGAATCCTGCGCTGGTTGATCGCGGGCATCGGCGCGACGATGGGCGTGCTGGCCGTGCTCAACGTGTTCCTGACCCCGGGCGTCAGCGACACCATCAACCGCATCGGGTGGGCGGTGGTCGGCATCGGCTCCCTGGCCTGGGCAGCTCGATGGGCGTTGCTGCCCTGGCCGTCGGCTCGGGCCTCGGCAGTCATGGTCATCTACGTCGACATCCTGATGACCCTGTCGGCGCTGATGTTCGGCGACCCCAATCTGGCGATGTCAGGGATCTCCATCCTGCTGTGTGCGGGCGGTTATGTGGTGTTCTTCCACGGACCGCGCCTGCACGTCGTCCACATCGCCTGGTGTGTCGTCTCGGTGGTCTGCATCGCGGTGTGGCTGGCCTCCTCGATGCCGGAGCACGGGCTGCAGGTGGCGGTGTCGCGCACCGTGATCGCGTTGCTGGTGACGGTGTGCATCCTGCCGGCACTGCAGTTCGGATTCTGGCTCCTGCAGGGCAGTTCGCAACAGGCCCTGACCGACCCGCTGACCGAACTGACGAACAGGCGCGGCCTCGCCGTCTCGGTGAAACGCCTGGCTCACACCGCGCCCGAGGACGCGAAACTGTGCGCGTTGCTGATCGACGTGGACGGCTTCAAAAAGGTCAACGACACACTCGGGCACGCGGTCGGCGACGACGTGTTGATCCGCACGGCGCAGCGGATCAAGGACAGCGTGCCGCGCGATGCCGTGGTCGTGCGGTGGGGCGGCGACGAGTTCCTGGTGGTGGATCGCGTTCGCGACGGGCACGCCGAGGCTGTCGCCGAGAAGATTCGCGCCGCCGTCGCGGCCCCGGCCCAGCCGCCGATCGCGGTGAGCATCGGCGTGGCGACCTGCGCCCGTCCCGACGCCGATCTCATCGACGTGATCGGCGCGGCCGACACGGCGATGTACGAGGCCAAGGCGTCCGGCGGCAACCGTGTCGTCGCTATCCGAGCTGCGGCGTAAGCGTCAGATTTATTGCTGCGCTCGGTCTTTCGCGTCGTCGCGCAGATAGGGCGCCAGGAACGCGAGCACGTCGTCGGCTTTGGCGAAGCCGCCGAGATGGCTCTCGTCGGGCATCAGCAGGAGATCGACGTCGGGCAGGTGCTCGGCGGCCGCCTGCGCGTCGGCCAGTCCGATGATCGAGTCGGCGTCGCCGTGCCACCACCGCACCGGCACCTTGACGTCGGCGAGGCGGAATCCCCAGTCGACGCCGAACAGCCGGGCGTCGTCGAGCAGGGCTTGGAAGCGACCGTCGGCGACCTGGACGATGTCGTCGATGAACATCGCCTCGATCTCCGGGTTGGCGAAGACGCGCTTGTCGCCGTCGGGCATCGCCGCCGCCAGACCCGAGTACGCGAGGTGGGCGAGCGGAATGACCGGGGTCAACAAGCCCGCGGTCACAGCCGCGAACGGCCGGCGCAGCGCCGACGTCACCGCAGACAGCCTGCGGGACAACTTGATCGCGCCGCTGCACGTCGCATCGGGGCCGACCGACGGGGTGACGCCCCCCAGCACGGCAACGGCGGCGACCCGGTCTTTGAGCGCGGGCATCCCGGCGCACGCCAGCGCGTACGGCCCGCCGCCGGACAGCCCGACGACGCCGATCTTGTCGGCCCCGAGCAGGTCCGCGACGTGCGCCATGTCGGTCGCCCAGTCGCCGATCTGCTCGTAGCGGTGCGCATCGCTGAGGCCCGCGCCGGCGCGCTCGACGAGAACCACCCGTAGGCCCAGCGTCTCAGCCGCGCGCCGCCCCACGATCGGGAGCTGCCTGCGACCGCCCGGGGTGCCGTGGAACCAGAGCACGACAGGACCCGTCGGATCCCCGAACTCGGCGTAACCCAGCCGGCGGCCGTCAGGCAGGAAGAACGTGCCCTCGGCGCGCGGCGGCTCGCAGCGGGGGACGCCCGGCGGGTGGCGCCATGGGTTGGAAAACATGGACGAATGGTAGCGGCCGGGTTTACACCTGCGGCCGCCTGTGTCACGCCGGTGTCAGTCGGGAAAGTCGAGCGGTACCTGCAACGTCGATATCGTGGCTGCGAGGCCATCGTATTGCGCTGCAAGCAAACAGAATTCGATCAACTGCGGCTTGGTGAAGTGCCCGGTGAGCTGCTGCCACGTCTCGGGTGAGACGCCGCGCGTGACGACGAACTCGTCCGTCGCGGTGATCAGGACGCGCTCCCGGTCGGTGAGCCCCTCGGCATCGGGGCCGGCGAAGATCCTGGCCTGGGTCTCCTTGTCCAGGCCCCGCGATCGCGCGAGCCTGCGATGCTGCTGTAATTCGTACTCGCATCCGCGCAGGTGCCCGACGCGCAGGATCACCACCTCGGCGTCATGGCGGGAAAGCTTGCCCGCATACAGCAGATAGGCCGACAGCGGCAGCCACACCAGGAACAGCGACCTGTGCCTGCCGAGCACGTTCATCAGGCTGAAGCGCGGTCGGCGGATGCCCTTGGCGCCGACCTTCGCGATCACCCAGTTGAGCGGGCCGAGGTCCTTGAAGCCGCCCGGCGGTATGCGTGCCGGCGTTGTCATGGCTGCCTCACGAGATACGGCGAGACGGTTGAGCGGTGCTCGTCGACGTCGAGTGCTCGGCCAAGCGCGGGGAAGGCGCGCTGCGGGCAGTTGTCCCGCTCGCACACCCGGCAGCCGGCGCCGATCGGCGTCGCTGGCACGTTGGGGTCACCGGTCACCAGGCCTTCCGAATAGACCAGCCGCTGCGCGTGTCGCAGTTCGCAGCCGAGGCCGATCGCGAACGTCTTACCGGGCTGACCATAGCGCGCCGCACGTCGTTCCACGGTCCGCGCCACCCACATGTAATGACGGCCGTCGGGCATCTCGGCGATCTGCACGAGGATCTTGCCGGGATTGGCGAACGTTTCGTAGACGTTCCACAGCGGGCAGGTGCCGCCGCTGGACGAGAAGTGAAAACCGGTGGCGGACTGGCGTTTCGACATGTTCCCGGCCCGGTCGACCCGGACGAACGAGAACGGGACGCCGCGCATCGACGGCCGCTGCAGCGTGGAGAGCCGGTGGCAGATGGTCTCGTAGCTGACCGAGTAGTACGCGGACAGCCGCTCGATGTCGTAGCGGAACTGCTCTGCCACCGCGTGGAACTGCCCGTAGGGCAGCACCGTCGCCGCCGCAAAGTAGTTGGCCAGTCCCATCCGCGCCAGTTTCTTGGACTCGTCGCTGGTGAAATGCCCGTCGTCGACCAGCTTGTCGATGAGGTCGCCGCACTCCAGGTACGCCAGCTCGGAGGCCATCCGGAACACCCGCTGGCCCGAGGACATGTGCGCCCCGATCTCCAGGCGCTTCGTCGCGGGGTCGTAGCGGTGCAGCACGCCCTCTCCGAGATCGGCCTGGCGAATGACGGTGACGCCGTGGACGAATCGCAGCCGGTCGGTCAGGTCGCCGGCGAGTTCGCCGCGGTGGACCCGCATGTCGGCGGTGAGTTCTTCGGCGGCGGTGTCGAGATCGTGCAGATAGTTCTGCCGTTGATAGAAGTAGTCGCGAACTTCCTCGTGCGGCATCGAGATCGATCCTGAGCCGCTACCGCCGGAAGTGCCGACGTGGAACCGGTCTTCGGTCGCGGCGGCGAGTTGGGTGGTGGTGAGCTGATAGCGGCGGTGCAGGTTGACCATCGCGCGCGCCAGCGCGGGATGGGTACCGACGATGTCGGCGACCTCCGCGGGATCGACGTCGACGTCGACGTCGCGGTCCATGATGACCTCGCGCAGCTCGGCGATCAGGCGCGTGTCGTCCTGCGAAGCGAAGAACGTCGCATCCACCCCGAACACTTCGGTGATGCGCAGCAGAACCGCCACCGTCAGGGGTCTGACGTCGTGCTCGATCTGGTTCAGATAACTGGGGGAGATCTCCAGCACCTGCGCAAGCGCGGCCTGGCTGAAGCCGCGCTCGTTGCGGAGCTGACGCACCCGTGCTCCGACGAAGGTCTTGGCCACGGGCACCAGCCTAGACAGTCTTGTGAAGTGTTGCGAAGCGCGCGATTAGCAGGATTGGCAGGGGTGGCGCTGTGGCAGGATCGGAGTCCGTGAGCACCAGGGACGTGTCCGGAGAGTCTGGCACCGGACTGTCGAAGACCATGATGCCCGTGCCGGAAGGGCATCCGGATGTCTTCGACATCCAGTGGCCGCTGCGCGTCGCGGACGTCGACCGCGAGGGCAGGCTCAAGTTCGACGCCGCCACCCGGCACATCCAGGACATCGGCACCGATCAGCTGCGGGAGATGGGCTACGAAGAGACGCATCCGCTGTGGATCGTGCGGCGCACCATGATCGACATGATCGAGCCCATCGTGTTCAAGGACATTCTGCGGCTGCGCCGCTGGTGCTCGGGCACCTCGAACCGGTGGTGCGAGATGCGGGTGCGCATCGACGGTCGTAAAGGCGGCTTGGTCGAATCCGAGGCGTTCTGGATCAACATCAACAGGGAGACGCAGGGGCCCGCGCGGATCTCCGACGACTTCATCGAAGGTCTGCGGCGCACCACCAGTGAGAGCCGGCTGCGGTGGAAGGCGTACCTGAAGGCCGGTCCACGTGAAGATGCTGAGGACATCCGGCAGTACCCGGTGCGTGTCAGCGACATCGACATCTTCGACCACATGAACAACTCCGTGTACTGGAGTGTGGTGGAGGACTACCTCTTCTCGAAGCCCGAGCTGATGCGGGCACCGCTGCGCGTGACGATCGAGCACGATCTGCCGGTGGCGCTCGGGGACAAGCTGGAGATCATCCGGCACGTCTACCCGGCCGGGTCCACCGACAAGTTCGGCGAAGAACTCAGCGACCGGTCTGTTACAACGCTCACATATGTGGTCGGCGAGGACGTCAAAGCCGTCGCTTCCCTCTTCGCGCTCTGAAGCGCGACTTCTCACAGTACGGGCGTACTGACCTGCGAAGATTCGCTACTCGGCAGTAGCTTCTGAACCGTTTCAGCAGCCCGCCATCTTCGCAACATTTGCAAATCCGCTCGGTTCCTTGGCGAAAATTGGCACGCGAAACAGGTGGACCTGCGGATATGGCGTGATGCATCCTCGAATTAGCAAGCCAGCGAACCAGCTGGCGCGTTAACAACACAGTGTGGCGGCAGTTCGAGAAGTGGGGCCGTCACCGCTTTGCACAGAACGAAGGAGCAGGCCGTCATGACCACGTCGACCGTTGGCACGCCGAAGTCCCCCGAGCAGATCCAGCACGACTGGGACAACAATCCCCGTTGGAAGAACGTCACCCGCACCTACACGCCCGAGGACGTCGTCAAGCTGCAAGGCCACGTCGTCGAGGAGCACACCCTGGCTCGCCGCGGCGCCGAGGTGCTGTGGGAGCAGCTCCACGACATGGACTTCGTCAACTCGCTCGGTGCCCTCACCGGCAACATGGCCGTCCAGCAGGTGCGCGCCGGGCTGAAGGCCATCTACCTGTCGGGTTGGCAGGTCGCCGGTGACGCGAACCTGTCCGGCCACACCTACCCCGATCAGAGCCTGTACCCGGCCAACTCGGTCCCGCAGGTGATCCGACGGATCAACAACGCGCTGCTGCGCGCCGACGAGATCGCCAAGGTCGAGGGCGACACCTCGGTCGAGAACTGGCTCGCCCCGATCGTCGCCGACGGTGAAGCCGGCTTCGGTGGCGCGCTGAACGTCTACGAACTGCAGAAGGCGATGATCGCCGCCGGCGTCGCCGGCTCGCATTGGGAAGACCAGCTCGCGTCGGAGAAGAAGTGCGGCCACCTCGGTGGCAAGGTGCTCATCCCGACCCAGCAGCACATCCGGACCCTGACCTCGGCCCGTCTCGCCGCCGACGTCGCCGGCGTGCCCACGGTCGTCATCGCCCGCACCGATGCCGAAGCAGCCACGCTGATCACCTCCGACGTGGACGAGCGTGACCAGCCGTTCATCACCGGTGACCGCACCGCCGAGGGCTTCTACCGCGTCAAGAACGGTCTCGAGCCCTGCATCGCCCGTGCCCGCGCCTACGCCCCGTACTCGGACCTGATCTGGATGGAGACCGGCACCCCGGATCTGGAGCTGGCCAAGAAGTTCGCCGAGGGCGTCAAGAGCGAGTTCCCGGACCAGATGCTGGCCTACAACTGCTCGCCGTCGTTCAACTGGAAGAAGCACCTCGACGACGAGACGATCGCGAAGTTCCAGAAGGAGCTCGGTGCGATGGGTTTCAAGTTCCAGTTCATCACCCTCGCCGGCTTCCACGCCCTCAACTACTCGATGTTCGACCTGGCCCACGGCTACGCCCGCAACCAGATGAGCGCGTACGTCGAGCTGCAGGAGCGCGAGTTCGCCGCCGAGGAGCGTGGCTACACCGCCACCAAGCACCAGCGCGAGGTCGGCGCCGGCTACTTCGACCGGATCGCCACCACCGTGGATCCCACCTCGTCGACCACCGCGCTCGCGGGCTCGACCGAAGAGGGTCAGTTCCACTAGGAGCCAGTGCACCGCGAGCGCGTGCGCGAGGAGCATGTTCCTGGCTTGACAGCGCAGACCCCGCCCACAAATCTTGGGCGGGGTCTGACGCATGTAAGAGGAGATATGTCGTGAGCATTGAACGAGTCGGCGTTGTCGGTGGCGGCCAGATGGGTGGCGGAATCGCGGAGGTGTGCGCGAAAGCCGGGGCCGATGTCCTGGTGTTCGAGCCGACCGACGAGCTGGCCGGCGCGAGCGAGAAGCGCGTCACCGCGTCGCTGGAGCGGGCCAAGTCGAAGGGCAAGCTCTCCGCCGACGACTTCGAGGTGACGGTCGCGCGGCTGAGGTTCACCACGAACATGGCCGACCTCGCCGACCGGCAGCTCGTGATCGAGGCGATCGTCGAGGACGAGGCCGTCAAGGCCAAGGTCTTCGCTCAGCTCGACGAGATCGTCACCGACCCCGAGGCCGTCCTCGCGTCGAACACGTCGAGCATCCCGATCATGAAAATTGCTGCGGCGACGAAGAATCCGAGCAGGGTGCTCGGTCTGCACTTCTTCAACCCGGTGCCGGTGCTGCCCCTGGTGGAACTGATCAACACCCTCGTCACCTCCGACGACGCCCTTGCGCGCGTCGAGCAGTTCGCGGGGGAGGTGCTCGGTAAGAAGGTCGTGCGGTGTGGCGACCGCTCGGGCTTCATCGTCAACGCACTGCTGGTGCCCTACCTGCTGTCGGCGATCCGGATGGCCGAGGCGGGGGTGGCCACCGTCGAGGACATCGACACCGCCGTCGTCGCCGGTCTCTCGCATCCGATGGGTCCGCTGCGGCTGTCCGACCTCATCGGGCTGGACACCATGAAGCTGATCGCCGACTCGATGTACGACGAGTACAAGGACCCGAATTTCGCGCCGCCGCCGTTATTGCAGCGCATGGTGGAAGCGGGCCAGCTGGGCAAGAAGTCGGGCAAGGGCTTCTACAGCTACTGACCCACTCGCGGCGTCGAGTGTGCGCTCGGGGCGGAAATCCGGACGAAGATTCGCCCTGGACGCACACTAGGCGCGCCGACGACGACACCGCGCCAGGCGCCAAGCCTCAAACCGCGGCCAGGCGCTTCTTCTCGGCCTCGACGTCGAAATCCGCCGGCGGCCACGACATGTTGAGCCCCTTGAGCGCCTCGATGAGCAGCTCCAGGATGGCCAGGCGGCTGTACCACTTCCGGTTGCACGGCACGATGTGCCACGGCGCGTAGTCGGTCGACGTGCGATCCAGCATGGCCTGGTACGCCTCCTGGTAGAGCGGCCACTTCATGCGCTCGTCGATGTCGGCGGGGTTGTACTTCCAGTATTTGTCGGGCCGCTCGAGCCGCTCGGCGAGCCGCTTCTTCTGCTCGTCGAGGGAGACGAACATCGCGACCTTCACCAACGTTGTTCCGCTGTCGACGAGTTCACGCTCGAAGGCGTTGATCTCGTCGTAGCGGGGCTCCCAGACCTCGGGCGGGACGAGATTGTGCACGCGCACGATCAGGACGTCCTCGTAGTGGGAACGGTCGAACACCCCGATGTGGCCGGCCTGCGGCAGTGCCTTGCGGATCCGCCACAGATAGTGGTGCGACAGCTCCTCGGCCGTCGGCTTGCCGAAGCTCTGGTACTCGATGCCTTGCGGATTGGCCGCTCCCGCAACGTGTTTGACGATTCCACCCTTGCCCGCGGTGTCCATGCCCTGCAGCACCAACAGAACCGATCGGGTGTCGCCGGCGCGGCTGTTGGCGTAGAGCATCTCCTGCAGCTCGGCGAAGCGCACGTTGCGTTCGGCCTGCAGGGTGGGCGCGTCGGACTTCGTGCCGCGGAAACCGGGCGTGGCTTCGGCATCGATGTCGGCGACCTTGTCACCGGGCCGGAACATCAGCTGGACATGGGGCTGATGTGTCCACAGCGACGGCAAGTCGTCAGGTTCGGTCATGCCCCTAGTCAAGCAGTTTCGGCGGCAGCGTCGGGGAAGGATGCGGGCTCTGCCGGAATGTCTCCAGCGACCCGTTCACCTCGACGATGCCGCACAGCGCGCTCCACGACAGCATCGTCAGGTAGTCGATGAGCTCGTCGGCCGTCATCCGCGGATTCGACATCCACGAGTGGGTGGCCAACTGAACCCCGCCCACGGTGTGGAACGCCCAGGGCTCCGCGCCGCCGCCATCCATCCCGACCGACAGCATCCGCCGCCGCAGCATCACCGCGAGCATGCGCGCGATGATCGCCTCCGAATCGGCGACGGCCTTGCTCTTGCTCGCCGAGTTGTTCGCCATCACGAACCGGTACGGCTCGGGTTCGGCGGCGACGGTCTCCACGTACACACGGATGACCTCGCGGGTGAGGTCGTATCCGTCGAGGTTCGACGACAGCGCCGCTGCCATGTTCGGAATGAGTGTGGTCTGGGCGAAGCGCATCATCACCGCGGTCGTGAGGTCGTTCTTGTCGACGAAGTAGCGGTACAGGACGGTCTTGGAAACACCGATCTCGGCAGCGATCTCGTCCATGCTGACGTTGCTGCCGAGCCGGCGGATGGCGTCCAGCGTGCCGTCCACCAGTTCATTGCGGCGCTCGACCTTGTGCTGGTGCCAGCGCCGTTTGCGTCCATCGGTCTTGACCGCCACGGGCGGGGATTGTTGTGCCACTATCGCGCAGATCCGTTCCCTAAGTCCGTCTTGATAATACGGTGGCCAGCGCTGGCGGGCGGTTCGGACGGCGTCAGGTGAGGCGCACCGGCACCCACATGCCCGCGTAGCGGATGATGGACGCGTGGCACACCGATCTGATGTCGCCGGCCCCCCGCCAGTGGTCCGGGAGACCCGCGAACGCCGGAGCTTCGCCGAGGCGCTCGCCGGGGCCGACTCCGCCGCGGACGCCGAACGGCGGCGCGGACTGCGAAGGATGAAGGTCGTGGCGCTGAGCTTCCTGCTCGGCGCCACCGTCATCTTCCTTTTCTGCACCTGGTGGCAGTCCCACGGCGCTCCGCCATGGGTGGGCTACGTCCGTGCCGCGGCGGAAGCCGGCATGGTCGGTGCGCTGGCGGACTGGTTCGCCGTCACCGCGCTGTTCAAGCACCCGCTCGGCATCCCGATCCCGCACACCGCGATCATCAAACGCAAGAAGGACCAGCTCGGCGAGGGTCTGGGGTCGTTCGTCCGGGAGAACTTCCTGTCGCCGGAGAACGTCGAGACGAAGCTGCGGGACGCGGACGTCGCGAGCCGGACAGGCAAGTGGCTGGCGGAGCCGGTCAACGCCGAACGGGTGGCCGCCGAGGCCGCCACGGTGCTGCGGGTGCTCGTCGAGATGCTGCGTGACGAAGACGTCCAGCAGGTCCTTGACCGCATGATCGTCAAGCGCATCGCCGAGCCGCAGTGGGGCCCGCCGATCGGCCGGGTGCTGACCTCGCTGCTCGCCGAGGGGCGTCAGGAGGCGTTGCTGCAACTGCTCGCCGACCGCGCGTTCCAGTGGTCGCTCGACGCCGACGAGATCATCGAACGTGTCATCGAGCGGGACTCGCCGCAGTGGTCACCGCGCTGGGTGGACCACCTGGTCGGTGACCGCATCCACCGGGAGTTGATGGACTTCACCGACAAGGTGCGCCGCAATCCCGACCACGAGCTGCGCCGTTCGGCGACGAAGTTCCTGTTCGAGTTCGCCGACGACCTGCAGAACGACGACGCGACGATCCAGAAGGCCGAGAACGTCAAAGAGCAGATCATGGCTCGCGACGAGGTCACGAAGGCCGCCGAGACTGCGTGGACCGCGGCCAAGCGCATCATCCTGGAGTCGGTCGACGATCCGTCGTCGACGCTGCGGGCCCGCATCGCCGACACCGTCATCCGTATCGGGGAGTCGCTGCGCGACGACCCCGACCTGCGGGACAAGGTCGACAACTGGATCATCCGCGGCGCGAACCATCTCGTCGGCGAATATGGGGCGGAGATCACAACGATCATCACCGACACCATCGAGCGTTGGGACGCCGACGAGGCCAGCCGTCGCATCGAACTCCATGTGGGCCGTGACCTGCAGTTCATACGCATCAACGGCACCGTTGTCGGTTCGCTTGCCGGCCTGGTCATCTATTCGATAGCTCAGCTACTCTTCTGACCTGCGCTAACGAGTGCTTGCAAAAGTTAGCACCCCGTCGTACGGTGGATTTGTCGGTACCCACACGGATAACCACCGAACGAAGGGGCAACCCATGCCGCAGGATGAAAATCTTGCCGCTGTCGTGTCCAGTGCTGCACAGGACATCGGCTCGTTCATCCGGTCCCAGCGCGAAGCCGCGCAGGTATCGGTGAGGCAGTTGGCCGAGAAGGCGGGCGTGTCCAACCCGTATCTCAGCCAGATCGAGCGGGGTCTGCGGAAGCCATCCGCGGATGTGCTCAACCAGATCGCCAAGGCACTCAGGGTGTCCGCCGAAGTGCTCTACATCAGGGCGGGAATCCTCGAGCCGAGCGAGACCAACGAGGTCCGCGACGCCATTGTCACCGACGTGGCGATCAACGAGCGGCAGAAGCAGGTGCTGCTCGACATCTACACATCGTTCTGTCAGCAGAACGAGGCCGCCCTGGCCGAAGCTGCAGATGAGGAGCCCACACCTGACGAAGCCAAGATCCCGCTAGAGATCTCACAGACCCCGCAATCAATCACAGAACTCAATCCTGAGAAGGAAGGAAGCCGCCATGGCTGAGACCAAGAACAACCAGCTCGACATCGACGACCTGAAGGCCCCGCTGCTCGCGGCTGTGGGTGCTGCCGACCTGGCGCTCGAGCGCGTCAACGAAATCGTCGCCACCCTCCGCGAGCGTGCCGGTGAGGCCCGTACCGACGCCGAGAGCCGCGTCGAGGAGAGCCGTGCCCGGGTCGCCAAGCTGCAGGAAGATCTGCCTGCCCAGTTCGACGACATCCGCGGCAAGCTGACCTCCGATGAGCTGCGCAAGTTCGCCGAGGGCTACGCCGAGTCGGCGCAGACCGCCTACACGAAGCTGATCGAGCGCGGCGAGGCCGCCCTCGAGCGTCTGCGCAGCCAGCCCGCCCTGGAAGAGGCTGCCAGCCGTGTCGAGGAGTACACCGACCAGGCCGTCGAGCTGACCCAGGAAGCCTTGGGCAACGTTGCATCGCAGACCCGCGCGGTCGGCGAGCGCGCCGCCAAGCTGGTCGGCGTCGAGCTGCCCAAGAAGACCGAGTCGGCCGCCGCTCCGGTCAAGAAGGCCGCCGAGAAGGCTCCGGCCAAGAAGGCGCCGGCCAAGAAGGCTGCCCCGGCCAAGGCCACCCCGACTGCGGCTGCGAAGACCACCGCGTCCACCCCGGCCAAGAAGGCACCCGCCAAGAAGGCGCCCGCCAAGAAGGTCACCCAGAAGTAATCCCGCCTCGCGCCGAGCGAGTCGAAAAGGGGACGTAACCCGCCTAGGCTGTGAGCGTGGAGCTCCAAGGTCTTGTGAGTTACGTCCTCTTTGCGTTGCAGGTTGCCGTGCTGGTCGCGTCGGTCTATGCGTTCGTGCACGCCGCGATGCAGCGACCCGACGCCTACACCGCGGCTGAGAAGCTGACCAAGCCGGTCTGGCTGGTGATCCTGGGCGTCGGCACGCTGCTGGCCCTCGTGCTCGGCATCACCGGCGTCGCGATCGCCGCCGTCGCGGCAGGTGTCTACCTCGTCGACGTCCGGCCCAAGATCCTGGAGATCCAAGGGAAGTCGCGCTAGTGCGCGTCACCCTGATCCTGGCTGCTGTGGCGAGCGCCCTCGCGTTGGCGCCCGCGGCATCGGCGAGCCCGACCGGCCCGCCCTACGTCGACCACGTCGAATGGTCGAAGTGGGGCGATCTTTCGAGCCTGCGCGTGTATCCGACCCCGTCGGCGCGCGCCTCCGCGGGACACGCAGGCACGGAACCGATGGCGGCGCTGGCATGGCAAGAGGTGCTCGCGCTGTCGCCGGACGCCGCGATCCCGGGCATGGAAGAACAGTTTATGTGCCACTGGAACTTCGCGGAGTTCGTGGAGCCAGGCAAGGTGAGCTGGAACCTGGAGCCGTGGCGTCCCGAGGTCGACTACAACGAGATGATCGCCACCCGCTGCAATCCGGGCGGCACCGAAGAGCCCTTCTGATGGGCTCCTACACGCGCGCCCAGGTGGCCGCGCTGGTCGACCACACGCTGCTCAAACCCGAGGCGACCGAGGCCGATATCGCTCTGTTGCTCAAGGATGCGATCGAACTCGACGTGTACGCGGTGTGCGTGTCCCCGACGATGGTCGCGGCTGCCGCCGCGCTCAGCGAGAACAGGCTCGTCATCGCGTCCGTCGTCGGATTCCCGTCGGGTAAACATTTTTCGGCGGTGAAGGCCGAGGAGGCCAGGCTTGCCGCGCAGCGGGGCGCCACCGAGATCGACATGGTCATCGACGTCGGTGCCGCACTCGCCGGCGAACTCGACGCTGTGGGTGCCGACATCGCCGCCGTGCGGCAGGCCGCCCCGCAGACGGTGCTCAAGGTGATCGTGGAATCAGCGGCGCTGCTGCAGTTCAGTGGCCCGCCGATTCTTGTCGATGTCTGCCGGGTCGCCGAGGCTGCGGGCGCGGACTTCGTCAAGACCTCCACGGGTTTTCACCCCAGCGGCGGTGCGTCACCCCACGCGGTCGATTTGATGGCAGGCACCGTTGACGGCCGCCTCGGCGTCAAGGCCAGCGGCGGAATCCGTTCCGCCGCAGACGCAGTCGCAATGCTCGACGCCGGCGCCACGCGGCTGGGACTGTCCGGCACGCGCGCGGTGCTCGACGGTCTCGGCGCCTAGAGAGTCGCGAAGCAGGGGTCCTGCTCGCCCTTCGGGATCGTCGCGTTCTGTGTCGAGAACCGGCTCACCACACCGCTGTCGGTGACCTCGACCGAATCCGCCTTGATGTCCATCGGGTAGTCCTGGGTCAGCTCTGCGGTGAATGCGTCCAGCGCAGGCTGCACCGCTTCCCGCGGCAGGGTGAAGCCGAGCCCGGTGACCTGCTGCACCTGCAGCGAGAGACCGCCGTTGACGACCTCGGGCTTCGCGGTGATGCTGCCGAGCGCACCTTCGAGTTCGATGGTGCCGTCGTCGGCATTGGTGGTGACGCCGTTGACGAAACTGCCCACCAGCGGAATGGCACCCTGAATCGTCTCTTTGATGCCTTCGGCACTCCAGCTGATGTTGGCGACCAGCGAGCCGATGGAGCCACTGGACGTCGCGGTGTCCTCGATGCGGACGTCGTCGATCTCGAGGTCGACCTTCATGCCCTTGGCGTCGCGGATCTGATTGCCCGCCGTCTCGATCCGGATGTTCGTGTAGTGACCCGACATGTGCTGAAGGAGGAACGGCGGCATCACCCCGAAGGAGGCCGTCGCGTCGTCCTGGACCACGCACTCCACGGTGCCGGCGACAACGGTGTCGGCGCGGTTGCGCGCGTAGAGTTCGCCGCCCAGCAGGCCGGCGAACACCAGCGCCAGCACGATGACCACGACGAGCACGATCGAGATCGGGTCGCTGAAGATCCGCTTCAGCTTCGCTCCGGCTGACGCGTCTTCCTCGGCGGGGGCCGGCCGGTAGCCGGGGTCCTGCGGGAACTGCCCCGGCGCAGGGCCGGGCGGTTGCGGCGGAGGGGCCCAGGGATCACTCACCCCAGCGATTGTGCCCTACGGGGTTGAGCTGCTCCTGAGCGGTTCTGCATCACCGCAACGGTCTTGCGAGCCTTGCGCGCCGCATCCAGGTCGACATCGCACACCAGAAGTTCGGGATCCTCACCGGCGGCGACCAGGACTTCACCGAGGGCAGACGCGACGACGCTACCGCCCACGCCGGTGGGGCCGAGCGCAGCGACCTCATCGCCGGGATAGGCCTGGCCGACGGCGGCGACGACGCTGTTGGTGTCGATCGCGCGCGCCCTGGCCAGCAGCGTCCACTGGTCGAGCTTGCCGGGGCCCGTCCCCCAGGAGGCGTGCGCGGTGATCAACTCGGCACCCTGCTCGGCCAGCTCGACGTACAGCTCCGGAAAACGGATGTCATAGCAGAGCGTCAGCCCGACCTTCACACCATCGACGGTGATGACCACGGGTTCCTGGCCTGCGGCCACCGTCTTGGACTCGGTGAACCCGAAGGCGTCGTAGAGGTGGATCTTGTCGTAGCGGGCCTCCACCCCGGGGCCCGTGGCGATCAGCGTGTTGAAGGCGCGCCCGTCGTCCGAGGGGACGAACATGCCCGCGACCACCACGATGCCCGCTCGCGCCGCGATGTCGCGCACCGCCGTCGCCCAGGGGCCGTCGAACGGTTCGGCGACACCGCCGAGCGGAACGCCGAAGCGGACCATCGTCGCCTCCGGGAAGAGTACGAGCGACGCACCCGCTTCGGCGGCCTGCCTGGTGTAGTCCTCGACCAGACCGAGGTTCACCGTCGGATCGGTACTGCTGCGGATCTGAGCCAGCGCGATACGCATGGCTGCCAGCCTAGATCGCTATCCGAGGAGCCAGTCGTTGGGCGAGAACAGCTCGCAGTGCACACGGTCGGCGGGGAGCCCCCGTCCGATCAGTTGCGGACGCACCGCCTGCACGAAGCCGTCCGCGCCACAGACGTAGACGTGCGCGTCCTGCGGGATGTCGAGACCGTCGAGGCACATGCGGCCGGCGTGCACCCGGGGATCACCGGCGGTGAGTCCGTCCTCGTACCAGATGGTCAGCGACGCGTTGGGCAGCGTGTCGACGAGTTCACGCTGGCGCTCCCGCAGCGGGTGGGCGGTGTCGGACCGGTCGGCGTGCAGTGCCAGCACCGGCGTCTCGGGCGCTGTCGCAGCCAGATACTCCAGGAAGCTGATCATCGGGGTGATGCCGATGCCGGCGGACACCAGCACCACCGGCACCTGCGGACCCGGTGTGGGCAGGTCGCCGAACGGGACGGTGACGTCGAGCAGATCGCCGACGCGCAGGTTCGTGCGGATCCACTCCGACACCTCTCCTGCCGGCTTCACCGCGAAGGTCAGGTCCGCCCCGGGCGCGTTCACCAAGCTGTACTGCCGTAGCTGACGGGCTCCGTCCGGCAGGGTCACACCCACCGAAACATATTGTCCGGGGGTGCCTTTCGGATCAGCGGCGCCTGCCACTGTCACCAGCACCGCACCCGAGGGGTCGTCGACCCGACGGGAGACGCGCAGGCGCCGGTAGACGTCACCGTCGGCGGTCCCGGCGTCGGCGTAGAGGTCGCGTTCGAGCGCGATCAGCGTGTCCGCCATGATCCAGTACACCCTGTCCCACGCGGTGGCGACGTCCTCGGTGACGGTATCGGCGCCCAGGATTTCGACGATCGCGGCGAACAGGTGCTCGTGGACGATCGGGTACTGGTCGGCGGTGACTCCCAGCGACGCGTGTTTGTGCCCGATCCGCGACAGCAGATCGGCGGGGTGCGGCAGGTCCGGATCGACCAGGTGGGTCGCAAAGGTGGCGACGGCCGCGGCCAGCGCCCGCTGCTGTGCGCCCTGGGCCTGGTTGCCGCGATTGAACAGGTTGCGCAACAGCTCGGGGTGAGCCTCGAACATCCGGCGGTAGAACTCGGTGGTGATCTCGTCGATGTGCGCACCCACCAACGGCAGTGTCGCCGAGATGATCTCGGCCTGATCCTGTGTCAGGCCCTCGCGGGTGGTGATGGCGTTCATCGACTGATCCTTTCTGGTGGTGATATCTGAAGGAGTGGAAGCGCAGAGCTGCGCACCAAATCTGCGATGGTGTGGCGATCGAGTTCGGCGTAGAACGCCTCTTTGGCCTCGGCCAGCGCGCGGCGCAGCCGGCAGCCGGCAATCAGCGGGCACGTGCCCTGCCCCTGACAGTCGATGACCTCGCGGTCGCCCTCGAGTTCGCGCACCAGCCAACCGATGGACGCTGTGCGGCCGGCATCGGTCAGCGCGAGCCCACCGACGCGTCCGCGGCGGGCGTGGACCAGTCCGAGGTCGACGAGCCGGGACACCGCCTTGGCGATGTGGTGCTCGGAAGCGCCTGCGCCGGCGGCGATCTGGCGGGTGGTGACCCGCTGTTCGTCGTTCTCGCCTGCGGCCAGCAACATCATCGCCCGCAGTCCCAGATCGGTGAATCGGGTGAGCTGCATGACTTGAAGCTACTAATTGCGCATCCCAGATGCGACTTTTCGGGGTGTGCCGTCAAACACGCCGCGACGTGCGGTTTTTACACCTGCGGTTACGGGCCCCAGGCAGGCCGGTTCGCCTTGGCGGCCTTCTTGCCGAGCTTGCCCGACCGCACCTGTGCCGCGAGGCTGTCGAGAATCACTCGCGAACTCATCAGGGCGGTCTGCTCGGCCCAGTCGTAGGGCGGCGAGCATTCGACGACCTCGATGCCGGCCAGGCCGGGCTCGGAGATCATCTTCACCAGGTTCAGCGCCTCGCGCGGCAGCAGGCCACCCGGTTCGGGCCAGCCGGTGCCCGGCACGAAACCGGCGTCGATGACGTCGATGTCGAACGACAGGTACACGGCTTTGGCGCCCTTCCAAGCGATCTCAAGTGCCGTCTCCGCGATCTTCTCGATCCCGACCCTTTCGACGTCGCCGACCGTGATGACCGTCGACTTGCGTTCGCGACCCACCTTCACGCCCTCGCGCGGGCTCTGCCAGCCCCCGATGCCGATCTGCACCAGGTTGGTCGCGGGTGCGTTCTTGATGTTGGTGGCGTGGAACCACGGTGTGGTGTGCATCCGCTCGTCGAGGTCGGTCTCCTGTGTGTCGACGTGCCGGTCGAAGTGGATGATGCCGATGTTGCCGTCCATGTACGGCGCCAGACCGCGGATGGTGGGGAAGCCGATCGAGTGGTCGCCGCCCAGCACGATCGGCATGACGCCCTTTTGCGCGACGTGAGCCATCGCGGTGCTGATCTGGTCGAACGACTTCTCCAGATTGCCGGGGATCGTGAACACGTCGCCGATGTCGACCATGTTCAGCTGCTCGCGCAGATCGACACCGGACTCGTAGTTGTAGGTGCCGAACAGGTTGGTGGACCGTCGGATGCCCTGCGGGCCGAATCGGGTACCGGGCCGGTAGGTCGCGCCGGCATCCAGCGGGACACCGAAGATCGCGACCTCGGCGTCGTCGACCTCGTTCACGTCTTCGATGAACGGACATTTGAGGAACGTGCCGCGCTCGCCGGCGAAGTGGGGCTTCTCGCCGCGGACGAACGTCGAGATCGTCCTGTCGTTGATGGTCGGGGCGGCCTCGAGGCCGTAGCTCAGGCCGCGGTCGATCTCCTCGCGCAGGCGACGGTCACCGAGGTTGGCCTCGACCTGTTGGGCCCAGGCGCCTTCGGCGTTCGGCAGGGACGGGTCGGGGGCCGGAAAACCGGACGGCTCGGACATGAGTTCTCCTCAACGCGCCGTCTTGTCGCTGACCGGGTACGACGCACCTCGTCCGGGGCGCGGTGATGTCACGGCGCCTGACGTCATTGTTGGCACGTCGGTGAATTCCTGTCCAGCGGTGGAAGAAACGCACCGTTTACACGCGGCGCGACATCACGAAACACACCAGGTCTTTCCTAGGGGAGACCCACCCAAAGAACCAGGGTGGGGCGCGTCTAGGGTTCCGCCGGCTGTGTGCATTCATGGCCGGGCCTGGTCCGAGAGACGCAGGCGGCCGGCATAGGAGCCCGGGCGTTCCACGGCGGGACAAAAGCCCGGGAGACTCCATCTCTATCGGGAGGCTCCCCACCATGATTCTTCTCGGGGTGGCGATAAGCATCGCCGCAGTCGTGGCCGTCGGCTTCTATGTGTCAAGAAGGATCGAGGGCGACAGCTCCAATTTCCTTGTCGGCGGCCGCATGTTGCCCTTCTGGCTCGTCGGTGGTGCCCTGATGGGCGCGGCGGTCGACACCAACGCGACGCTCGGCAACACCGACCTCGCTTTCGAGTTCGGCTTCTGGGCCGGCGCCTGTCTGCCCCTCGGACTGGCGTTGTGCCTGACGATTACCGGCATCTTCTTCGCCAAGCCGATGAACCGGATGGGACTGACGTCGTTCCCCGACTACTACCGGCTGCGATTCGGCCGTTCGGTGGAGGTCGGCGCCTCCGTGCTGCTGGCCATCGCGTTCTGCATGCTCGTCGCAGGCAACCTGGTCGCGGGCGGTCTGCTGTTCAACTACTTCCTCGGCATGCCCTACTGGCTCGGGGTGCTGCTGATCGCCGCGATCGCGGTGGCCTACACCGGGACGGGCGGGCTCATCGCCGACGCGTACACCGCGATCATCCAGATGGGCCTGATCCTCGCCGGGGCGATCGGTCTGTTCGTCTGGATGACGACCACCCACGGACTCGACATTGCCGAGGGCACAGGGCCTTTCGCACTGGGTCAGCTCTCCGACCCTGCGCAGGGCGCGGTCATCAACTGGGCGACGCTGATCGCGCTCGGCATCGGTGACATCGTCGCCATCGACTTCATGGCCCGGGTGTTCTCGGCGAAATCTCCCGAAGCTGCCCGCAAGGCGTGCTTCACCGCGGCCGCAGGCACGGTGACGATCTGCGTCCCGTTCGGGCTGGTGGTGCTCGCCGCGCATTCGTTCATGCCCGAGGAACTCGACGGCCCTGTGCTTTTCGTGCTGCTGGACCAGTACGCCCCGGTCGGGCTGACGGTGCTCGTGCTGTGTGGTCTGGTCGGCGCGTCGATGTCCACCGCCAACGGAGCGATCCTGGCGATCTCGAACGTGTGCGTGCGCAACCTCGGTGGCGTGCGACGGGTACACGTGCCCGGCCAGCGGGACCCGCTGCTGCGCGCCACCCGCATCGCGATGGTGCCGATGACACTGTTCTCGATCCTGTTCGCGATCTACGTCCAGCAGACCGGGATCCTGCTGACGCTGGCCTTCGACCTGATGCTGGCCTGCCTGACGGTGCCGTTCATCCTCGGGCTCGTGTGGCGACGAGGAACCACCACGGCCGCGATCGCCGCGATCGCCGTCGGTTTCGTCGTCCGGCTCGGGTTGTTCGTGATGACGCCGACGATGTTCGGTGTCGAGAACACCATCCTCTACATCCCCAACGACGTCATCGGCGCCTCGTTCGACGGCTGGCCGACGTTCATCGCGTTCGCCGCAGGCCTTCTCACCTATGTGGCGGTGTCGCTGGCCACGCCGCCTGCGCACATGCGGGGGCTCGACATCCAGGTGGCTCAGGACCTCGACGACGTGCTCGACGACCCCGACCGGTTCGAAGACAAGGACGTCGTTCCGGCGAAGGTGCCCGCACAAGCGACGTGACCCGGAGGTGCTCACCCGTGGGGTGCGACGGCCTCCCACGGCACCGTGAGCACGCCGTCGCGCAGGCTCTTTCGCGGCATGGACACCGGAAATCCCTCGCCGACAAGCAGTTCCATCATCGCCCGCCAGCGGATTCGCGGCCCGAACACGCCGTGTCCGGCGACGCTGGCCCACGCCCGGTCCGCGGCGCGCAGCAGGGTGTGAATCGGTTGCCCTTCGACGTTGTGATGGATCAGCACCTTGGGGAGGCGTTCGGCGAGATCGGAGGGTCTCTCGATCGCGAACGGATCACACGCCAGGGTCAGGCTCACCGGCGCCGTCGCGTCGAGCAGCACCCAGCAGCACAGCCGGCCCAGCTCGTCGCAGGTGCCGTCGACGATCAAGCCGCCGGCGGACACCCCTTCCCGCATCGCGGCCCAGGCGTCGTGTACCGCCTCGGCCGGGTACTGGCGCAGAACGTTGAAGGCCCGCACCAGAACTGGCCGGTGGCCCGCCAACTCGAAACCGCCGAGGGCGAATTCGACACCGGGGGCGGCCCCGTTCTGCACGGCGGCCTGACCGGCCCGCACCCGCTCGGGTTCGATCTCCAACCCGATCACCCGCACATCGCGGCGCACCTCGCGCAACCGCACCGCCAGTTCCAATGTCGTGACGGGCTTGGCTCCGTAACCCAGGTCGACGACGAGCGGATCGGGGGAGGCTTGCAGGGCGGTGCGCACGCGTGAGGAGTGCACCAGCCAGCGGTCGCTGCGGCGCAGACGGTTGTGGCCCGTGGTGCCCCGCGTCACCTGTCCGAGGGGCTGCGCACGCGAGGAGCATGGGGTGCCCTGCGCCATGGCTCGATGGTAGAGACCGGGTCAGCTGTTCTCGGTGATCCACACCGTGGTGAAGCGTTGTTCTGCCGTCAACAGGTACAGCAGCTGGCTGCCGATGAAGTTCTCGATCTTGCCGCCGACCAGTGGCACCCGCACCTCGACAGTGGCCTTGAACGCCATCTTCGAGGCGATCCCGCCGCGGGCGTCGACCACCGACGACAGCACCGCGTCGCCGGTCAGCGTGGCGGGAGCCCCGGGGATCGAGCCGCGCACCACCGCTGTGGCCCGCCGATCGGCCACCGGCGTCCAGGTCTCCTCCCGGACGAAACTGAGGTCTCCGCGGTGGAACTGCGTGACGACCGCGGGCAGCCGGTCGGCGCGCAGTGTCTGGGTGGTCCTGACGTGGATGCCGCCCGCGTCGTCGACGACCATCTCGTCGAGGGTGGCAGTGTCGGCGCCGGAACCGTCGAGCCGCACCAGCCAGTACTCCTCGTCGCTGAACGCCTTGTGCACCTGCTCGACCGTGCCCTCATATTCGGCGGCCATGTCGAATGAACGCGGCATAGCTGGCCACGCTACCGTTACCGCCCGTGGGCACTTCGTTGTTGGGCGGCGTGCCGTTTGCCCAGAACGTGCCGCTGGCACCGCTGACGACATTGCGTGTGGGACCGGTCGCCGCGCGTCTGGCCACCTGCGACACCACCGAGCAGGTCATCGACGCAGTTCTGGCCGCCGGGCCCGAGGCGCTCGTCCTGGCAGGCGGCTCCAACGTCGTACTGGCCGACGATTTGGCGGGCCTCACCGTCGTCCGGCTCGCCAACACCGGCATCACCGTCGACGGGTCCCTGCTGCGGGCCGAGGCGGGAGCAGTGTGGGACGACGTCGTCGCCGCGTCGCTGGAGCACGGGCTCGGCGGGCTGGAGTGCCTGTCGGGCATCCCCGGGTCGACCGGGGCGACACCCGTGCAGAACGTCGGCGCATACGGCGCGGAGGTCGCCGACACGATCCGGCGGGTGCGGTTGCTCGACCGGGCCACCGGGCAGGACCGCTGGGTGACCCCCGAAGTTCTCCGGTTCGGTTATCGCACAAGCATTTTGAAGCACTCGCGGGCCTGGGTGGTGCTGGAGGTGGAATTCGAACTCGACTCCGCGGGGCGCAGCGCTCCGCTGCGGTACGGCGAACTCGCCTCCGCGCTGAACGCGCGGGCGGGGGAGCGCGCCGATCCGGCGGAGGTCCGGGCGACGGTATTGGCGCTGCGTGCTCGCAAGGGCATGGTGCTCGACGGCGCAGATCACGACACCTGGAGCGTCGGGTCGTTCTTCACCAACCCCGTCGTCACCCGCGCCGAGTTCGAGCGCCTCGACGAGGCCGTCGACGGTCCCGTCCCGAACTATCCGGCCGACGACGGCGTGAAGCTTGCTGCGGGTTGGCTGGTCGAACAAGCCGGATTCCGAAAGGGATATCCGGATGGTGAAGCGCCCGCGCGGTTGTCCACCAAGCACGCCCTGGCGCTGACCAACCGCGGCGCGGCGACGTCATCGGACGTGATCGCCCTGGCCAGGACGGTGCGCGACGGCGTCAAGACGGCTTTCGGGATCGAACTCACACCCGAGCCGGTTCTGGTTGGGTGCTCTCTCTAGGTACCGTGGGTTCACGTGAGCCATGAGCAACCGCTGCCGTCGATCACGAGACGGCGAGCCCTGACCGCCTTTGCGGTCGGTGTCGTCGCGCCGGGTGCTCTCGCCGCCTGCATGCGAACCGGCGGCACGCCCGCCGGAGATGAGGCCGCCGAGGAGGCGGCCAAGGCGCCGACCATCACCTACGAACCCTCCGACGCCGCCGACGAGGTGGTGCCCACCGGCAGCGTCGGCGTCAAGGTGACCGACGGCTGGTTCCAGAAGGTCACGCTGACCAACACGAGCACCGGCAAGGTCGTCGCGGGTGCGCTGAACAAGGACCGGACCGCGTACACGATCTCCGAGTCGCTCGGCTACGGCGCGTCCTACGCATGGGCGGGCTCCGCGGTCGGCGAGGACGGCAAGGCGGTGCCCCTGTCCGGGACGTTCACCACGGTGACGCCGACGACCGAGGTCAGCGGCCGGTTCCAACTCGCCGACGGGCAGACCGTCGGCGTCGCGGCGCCGATCATCCTGCAGTTCGACGCCGCCATCGCCGAAGGCGACCGCGCTGAGGTGGAGAAGGCGCTGAAGGTGACCACCACCCCGCCGGTGGAGGGGAGCTGGGCCTGGCTGCCCGACGAAGCCGGCGGCTCGCGGGTGCACTGGCGTACCAAGGACTACTACCCGGCAGGCACCACCGTGCGCGTCGAGGCCGACCTCTACGGCGTTCCCTTCGGCAGTGGGGCCTACGGCGCCGCCGATTCGACCCTCGACTTCACCATCGGCCGGTTCCAGGTCGTCAAGGCCGAGGCATCCAGTCACCGCATCCAGGTTGTCACCGACGCGGGCGTCATCATGGACTTCCCGTGCAGCTACGGCGAGGGCGATCTGGACCGCAATGTCACCCGTAGCGGCATCCACGTGGTCACCGAGAAGTACGAGGACTTCTACATGACCAACCCCGCCGCCGGTTACGCCAACGTGCGCGAGCGGTTCGCGGTGCGGATCTCCAACAACGGCGAGTTCATCCACGCAAACCCGGCCAGCTCGGGCGCCCAGGGCAACAGCAACGTCACCAACGGATGCATCAACCTGTCCCTGACCGACGCCGAGCAGTATTTCAACGTCGCGATGTACGGCGACCCCGTCGAGGTCACGGGCACACGGATCCAGCTGTCCTACGCCGACGGCGACATCTGGGACTGGGCTGTCCCGTGGGACGAGTGGACGTCGATGTCGGCGCTGTCGGCGGCCGCGAAGCCCGACGGGATCCCGAGCAACGCGCCGGCCACCCCGTCCGGCGCCCCGCAGCCGGCGGGGAGCCGACCCGGCGGTTAGGCGCCGGTGGCGGCCTCAGTCGTCGCCGGTCCAGAACGCTTCCAGGACCATCGCTTCGAGGGTGCTCATCTCCGGCACGGCTTCCAGCGTCGAGTCGATCGCGTGAGTGGGCAGAGTCAGAGTTGCCATCGCAGTCCTCGCCTGTGAGTTGCGCCTTGATCGGACGCTACCCAGCTTCGTGGCCGAAGCGAAGAATTTCCCGGGCCGTATCCCAAGAAATTGGCATCGAAAGTGCTGACAGAATGCTGAGAGTCACTACTGCCTGTTGAAGCGCGAGCCGCTGGCCCCGCTGACCTGGTCGCGCGGTCGGACGACGATGAGATCCAGGTCGACGTGCGACGGCCGGCTCGCGACGAATCCGACCACCTCGGCGATGTCCTCGGCCACCAGTGGCGCGACTCCCTGGTAGACCTTGTCGGCGCGCTCCTCGTCTCCCTCGAACCGGTTCAGAGAGAACTCGGTCTTCACCATTCCTGGCGCAACTTCGGTGAGCCGCACCGGTTTTCCGAGTAGCTCGCTGCGCAGCGTGCGGTGCAGGACACCCTGGGCGTGCTTGGCCGAGGTGTAGCCACCGCCGTTGTCATAGATCTCCACCGCGGCGATCGAGGTGATCGTGACGATGAGCCCGTCGCCGGAGTCGATCAGCTTGGGCAGCAGTGCGCGCGTCACATGTAGCGTGCCGAGAACGTTCGACTCCCACATCCAGCGCCAGTGCTCGACGTCCGCGTCGGCGATCGACTCCAGCCCGCGGGCCCCACCTGCGTTGTTGACGAGCACGTCCACCCGGTCGAGACGGCCAGCCATGGCCGCCACCGCGGTCGGATCGGTGACGTCGGCCACAATCGCCGTGCCGTCGATCTCGGCGGCCAACGCCTTGATGGGTTCCTCTCGACGAGCCACGCAGATGACGTGAAAGCCTTGGGCGGCAAGGGTTCTCGCGGTAGCCTCGCCGATTCCGGCACTGGCCCCGGTGACCACCGCGACCCGGCGGGCGTCTGTTGGTGTCGTCATGGACACAAGCCTAGGCCCATCGAAGTTTGCTTCGCGCCGCCCGGCGCAGTCGTGCTACGTTGACCGCGTGTCCCGGAACAGTCAGGCAGTTCTCGCTGCCGCGCGGCGTGCGTGTTGTTGTTGCGCACCCCGCCGCGCCTGACTGCCCGGACTGATCACGTCCTGCTGAGTCGCCAAGGTGTGGCCTCGCCCCACCATCGGACTCGACTCGAAGGACCATCCCGTGAGCACCACCCTTACCCAGCGTCCCCGCACCGCAACCACCACGCGGGCGACGTCGACCACCGGCACCGGGCGCTACCCGCAGGCCCTTCTGCACCACATCGTCGCGCCCTCGCTGCGTGTGCCCGAGGCTGCCGCCGCAGCGGTGTTCGCAGCCGCCAGGCAGCGCGGACCCATCGCCCGCGATGTGATCGCGCAGGTCACCGGGCTGAGCATCGCCACGGTGAACCGCCAGGTCACAGCCCTGCTCGACGCGGGGTTGCTTCGCGAGCGGGCCGACCT
Source organism: Mycobacterium bulgaricum (assembly GCF_041287165.2). Lineage (NCBI taxonomy): Bacteria > Bacillati > Actinomycetota > Actinomycetes > Mycobacteriales > Mycobacteriaceae > Mycobacterium > Mycobacterium bulgaricum. The sequence continues at coordinate 791,789 of NZ_JBGGKV020000002.1, read as the reverse complement.
CGCCGCCTCCGGTGCGATCGGCAGGCCGCGAGTGCCGGTGGAGGTCAACCATGAACCCTTCCTGACCCTCGGCATTCACATCGGTGCCCGCACCACCAGCATCGTGGCCGCCGATCTGTTCGGTCGCACGCTCGACGTCGTCGAGACCCCCACCCCCCGCGGACATCAGGCCGCGGCCCTGGCTGCCGTCGCGGGCAGCGCACGCCGCTACCTGAGCCGCTGGCACCGGCGCCGCCCGCTGTGGGTCGGCGTCGCGACCGGAGGTGTCGTCGACAGCGCCACCGGATATCTGGATCATCCCCGGCTGGGCTGGTCGGATGCGCCCGTCGGGCCGGTGCTGGCCGAATCGCTGAGCCTGCCCGTCTCGGTGGCCTCGCATGTGGACGCCATGGCCGGTGCCGAACTGCTGCTCGGCGTGCGCAGGCAGCCGACGAAGGCGGCCACCAGCCTCTACGTCTACGCCCGCGAAACCGTCGGCTACGCGCTGTCGATCGGGGGGCAGGTGCATTCCCCCTCCAGCGGCCCCGGCACGATCGCGGCACTGCCCGTCCACTCCGAATTGCTGGGCGGCACAGGGCGATTGGAATCCACCGTGAGCGACGAGGCGGTGCTCGCGGCGGCCAGGAGGGCGCGCATCGTTGCCGCCGACGGTCCGACCTCGACCGTGACGGCCGTGCTGCGCGCCGCCCGGCAGGGCAACGACCAGGCTGCCGCGCTGGTCGCCGAACGCGCACGGGTGCTCGGCGAGGCCGTCGCGCTGCTGCGCGACATGCTCAACCCGGACGATCTCGTCGTCGGCGGCCAGGCATTCACCGAATACCCGGAGGGCATGAGCGTCGTCGAGTCGTCGTTCGCGGAGCGCTCGGTGCTGGGTCACCGAGACATCCGCGTGACGGCGTTCGGCAACCGGGTGCAGGAGGCCGGTGCCGGCATCGTGTCCCTCGGCGGGCTGTACGCCGATCCGATCGCCGCGATGCGCCGGGCGCACGCCCGCAGGCCCGAAGTGAGCGCATGAGCATGGCCTGCACGCCGGAAGGTTAGAAACTTCCGCTGCGGTGTAGACATGACACTGTGCGTCTAGCGACCGATCCGGCCGGCTCACCGACCGGGCTGCCCACACCACGGCGGGTAGCGGTGTTGTCCGTACACACGTCGCCGCTGGCCCAGCCGGGCACCGGCGATGCGGGCGGGATGAACGTCTACGTCCTGCAAACCTCCCTCGAACTGGCCCGCCGGGGCGTCGAGGTCGAGATCTTCACCAGGGCCACGTCATCGGCCGACGAGCCCGTCGTACCGGTGGCGCCCGGCGTCCTCGTTCGCAACGTCGTGGCGGGTCCGTTCGAAGGGCTGGACAAGAACGACCTGCCGACCCAGCTGTGTGCGTTCACGGCCGGGGTCCTGCGTGCCGAGGCCACCCATGAGCCCGGTTACTACGACATCCTGCACTCCCACTACTGGCTGTCGGGCCAGGTCGGCTGGTTGGCCGCTGACCGGTGGGCAGTGCCCCTGGTGCACACCGCCCACACGCTGGCCGCGGTCAAGAACGCCTCGCTGGCGGTCGGAGACACCGCGGAACCGCCGATGCGCTCGGTGGGTGAGCAGCAGGTGGTCGACGAAGCCGACCGGCTGATCGTGAACACCGAACACGAAGCGCAGCAACTGGTTTCGCTCCATCAAGCCGATCCGGCGCGCATCGACGTCGTCCACCCCGGCGTCGACCTCACGACGTTCACCCCCGGCGACCGCCTCGCCGCCCGCGCCGCGCTAAGACTCGACGCAGACGCCAGGATCGTGGCGTTCGTCGGACGGATCCAGCCGCTCAAGGCTCCGGACGTGCTGCTGCGGGCGGCGGCGCTCCTGCCCGGGGTCCAGGTGCTCGTCGCGGGCGGGCCGTCGGGATCCGGATTGGCGACCCCGGACAACCTCGTGAGCCTGGCGGCCGAACTCGGTATCGCCGACCGCGTGACATTCCTTCCGCCGCAGTCGCGCGAGGAACTGGTGCGGGTCTATCGGGCAGCCGACATCGTCGCGGTGCCCAGCCACAACGAATCCTTCGGTCTGGTGGCGGTGGAGGCACAGGCGTGCGGGACGCCGGTGGTCGCCGCCGCCGTCGGCGGTCTCCCCGTCGCGGTGCGGGACGGCGTCACCGGAGCCCTGGTCGACGGGCACGACCCGGAGGCGTGGGCGAAGACGCTCGACGAGGTGCTCAAAGCCGATCCGGCCGCCCTCGGCGTCGCCGCGGTCGATCACGCCGCGACGTTCTCGTGGGCGCACACCGTCGACGCGCTGCTGGCCGGTTACGGCCGCGCCATCGCCGACTACCGCGCCGAACACCAGCGGCAGCTCGCCGCGCAACGCAGCGGACGACGATTCTCGATGAGGCGAGGAGTACGAGCGTGAGCACGACGGTTCAGGACGTCATCGAGGCGACACTCAACGAGAGCGACCTCGAATACACCCTGCACGAAGGCGCGGCGGGCGGGCTGCCCGGGCTGATCGTGGCGCTGCCCGGCGAGCGCAGGCTCAAGACCAACACGATCCTCTCGATCGGCGAACACTCGGTTCGGGTCGAGGCGTTCGTGTGCCGCAGGCCCGACGAGAACTTCGAGGGCGTCTACAAATTCCTTCTCAAACGCAACCGCAGGCTCTACGGGGTCGCCTACACCCTCGACAATGTCGGTGACATCTATCTCGTCGGCAGGATGGCCCTGTCGTCGGTGACCTCCGAGGAGGTCGACCGGGTGCTGGGCCAGGTGCTCGAGGCTGTGGACGCGGACTTCAACACGTTGCTGGAGTTGGGTTTTCGCACATCCATCCAGAAGGAGTGGGAGTGGCGGGTCTCCCGCGGGGAGTCGCTGAAGAACCTGCAGGCCTTCCAGCATCTCATCGAGGACGACTGAGCTCCGACGACAGCGGCGACGGCCGGTCCGTGGCGTGAGAGGATTTTCCTCATGGCTGATACCGCGACGCTGATCCTGCTCCGCCATGGTGAGAGCGAATGGAATGCGCTCAACCTGTTCACGGGATGGGTCGACGTCGACCTGACCGACAAGGGGCGTGCCGAGGCGGCCCGCGCCGGCGAGCTCATCAAGGAACAGGACCGCCAACCCGACGTGCTGTACACGTCGCTGTTGCGGCGCGCCATCACCACCGCCAATGTCGCGCTCGACAAGGCCGACCGGCACTGGATTCCGGTGCATCGCGACTGGCGCCTCAACGAACGTCACTACGGCGCCCTGCAGGGGCTCAACAAGGCCGAGACGAAGGCCAAGTACGGCGAGGAACAGTTCATGGCATGGCGTCGCAGCTACGACACCCCGCCCCCGCCGATCGAGGCCGGTTCGGAGTTCAGCCAGGACACCGAGGTGCGTTACGCCGGCATCGAGGGCGGCGCGCCGCTGACCGAATGCCTCAAAGATGTCGTCGAGCGGTTCGTGCCGTACTTCACTGAGGTGATCGTCCCCGACCTGAAAGCGGGCAAGACCGTGCTGATCGCCGCGCACGGCAATTCGCTGCGGGCACTCGTCAAGTACCTCGACAAAATGTCCGACGAGGACGTCGTCGGTCTCAACATCCCCACCGGCATTCCGCTGCGCTACGACCTGGATGACACGCTTTCTCCGATCGTCGCCGGCGGCAGCTATCTCGACCCGGATGCGGCGGCCGCCGGAGCGGCGGCGGTGGCCGCGCAGGGAGCCAAGTAGCGCGTCGCGCCCCGGGCAGCCGGCAAACGGCGGGTGAACAATGGAGGACGGTGGTTCGAACATCCGTCTTTGGGTTTGTGACTTGTCCCGTTTTGGCTGCACGCTGCTGGGATGACGTTCACCGAATGCGTACGATTTGCGCGTGAGTGTCATCTCGGCGCTGCTTCTCGCAGCGGTCGTGGCACTGCTCGCGTTGTCGATCGGTGCGGCGATCGGGGTTCGGGTGGCGCCGCGGCTTCAGGAACGCCAGCAACGGCGTTCGGCCGAACAGACGGGCATCACGGTGTCGCGGATGCTCGAGCACATCGTGTCGCAATCACCGGTCGGGATCGTGGTCGTCGACAATTTCCGTGACGTCGTCTACACCAATGACCGCGCCGAAGAGCTCGGCCTCGTGCGGGAGCGCCTGCTGGACGACAGGGCGTGGGTGGCGGCGGAACGCACACTGGCCACGGGCGAGCAGGGTGACTTCGACCTTTCACCCCGCAAGCGCAGCAGGCCGGGGCGGTCCGGCCTTTCGGTGCGCGGCCATGTCCGCCTGCTGACCGAAGAGGATCGCCGGTTCGCCGTGGTCTACGTCGACGACCAGTCCGAACACGCCAGGATGGAGGCGACGCGACGCGATTTCGTGGCCAACGTCAGCCATGAGCTCAAGACGCCGGTCGGTGCGGTCGGGGTGCTTGCCGAAGCGGTGCTGGCCTCCAGCGACGATCCCGAGACGGTCAAGCACTTCGCCGAGAAGATGGTCACCGAATCCAACCGGCTGGCCAACATGGTCGGCGAACTCATCGAGCTGTCTCGGCTGCAGGGCGGCGAGCGGCTGCCCGACCTCGAAGTGGTGGACGTCGACAGCGTCGTCTCCGAGGCGCTGTCGCGGCACAAAGTGGCCGCTGACAACGCCGACATCGCCATCACCACGGATACGCCGACCGGCTACCGGGTGCTCGGGGACCAGACTCTGCTGGTCACCGCCATCGCGAACCTGGTGTCTAATGCAATCGCCTACTCGCCCAACGGTTCTGCGGTCTCGATCAGCCGCCGTCGGCGGGGCGAGAACATCGAGATCGCGGTCACCGACCGCGGTATCGGCATCGCGCCCAGCGACCAGGAACGGGTCTTCGAACGATTCTTCCGTGTCGACAAGGCACGGTCCCGGGCCACCGGTGGCACCGGGCTCGGGCTGGCGATCGTCAAACACGTCGCCGCCAACCACAACGGCTCCATCCGCCTCTGGAGTCAACCGGGCACCGGTTCCACCTTCACGCTGTCGATTCCGGCGGCCCTTCCCCATCATCTCCGCGGCGACGATGCCGATGGTGCTGACCATCTTCCTGAACGAGAGGACTGATACATCGATGACCAGCGTGCTGATCGTGGAGGACGAGGAGTCCTTGGCCGATCCCCTGGCCTTCCTCCTCCGAAAAGAGGGCTTCGAAGCCACCGTGGTGGCCGACGGGCCTTCGGCTCTGGCCGAGTTCGAACGGGCGGGCGCCGACATCGTGCTGCTGGACCTCATGCTGCCGGGGATGAGCGGCACGGATGTCTGCAAGCAGTTGCGGTCCCGTTCCAGCGTCCCGGTCATCATGGTGACGGCCCGTGACAGCGAGATCGACAAGGTCGTGGGGCTCGAGCTCGGTGCGGATGACTACGTCACCAAGCCTTACTCTGCCCGCGAGCTGATCGCCCGCATCCGCGCCGTGCTGCGCCGGGGATCCGACGGCGAGGATCCCGGTATCGCCGACGGGGTACTGGAGGCCGGGCCTGTGCGCATGGACGTGGAGCGGCACGTCGTCAGTGTGAACGGCCAGCCGATCACGTTGCCGCTCAAGGAGTTCGACCTGCTCGAGTATCTGATGCGCAACAGCGGACGGGTACTCACCCGCGGCCAGCTGATCGACCGGGTGTGGGGCGCCGATTACGTGGGCGACACCAAGACACTCGATGTGCACGTCAAGCGGCTGCGCAGCAAGATCGAGGCGGATCCGGCCAACCCGGTGCATCTGGTCACCGTGCGAGGACTGGGATACAAGCTGGAGGGCTGATCGCCCGTCGTGCAGGCAGGGAGCGGTAGTCGTCGTGAACGACTGCCGCTCCTTTTGCTTTGCGGCTCGACCTTTGGTGGCTTACCGATTTGCTGAAAACTGATCAGCGACCCAGGATGGCATCGACCAGGGTAGGCAAATACTGTGATTTCAGTCACAGTGAGCAGGCGCGGTGGCCGTCCCACCTGTTTGCTTCGTGGTGTCGCGCGCGACGTCGATAGCCCATCAAGATAGCTTGCCCAGCTGTCATCTGTAACGCTTTGTTCCAGTTCATCGGACTGTATTGCGGGCGTGGGAAATTGCTTGTTCTGCCCTTGCGGGAGAATTTGCTGATCGCAGATAGTGTCCAAGGCTGACAACTTTGCGCGGTGATATGGTCTCCCCACAGCATCGCGCGCGTCGAACGCATAGCAATCGATAGCGAATGAATGGCACTTTGCGAGCGCGGTGACGTCGGGGTGATGTGGCGGAAACGGGCCTGCAACGTCGAGAGAACGGAGCCGAGCGTGGCCGAGCTGACGGTTCCGGGCGCGCGATCGACCACGCTCACGTCTGTCTGCATCCCGGCCTACCAGGCCGAAAGACATCTCCGGGTCACCCTCGACAGCGTCCTTGACCAGACCCATCCGAACCTCGAGGTGGTGGTGGTCGACAACAACAGCACCGACGGCACGGCCGCGATCCTCGACGAACTGACCGACCCGCGCGTCCGGGTGGTGCGAAACCCGACCACGGTGTCCATGGTCGACAACTTCAACATCGCCATCCGTGAGAGCCGGGGCGACTACGTCAAGCTCGTGTGTGCCGACGACACGCTGATGCCGGACTGCGTGCAGGTCCAGGCGGCTGCGCTCGACGCGATGCCCCACGTGAAGCTGGTGTCGGCCCGCACCGATTTCATCGATGACGACGGTGCGATGATGCGCCCGGCCCGCGGACTCGGCAAGATCGTCGGCAGGCAACCCGCCGATCACGTCGTGCGGTGCATTGTGCGCAGCGGCACCAATCCGATCGGTCCCCCCGTCGCGGCCATGTTCCGGCGCTCGGATTTCGACCGTTGCGGCAGCTTCCGGCCCGTCACCTCGTTTCTGAGTGAGCTCGACCTGTGGGTGCGCCTGCTCGAGCTCGGCGAGTTCTATGGCGTGCCGAAGACGCTGGCCGCATTCCGGATCGCGAGTGACTCCACGACAGCGCTGACCTCGGCGCGCTCGCAGCTGTCCCAGGTCGTCGGCTTCGCCGACAGGCTCGCCGCCGACCCCACCTGGAACGTCACCACCGGCGACCGGGTGTTCGGACGCCTGCGGTCCTACGACATGCAGCTGCGGCGTACGGGTCTCTATGCCCTGAGCGCCGTGCGCAGCGGCAGGCGCCGCATGAAGTCCCGCGCGGCACGGGTATGACCGTGAACGAGCGTGCCGAACGCAACATGCGGGTCAACACCGTCGCGCTGATCGTGTCGACGGCCTCGACCGGTGTTCTGGGGCTGGCGTTCTGGGCCGTCGTGGCCCGCCTGTTCCCAGCCCAAGAGGTCGGACTGGCGTCGGCGCTCATCACCTCGGCGGTGCTGCTGTCGACGATGTCCACCCTGGGCATCGACGTGCTGTACGAACGTTTCCTGCCGGTGGCTGGAACGCGGGCGCCACACCTGCTGAGGCGGGGCTTCCTGCTCGTCGCCGGCGCAGGGGTGCTTGTCGGGTCCGTCCTGGTGGCGGTCGGGCCGAGGGACCCGATGTTCCAATCCGGTTGGGCCATGGCCACTTTCCCGCTGATGGTGCTGACACTCGCGGTCTTCGCGCTGCTCGACAAAGCGGCCGCCGGGCTGGGGGTCGCGCGGTGGGCAGCGGTGAAGAACCTCGCACACGCCGTCGCGAAGCTCGCCGCCGTCGCCGCGCTGGCGATCTGGGAGCAGGCCGTCACGATTGTGCTCAGCTGGACGCTGACCGCCGGCGTGGCGGCGCTGTGCACCTACGCTGTCCTGCACCGTCGCAGCCGCACCCATCCCCGCTGGCAGCGGGCGGCGGACCTGCCCCCGAGCCGGCAGGTGTGGTCCTACTTCGGCTCGTCGTTCGGTATCGCGTCGCTGTGGTCGATCGGTCCTCTGGTGGTTCCGCTGATCGTGGTCACCCAGATCGGGCCGGTCGCCAACGCGCACTTCGCCGTGACGTGGGCGATGGTCAGCGCGCTCTACCTGATGATGCACCTCGTCGTGAGCCCCTATGTGGCCGAGGTGGCCGCACACCCCGCCCAGGTGCGCTCTCTGTCCTGGCGCATGGTGGGCATGCTGGCCGCGGTCGCCTTGGTCGCATCGGCGGGACTGCTGCTCGTCGGCCCGTTCATGCTCAGCCTCGCCGGTGACGAATACCGCTCGGAGGGCGGCGATCTGCTGCTGTTGGCGGCGGCGTTCCTACCGTTGTCCGCGGTGTCGGCCGCCTTCGAGGGATTCGCCCGCGTGCAACGCAGGCTCGCGCTCTACCTGTCGGTGCAGGCCCTCGTGACGGTGGTGATCCTCGCCGGATCGTGGTTCGGCACCAGGGCGATCGGGGTGACCGGCGTCGGCTGGGCGTACCTGGCCGCAGAAGGACTGTCGGCCTTGATCCTGATCGGTCCCGCCATCGCCTGGCTGCGAAGGGTGGGACGCGACCCCGATGCCGTGCCGCGCCTCGAGCCGGCCGACAGCGAGGCGGCCACCCTCGACCGATTCCAGGAGGGCTACACGTCATGACATGCCGTCTGTGCGGATCCAACCAGTTGCACAGTGTGCTGGACCTGGGGGCCACGCCACCGTGTGCGAAGTTCCTCACCGCCGATGAACTCGACCTGCCCGAGCAGACCTATCCGCTGCACCTGCGGTTGTGTCAGGACTGCCTGCTGCTGCAGATACCGGCGCTGATCACGCCGGAGGAGAATTTCACCGACTACTCCTACTACTCGTCCTTCTCGGGAAGCTGGGTCGAGCACGCGCGACGGTACGTCAGCGATGCCACCGAACGCGCTGGGCTGCAGCAGGATTCCTTCGTCGTCGAGGTCGCCAGCAACGACGGCTACCTCCTGCAGCACGTCGTCGCCGCCGGCATCGGGTGCCTCGGGATCGAACCGTCGGTGAACGTGGGCGCGGCGGCCCGGGAGCGCGGGGTGCCGACGTTGTCGGCGTTCCTGGACGAGAAGGTGGCAGCAGGCGTGCGTGCCGAGCACGGGCCCGCCGATCTGGTGGTGGCCAACAACGTCTACGCCCACATCCCCGATCTGGTGGGGTTCACACGTGCGTTGCGGACTCTGCTCGCCGACGACGGCTGGCTCAGCATCGAGGTGCACCACGCGATGAATCTCGTCGCGCTGGGCCAGTTCGACACCGTGTACCACGAGCATTTTCAGTACTACACCGTGCTGTCTGCGATGAGGGCGCTCGCGTCCGGTGGACTGTCGGTGGTGGATGTCGAGATGCTGTCGACGCATGGCGGGTCGATCAGGCTGTGGGCCCGCCCCACCGAGATCGCGGGCGCGCCGTCAGCTCGAGTCGACGAGGTGCTGCGCTCCGAGGCCGAGGCCGGTCTTCACCACGTCGACGGCTATCTCGGGCTGCGGCCCCGCACCGAAGCTATTCGCGCGGAACTGTTGCGGTTCCTGCTCGACTGCCGGGCACGCGGCGAGCGTGTGATCGGCTACGGGGCGCCCGGAAAAGGCAGCACCCTGCTGAACTACTGCGGTATCCGGACCGACCTCATCGAGTACACGGTCGACCGGAACCCTTACAAGCACGGACGTTTCACCCCGGGAACCCGCATCCCTGTCCTCGACCCCGCGCAGATCGACAAGGACCGGCCCGACGTGATCGTGGTGTTGCCGTGGAACCTGCGCACCGAGATCACCGACCAGCTCGCCCACACCGCCGAATGGGGTGCGCGCCTGGTGTTTCCACTTCCCACGCTGACCGTGGTGGACCTGACGGAAGGAACCTGGCAATGAAGGTCGTGCTGTTCTGTGGTGGCTACGGGATGCGGATGCGCAACGGCAGCGACGACACCATCCCCAAACCCATGCAATTGCTCGGGCCACGGCCGCTGATCTGGCATGTCATGCGCTACTACGCGCACTTCGGCCACACCGAATTCGTGTTGTGCCTCGGTTACGGGGGCGAGCACATCAAGAACTACTTCCTGACCTATCAGGAGACGGTGTCCAACGACTTCGTCATCCGCAACGGCAAGGTCGAGCTGTTGCAGACCGACATCAGCGACTGGTCGATCACGTTCGTCGACACCGGAACGGAATCGCCTATCGGAGAACGGCTCCGGCGGGTCAGGAAGTTCGTCGAAGACGACGAGTACTTCCTGGCCAACTACGCCGACGTGCTCACCGACGCACCGCTCAACGACATCATCGACGAGGTCAAGGCCGCCGGCGCGGCCGCCTCGATGCTGATCGTGCCGCCGCAGTCGTCGTTCCACTGCGTGGACATCGACGCGGGCGAGGGCGCCGCCAAGATCACGGGCATCACCCCGGTTTCGCGGCTCCCCATCTGGGAGAACGGCGGCTACTTCGTGATGACGTCGAAGGCCCTTGACCTGCTCACCGAGAACTGCGACCTCGTCGAGGACGTGTGCGCTCGCCTCGCCGACGAGGGAACGCTCTACGGGTACAAGCATCTCGGGTTCTGGAAACCCGCCGACACGTTCAAGGAGCGTGCCGAACTCGAGGCCGCCTACCGCAACGGCGACCGCCCGTGGGCCCTGTGGGAACGGGAAAAGGCGCCCCTCGCGTGATCACGCTGCTGACCGAGGCCGTTCACGAGGTCGCCGTGTTGGGCGCGCACTGCGACGACATCGCGATCGGCATGGGCGCAACGCTTCTCACGCTGTGCAGGGCCAACCCAGGTGTCGCGGTGCATGCGCTGGTGCTGTGCGGCGCAGGCACGGAACGCGAAGCGGAAGAGCGCGCGGCGCTGGAGGCGTTCTGCCCCGGTGCGCAGGTGCACGTGACGATGCTGGCCGTGCCCGACGGCCGTACGCCCGCGCACTGGGACGAGGTCAAGGACGGGCTGCAGGCTTTTCGCCGCACCTGTGATCCGCAGGTGGTGTTCAGCACCCAGCGCAACGACGCTCACCAGGATCACCGGCTGCTCGCCGAGTTGACACCGACGGAGTTCCGCGACCATCTGGTGCTGGGCTACGAGATCCTGAAATGGGAGTCGGACACCCCGTCCCCCAACGTGTTTCATCCGATCGATACGGCTACTGCCGAGGAGAAGGTCAGGTTGCTGCACAAGCACTATCCGTCACAGGCCGGCCGCGACTGGTTCGACGAACACTCCTTCCTCGGGCTGTCCCGGCTGCGCGGCGTGCAGTGCCGCAGCCCGCACGCCGAAGCGTTTCTCGCCGAGAAGGCCGTCCTGACGTTCGCGCAGGCGGGTGCGGCATGACCCAACGCGTCCTCGTCACGGGGCATCTCGGGTACCTCGGCACCGTGATGGTGCCGATTCTGCAGGCCGCCGGACATCAGGTCTCGGGACTCGACGTCGGGTACTTCGACGACTGCGTGCTCGGTCCGCGGCCCGCCGACCCCGCCGGGGTCACGGTCGACCTGCGCGACGTCGGGCCTGAGCACCTGCGCGACATCGATGCCGTGATCCACCTGGCCGCGCTGTCGAACGACCCGCTCGGCGCGCTGGTCCCCGAGGTCACACACGACATCAACCACCACGCGTCCGTCCGGCTGGCCCGCGCGGCGAAAGAGGCCGGGGTCAAGACCTTTCTGTACGCGTCGACCTGCTCGGTGTACGGAGCCGCCGGAGACGGCCTCGTCGACGAGGACGCACCACTGCACCCACTCACGCCCTACGCAGTCAGCAAGGTGCGCGTCGAAGACGACCTGACCGCCATGGCCGATACCGATTTCAGTCCCGTCTTCCTGCGCAACGCCACGGCTTTCGGCTTCTCACCCCGGTTGCGGGCGGACATCGTGCTCAACAACCTCGTCGGTTCGGCCGTGCTGACCGGCGTGGTGCGGGTGTTGTCCGACGGCACCCCGTGGCGTCCCCTGGTGCATGCACGCGACATCGCCGCCGCTTTCGCGCGGTGTCTGGAGATGCCCTCATCGGCGATCTCCTGCCGTGCGTTCAACATCGGCAGCGAGGCCAACAACGTCACCGTCGCGGAGATCGCGCAGTATGCGGCCCGAGCCGTTCCGGGATCCGAGGTGCTGATCACCGGGGAGACCGGAGCCGATCCGCGGTCGTATCGAGTCGATTTCGGCAGGGCGCGAACCGAACTCGGATTCGAGGCAGCTGTGTCGGTGGCCGAGGGTGCGGTCGAGCTGTCCTCGGCGTATCAGCAGTACGGCCTGTCCGCTGCCGACTTCGACGCGAAGTTCACCCGGTTGGCCCGGCTGGCGCACCTGCGTGACACCGGTGGCCTCGACGAGGAACTGCGCCGGGTCCCTGTGTCGCCGGCTAGCCGCGCAGATGCGTGACGAGCTCCGCCCAACTGCCCGCTGCCGCGTCACGGGGCGACAACAGGGTGGGAGGCAGCGGCCAGGCGATGCCGAGATCAGGGTCGTCATGGGCGACCGCGAGATCTTCGGTGGGGTCGTGGGGTCGGTCGATGCGGTAACACACGTCGGCGATGTCGCTGAGCGCCTGGAATCCGTGCAGCATCCCCGGCGGGACGTACAGGTGCCGAAATTCGATGTCGTCGAGCAGGAAGACCTCGTGCCTGCCGAACGTCGGCGACTGCGGACGGGCGTCGACGAGGACGTCGTGGACGGCGCCACGTGCGCACCGCACCAGCTTGGCCTCGCCGGCGCCGCTGCGCCCGTGCAGACCGCGGATCACGCCGCGCAGGGAGCGGGACTGCGAATCCTGCACGAACGTCGCCGCGGTGGTACTTCCGGCCCACTCGTCGAAGATCTGCGCGTCGAACGTGCGCGTGAACAGGCCGCGGTCGTCGTGGTGCGGCTGGGGTACGAAGGTGATGACACCCGAAAGCTGGGACGGTTCGATACGCACCTGGACATGGTGGCATGACCGCCCGGCGTTGCCGCGGGTGCGGGCATCATGAACTTCACCGTGTGCTCGACCTCGGATCGGTGCCTGCGGCAGACGACTTCCCGCCGGCCGAGTCGCCCGTCGACCCGGCCGAGGTGTCGCATCCCCTTGCGATGGATCTGTGCGCCGGGTGCGGCCTGGCTCAGCTGGCCAACGACGACACCGAGACCTCCGAACCGCGCGGTGTCGAGCCTCAGGCGCTCAAAGACCAGGCGGCAGAGGCGGTTCGGCGGGTTGCCGAGGCGGGGTGGCTGCCCGGTGGCACCGTCCGCGAGTTCGGCAGCCCCCACGGCGGCAGCTGGGTGCCGCTGCTCGCCGAACGGGGATACCGGGTGGGCGAGCAGCAGGCCGACGTCGTCCTGGACAGCTTCGGCATCATGCACGACGCGGACCAGGCGGCGGCCTTCGAAGAGCGTGCCGCCACCACCGCGCCGGGCGGTGTGCTGCTGTTGCAGTTTCACACCCTCGGCGCCATCGTCTCGCGTGGTCAGTGGAACTCGTTGCGCCACGGGCATTTCGCGTACTACTCGACCCCCGTCGTCGTGGCTCAGCTGCAGCGTGTCGGTATGCGCGCAGTGCAGGCGTGGACCTTCGAGCTCTACGGCGGCACCGTGCTGGTGGCAGCTGTGCACGGGGAGGGGGCACCGGGTCCCACCGTCGCGGCCCTGTTGGAATCCGAAGCCGCCCTCGCCGACCCCGGCACCGTCGGCGTGGTGCAGGACGCCGCCGATTCGCAGGTCGTCGGACTGCGCTGCTGGCTGGAGGAGGAGCGCAGAGCCGGGCGTCGTGTCTACGCCTACGGCGCGGCGTCGCGAGCGGTCGCCCTGTTCGCGCGCGCGGGCGTGGACCGGAACCTGATCGCCGCGGTCGCCGACGCATCGGCGGCGAAGCAGGGACGCCGGATGCCCGGCACCGACGTGCCCATCATCGCTCCGGAGGACCTCGTCACCGCCGAACCGGACCGCGTGCTGCTGACGCTCGTCGATCTGTTGCCCGAGGTGTCGGCGCGGTGGCCGGAACTGGACGGCCGCTGGGTCACCGACGACCGCTTCGTCTCGCCCGTACCGAGTTTCGCGCGCTCACGGCACCTGCAGTGGCGCCTCCACGAGATGATCCCCGGCGGTGCGCACACCTACGCGCGCGGGCCCGATCAGTACCCGGAGTTCATGCCCGCCGTGCTGACGCACGGTGCGGGCTCGCACGTCTGGGACGCCGACGGTAACTCCTACGTCGAGTACGGCATGGGGCTGCGGGCCGTGACGCTCGGCCACGGCTATGCGCCGGTCGTCGAGGCGGCCGCGGCGGCCGTGGCGGACGGCCTCGGCTTCAGCAGGCCCACCACGCTCGAAGTCGCTGCGGCCGAGGACTTTCTGGAGCTCGTACCCGGCGCCGAGATGGTCAAGTTCGCGAAGAACGGCTCCGATGCCACCACGGCGGCAGTGCGCCTGTCCCGCGCGGTCACCGGCCGGGTAAAGGTCGCGATCTGCGACCAGCCGTTCTTCTCGACCGACGACTGGTTCATCGGGACGACGCCGATGGCGGGCGGAATCCCGGCCGGTCACGCCGAAGCGACTGTCAGGTTCGGCTACAACGATCTCGGATCACTGGCCGTGCTCCTGGAACAACAGGACGTGGCCTGCGTGGTGATGGAGGCGGCGACGGCCACCGCCGAACCCGCCGCGGGCTTCCTGCACGGCGTACGGGAGCTGTGCGACCGGACGGGAACGCTGCTCGTCTTCGACGAGATGATCACCGGATTCCGTTGGGCGGCAGGCGGAGCCCAGACTCTGTACGGGGTCACGCCCGACCTGTCGTGCTGGGGCAAGGCGATGGGCAACGGCTTCCCGGTGTCGGCGCTCGCGGGCCGGCGTCGTTACATGGAACTGGGTGGGCTGCGCACCGATTCGGATCGCGTGTTCTTGCTGTCCACCACCCACGGTCCGGAAACCGCGTCGCTGGCGGCATTTCGGGCCGTGGTCGCGGCGTACCGGACCCAGGAACCGATTGCGGCGATGGAGCATGCCGGGCGGCGGCTCGCGGCCGGGGTGACCGACGCTGTCGCCGAGGCCGGATTGTCCGGGTACGTGCGGGTGACGGGACGCCCGTCCTGTCTGGTCTTTGCGACCTGCGATGCCGATGGTGTTCCGTCACAGGCCTATCGCACATTGTTCCTGCAGGAGCTGATGCGCCGCGGTGTGCTCGGCCAGTCGTTCGTGACGTCGGCAGCGCACACCGATGACGACGTCGACGCGACCGTCAAGGCGGTGCGCGGGGCACTGGCGGTCTACGGGTACGCGATCGAGGCGGGCAGCGTGCGCGGGCTGCTCCAAGGCAGACCGGTGGCGCCCGCCATCCGGCGGACTTCACCGCCGAGGGCGCTCAGACCCTGAAGCGCCGAGGGCGCTCAGCCCGTGGTGCCGCCCATGATCTCCAACACCTCGAAGGTGTTGACGCCGGCGCGAACTGACGGATCGTCCTCGGCGATCGCCAGGGCCTCGGCCCGGTCGCACACGCGCAGCACCCCCAGGCCCCACACGCCTTCGGGGTCGGCGACCGGACCGTAGACCACGACACGCCCCGCTGTCAGAAGCTCCTGCCAGTAGGTCATGTGCAGATGCATCGTGTGCTGCTCGACGTCGGTCATCGTCTGCGCGAAATCGGCGCGCGGCGGAATCAACCGGAAGAGGAACAGCTGCTGCCCGCTCATTCGGCGGCGCGGGTCGCCGGATGCACGGCGATCAGCCCTAAACTGCTGCGGCGCTTGCACATTGCCGCGAGCTCGGCATAGGCCTTCTCGCCGAGAAGCTCGGTCAGTTCCGGCCCGTACGACTGCCATACCTGCTTGGCGCCGACATGTGTGGCCGGGTCGCCGGTGCAGTACCAGTGCAGATCGGCGCCGCCCTCACCCCAGCCGCGCCGGTCGTATTCGGTGATCGTGGTCTTGAGCACCTGGGTGTCGTCGGGCCGGGTGACCCACTCCTGTGTGCGCCGGATCGGCAGCTGCCAGCACACCTCGGGTTTGAGGGTCAGCGGCTCGACACCGATCTTGAGCGCCTTGCTGTGCAGCGCGCAGCCGATGCCGCCGGGCCAGCCCGGCCGGTTCAGGAAAATGCAGGCGCCCTTGTACTTTCGCGTCCGCAGGTTCGGCTTGTCGTCATAGGAGTCCATCTCGAGATAGCCCTTTTTGCCCAGGCCCTTGTCACGGAACTGCCAGTCCTCCGCGGTGAGCATCTTCACCGCGTCGTCGAGCTGGGCGCGATCGTCGTCGTCGGACAGAAACGCGCCGTGCGAACAACATCCGTCGTCCGGCCTGCCCTCCACCGTGCCCTGGCACGCGGGGGTGCCGAACACACACGTCCACCGCGACAGCAGCCACGTCATATCGGCCGCGATCAGATGCTCCGGGTTGTCGGGATCGTAGAATTCGACCCACTCGCGGGCGAAATCCAGTTCGACCTCACCTGGATGAGAAGGCGATGCGCTCACAATTTCCCACGGTAGACCCATTAAGTTGGAGAAGTGCGATTAGGCGTGCTCGACGTGGGCAGCAATACCGTCCATCTATTGGTGGTGGACGCCCGTCGCGGCGGGCACCCCACTCCGATGAGTTCGACGAAAGCCTCGCTGCGGCTGGCCGAGGCGATCGACGACTCCGGGAAGCTGACCCGCCGGGGTGCTGACCGACTCGTCGGCACCGTCGACGAATTCGCGCGCATCGCGACGAGTTCGGGATGTTCGGAGTTGATGGCGTTCGCGACCTCCGCGGTGCGCGACGCCCGTAACTCCGAGGACGTGCTCGCCCGGGTCAAGGCCGAGACGGGTGTGGAGCTGCGGGTGCTCAGCGGGGTGGACGAATCCAGGCTGACATTCCTCGCGGTGCGCCGGTGGTACGGCTGGAGCGCGGGGCGGATCATCAACATCGACATCGGTGGCGGCTCGCTGGAGCTGTCCAGCGGGGTGGACGAGGAACCCGACGTCGCGCTGTCGCTGCCGCTGGGCGCCGGCAGGATGACGAGGGAGTGGCTGCCCGACGATCCGCCGGGGCGCCGTCGGGTGGGGATGCTGCGGGACTGGCTGTCCAACGAGATGGCCGAGTCCGCGGCGGTGATCACCGAGGCGGGCAGTCCGGATCTGGCCGTCGCCACGTCGAAGACATTTCGATCGCTGGCGCGGCTCACCGGCGCTGCGCCGTCGGGCGCCGGGCCGCGCGTGAAGCGCACGCTCACCGCGACGGGTCTTCGGCAACTCATAAATTTCATCTCTAGGATGACCGCGGCTGACCGAGCGGAATTGGAAGGGGTGAGTGTCGACCGGGCTCCCCAGATCGTGGCGGGCGCATTGGTGGCGGAGGCGAGCATGAAAGCACTCGGTATCGAGAGCGTCGACATCTGTCCATGGGCGTTGCGCGAGGGGCTCATTCTGCGGAAACTCGACAGCGAGGCCGACGGCACCGCTTTCGTCGGAGGTAGCGAGCCCGCGACGAAGTCCGGCGGTTCCGGCAAGTCGGGCAAAGTGAGCGGAACGGACAAAGCCGCCAAGGGCGGGGCAGGAGAATCGGCCGCACGGCTGATGTCCGTACGCAATGCTGGACGGTGAAGCAGCGAGGCTCAAAGGCAACAGACGATGACTGACGACAGCAACAGCAACACGCGGCCCATCTCGGTCGCCGAGCTGCTGGCCAAGAACGGGACGATCGGTGCACCCCCGGTCGGCGGTAGGCGCCGTCGACGCCGCGGCAATGCCGACGCCGTGACCGTTGCCGAGCTGACCGGCGAGATCCCGATCATCCGTCCCGACGATCCGCCGCCCGCCCCGGCACCGGAGAAACCTGCCGCGCCCGTCGAGGAACCGGTCGACGAAGCCGTCGAAGCCTACGGTGCACCCCCGGCCGCCGACGAGACACCGTCGACCAACGGCTTCGTCGAACACGACGTCGAGCCTGAAACGGACGAGGCCGCCGCGGAAGACGACGGCACTGTCGAAGACGAGGCCGACGACGACTACGCCGACGCGGTTGCCGCGTATGCCGCTCGCGTCGAGCAGCGCGGTACCGACGAGGAGGTCGACGCCGACGAAGAGGCCGACGCCGGCAAAGAGGTCGACGCCGGCAAAGGGGTCGACGCCGACAAAGAGGCGGAGACCCCCGAGGTCGAACCCACCCGCCGGTTCGGATTCGGACGGTTCGGCCGCAAGAATCCCGAGGTCGACGCCGAGAAATGGACGCCCGACCCGGTCGTCGGGAGCGGCGACGCGACCGAGGTGACCGACGAGCTCGACGAGCCCCTCGAGGTCGAGGCTCTGGACGCCGAGGCCGCCGTCGAGGCTGAGCGAGACGGCTCGCTCAGCGAGGTCCGAGATGACCCGACCGACGACGACACCGAACGCGATGAACTGCCGTCCTATCTGCGGTCGACCGAGGAGCCCCTCTTCGGTGGCCATTCCGTCGCCGACGACGCGTTGCGGGGTGACCGCACGACGGTCAAGGACGACAGGGACCACAAGGATCTCAGGGACGACGGCGCCGACGACGAAGGCGACGACTTCGACGCGGCACAGGGCGAGCCCCGCACGATGTCGCCGGCCGTGCACGGTCTGTGGATCGTCGGTCAGAGCGTCATCGCCGTGGTGTTCGGGGCCGGTCTGTTCGTCGCATTCGACCAGCTGTGGAAGTGGAACAACATCGTCGCGCTGGTGCTGTCGGTCCTCGTCATCCTCGGCCTCGTGGTCGGCGTGCGGGTGGTGCGCAAAACCGAGGACATCGTCAGCACTCTGATCGCGGTGGCGGTCGGCGCCCTGGTCACCCTGGGGCCGCTTGCGCTGCTGCAATCAGGCTGACGGGTGCGCCCCGCCATCAAGGTTGGACTCTCGACGGCCTCGGTCTATCCGCTGAAGACCGAGGCCGCCTTCGAGTCGGCCGCGAAACTGGGCTACGACGGCGTCGAGTTGATGGTCTGGGCCGAAGCGGTCAGCCAAGACATCGATGCGATCGAGGCGATGTCCAAGCACTACGGCGTACCCGTGCTGTCGGTGCACGCGCCGTGTCTGCTCATCTCACAACGGGTGTGGGGCGCCAACCCGATCCCGAAGCTGGAACGCAGCGTGCGCGCCGCCGAACAGCTCGGCGCCCAGACCGTCGTCGTCCACCCGCCGTTCCGGTGGCAGCGGCGCTACGCCGAAGGCTTCAGCGAACAGGTGGCCGCACTGGAGTCCGCCAGCGACGTGATGGTCGCCGTCGAGAACATGTTCCCGTTCCGCGCGGACAGGTTCTTCGGCGCCGGACAGACGTCGATCGAGCGGATGCGTAAGCGGGGCGGCAACCCCGGCCCCGGCATCTCGGCGTTCGCGCCGTCCTACGATCCGCTCGACGGCGGTCACGCCCATTACACGCTGGATCTGTCGCACACCGCGACCGCAGGCACCGACGCCGTCGACATGGCCAGGCGCATGGGGGACGGCCTGGTGCACCTGCATCTGTGCGACGGCAGCGGAGCTTCCCACGACGAACATCTCGTTCCCGGCCACGGCACACAACCCACCGTGGAGGTCTGCGAGATGCTGGCCGCAAGCAACTTCTCCGGACATGTCATCCTCGAGGTCACGACCTCGGGCGCGCGCAACGCCGCCGAACGTGAGGCGTTGTTGACCGAGTCGCTGCAGTTCGCCAGGACGCATCTGCTGCGCTGATGAGCGCTTGCGCGAAGAACAGACGACCGCTGACCTCTGAAGGACGCGTGCATGACGAACTCCACCCTGTTCACCGACGCGATGGCGCTGACGTCGGCCGGAGACGGGGTCTACCACGGTGTGCTCAACGAGCACTGGACCATCGGTCCCAAGGTGCACGGCGGCGCCATGCTGGCCCTGTGTGCCAACGCTGCGCGCACCGAGTTCGGCGAGGCCGGCGTGGAGCCGATCGCGGTGTCGGGCAGCTTCCTGTGGGCCCCCGATCCCGGCCCGATGGAGGTCGTCACCACCGTCCGCAAGCGTGGTCGGCGGGTCAGCCTGATCGACGTCGAGCTGAACCAGGGGGATCGAACCGCCCTGCGCGCGGCGATCACGATGGGCACCCCCGAGCATCACGTTCCGCCCCTGCTGTCGGTGAATCCGGTGGTACCCCTGATGACACCGGAGCCGCCGCCGGGGCTGGAGCCGATCGGCCCCGGCCACCGGATGGCCGACATCGTGCACCTCGCCCACGGCTGCGACATCCGGCCTTCGCTGACGACGTTCGAACCCCGTGGAGACGGCGGCATGCCGGTGATCGAGTACTGGGTGCGCCCCAAGGGTGTGGCCCCCGACGTGCTGTTCGCGCTGCTGTGCGGCGACGTGTCGGCCCCGGTGACGTTCGGCGTCAACAGGTTCGGCTGGGCGCCCACCGTGCAGTTGACGGCGTTCCTGCGCGCGACGCCCGCCGACGGCTGGCTGCGGGTCATGTGCACCGCCACGCAGATCGGGCAGGACTGGTTCGACGAGGACCACGTGGTCGTCGACTGCGAGGGCCGCATCATCGTGCAGACCCGTCAGCTGGCGATGGTGCCCGCGCCTGCGTCCTGAGCCCGTGCCATGCTTGCCCGCATGGCCAGAATCGCGATCATCGGCGGCGGCAATATCGGCGAGGCGTTGCTGGCGGGGCTCCTGCGCGCAGGCAGGCAGGTCAAGGACCTCGTCGTCGCGGAGAAGTTTCCGGAGCGCGCCAAGTTCCTCGCCGAGAAATACTCCGTACGGGTCACGTCTGTCGCGGAGGCGGTCGACACGGCGACGTACGTCATCGTGGCGGTCAAGCCGCTCGACGTCCAGAACGTCATCGGCGACATCGCCGACACTGCGGCCCGGGCCGAAAGTGACGCGGCCGAACAGGTTTTCGTGAGTGTCGCGGCAGGCGTCAGCACCGCCTACTACGAGAACAAGCTGCCCGCAGGCTCGCCGGTGGTCCGCGTCATGCCGAATGCGCCGATGCTCGTCGGTGGTGGCGTCAGCGCGATCGCCCCGGGCCGCTTCGCCACCGCCGAACAGCTCAAGGAGGTCTCGAACCTCTTCGACGCCGTCGGCGGCGTGCTCACGGTGTCCGAGACTCAGATCGACGCTGTCACGGCGGTCTCGGGCTCGGGGCCGGCCTACTTCTTCTTGATGGTCGAGGCGCTCGTCGACGCGGCTGTCGACGCCGGCTTGGCAAGAGCTGTGGCGACCGATCTCGTCGTACAGACGATGGCGGGTTCGGCGGCGATGCTGCTGGAGCGCCTCGACGACGCCACCCCCGCCGGTGGGTCGACACTCGGTGCGGCGATGGACACCTCCGCCGCCCAGCTGCGGGCCACGGTCACCTCACCGGGCGGCACCACTGCCGCTGGTCTGCGGGAACTGGAGCGGGGCGGCCTGCGGGCCGCGGTCGCCAACGCCGTGGAAGCCGCGAAAAAGCGCTCTGAGCAGCTCGGAATTACACCAGAGTAGTTAATGAATTTGGAACGGATTACCCCACACCCGTCGCAGTAACCCCATCCGCCACGCTATTCTCCCAGTGGTAAGCACGGGTTCGGTGCCAGCGGTGGGGAAGCCGCTGGAACTGCCCGGGCCTGATGGATTGGGTTGCGATGACGTCTATGAACGGGCCATCTTCGCGGGATTCTGCCGGCGGCAAGGCGGCGCGTGACGCCGCTCAGGGCGGTGCCGGCGACGCGCAAGCGCCTCGGGCTCAATTCCTGACGGTCGCCGAGGTGGCGAGCCTGATGCGGGTCAGCAAGATGACGGTGTATCGGCTGGTGCACAACGGCGAACTGCCCGCCGTGCGGGTGGGGCGCTCGTTCCGCGTGCATGCCAAGGCCGTCCACGACATGCTGGAGAGTTCGTACTTCGACGCGGGGTAGGGACGCGGGGTAGCCCCGTCCGACGCCCGACGGCGGATTTCGGTGCCGGGACGGTCGCAGGTAAGGTGATCCGTCGAGGCTGGCACCGGTATGGAGGTGCCGCAGGCGTCTTTCACGACAATTGGTAGGTAGCGGAGTTCATGGGTTCTGTCATCAAGAAGCGGCGTAAGCGCATGTCGAAGAAGAAGCACCGCAAGCTGCTTCGTCGCACTCGGGTGCAGCGCAGAAAACTCGGCAAGTAGGTTCTTCGCCTCGTCGTTAGGCTGTCGGGATGGACTCTGAGGGTCGGCCCGGGGGAGACGCCGACGGATCGGACGCCCTGAACTACCCGAAAGTCGTTCTGGTCACCGGTGCGTGCCGCTTCCTCGGCGGCTACCTGACTGCGCGCTTGGCGCAGAATCCGCTGATCAATCATGTGATCGCGGTCGACGCCGTCGCTCCGAGCAAGGATCTGCTGCGCAGGATGGGCCGGGCGGAGTTCGTCCGCGCCGACATCCGTAACCCCTTCATCGCGAAGGTGATCCGCAACGGCGAGGTCGACACCGTCGTCCACGCCGCCGCCGCGTCCTACGCCCCCCGCGCAGGGGGGAAAGCGACGCTCAAGGAACTCAACGTGATGGGCGCGATTCAACTGTTCGCAGCCTGCCAGAAGGCGCCGTCGGTCCGCCGGGTCATCCTCAAGTCGACGTCCGAGGTGTATGGGTCCAGCTCGCGGGACCCGGTGCTGTTCACCGAGAGCAGCAGCCGTCGCAGGCCGCCCGCCGAGGGCTTCGCCCGCGACAGCATCGACATCGAAGGGTATGCGCGCGGCCTCGGTCGCCGCCGCCCCGACATCGCGGTGACGATTCTGCGGCTGGCCAACATGATCGGGCCTGCGATGGACACCGCGCTGTCGCGGTATCTCGCCGGCCCGGTGGTGCCGACCGTCATCGGGCACGACGCGCGGCTGCAGCTCCTGCACGAGCAGGACGCGCTCGGGGCCCTGGAGCGCGCGACGATGGCCGGCAAGCCGGGTGCGTTCAACATCGGCGCGATGGGCGTGATGATGATGAGCCAGGCGATCCGCCGCGCGGGCCGGCTGGCACTGCCGGTGCCCCGTTCGGCTCTGGTCGCGGTCGATTCGCTGTGGCGGGCGACCCGCAACACCGAGCTCGATCGGGAGCAACTGGACTACCTGAGCTACGGCCGCGTCATGGACACCACCAGGATGCGCAACGAGCTCGGCTTCACGACGAAGTGGACGACAACCGAGGCATTCGACGACTACGTCCGCGGGCGCGGCCTGACGCCGATCGTGGATCCTCGCTGGATACATGCTGTCGAGAATCGCGCGGTAGCGGCGGCACAGCGCTGGGGACGGTAAACTCATCGCTCAGTACTGGGTGGGGGAAGAGAGTTAAGAGGATGGCGGGCGAGCCAAGGGCGAAAGTCATTCCGCTGCATGCGAATTCAGGTCGCGGCGCGACGGCACGTCGATCGGCGGATCGGGCCGACGGCGCGCGTCGTCATCCCTCGCTGCTGAACGACCCGGGAAGTCGTGCGTCCGCTGAACAGATCGCCGCCGTCGTGCGCGAGATCGATCAGCGCCGCGGGTTCGCCGCCGGTGCCGGCATCGAGGATCCGGCGCCCAACGAACTCGCACAGCGCATCGCCGCCGTCGCCGAATTCCTCCGCAAGCGGATGACGGGCGAATACACCGTCGACGAGTTCGGCTTCGACCGCCATCTCAACGAAGCAATTTTCCTGCCTTTGCTGCGAACCCTTTTCAACTCGTGGTTCCGGGTCGAGGTCAGCGGTATCGAGAACCTGCCCGACGACGGCGCTGCACTCGTGGTCGCCAACCATGCGGGTGTGCTGCCCTTCGACGGACTGATGACCCAGGTCGCCGTCCGCGACAAGCATCCGGTGCACCGCGACCTGCGCATCCTGGCCGCCGACATGGTCTTCGACATGCCGGTCGTCGGACAGGCCGCCCGCAAGGCCGGCCACACGATGGCCTGCACCGACGACGCCCACCGGTTGCTGGCGGCGGGCGAGCTGACCGCCGTCTTCCCCGAGGGCTACAAGGGGCTGGGCAAGCACTTCAAGGACCGCTACAAGCTGCAGAGGTTCGGCCGCGGCGGTTTCGTCTCGGCCGCGCTGCGGACCAAGGCGCCGATCGTGCCGTGCTCGATCGTCGGGTCCGAGGAGATCTACCCGATGGTCGCCGACGTAAAGCTGGTGGCGCGGCTGCTCGGACTGCCGTACTTCCCGGTCACGCCGCTGTTCCCGCTGGCCGGCCCGCTCGGGGTCGTGCCGCTGCCGTCGAAGTGGTACATCCAGTTCGGTGAGCCCATCGACACCACCGACTACGACGAGGCGGCCGCCGAGGATCCGATGGTCACCTTCGAGCTGACGGACCAGGTGCGCGAGACGATCCAGCAGACGCTCTACCAACTGCTGGCGAACCGCCGCAACACCTTCTTCGGCTGAGCCGGTCCCGCCCGGCCGTCGCGTTCAGTCCGACTTGGCGGTTTGCCGAGCAAGCATCTGCTTCATGGCCTCGTCGCGCTTGGCCGCGATCTGCGCGGTCAATTCGTCGGCCTCGTCGTCGTGGGCGGCCTCGCCCATCACGGTGACGATGCTGGTGATCACGGGTTCACCGTTGTCGTCGGTGACCTCGCCGCGAACCTCGGTCAGCACCGCGCCGTGCGACTCGGTCACCGAGTCGAGGTAGGAGTCGAACCACAGCTTGTCGCCCGCCAGGATCGGCCGGTGGAAGATCAGTTTCTGATCGCGGTGCAGTACCCGCTCCATGTTGATCGGGATGTCGAACTGGTTGAAGATCTCCTGCTGCACGCGACGTCCCGCCACGGCCATGAACGTCAGCGACGCGATCAACGCGTCATGCCCGCACTCTCGCGCGGCGTCCTCGTCGTAGTGGGCGGGATGCTCGTCTTTGACCGCACGGGCGAATTCGCGGATCTTTTCCCGGTCGACCTGGAAGTAGTCGGGATACCGGTAGTGAGTTCCGATGATCTCTTCAGCGATACCCATGGGGCGCGAGCCTACCAACGCCCGTGCCCAGGCCTCCTATTTGTCGCGGCGGGACACGGCCGCGGCCAGCGCGCCGCCGATGGCGCCCAGTGCCAGCGCCGACGGCACCCCGATCCGCGCCGCCTTGCGGGCGGTGCGGAAATCGCGGATCTCCCAGCCGCGCTCACGGGCCAGATCCCGCAGGTCGGCGTCCGGGTTGATCGCCACGGCCGTGCCGACCAGCGACAGCATCGGCACGTCGTTGAAGCTGTCCGAGTAGGCGGTGCAGCGTCGCAGGTTCAGGCCCTCGCGGATCGCCAGCGACCGCACCGCGTGCGCCTTGCCGCTGCCGTGGAGGATGTCGCCGACGAGCCGGCCGGTGAAGATCCCGTCGACCGACTCGGCCACGGTGCCCAGCGCGCCGGTCAGGCCCAGCCGCCGCGCGATCGTGTCCGCCAGCTCGTAGGGCGTCGCGGTGACGAGCCACACCTGCTGGCCCGCGTCGAGATGCATCTGGGCCAGCGCCCTGGTCCCGGGCCAGATCTTGTCGGCGATGATCTCGTCGTAGATGTCCTCGCCGAGGGCGACCAGCTCCGCGGTCGAGCGCCCTTCGATGAACGACAGCGCCTTGCGCCGCCCCTCGGCCACGTCGTCGCTGTTCTCCCGGCCGGTCAGCTGGAACTTTGCCTGGGCGAACGCGAACCGGGCGAGGTCCTGATAGGTGAAGTACTCCCTGGCGGCCAGTCCGCGCGCGAAATGGACCAGGGACGAGCCGTGTACCAGCGTGTTGTCGACGTCGAAGAAGGCGGCCGCGGTCAGGTCGGGCGGGGGCGGAGGCGGGGAGTCGAGCTCGCCCAGCGGGCCGGGAGAACCGGAAAGGCCCTCCGAAGCCGCCTCGGCGCTGGCCTCCCCAGCGAGTTCCTGCGCCCGGATGTCGGGATCGAACGGAGATCCCCCGGTATCGGACACGGCTACAACACTAGGTCACCTCATCGGGATACTGGCGGGGTGGACCGACAGGTGGAGCTGCTGACGCGCGAGGGCTGTTCGATGTGCGCCGCCGCGGCAAAGCAGCTTTCGGTGTTGGCAGGCGAGCTCGGATTCGCTCTGGCCGTCACCGATGTGGACGCCGCCGCGGCGGCCGGCGACAGCACGCTGCGTGCCGAATTCGGCGACCGGCTTCCCGTGGTGCTGCTCGACGGCGCCGAGCACAGCTACTGGGAGGTCGACGAACCCCGATTGCGGGCCGACCTCGCCGGCTGAGCAGGCCGCCGGTGCCGGGAGAGCAAATTTGGTAGGCCAGCTGGTGAACGACTACCTTGGTCGTGTGCTGACCCTGGTGAGGAAGCCATGAGCGTCCTGCTTTTCGGCGTTTCGCACCGCAGCGCGCCGGTGTCCGTGCTCGAGCAGCTGAGCACCGACGAATCCGACCAGGCCAAGATCATCGCCGAGGTGCTGCAATCCTCCCTGGTCACCGAAGCCATGGTCCTCTCCACCTGCAATCGCGTCGAGATCTACGCCGTTGTCGACGCCTTCCACGGCGGCCTGTCGGTGATCGGCCAGGTGCTCTCCGAGCATTCCGGCATGTCGTTGCAGGATCTGACCAAGTACGCGTACGTGCGCTACGCCGAGGCCGCCGTCGAGCACCTCTTCGCCGTCGCGAGTGGGCTGGACTCCGCCGTCGTCGGCGAACAGCAGGTCCTGGGCCAGGTCCGGCGGGCGTATGCGTCGGCCGAAGCCAACCACACCGTGGGTCGCACGCTGCACGAGCTGTCGCAGCGCGCGCTGGCCGTCGGCAAACGCGTGCACTCCGAGACCGGGATCGACGCCGCAGGCGCGTCGGTGGTGTCGGTCGCATTGGCCACGGCCGAGAAGAAGGTCGGCTCGCTGGCCGGTCGCCGCGCGGTGGTCGTGGGCGCCGGATCCATGGGCGCGCTGGCAGCCAAGCAGTTGATGCGGGCCGGCGTGGAGAGCATCCACGTCGTCAACCGCAGCCTGCCCCGCGCCAAGAGGCTCGCCGAGAACATCCGCGGCCACGGCATCGCCGCCGACGCGTTCCCGTTCGACCACCTGCCGCCGCTGCTGACCGACGCCGACGTCGTCGTCACCTGCACCGGGGCGGTCCGTCCGGTCGTGTCGCTCGCCGACGTGCACCGCGGCCTGGCGCACGTCAGGGAGCCCAAACAGCTCGTCATCTGCGATCTCGGCATGCCCCGCGACGTCGACCCCGCGGTCGCGGGCCTGCCCGGCGTGTTCGTCGTCGACATGGACCGCATCCTGCGCGAGCCGTCGGCCAAGGCCGCCACGTCCGACGCCGACGCCGCACGGACGATCGTCGCCGCGGAGGTCGCCAACTACCTCACCGGCCAGCGGATGGCCGAGGTAACCCCGACCGTCACCGCGCTGCGACAGCGTGCGGCCGACGTCGTGGAAGCGGAGCTGCTCCGGCTGGACAACCGTTTGCCAGGGCTGGACTCCTCGCACCGTGACGAAGTGGCGAACACGGTCCGCCGGGTCGTGGACAAGCTTCTGCACGCGCCGACGGTGCGGGTCAAGCAGTTGGCGAGCGCGCCGGGTGGCGACAGCTACGCCGAGGCCCTGCGCGAATTGTTCGAACTCGACCAGCACGCCGTCGACGCGGTCGCGGCGGGTGAGTTGAGCCCCATCGCAGGCAGTGAAATCAGCGCTGCCGCAATCGATCTCGATAAGACCGAGTGACGCTCGGTCGGCGGAGAACCATCACGTGATTCGAATCGGCACCAGGGGAAGCCTGCTTGCCACCACTCAGGCCGGCGTCGTCCGGGACGCATTGATCGCCCACGGGCACGAGGCCGAGTTGGTCATCGTCTCCACCGAGGGCGACCGATCCGACGCTCCGATCGCCGAGATCGGCGTCGGGGTGTTCACCGCAGCGCTGCGCGAAGCGATCGCCGACGGCTCCGTCGACATGGCGGTGCACTCGTACAAGGATTTGCCGACCGCGACCGACCCCCGCTTCGTGATCGCGGCGATCCCGGTGCGCGCGGACGCCCGCGACGCGCTCGTGGCCCGCGACGGGCTCGTGCTGGGGGAGTTGCCGGCGGGCTCGGTGATCGGAACGTCCTCCCCGCGAAGGACGGCGCAGCTTAGAGCACTGGGTCTCGGTTTGGAAATCCGCCCCCTACGGGGCAACCTAGATACCAGGTTGAACAGGGTAAGCAGCGGTGATCTCGACGCCGTCGTCGTCGCCCGGGCGGGATTGGCCCGCATCGGTCGCCTCGACGCAGTCACCGAGACGCTGGAACCGGTACAGATGTTGCCGGCACCGGCGCAGGGGGCGTTGGCAGTCGAGTGCCGTGCCGGTGATACGGCGCTTGCGGAGCTGTTGGCGGCACTCGATGACGCCGACACCCGCGCGGCGGTCACCGCAGAGCGAGCCTTGCTGGCCGAACTGGAGGCGGGTTGCTCCGCACCGGTGGGCGCGATCGCGGAAGTGGTCGAGTCGATCGATGAGGACGGCCGAGTCTTCGAAGAGCTGTCGCTGCGCGGCTGCGTGGCGACGCTGGACGGATCCGACGTGATCCGTGCGTCCGGCATCGGGACACCCGAGCGGGCACGGGAGCTGGGGCTCTCGGTGGCCGCGGAGCTGTTCGAGCTGGGCGCACGCGACCTGTTGGACGAACGCGGGAGAGACATATGAGCTTGCGAGGACGCAAGGGCAAGCCCGGCCGCATCACGTTCGTCGGCTCCGGGCCCGGGGATCCGGGCCTGCTGACCGCACGTGCCCGCGCTGTGCTGGCCAACGCCGCCCTGGTGTTCACCGACCCCGACGTGCCTGAAGCGGTGCTCGCCCTGGTGGGCTGTGAGTTGCCGCCGCCGTCGGGACCCCTTCCCGCCGCCGAGGCGGCGGCCAAGCCGTCCGACGCGGCGGGCAAGAAGGACGATCAGCCCGTCAACCCGGCCGAGGCCGCCGCTGCGCCGGCCGAGGACGCGGTCATCCCGGGTGGCCCCGACGTGCGGCCCGCCCTCGGCGATCCGGCCGAGGTCGCCAAGACGCTGGCCACCGAGGCTCGGACCGGTAACGACGTCGTGCGCCTCGTCGCCGGCGACCCGCTGTCGATCGACTCGGTGATCACCGAGGTGAACGCCCTGGCCAAGACGCAGCTGCACTTCGAGATCGTGCCCGGCCTGCCCGACACCTCGGCCGTGCCGACCTATGCGGGTCTGCCGCTGGGGTCCGCGCACACGGTGGCCGACATCCGCGGCGACGTCGACTGGGCCGCGCTGGCAGCAGCGCCGGGACCTCTGATCCTGCACGCGACCGCGTCGCGCCTCCCGGAGGCCGCTCGCACGCTGATCGAATACGGCCTCGCCGATTCCACGCCCACCGTCGTCACCGCCAACGGCACCACGTGCCAGCAGCGTTCGGTCGAGACCACCCTGGCGGGTCTGCTCGACAAGGCGACCCTGGCCGGTGCCGAGCCGGCGGGCCCGCTGACCGGGACGCTGGTGGTCACCATCGGCCGCACCGTGGCCAACCGGGCCAAGCTGAACTGGTGGGAGAGTCGCGCCCTGTACGGGTGGACGGTTCTCGTTCCGCGCACCAAGGATCAGGCGGGCGAGATGAGCGACCGCCTCGTCGGCCACGGCGCACTGCCCATCGAGGTGCCGACCATCGCCGTCGAGCCGCCCCGCAGCCCGGCCCAGATGGAAAGGGCTGTCAAGGGTTTGGTGGACGGCCGCTTCCAGTGGGTGGTGTTCACCTCCACCAACGCCGTGCGTGCGGTGTGGGAGAAGTTCAACGAGTTCGGCCTCGACGCCCGCGCGTTCTCCGGAGTGAAGATCGCGTGTGTCGGCCAGGCCACCGCCGAGAAGGTGCGAGCATTCGGGATCAACCCCGAGCTGGTGCCCACCGGTGAGCAATCGTCGCTCGGCCTGCTCGACGAATTCCCGCCCTATGACGACATTTTCGATCCGGTGAACCGGGTGCTGCTTCCGCGTGCCGACATCGCCACCGAGACGCTGGCCGAAGGGTTGCGCGAACTCGGTTGGGAGATCGAGGATGTCACCGCATACCGGACGGTGCGTGCGGCTCCGCCGCCGGCGCACACCCGCGAGATGATCAAGACCGGTGGCTTCGATGCCGTGTGCTTCACGTCGAGCTCCACGGTGCGAAACCTCGTCGGCATCGCGGGCAAGCCGCACGCGCGGACCATCGTCGCGTGCATCGGACCCAAGACTGCCGAGACCGCAGCGGAATTCGGACTTCGTGTGGATGTGCAGCCCGAGGTGGCCGCGGTGGGTCCGCTGGTGGAGGCGCTGGCCGAGCATGCCGCCAGACTCCGCGCCGAGGGGGCGTTGCCGCCGCCGCGGAAGAAGAGCCGCCGCCGCTAGCCGAGGAGCTGAGAGTGGCGTTCCCACGACACCGTCCCAGAAGGCAGCGGACTTCGCCGGCGATGCGCCGGCTGGTGGCCCAGACATCGTTGGAGCCACGGCATCTCGTCTTGCCGATGTTCGTCGCCGACGGTATCGACGCGCCGCGCGACATCGGGTCCATGCCCGGCGTCGTGCAGCACACCCGGGATTCGTTGCGCCGAGCAGCCGCTGACGCGGTGGCCGCGGGCGTCGGTGGGCTGATGCTCTTCGGCGTGCCCCGCGACGAGGACAAGGATTCCACCGGAAGCATCGGCGTGGATCCCGACGGGATCCTCAACGTCGCGTTGCGCGACCTCGCCGCCGACCTCGGTGACGCGACGGTGCTGATGGCCGACACCTGTCTCGACGAGTTCACCGATCACGGCCACTGCGGCGTCGTGGACGCCGCAGGCAGGGTCGACAATGACCAGACCAACCGGCGCTATGTCGAACTTGCTGTCGCACAGGCGAAGTCGGGCGCGCACGTGGTGGGTCCGAGCGGCATGATGGACGGCCAGGTCGCCGCGATCCGCGACGGTCTGGACGCGGCGGGTTACTCCGACACGGCGATCCTGGCCTACGCGGCGAAGTTCGCCTCGGGCTTCTACGGACCCTTCCGGGAAGCCGTCGCGTCCAGCCTGCAGGGCGATCGTCGTACCTACCAACAGGATCCGGGCAACGCGCGGGAGGCGCTGCACGAGGTCGAACTCGACATCGACGAGGGCGCCGACATCGTGATGGTCAAACCAGCGATGTCCTACCTGGACGTGGTGCGCGCGGCGGCGGACGTCTCACCGGTTCCTGTCGCCGCCTACCAGGTGTCGGGCGAGTACTCGATGATCACCGCCGCGGCCGACAACGGCTGGATCGACCGGCGCACCGTGGTGCTGGAGTCGCTGACCGGCATCCGGCGCGCGGGCGCGGACATCGTGCTCACCTACTGGGCGGCCGACGTCGCCCGTTGGCTGTCGTGACGGGTCCTGCCGCGCCACCGGAGAAGCCCGCTCGGCCTGCCGATGTCGACACGGGTTTCTGGCTGTGGGTGATCTCCGTGCCGCTGATGGTCGGCGGCTATGTGCTGGACCTCGTCACGGTGGCGCAACACCCCAACGGCTTCGTGCTCGCGATCTCGGTGATGTTCGTCGTCATCGTCACGGCCGTCGTGCTGACGTTCATGTTCCTGATGCGGCAGGGCTATCGCTGGGCCCGCACTGTGCTGACCGGCGGCGCCATCGCCGTGGTGGTCTTTTCGGTGTCGAGCCTGTTCAACGTGGAGCGGTCCGACACGCTCGCGGTGGCCTACGCGGTGCCGGTGATCATCGGGTCCGTGCTGGTCGGCGGCGGGATGTATCTGCTGCACCGCAAGGACTCCCACGACTTCTTCACGCGCTGATTGGTTAGGCTGGCCCGACCATGACCGCCCCGACGCCGCACAGCCGACCCCGAGTCGTCGATCTCGCGTTCTGGTGCTTCGTCGTCGGCGCGGTCGTCATGATCGTCGGCGGCCTGATGGCGTCCACCGCGGCATTCGACGCCGAACGCCTCCGGATCGCCGATGCCGACGCCTTCCTGGCGATCGTGCGGGGCACCGGCATCGGTGCGGTGCTCGTCGGTGGGGCCCTAGCTTTCCTCGCAGGCAAGGCGCGCCGCGGTGACGCCCGGTTCCACCGCGCCGCGCTGGCCCTCGCAGTGGCCGCGATCGTCGTGATCGTGATCATTGCGGGGTGGATCGGCGCGGTGCACCTGTTCATCCTCCTGTCCCTGCTCCCGCTGCTGATCGGGGTGCTGCTGTTCGTGCAGCCGTCGGCGCGGCGGTGGTTCCAGCAGCAGAAGGACGCGACGTGACGGAATCGACCCCCGAGCCCGAGGTGCTGTTCTACGAGCAGGGGGCCAGCTGGCTGTGGGTGCTGGCCGGCCCGGGGGCCGGGGTGGCGATGGCCCTGATCCAGATGTCCGCGGGCTACGGCATCCAGTGGGTGGTGCCGATCCTGTTCTTCGTCCTCGTCTCGTCGTTCCTCGCGATCCAGGTGAAGGCCGCCCGCATCCACACGTCGGTGGAGTTGACGACCGAGAGGCTGCGGCAGGGCACCGAGATCACGCTGACCGACGAGATCGTGCGCATCTACCCCGAGGCCAGTGGATCCGAGACGCCCAAGTGGCAGTACGCCCGCGCCCTGGGTGAGCTGACGGGCGTCCCGCGCGGACGTACCGGCATCGGCGTGCGGCTGACCAACGACCGGACCGCGCAGGCGTGGGCGCGCAAGCACCATCAGCTGCGCGCCGCGCTGACCAACCTGGTGGAGGAACGCATCCCCCCCGAGGCCACCTCGTGAGCGTCCGGGGCGAGCGAAGCGACGGGAGAAAGAACCGGCGCGCCGCCATCGAACTCTTCGTGGCCGTGCTCGCGGCCGTCGGCTGCGTGGTGGCGTGGCTGAACGCCGCCAGTGAGGTCGTCGTCGCTCCGGTGCTCGACGGTGAGCCGTTCACCATCTCCCACGTCTACTACGCACCGATGCTCACGCTGTCCCTGCTGCTGGCGACCGTCGCCGGGGTGCTTGCCACCCTCGGCATCGCGCGCCTGCGCCGCGGTCTCGCGAAACCGTCAGCACCGTAGTGTTTGGCGCCGCCTGACGACCGTGGCGGCGGTCTCGAAACCCCTTCCCTCCTCAACGGTGTGGGCCTCGCCACAACCACCTTGGTACAAAGTGCAGAATCTGTAACACTGTTGCGCATGACCGAGTTGGCGGATAAGAGCGGACACCTCGACAGTGCTCATACGGATGCCCTGCCGCTGGGGCCGCAGTCCCTGGTGTGGCGGTGGTTCGGTGACAACCGCATGTACCTGATCGGGCCGCGCCCGGCGGTGCTGCAGAACATGCTCGCCGAGCTGGGCCAGGGCGTGTACGACCACTCCACGTTCTTCGCCGACACCGCCGAGCGGCTCAAGCGCACGATCCCGCCGATCTTCAACACCGTCTACGGCTCGGACGACAACAACGCCGGCCTTCAGGTCCGCGATTTCCACCACCACGTCAAAGGCGAGATGCCCGACGATTACGGCGCTGAGGGTGCCCGCTACCACGCGCTGGATCCCGAGACGTACTTCTGGGCGCACGCCACCTTCGTCGAGCAGATCTACTACTTCGCCGACACCTTCGTGAAACGCCTGACCGACGCCGAGCGCGAGCAGATCTGGCTGGAATCCAAGACGTGGTACCGCCGCTACGGCGTCAGCGACCGCGTGATGCCCGCGACCTACGCCGAGTTCGAGCAGTACTGGGACCGGATGATGAACCAGGTCGTGGTCGCGCACCCGTCGGCCAAGTACGGCGTCGGCTATGTCACCAAGGGCTTCCCGAAGCCCAAGGCCGTTCACCCGCTCGTCTGGCGGCTCGTCGCGCCGGTGTTCAACCCCCTTGCCGCCTTCTTGACGACCGGCGGGTTGCCGCCCCGTGCCCGGATGTTGCTCGGCCTGCCGTGGACCGACAAGCAGGAACGCCGCTACCAGCGCTTCGCGGCCTTCTGGCGGTCGCGGCCGGTGAACTGGATCTGGGACCATCTGCCCATGGGGGTGCGTTACAGCGGTTACGCCGTCAAGGGCTATGCCCGCGGTTGACTCGGCGACACAGCAGATCCTCGACGCCGCCGTCGTCGAGTTCGAGCGGCACGGCTTCCGTCGCGTTGCGCTCGAAGACGTGGCGCGTCGCGCCGGTGTCAGCCGCACCACGATCTACCGGCGCTTCGCCAACAAGGACGAGCTCGTCGGCGCCGTCATCGAGCGCGAGAACGTCGCGCTCTTCGCCGACATCGCCAACGAGCTCAAAACCTCTGGGCCACAGTCGAACTACTACGTCGAAGCGTTCACGCTGTCGATACTGAAGTTCCGCAACCATCGCGTCCTGCATCAGATGATCACCGAGGAACCGGGGCTCGTGCTTGCGCTCGCCGGCCAGTACCACCGCGCCGCGATCGAGCGCATGGCCGAGGCGCTGCGGGTGATCTTCCCGCCGGGGTTCGCCGAGCGGATCGGCCCCGACGCGGTCGACGAGCTCGCCGACTGCATCCTGCGCTATGCCGCGATGGTGCTGCTGCTGCCCAGCGCGCAGCCGCTGGAGACGGCCGATGACATCCGCGCGTTCGCCCGCCGGCACTTCCTGCCCAGCCTGCCGGTGGCGCTGCGGGGGGTGCCCGCGTGACGTGGTGTGCCGGAGCAGGGTGTTTCGCAGATCACACTTTCGGGCAGCCCGCTACTCATGACACAGAACGAGACCGAGCAGCGCCAGCCCGGAGACAAGCCGGACGTCCAGCTCGAACACGTCACCGAGACACCCGATCCGGACAATCAGGAGCTCACCGAGAAACCGGAGATCACCGACGAGCACCGCGAAAAGGCCAAGGAGATGGCCAAGGCCTACTCCGACGACCTGAAGACCACGACGCTGCCGGGCAGCAGCGGCACCGTGTCGGGAACCTCCGTCACCGACTGGGTGGACGACGAGGACAAGGGCAAGATCGAGACGTCCGCAGACGAGGGCAACGTCGAATATCGCAACACCGAGGAGTTCCGCAAAAAGCTGGACGAGTGACGGTAGGCAGACAGCCGCAACGCTGTCTGCTACATCTAGAACCTGTGTCAGCGTTCGATCGGCTCGGCCGGACCGCGCCCGCCTTCGTGGACATGGCCCACTCGATCGTCTGGGCGTCGGTGGCGACGGTCGACGGCGACGGAAGGCCCCGCACGCGCATCCTCCATCCGTTCTGGGAGTGGGACGGCACCGACCTCTTCGGCTGGATCGCCACCGTGCCGTCGCCGGTCAAGCGGGCTCACCTTGCGGTGCACCCCGAGGTCTCGGTCAGCTACTGGGCACCCACACACGACACCTGCGCGGCGGAGTGCCTCGTCGAGTGGTACACCGACGATGACACCTGTGCCGCGGTGTGGGACAAATTCGCGACGGCCCCGGAGCCCGTCGGCTACGACCCGTCCATCATCCCGATGTGGAGGGACGGCCCGACGTCCGATGAGTTCGCCGTCCTGCGACTGACGCCGTACCGCCTGCGCGTGATGCCCGGCAGCATGATGACCCGCGGCGAGGGCGAAGTTCTGACTTGGAGTGATCACAGTGGTCGCCGGGACTGAGAGCAGCGTCGAGAGCCTGCCGCTGGCACCCAAGAATCCCCTGCCGTACCGACAGCTGCTGCGGCTGGTGCGCACGCTGGACACCGGCCAGCTCGGGGTCCGGGCGGCAGGCGGGCCGATCACGCGTGTGCAAGTCGCGCCGAAATGGCTGTTTCCGCCGTTCGTCGCGGTGTTCTCACCCGACGGCATCCGCGACGTGCTCGGCCGCAACGACGCCTTCTCCGAACGCTGCATCGTGCACGAGGAGGTGCAGGACATGGCCGGCGACAGCCTGTTCGTCCTGCCCAACGAACCCTGGCGTCCGCGCAAGCGCGCGTTGCAGCCGGTGTTCACCCGGCACAACGTCCGGTTGTTCGGCGGCCACATGTCCAAGGCCGCCCAGCGGTTCGTCGACGCGTGGTCCGGTGGCGGGGAGGTCGATCTCGACCTGGAATGCCGCCGCATCACCATGCAGTCGCTGGGCCGCTCGGTGCTGGGTGTCGATCTCAACGAGAGCGCCGACGTGATCGCCGAGCACATGCATGTCGCCTCCGGCTACACCGCCGATCGCGCCTTGCGCCCGATCCGGGCCCCGCGCTGGCTGCCGACCCCCGCGCGCAGGCGGGCCAAGCACGCGGTCGCCGAGATGCGCCGGGTGACCTCCGACATGCTGCAGGCCTGCCGCGACGACCCCGACCGGGACGCTCCGCTGGTGCGGGCGCTCATGGAGGCCAAGGATCCCGAGACCGGGCAGGGCCTCTCCGACGACGACATCTGCAACGACCTGCTCATCTTTATGCTGGCCGGGCACGACACCACCGCCACCGCGCTGACGTATGCGCTGTGGATCCTCGGTCACCATCCCGACATCCAGCGCCGCGTCGCCGCCGAGGTGGCCGCCCTCGGTGACCGCGAACTCGAACCCGCCGACGTCCCGCATTTGAGCTACACGATCCAGGTGCTGCACGAGGCGCTGCGGCTGTGTCCGCCCGCGGCGGGTGTGGGACGCCTCGCGGTGCGCGACATCGCCGTCGGAGGGCACCGTGTCGAGGCGGGCACGCTCGTGGCGGTCGGCATCTATGCGCTGCACCGCGACCCCGACCTCTGGCCGGACCCGGAGCGGTTCGACCCGGACCGCTTCAGCCCGGAGAACACCGCGGCGCGCGACCGCTGGCATTTCCTGCCGTTCGCAGGTGGTGCGCGGTCGTGTATCGGCGAGCATTTCGCCCGGCTGGAGACGACGCTCGCGCTCGCGACGGTCATTCGGAGCCTGGAGGTGACGTCGCTGGACGCGGACTTCGCGGTCGACGTGCCGTTCACGACGGTCGCGCACGGTCCGATCCGGGCGACGGTCCGCCCCCGCGGGTGATCGCACCGGCGTTCCACTACACCCTGTAGTTGACGCTTTTGACCCAGCTGGGAGACTGGTCGCATGAGCAGTACCGACCTGTCCGCGAAGCTGTTCGCCGACGCGTCCTCCGTCATCCCCGGCGGGGTCAACTCTCCGGTCCGGGCCTTCAACTCCGTGGGCGGGACGCCGCGGTTCATCACCTCGGCCAAGGGCTACTGGCTCACCGACGCCGACGGCAATCGCTACGTCGACCTCGTGTGTTCGTGGGGTCCGATGATCCTCGGGCACGCGCACCCGGCCGTCGTCGAAGCGGTGCAGCGGGTGGCCGCCGACGGACTGTCGTTCGGTGCGCCGACGCCGACGGAGTCGGAGTTGGCCCGCGAGATCATCGATCGCGTCGCACCCGTCGAGCGGGTCCGCCTGGTCAATTCCGGCACCGAGGCCACGATGAGCGCGATCCGGCTGGCCCGCGGCTTCACCGGTCGCGCGAAGATCGTGAAGTTCTCCGGCTGCTATCACGGCCACAGCGATGCCCTGCTCGCCGACGCCGGCTCTGGCGTCGCCACCCTCGGCCTGCCGTCCTCGCCCGGCGTGACCGGCGCGGCCGCCGCCGACACCATCGTGTTGCCGTACAACGATGTCGCCGCCCTCGAAGACACCTTCGGACAGTTCGGCGACCAGATCGCCTGCGTCATCACCGAGGCCAGCCCCGGCAACATGGGTACCGTGCCGCCGCTGCCGGGCTTCAACGCCGAGCTGCGGCGCATCACCTCCGCCCACGGCGCACTGCTGATCGTCGACGAGGTGATGACGGGCTTTCGCGTCAGCCGCGCCGGCTGGTACGGGGTGGATCCCGTCGATGCCGACCTGTTCACGTTCGGCAAGGTCATGAGCGGCGGGCTGCCCGCCGCGGCGTTCGGTGGCAGGGCCGAGGTGATGGGGCGGCTCGCACCGCTCGGACCGGTGTACCAAGCCGGCACGCTGTCCGGAAACCCTGTCGCGATGGCCGCGGGCCTGGCCACCCTGCGCGCCGCCGACGACGACGCCTACGCGACGCTCGATGCCAATGCCGACCGGCTGGTCGGGCTCATCGGCGATGCGCTGACCGAAGCCGGTGTGGCGCATCAGATCCCGCGCGCAGGCAACATGTTCAGCGTCTTCTTCGGCGCCGACCCGGTCACCGATTTCGCCTCGGCGAAGGCAACCGAGACATGGCGATTCCCCGCGTTCTTCCACGGTCTGCTCGACGCGGGCATCTATCCGCCGCCGAGCGCCTACGAAACCTGGTTCGTGTCAACAGCTCTGGATGATGATGCGTTCGACCGGATCGCCGCCGCACTTCCAGCTGCGGCGAAGGCTGCCGCGCAGGCCACCGCATGACGAACACGATCGTGCACGTCATGCGGCACGGCGAGGTGCACAACCCCGAAAAGATCCTCTACGGTCGGCTGCCCGACTACCACCTGTCCGAACGCGGTCAGGCCCAGGCCAGGGCCGTCGCCGACTGGCTTGCGTTGCGCGACATCACCCATGTCGTCGCGTCACCGCTGGAGCGCGCCCAGGAGACCGCCGCCCCGATCGCGGCCCGCAAGGGTCTCGTCGTGAACACCGACGACGAACTCATCGAGTCGGAGAACATCTTCCAGGGACAGAAGGTGTCCCCGGGTGACGGTGCGCTGCGCGACCCGCGCAACTGGTGGCATCTGCGCAACCCCCGCACACCGTCGTGGGGTGAGCCGTATACCCACATCGCGGCCAGGATGAAGCGGGCGGTGTACCGCGCCCGTGCGGCCGCCGACGGACACGAAGCGATCTGTGTGAGCCATCAGCTGCCCGTGGAGACGCTGCGGCGCGCGATGACCGACAAGCAACTGCACCACTTTCCGACGCGGCGCATGTGCAATCTCGCGTCGGTGACGTCGTTCTACTTTCACGGGGACTCCTATGTCGGCTGGGGATACTCGGAGCTGGCCGGGCAGTGATGCAGGTGGTGGCCATGGCGCGCACGCTGGTCGCAGCGTGCGCGGCTGTGGCGCTCGTTGCCGGATGTTCCACCGGCAGTGACGCTGTCGCGCAAGGCGGCACATTCGAGTTCGTCGCACCCGGCGGCCAGACCGACATCTTCTACGACCCTCCGCAGGACCGCGGCACACCGGGACCGCTGTCGGGTCCAGACCTGATGGACACCGACACGACGATCTCTCTCGACGATTTCGACGGCAAGGTCGTCGTCATCAACGTGTGGGGGCAGTGGTGCGCACCGTGCCGCACCGAGATCACCCAGCTACAGCAGGTGTACGAAGCCACCCGTGACAAGGGCGTGGCTTTCCTCGGAATCGACGTGCGGGACAACAACATCGACGCGCCGCGAGACTTCATCATCGATCGGGGGGTCACGTTCCCGTCGATCTACGACCCACCGATGCGCACGATGATCGCGTTCGGTGGGCGCTATCCGACGACGGTGATCCCGTCGACGGTGGTGCTCGACCGCGAGCACCGGGTGGCGGCGGTGTTCCTTCGCGAACTGCTCGCGCAGGATCTGCAACCCGTCGTCGAGCGACTGGCCTCCGAACGATGAACCTCGACCAGATCGACCAGTTGACCGCCACGGGGCCGCTGCTGCTGGCGATGGGGCTGGCCGCGCTGGCGGGTCTGGTGTCGTTCGCGTCGCCGTGCGTGGTGCCGCTGGTGCCCGGATACCTGTCGTACCTGGCCGCGGTCGTCGGTGTCGAGGACCTTCCGGGAGCGACCGTTGCCGTCAAGGGTGCGCGGCTTCGTGTCGCCGGTGCGGCGGGGCTTTTCGTCGCCGGCTTCACCGTCGTGTTCGTGCTCGGGACCGTCGCGGTGCTAGGCATGACGACCGCACTGATCACCAATCAGCTTCTGCTGCAACGTATCGGCGGTGTCGTCACGATCCTGATGGGTCTGGTGTTCATCGGGCTGGTGCCGGTGCTGCAGCGCGACACGCGCTTCACGCCGCGCCGGCTGTCCACCCTCGGCGGCGCCCCGCTGCTGGGTGCGGTGTTCGCGCTGGGCTGGACGCCGTGCCTGGGCCCGACGCTCACGGGGGTGATCGCGGTGGCCTCGGCCACCGAGGGCAGCAACGTCCTGCGCGGCGTGGTGCTGGTCATCGCGTACTGCCTCGGTCTGGGAATGCCGTTCGTACTGCTGGCTTTCGGCTCGGCGCGCGCTGTCGCGGGGCTGGGCTGGCTGCGCCGCAACACCCGCACCATTCAGATCGTCGGCGGCGTCCTGATGATCCTCGTCGGCGCCGCGCTGGTGACGGGGCTGTGGAACGACTTCGTCTCCTGGGTGCGTGATGCGTTCGTCAGCGACGTGAGGCTGCCGATCTGATGCGGCTCATCGCGCTCGTTCGCAACACCTGGCGCACCCTGACGTCGATGGGCACCGCGCTGGTGCTGCTGTTCCTGCTCGCGCTGGCCGCCATCCCCGGCGCACTGCTGCCGCAGCGCAGCCTCAACGAGTCCAACGTCGCCGAATACATCGCCGAATACCCGACTCTAGGTCCGTGGTTGGACAGGCTGCAGGCGTTCGACGTGTTCTCCAGTGTCTGGTTCACCGCGATCTACGTGCTGCTGTTCATCTCGCTGGTGGGTTGTCTGACACCACGATTCTTCGAGCACTTCCGCAGCCTGCGCGCGACGCCTGTTGCCGCGCCGCGGAATCTGAGCCGGCTGCCCAAGCACCATGAGGCCGAGGTTCGCGGCCACGACGTCGCCCCGATGGCGGCGGCCGTCGAGGACCACCTTCGCGGCTGGCGTCGCACCGCCCGCCAGATGGACGGGATCACGGAGATTTCGGCGGAGAAGGGCTACCTGCGGGAGTTCGGCAACATCGTCTTCCACTTCTCGCTGCTCGGCCTGCTCGTCGCGATCGCCGCGGGCAAGCTGTTCAGCTACGAGGGCAACGTCATCGTGATCGCCGACGGCGGTCCGGGTTTCTGCAGCGCCTCGCCCGCGGCGTTCGACTCGTTCCGGGCGGGCAACACCGTCGACGGCACCTCGCTGTATCCGATGTGCATCCGGGTCAACAACTTCAAGGCCACCTATATGGAGAACGGTCAGGCGGTGGGTTTCCAGGCCGACATCGACTACCAGGCCGGTGACGACCTGACCTCCGGCACCTGGAATCCGTACCTGCTCAAGGTCAACGAGCCGCTGCGCGTCGGGGGTGACCGCGTCTACCTCCAGGGTCACGGCTACGCCCCGACCTTCACCGTGACCTTCCCCGATGGGCAGACCCGCACACAGACCCTGCAGTGGCGCCCCGAGGATCAGGTCACCTTCCTGTCGTCGGGCGCGATGCGCTTCGACCCGCCCGGTGGCACGTACGCCGACGAACGGGAGCGTCGCAAGAACCAGATCGCGATCCAGGGGCTGTTCGCACCCACGGCATCCCTTCACGGCACGCTGCTGTCGTCCAGCTTCCCCGAGATGCAGGACCCCGCTGTCGCCGTCGACATCTACAAGGGTGACACCGGTCTGGACACCGGCCGGCCGCAGTCGGTGTTCTCCCTGGACGAACGGATGATCGGTCAGGGCCGCCTGACGAAGATGGCGCGGGTCAACCTCGATGCCGGCCAGGACACCCGCCTTGAGGACGGCACCGTCGTGCGCTTCGACGGCGCGGTTC
The DNA here is from genome assembly GCF_041287165.2 of Mycobacterium bulgaricum. Taxonomy (NCBI): domain Bacteria; kingdom Bacillati; phylum Actinomycetota; class Actinomycetes; order Mycobacteriales; family Mycobacteriaceae; genus Mycobacterium; species Mycobacterium bulgaricum. The sequence continues at coordinate 750,608 of NZ_JBGGKV020000002.1, read as the reverse complement.
CGTTCGTCAACCTCCAGGTCTCCCACGACCCCGCGCAGATCTGGGTGCTGGTCTTCTCGATGACGATGATGGGCGGGCTTCTGGTGTCGCTGATCGTTCGGCGCCGACGCGTCTGGGTGCGGCTCTCTCCGGGACCTGCGGGTACGGTGAACGTCGAGCTGGGCGGCCTGGCCCGCACCGACAACTCGGGGTGGGGTGACGAGTTCGAGCGGTTGACGTCGCGGATTCTCACCGGGATCGAGCAGGCCGCACCGGCGGAGCGAGAGAAGAAAGCGGATCTTTCATGAGCACGACCATCGACATCGGGCTGGCCCGCTACTCCGACTGGGCGTTCACGTCGTCCGTGCTGGTGCTGCTCGCGGCACTGTTGCTGTTCGCCGTCGAGCTCGCCTACAACCGCAGCCGCAAGGTCGAGAACCGCGAGCTGGTCAACGCGGGCCGGGTGACCGGTGACAGTGCCGGGCCCGGCATCGTCGCCGACACCCCGCGCCGCCCGTTGGACGAGCGCCTCGGCTCGGCGGGCATGGCGCTCACCTACGTCGGGATAGGTCTGCTGCTGGCCTGCATCGTGCTGCGCGGGCTGTCCACCTCGCGGGTCCCGTGGGGCAACATGTACGAGTTCATCAACCTCACGTCGTTCTGCGGTCTGGTCGCGGCGGCGTGGGTGCTGCGCAAAGCCCAGTACCGCTCGTTGTGGGTGTTCGTCCTCGTCCCCGTGCTGATCCTGCTGACGGTGTCGGGCAAGTGGCTCTACTCGCATGCCGCGCCGGTGATGCCCGCGTTGCAGTCCTACTGGCTGCCGATCCACGTGTCGGTCGTCAGCCTGGGCTCGGGGGTATTCCTGGTGGCCGGCGTGGCCAGCATCCTGTTCCTGGTGAAGATGTCGAAGCTCGGCAACGCGGACCGCACCGACGGGATCGGGCGCATCGTGGGCAAGCTGCCCGACGCCCAGACGCTCGACAGGATCGCCTATCGCACAACCATCTTCGCGTTCCCGGTGTTCGGCTTCGGGGTCATCTTCGGCGCCATCTGGGCCGAGGAGGCGTGGGGTCGCTACTGGGGCTGGGATCCCAAGGAGACGGTGTCGTTCATCGCGTGGGTCATCTACGCGGCCTACCTGCACGCCCGCTCGACCGCGGGATGGCGGGACAAGAAGGCGGCGTGGATCAACATCGCCGGGTTCGTCGCAATGGTCTTCAACCTGTTCTTCATCAACCTGGTGACCGTGGGCCTGCACTCGTATGCGGGCGTCGGCTGACCGTACGAAGGGACGTGACGGTTGTCTGACGTGCCGGGCGGGTTTCGGGCACAGCAACGGTTCTCTGACCCCATGGCGCCCATCCCTGCCGAGTGGACGGCGCCGACTCCCCCCGAAGGCGCTCCACCGATCGTCACGGTCGCTCCGCCGCCGAGCAAGGAACTCGTTCCCTACCTCGACCCGTCGGCGGTCGCCCTGCTGCGCACCACCCCCGCGTCACCCTCGGCGGGGTGGCGCAAGTGGGTCTACCGCGGTTCGGGCCGGCTGATCAACCTGGGGGAGAGCCCCAGGGTAGTCCGCCACAACGGTCTCGTCACCCGTGTTCAGCGCCCGCTCAGGAGCGCCTACCGGATCGCGATGCTGTCGCAGAAGGGCGGGGTGGGGAAAACGACCATCACGGCCACCCTTGGTGCGACGTTCGCGGCACATCGCGGCGATCGCGTGATCGCCGTCGACGCCAATCCCGACCGCGGCACGCTGAGCCAGAAAGTGCCGTTGGAGACCGCGGCGACAGTGCGCCATCTGCTCCGTGACGCCGAGGGGATCTCGGCCTACAGCGATGTCCGCCACTACACCTCGCAGGGGCCCAGCCGCCTGGAGGTGCTGGCGTCGGAAAGTGATCCCGCGGTGTCGGAGGCGTTCTCGGCCGAGGACTACGCGCGGGCCGTGGAGGTGCTCGAGCGCTTCTACAGTGTGGTGCTCACCGACTGCGGCACCGGCATGCTGCACTCGGCGATGTCGGCTGTCATCGACAAGGCCGACGTTCTCGTGGTGATCAGTTCGGGGTCGGTGGACGGAGCGCGCAGCGCGTCGGCCACGTTGGACTGGCTCGATGCCCACGGCCACCAGGATCTGGTCCGCAACTCCATCGCCGTGATCAACGGCGTGCGGCCCGCAGGTAAGCGAGGCGTCAAAGGCTCCGGAAAGGGCACTGCGAAGGTCGATCTCACAAAGGTGACCGACCATTTCGCGCGGCGCTGCCGCGCGGTGTGTCAGGTTCCGTTCGACCCTCACCTCGAGGAAGGCGCCGAGATCAGCCTCGACCGCCTGCGCGCAGAGACCCGAGAGTCGTTGTTGGAGTTGGCTGCTGTTGTCGCGGACGGGTTCCCAGGGGCAAGCCGTTCTGCCGACCCGGCGGGTTAACGGTCGGGTCTTACGCAGTCACGCCTCGTCAGGACCTCGGCTGGTCGTCGCGCGGATTGATCCGGCGCAGGAAATCCGGATCGTCGTCGGGTCCGATGGTCCGGGTGCGCGGTCGTTTCGCGTTCATCCGGGCCAGTCGCCAAACGGTGTAGACCACTGCGGCCAAGACAAGAATCAGGAGCAGATAAGCCACTCAAAACCTCCTTCCTGTCAATATACGCGTCATCGGTAGGCTCAGATTCGTGTCCGAAGACCCGCGGCCCGCATCCCGGCCCTATCTCGACGTGCTGGCCTATGTGGTGGCACGGCTGCTGCTCGTGGCGGTGGTGACGGCAGCGATTCTGGGGGTCGGACACCTGATCGGGATTCGCGAGTTTCCGGTCGTCGTGGCTTTGCTCTTCGCCATCGTGATCGCCCTTCCGCTGGGCATCTGGGTGTTCAGTCCGCTGCGCCGGCGCGCGACCGCGAGCATCGCGGCGATGGACGCGCGGCGACGCCGTGACCGTGAGCAGCTCCAGGCGCGGCTGCGCGGAGGTGGCGCCGGAGACGGTACGGGGACGGCGAATCGCGACGCCGACGGCGGCACGGCGGGCACCTGACGCCGCATGACGAATTCGTAAAGTGGCGGCTTAGCTGCGTTTCGTGGTGGGTAAACCGAAATGCATGACTAAGCCGCAGGTCATGACCCGTCCCAGAGGCATGACGAGCCCCATAGGTATCAGTAGCCCCAGACGCATGATCGGCCAGCGCCTCTACAAGCGCTGGATCGACGAACTGTGGGCAGGCCATCGCATTGCGCCGCAGCTGGTGACGCCCGATTTCGTTGGGCATTGGCCGACGCACGACGTCCGCGGGCCGGACGAACTGCAGACCGCCGTCGACCGCACCCGCACCACGCTCAAGGAGTTGGTATTCGTCGTCGACGTGGGACCCATCGTCGACGGCGACATGGTTGCTGCTCGTTGGATCGCCACAGGGTCGGGCAGGGATGGGCCTGCGCGGTTCACCGGCAACGATCTACTGCGCATTTCCAACGGCAGGATCGCCGAATACTGGACCAGCACCGCGCGCGCCTAGCGGCAGGACGTCATCCTGCCGCGTCCCGCAGCACCTGGCGCAGCACCTCCAGCGGATCGCCGCCGATATCGAGGCGACGGGGATCCTGGGGCGCGTCGGGGTCGACCGCGGCGGCGGGTGGCGGGGCAGGCGCCTCAGGTGCCGCCGGTGGCGGCGGGGACGGTGGTGCGAGGGGTGCCACCGTCCCCAGACCGGCGATCTTGGCGCGGACGCGCGCCTCGGCGTCCTGACGGACGGCCTGTCGTCGCGGATCGGGGTCCGAGTTACCCGCGAAACAGCCGGACGGGGCCTCGGCGATGACGGTCAGCGATGTTTCGTAGGTCTGCCGGGCCTCGTCCAGCCTGGCCTCCCATGCATCGATGTCACCTTGGCGCTCCGTGACGAGTTGCAGATTCACCCGCACCGGACACGACTGTGCCGCATCGGTGTTCGCGAGTGCCGCCTTGAAGTGCGCCTGTGCGTCATCCAACCGGTCCTCGAGCACGGCGAGCCCGCCTGCCGCCCACTGCGCGTTCGCGGGCTCCACGATGTTGAGCATCTGAAGTATCGACACGTCGTCGCGTAGTGCGCCGATGTCGCCCGCGGCGAAGTTCTCCCGGGCCGAGTCTCCCACCACGGCGACCGAGATCAGTTTTGCGCCGAGGACGACGGCTGCGATCGTCGGTAACGCGGACAGCGCGAGCAACCGTCGGCGCGTTCGTATCCGGGCGGGGACTCGGCTCACGGCAGGACCTCCGTACGGGTGGCTCTGGCTTGACGGAGGTCTCGCGCGGTCAGGTAGATCTCGGGCAGCAGCAGAAGCGACGCCAGGATCATCAAGACCCAATAGAGTTCGGTGCGCTCCTGCCCCGCTACCGGATCGGCAGAGCCCGCCTGGTTCGATGTGCCGTCGGCGCGGGGGAGGGCTTCGCCGGGTGTGCGCTGGATGTAGGGGAGTCCGAGTTGGCCTGCGATGGACCGCAACGTGTTCTCGCCGGGGCCCGGGCCGTACCCGAAGACGGCGCCACCGTCCACAGCAGGAGTGTCGAAAATGCCCTGCGGCACCGTCGACTGCCCGGCGCCCGAACCGAGGTAGTACACCAGGTTGTCGGCCTGCGGAAACTGTTGCCCCGCCGAGATCAGTTGGTAGCGAAGCACATTGGCGGCAGCTCCGGCATTGGCCTCGGTGCTGTCGACACCGGGGTACGGGTTGAGCGCCTCGACGACGGGCACCAGACTCCACGCGTCCGCGGAGAGGGGCCAGTCGATCGCGGGCCGCGCCGCGAACGATATGACGGCGAACCTCGCGCTGGGGTGCGCGTCCATCACCGCCTCGATGTCGTCCCGGATGCCCGACATTCGGGACGCGCCACCGAAATCGGTGATCGCCGAATCGGCGGACCGGTCGACCAGGAAGTACACATTGGCGCCGGTCTGCGACGCCTGCGCAGGCGCGGTGTCGGCCGCCGATCCCGTCACCGGGCGTGCGGCGGCGAGAAGCACCAGCAGCATCGCCGCAGTGGTCAGCGCCCACCGCAGCACCGCGTGACGGCCCGTTCGCCCGGCAGGCCGAAGCGACAGCAGGCGCAGCGTGATCAGGGCGACGGCCGCGAACGCCAGCACCAGCGGGGGCAGCACGGGATCAAACGTCATCGCCGCACCGCCAGCAGTGAGACACCCAACAGCGCTGACAACGCGAGCGCGGCGATGATGGCGGCCGCGGGAGCATCCTGTCGCGCGTCGGCACGATCCTCGGGTCCCGGCGGTGCCGAAGCGCGGATCGCGTCGAGGTGGCCGTCGACGTCGGCGGCGTCGAATCGAAAGAACCGTCCCCCTGTCGCGTCGGCGGCAGTACTCAACGAGGCGGTGTCGCGTCCCGGTGTCGCGATGGCGTTGATCTGCGCACCGGCCCGTCGGGCCATGTCGATGACCTGGGCGTCGGTGTAGAGCGACGGTGTGGTGTCGCCGGGAGGACGCAGCGCGCCGGGTCCCACATAGATGAGCGATCGCCGGGTGTCGCTGGTGGTCTGAAAGTCCGGAAAGCCGGTCAGGCACAACGCGAGTGCGTCGGCCACGGTAGGGGAGTAGTCGTCGTACTCGACGGGGGCGATGAATGCGGGCGCTGTCGGGGCGTCGCGCGCGAAGTCGCCCAGCCGACCGGCGGCGAACTGGTAGTCACGCGTCAACGGAAGCAGCCGCCGGTTCAGCGACGTCAGTCCGATGCGTTCGGATCCGTAGGTGGTGGCCTGCCGCGCGAAGTATCGGAGGACGTCTCTGGTGGCTTGGTCGTCCGCGGGTCCGGCGGCGCACAGCATGATGTCATCGCGGGGCGCAGAAGCCTCGGCGCCCGAGAATGTTCCGACGGGGCGGGCGCCGGCCAGAACGGTCGCCGCACACAGCAGGATCAGCAGCGTGATGGCCACGGCCGCGGCCCGCATCTGTCGACGCACCACTGCCCGGTATTCGGGCAGCCGGGTCAGTCGGGCCGTGTTGGCCAGGGGCAGCTGGCGGTCCTGCCTGCCCTTGATCGGCACCAGCACCGCCAGCGCGATCGCCAGGATCACGGCGCCCAGTCCGGCGGCCGCGACGGGCCACCACGTCAACTCCACGAGCGGATCAGTTCTTCGGTCTCATCGCCCAGGCGGCCGACGTCCGCCGACGAGGCCCTGTCGAACTGCGCGCTGCCGAGAGCCTCCAGCATCGGCGCCGCAGGCGCGAGATCGCTTGCGGCGATGGTGCGTAACTGCATGTACTGGGCGCGGGTGCCGGTGGCCTGGTGGAGGAAGCTGCGCAGCGTGCAACTCAGCGCCGCGCTGGCCTGCTCCGCGGACAATTCCCCGTCGCGGTGGCGTTGCGTGATCGACCGGACCGTCTTCGCGAACCGGTACCGGAGCAGCCGCGCGTGTGCTTCCTCGACACCGGGAATCCGACGGAGCCGGTGCGACGGCATGGTGACGACGAGAACCAGCGCGTACCAAGCGATGACGAGGACGAGCAACGCCAGCCCCAGCCACAGCCACAGCAGCGAGTAGCCGGGCGGACCGCTGACGAACTCGAGCAGATCATCCGGCACGGGACCACACCCTGGTCATGTCGCCGACGGCCCGGCGGATCTGGCCCGACCCCGATACGACCGTGTGGGGCACGGCATGCGATGTCAGGATCTCGGTGAGCAGCCTGCCGCGACGCTCCTGGGCCCGCTCATAGGCGGCGATGACGCGGGGGTCCATCGCGGCAGGGCCGAGCACCGGCTTGCCGGTGGCGACGTCGTAGCCGCCGTCCTTCACGCCGGCCGCGGGCATGTCCGCGACCATCGCCCACATCACGTCATGCCGCGACGCCAGCCGCCTCAGCGCGTCGTCGAGCCTGTCGCCGGGCTCCGGCTCGTCGGACACCACGACGATCATCATCGAATGTCGGTAATGCGTTGCCACATAAGTCAACTGGGCGACGATGTCACTCGGTCCGTGCTGGCCGGCGTGGCTCTGGTAGCTGGTCAGCATGCTCTCGATGTGGTTCTCCCCGCGGCTCTGGCGAACCCGCAGGCTGCCGCGGGCGTCGCCGTAGACCATCCCGATCTCATCGGATCGGCCCAGCGTGATCAGCCCGATCGTGCCCAGAACATGAAGAGCCACTTCGCATTTGCGTTCACCATCGGGTGCGAGCGCCACCATGTTGCGCCCGGCGTCGGCGACCAGCAGCACCTTGTGGTGCTTTTCGGAGACGAACCGCTTGATCAGCACGCTCGCCGAGCGGGCGGAGGCCTTCCAGTCGATGTCGCGTACGTCGTCACCGGGAACGTAGGGCCGCAGTTCGTCGAACTCCATGCTGCGGGTGTGCAACAGCGCGTGCCGGCCCCCTTCGAGCATGCCGCGGGTATCGGTGCCGAAAAACGTTCTGGCCCTGTTGAGATGCTTGCCCAATCTACGCCGCCGCTCAGGGAACCCGAACCGCCTGCAGCACGGCGTCGATCACCCGGGTCGGAGTGACGCCCGCACTGGCCGCCTCGAACCCGAGGATCAGCCTGTGCTGCAGTACGCGATGCGCGAGATCGGCGATGTCCTGGGGGATCACATGGTCCCGTCCGTTGAGGACCGCCAGTGCGCGCGCTGACGTACACAGCGCGATGGTGGCGCGTGGGCTGGCGCCGTACTCGATGAGTCTGGCGAGCTGGCTGGGCAGGTGGTTGCCCGGATCGCGGGTCACCCCGACCAGGCGACTGGCGTAGAGCATCAGGTCGCGGCTCATGTAGACGTCGCGCGCGAATCTCTGCAGAACCCGAATGTCGTCGAGGGTCGCGACCGGCCTGCTGTGATGGTGCTTCTCGAAAAGACCCGCGTCGAGGCGTGACATCACCTCGACCTCCTGCTCCGGCGTCGGATAGCGCACGACCTCCTTGAGCAGGAACCGGTCGGTCTGGGCTTCCGACAGCGCGTAGGTGCCCTCCTGGTCGACCGGATTCTGCGTCGCGATGACCAGGAACGGTTCAGGGATCGGATATTCCGTGCCTGCGATGGTGGTCTGCCGTTCCTCCATCGCCTCCAGCATCGCGCTCTGCGTCTTGGCGCTGGAGCGGTTGATCTCGTCGAGCAGCACCACGTTGGCGTGTACGGGACCGAGCTGGGTGACGAAGGACGAGGTCGTCGCGTCGTAGATCTGCGTGCCGATGATGTCGCTGGGGAGCAGATCGGGGGTGCATTGGATGCGTCGGAACTGCCCGTCGATGGATTCTGCGATCACGCGGGCCGCCGTCGTCTTCGCGAGCCCGGGCACGCTCTCGAGCAGGATGTGGCCACCTGTCAGCAGGCCGATCAGCAGCGTCTCGCGCAGATGCTCCTGCCCTACGACCTTGGCCGAGAACGCGTCGGCGAGCGCCGCGACCACCCGCTGTGCCGCGCGGGCGTCGTCGGACTGTCGGGGCATCGGCGCAGCAGTCATCCCCGGGCGTGTACCACCGGAGTCCGGCGTGCAAACCGACGCAGGGGTCGTCGAGCACGCTGATCACGCTGGCCAGCGTGGACGAGGTTTAGCCGAAGGTCAGGGCCGCCGATACCGCGATCGCCCACACCAGCATGGCCAATCCGGTGTGCTTGAGCACCGGGATCAGGTCCCGGCCCCCCAGTCCGCCGCGGACGGGTTTGGCGGCGCGCACCGCCAGCGGCAGCGCCACCAGGCCCACAGCGCACCACGGAGTCGCGAGCATCAGCACCAGCGTCAGCGCGAACGCCACGACCAGCAGCACCTGGAACAGCACCCGCGTCTTCGCGTCGCCGAGTCGCACCGCCAGGGTGATCTTCCCCGACACCTTGTCGGTCGGGATGTCGCGCAGGTTGTTGGCCACCAGCACCGCCGACGACAGGCAGCCCGTCGCGACCGCCAACGTCAACCCCACCCAGTTGACCCGCAGCGCCTGCGTGTATTGCGTGCCGAGCACCGCAACCAGGCCGAAGAACACGAACACCGCAACTTCACCGAGCCCCAGGTACCCGTAGGGCTTGGAGCCGCCCGTGTAGAGCCACGCCCCGGCGATGCACGCCGCGCCCACGGCGATCAACCACGGGGAGGAGAACCACGCGAGCGCCAGCCCGGCGACGGCTCCGACGGCCAGCGCGATCACCGCCGCGGTCAGCACGGATTTCGGCGCCGCCACCTTGGAGCCGACCAACCGCAACGGCCCCGAGCGCACGTCGTCGGTGCCGCGGATCCCGTCGGAGTAGTCGTTGGCGTAGTTCACGCCGACGATGAAGCCGACGGCGACCAGCAGCGCGAGCAGCGCCCGCCACCACGACGCGGCGTCGAGCCACGCCGCGGCGCCCGTCCCTGCGATGACGGGTGCAACGGCGTTGGGCAGCGTGCGGGGACGCGCCCCCTCGACCCATTGGGCGAAAGTGGCCACGACCGCCAGTCTTGCAGGTGCCGGCCGTGGCAGACTGAGCGCATGGATGACCGGCTCAGCAAGGCCGAGATCGGCAAGGACGCGGTGCAGGAGATCGTCGGCGCGGGCGCGTCGACGGTCGGTGAGATCACCTCGATCATCACCGGCGCCGTCAAGGACGTCGCGAACGCGATCGGCGGGTTCGCCACCGACGTGTTCGAGATCCGCGACGGCGCCCGGCGTGCCGCCGGGGATCCCGACGAGGACTAGCCGTCGGGGCGCAGGCCCCGTAGCGCTCCGACGCCCGACACCTCGATGCGGGTGGTGTTGCGCGCGTACGCATCTGGCGATGCGGTGTCGCCGGGGATCCTGACCGAGCCCCAATCGAGCTCCGGGTGGCCCACCATTCTGCTCGGAATCTCGTTCAGCGGTTCGAACGCCACCAACCCGGCGAAGGTCCCGCCGATCTCGGCGTCGCGGTCCTCGGTCAGCCAGGGCCGCGGCGATTCGATCACGACGCGCGGCGTTTCGGCCACGCCACCGGACACCGTGGGGATGTCGCGGATACACGGGAACAGAAACGACTGCGGCCAGCTGACGAGCACCGGCCCGTTGTCGGCCAGGAAGTCGTTGAGAGGCACCACATGGCGCAGCCTCGGCCCCGTGAACGCCAGCCAGCCCGCGCCGTCGGTGCGGCCGTCGACGGCGCGCACACGAACCCTGTTCGCGCCCGCAGGCACGTCGGCGGCGTCGACACCCAGTGACCGCCACAACGGGTGCGACGGGTCCTCGTCGGCGGCGGGTCGGTCGACCGGGGTGCTCGCGCCCAGCACCTCGACGGTTGTGCCGGCAGCAGTTCCGAACTCCAATGTCAGCGAGTTCGCCCCCGACGTTCGGCCTGAAACCGACAGTGCGACACCGTCATCGGGCTTCAACGCGGGCAGGTCGAACCACTGCGTGGTGATCTCGCCGGTGGCCTGCGCACCGGTCGTTCGGCTTCCCCACAGGAAGGCGGACGTGCCGGCGCCCGGCGGATCCGGCGGCGGCGCCCCGGGGAAGAAACCGGCCAGCGCGCTGAAACCGGAGGACTGCCCGCCCTGTTCGGCCGGCGTCAGCACGGGACCGTCGGGCAGAAGTTCGATGTCGTCGGCGAGCCCGCACACGCGGGTGCCCGTGAGCCGGTCCACGTTGATCATCGCCAGCGAGCCTGTGCCGCGGCGCACCGGTGCCGTCGCGAACGTGCCCACCAGGACGATCAGCGACGTGCCCAATGCGACCAGCGTCAGCACCGCGGGCGCGAGGAGCGACAGGCGGCCCGCGCCCGCGGTCCGTCCGATGAGGGCCACGGTGACACCGCCGGCCGCGACCGCAACCGCCCACAGCAGCGGGCTGTCGAGCGGCACCCCCGCAGGCCGCACCGAGTCGGTCGCCCACGGCAGGTCGTACATGGCGGGCAGCCACCAGGCGTTGGGGCCGACGAACGCGAGTGCGGCAGCAGCGGCAAGCAGTGCCGAGCCCGCCACGCCCACGACCGCGACGTGGCCATCCGGACCGCGCGCCCGCCGGACGAGCAGCACGATCGCCACGGTCAGGAACGACGCGAACACGCCTGCGAGCGCGCCGAGGTGATACGACCACTTCGACGGCGCGACCGCGAGCAGCAGTAGTGCCACGATGACGACGCAGCCCATCCGGGCGGCCGCCGTCCCCACCGCGTCGCGGTCCCCACGTCGCACCGCCAGCGCAGCCACGACGGGCAACAGCGCCGCGGTGAGCAGGACGGGCAGGCGCTTGGCGAAGCTGCCCTGCTGATCGGGCTGAAGCAGATGCTCGTAGCGGCTGGGTTCCTCGTACCACGGCAGCGCGGGCCCGAATGCGGTATGCCAGTCGGTGGCCGTGACGAGGGCATCCCAGGTCTGGTCACCGAAGATCACCGTCAGTGCGACGGCGCCGATACAACTCACCAGAGCGGCGGTCGCCACCCGGTGTGCCGTCGTGGCCCGCGCGGCCGCGGCAAGCCGGGGGGCGAAGACCACCACCGGTGCGGCCACAAGAAGACCGGTCGGGCTGATCGGGATGGTCAGGGCGGCGACGAGGGCCAGCACGCCCAGATCGGCGGGGTCACGGGCGCGCCAGGCCAGCGCCAAGGTGGCCGCGACGCCGAGCGCGACATAGGACTCCGGCCGCGTCCCGAGGTTGAACGGCAACCACGCGGCCAGCAGGCAGAGCGCGGCCAACGCGCGCACCCGCACCGTCGCCGACAGAGCAGGCAGCGCCGCCCCGAGCACGCCGCGACTGACGACGAACCACGTCGCCAGCGCCGCCACCGTGCCGGGCAGGCGCAACCAGAGCGGCGCGATGCTGATCTCGGTCAGCGGCGCGAGCAACTGCTGACTGAACGCGAACGGCACCTCGGCGGCATCCCACCACCGGTAGTAGTTGCCCGGGTTTCCCGTCGCGGCGAAGTTGCGCGCGATGGTGGTCGCCCAGCCGTCGTCGACCGCCAGCGGCCCGATGACCGCCCATCCGACGAGCGTCCCCGCGACGGCGACGTCGATCCACCACACGCCGCGCCATCGCCACCGCCTCAAGGCGGGCGGGCCGCGACCCCGGTGCAACAGGATCAGCGCCGCGGTGGCCGCGATCAGCTGCACGGCGATCAGGACACCCTTGAGCACGGTCGGCGTCGTCGCGAACGGCCCGCCGACGGTGACGGCGACCGACAGTCCCGAGGCCGCAGCCGCCGGGAGATCGGTGTGGAACCCGAACACCTGCGGGACGCGCGCGCCGGTGAGATGGGTGGTCCGGCCGTCGGCGCCGACGATCGTCATCCCGCCGACCACCGATTCGACCCTCACCTGACAGTCCACCGGCTCGGCCGGGAGCGCGAGCTCTTCCTCGTGGTCGTCGAGGCGCATGCGCACCGAGGCGGTGGACGCGGTCACCACCAGTCCGGCACCGTCGGCTCCGGTTGCCAGCACCGTCGTCGGAATCGGCTGGGCAGCGGCCGCCCGCAGCGCGGCGCACGGAATCGACGCGGTGAGAGTGTTCGGCCGGTCGGGCGCGATCAGGGCGGTGCTCGAGGTCGCGGGCCGGCCCGGAGCGGGCCACGTCAGCGTGGTGGTCTCGGCGATGACCGGCGCAAACGGCAACACCAGGGCGGTCGCTACGCCGATGAGTCCGACGAAGAGGGCGACGCAGATGTGGTGTCGTGGGGTGTGGGTCCGCATAGGATCGCCCGCCAGCGTGCCCGTAGAAGCGTCCGCGGGAACCCCCGGGTCGGCTGAACGTCACACGCCCGTCACGGGTCGCGCGTCGTGTGGTGCGCACAATGGTGGGATGCGCACCGGAGCTCTCGATTGTTAGGCGTCATCGGCGGTAGCGGTTTCTACTCGTTCTTCGGCCCTGACGCGCGTTCGGTCAATGTCGACACCCCCTACGGTCCGCCGAGCGCGGCGATCACGGTGGGCACCGTGGGCGAGCATGAGGTCGCCTTCCTCCCGCGCCACGGCGTCGACCATGAATTCTCGCCGCACACCGTGCCGTACCGGGCCAACATGTGGGCCCTGCGCGCGCTCGGGGTGCGACGCATCTTCGGGCCGTGCGCAGTCGGCAGCCTGGACCCGGAGCTGGGTCCCGGCGCGATGGTGGTGCCCGATCAGCTGGTCGACCGCACGACCGGCCGCGCCGACACGTACTTCGACACCGGCGGGATCCACGTCGGTTTCGCCGACCCGTACTGCCCGTCGCTGCGCGAGTCGGTGACGGGACTGCCCGGTGTCGTGGACGGCGGCGCGATGGTGGTCATCCAGGGACCCAGGTTCTCGACGCGGGCGGAGAGCCAGTGGTTCGCCGCGCAGGGTTTCCGGTTGGTCAACATGACAGGATATCCCGAGTCGGTGCTGGCGCGTGAGCTCGAAATGTGTTATGCGGCAATCGCTTTAGTGACCGATGTGGACGCGGGCGTGGAGTCTGGGCAGGGCGTCAAGGCGGTGGACGTCTTCGCCGAGTTCGAGCGAAACCTGGTGCCGTTCAAGCAACTCGTCCACGAAGCCATCGAGAACACCGCCGTCGAGCGCACGTGCACGCACTGCCTTCCGCATGAGGGCATGAACCTTCCGATCGAGCTGCCGTGAGGATATTGCTCACCGGCGCAGCCGGTTTCATCGGTACGCGGATCAGAGCGCAGCTTCGCGACGCGGGCCATGACGTGGTTGCCGTCGATGTGATGCTGCCCGCCGCGCACGGGGACGACGCGGCACTGCCCGACGACGTCCGGCGGGTCGACGTGCGTGACGCCGCCGCGGTCGCCGAAGCACTTGCGGGTGTGGACGTGGTGTGTCATCAGGCGGCGGTGGTCGGCGCGGGGGTGAATGCGGCCGATGCGCCGTCGTATGGATCCCACAACGATTACGGGACGGCGGTGCTGCTCGCGGAGATGTTCAGGGCGGGCTGCCAACGGTTGGTGCTCGCGTCGTCCATGGTGGTGTACGGCCAGGGCCGCTACGTGTGCCCGGAACACGGCGACGTCGAACCCTTGCCGCGCACCCGTGCAGATCTCGATTCCGGGCAGTTCGACCATCGCTGCCCCGTTGGCGGGGAGTCGGTCGACTGGGCACTGGTCGGCGAGGACGCGCCGCTGAAGCCGCGCAGCCTGTACGCGGCCAGCAAGGTCGCGCAGGAGCATTACGCGCTGGCCTGGGCGGAATCGACCGGAGGCTCGGTCGTCGCGCTGCGCTATCACAACGTCTACGGGCCGGGCATGCCCCGCGACACCCCCTACTCCGGGGTCGCCGCGATCTTCCGCTCCTCCCTCGAATTAGGCGAGGCGCCAAAAGTTTTCGAAGACGGCGGGCAGATGCGTGACTTCGTCCACGTCGACGACATCGCCGCGGCCAACGTCGCGTCGGTCGAAGCGGGCCTGGACGGGTTCTCGGCGTTCAACGTGTGTTCGGGCAGGCCGGTGTCGATCCTCGACGTGGCCTCGTCGCTGTGCGAGACCCGTGGGGACGTCACGCCGCAGGTCACCGGGCAGTACCGCAGCGGCGACGTGCGCCACATCGTGGCGGATCCGGCCAAAGCGACTGAGCTACTCGGATTTAAGGCAGCGGTCGATCCCGCCGACGGGCTGCGAGAATTCGCGACGGCGCCGCTGCGAGGGGTTCCCAAGACCTCTTGACACCCGTCAAGTCATACTGTTGTCCATGACGTCCACAGCGCTGTGTGAACAGTTTGGCATCGACTTCCCCCTCTTCGCGTTCAGCCACTGCCGTGACGTGGTGGCCGCGGTCACCAACGCCGGCGGGTTCGGCGTGCTCGGCGCGACCGCCTACTCGCCGTCGCAGCTGGACCAGGAGCTGGCCTGGATCGACGAGGCCGTCGGCGGTAAACCGTATGGCGTTGATCTGATCGTGCCCGCCAAGTTCGAAGGCAAGGGCGAGAAGCTCACGAGCTCCGATCTGGCCGGCCGCATCCCGCAGGAGTACCGCGACATCGTCGACGACCTGCTGCGCGCCCACGACATCGAACCCGAGCCCAACCGCCGCCTCGGCGGCTCGTCGCTGTCGGGAAACACCGGCCGCGAACTGCTTGACGTGGCCTTGACGCACCCGGTCAAGCTCATCGCCAATGCGCTCGGCGTGCCGCCGGACTACATGATCGAGGCCGGCAAAGAGCGCGGTATTCCGGTGGCGGCGCTGGTCGGCGCGAAGGAGCACGCCGTCAAGCAGGTGGCCGCCGGGGTGGACGTGATCGTCGCGCAGGGCACCGAGGCCGGCGGGCACTGCGGCGAGGTCAGCACGCTCGTCGTGGTGCCCGAAGTGTTGGAAGCGATCGAACAGACGGGGTCGCGGACCCCGGTGCTCGCGGCGGGCGGCATCGTGACGGGCAGGCAGATGGCGGGCATGGTCGCGATGGGCGCGGCCGGGGCGTGGACCGGGTCGGTGTGGCTGACCACCGAGGAGGCCGAGACCGCGCCACACACGGTGGCCAAGATGCTGGCCGCGACGTCGCGCGACACCGTGCGCTCGGCGGGCCGCACGGGCAAGCCGTCGCGCCAGTTGGTGTCGGACTGGACGAACGCGTGGGCGCCGTCGCGGGACGGGCATCAGCCCCTGGGCCTTCCTCTGCAGTCGATGCTGTGCGAGCCGGTGATCCGTCGCATCGATGTGCTCGCGTCGCAGGGCCACGAAGGTGCGCAGGCGTTGGCGACCTACTTCGTCGGCCAGGGCGTCGGGCTGATGAACAAGGTCAAGCCGGCCCGCGAGGTCGTGCGCGAGTTCATCGAGGACTACCTGGCGGCCGCGGAGCGCCTCAGCAGCTCACTGCCCGGCTGAGGCACCTCGCGAAATATCATTCCTGGTCGTGGTCTGACGGCAAACCGCAGCCCGGAATGATATTTCGCGGCGGCCGGCTAGTGGATGGCCAGCTAGTCGATGGCCAGCGGCAGCCGCACCTCGAAGCGGGCGCCCGTCGGCAGGTTGTGCGCCGACAGCGTTCCGCGGTGGGCCTGCACCAGCCCGGCGGCGATGGCCAGGCCGAGCCCCGAACCGCTCGGCAGCGACGAATCCGCGCGCGGGATGCGGCTGTTGGAGCCGCGGTAGGCGACGTCGAACACCCGCGGCAGATCCGCCTCGTCGATACCCACACCGGTGTCGTCGACGCGGGCCCAGGCACTGTTCTCGTCCGCGCCGAGTGCCAGCTCCACGCTGCCGCCCGTTGGCGTGTGGGCGATCGCGTTGGCCACGAGGTTGGACAGCACCCGTACCAGCGCACGGTCGCTGCCGACCACCCGCACCGGCTGCTCGGGCAGATTCGCCGCAAGCCGCACCCCGGCGCGCTCGGCGGCGATCCGGTGCGCGGCGAGCACGTCGTCGACGACTTCGTCGAGGGCCACCTTGTCGAAGGACGGGGTCAGCGCGCCCGCATTGATCTTCGACATCTCGAAAAGGTCGTCGACCATCTCGGAGAGCCGGATCGACTCGTGCTCAATGTGTTTGGCGTGTACCCGCACTTCCTCGTCGGGGACGACGCCGTCGGCGATCGCCTCCGACACAGCGCGGATGCCCGCCAGCGGGGTGCGCAGATCGTGGCTGACGAACGCGACGAGCTGACGCCGCGACTGCTCGGCGGCGCGCTCGGAGTCGCGGATCTCGGCCTCCCACACCGTGCGTCGCGCCTGATAGCGGCCCAGCATGACCGCCGCCGGGATCGCGACGACGGAGACGATCACGAGCACGACGGTGGTTTTCTCGAACGTCTGGGTGATCATGAATCCGCTCGCGCCGAGAACCCCGGCCAGGGTCGCCAGTACCGGGATCAGCACCAGCGCCACCATGCTCGCCGCCAGCGACCACGATCGGGCCAACCGGACTACGGCGGCGCCCGCCAGCACCACGGGGATCGAGCATGCGAGCGCCCAGCCGATGATCTCCCAGAAGTCAGTCGCGGGCATCCGGGTGCTCCGCTGGTGAACCCTCGGCCGACCACAGATAACCGCGGCCCCAGACGGTCTGCACGCGGTGACGGTCGCCCAGCTTGGAGCGCAACCGTTTCACGTGCACCGTGACCGTCGACAGATCGCCGAAATCCCAGTGCCACACCTGCTTGAGCAGGTCCTCCCGGGTGAAGACGGTGTCGGCGTGGGTGAGGAAGAACAGCAGGAGGTCGAACTCCCGATTGGTCAGGCTCACCGGCTTGCCGCCGACGGTGACCGAGCGCGAGGCCGTCGTGACGGTCAGATCCCCGGAGGTGATGTCCATCGGCAGCACCCCGGTGGCCGACGGGGACCGGCGCAGCACCGATTTGACGCGCAGCGCCAGTTCTCTGGGGCTGAACGGTTTGGTCAGGTAGTCGTCGGCGCCCGCCTCCAGTCCCGCGATGCGGTCGTCCTCCTCGCCCAGTGCCGTCAGCAGGATCACCGGCACCGAGTAGTCGCCGCCCTGGCGCAGGCTCCGGCACAGTGCCATACCGTCGGGGCCGGGCATCATCACGTCGAGGACGGCCACGTCGATGCGCTGGGAACGGAGAAGCCGCAGGGCCTCGGTGCCGTCGTGGGCGGTCGACACGTCGAGCCCGTCGCGCTCCAGGTAGCGACGGACGACGTCGCGGACGACGTCGTCGTCATCGGCGATGAGGACTCTGGTCACTGCATCGAGGTTAGCCTTTCGAACCCACTACCAGCGCCGATGTCACGGTTTCGTCAGGCTTGCCCGGCATCTGGCCTGGACAGCCCGCCTAGCGTGGACCTATGCCCGACGTCACGGTGGTCTTGCCCTGCCTCGACGAGGCAGCCTCGCTGCCCGGCGTGCTTACCGAAATACCGCAGGGGTACAGCGCTCTCGTGGTCGACAACAACAGCACCGACGGTACGGCCGAGGTTGCGCGCCGTTTCGGTGCGCAGGTCGTCGCCGAGAAGACACCCGGGTACGGCGCGGCGGTGCACGCCGGTGTCGTCGCTGCGACGACGCCGATCGTGGCCGTCCTCGACGGCGACGGGTCGCTGGATCCTCGCGAGCTTCCCGCCATGGTGGCCGACGTCGAGGCGGGCGCCGACATGGCGATCGGGCGACGCCGCCCGACACCCGGGTTGAAGTGGCCGTGGCATGCCCGGCTCGGGACGGCCGCGGTGTGCTGGCGACTGCGACAGCGGCACGGACTCCAGGTTCATGACATCGCACCGATGCGGGTGGCCCGTCGCGACGCGCTGCTGGCTCTGGGCGTGGCGGACCGGCGGTCTGGCTACCCGCTCGAATTGCTCGTGCGGGCTGCGCAGGCAGGCTGGACGGTCACCGAGCGCGATGTGGACTACGGCCCCCGCACCGGGGGGACGTCGAAGGTCAGCGGCTCGGTGCGCGGAAGCGCGATCGCGGCGTGGGATTTCTGGCGGGCGATCTCGTGACGCAGGTGTGCCTGCTGGTCGTCGCGAAGGCTCCGGTGCCGGGACTGGCGAAGACCCGTCTGGCCGCGACGCTGGGTGACGAGAAGGCTGCCGCAATTGCCGCGGCGGCGCTGCTGGACACTCTGGATGCGGTGGCGCGCATGCCCGCCGCCGCCCGCGTCGTCGCGATGACCGGTGACCTCGATGCGGCCTCATCGAGCGACGAAATCCGTTGCCGGCTGGGATCTTTCACCGTCCTGCCGCAGCGCGGCAACGGCTTCGCCGACAGGCTCGCGAACGCGCACCACGACGCGGCCGCCGCCACCGGTGGGCTGCCGATCGTCCAGATCGGGATGGACACTCCCCAGGTCGACGCCGACAGGCTGAGCCGGTGCGCGGAAGCACTCGCCGACCACGACGCCGCGTTGGGCATGGCGCCGGACGGGGGCTGGTGGGTGCTCGGCGTACGAGACGGCATTCATGCCGAATGTCTGCGGGATGTGCCCATGTCAGTCCCCGAAACCGGGTTGCTGACTCGGAAAGCCCTGGAGGGCAACGGCTTACGAGTCGCTTCCATCGACGAGTTGGCCGACGTGGACACCATCGACGACGTCGACGGCGTTCGGCGGGCCTGTGCGCGCACGTCCCGGTTCTGGCACGTCACCGCGAATGTCTCAGCAGGGGAGGACTGAATGTTCGGGAAGTTGTACGACCGTGCTCTGGACGGCGAACGATGTTGGGTGCGTCGCGACGACGGCCGGGTCAGCCGGCTGCCGGTAAACAGCTGGCTCGGTGGAAGCGGCGCCGACACCGAGTTCGACGAGGCGCTGGTCGACTTGTGCGACGGCCCCACGATCGACCTGGGCTGCGGGCCGGGGCGATTGGTGGCGCACCTGGTGAACAGGGGAGTTCCTGCCCTCGGGGTCGACCTGTCCGCGACCGCGGTCGAATTGGCGCGCAACAGCGGCGCGCCCGCACTGCACCGCGACGTGTTCGCCGAGCTGCCTGCGATGGGGCGCTGGCAGACGGTGCTGCTGGCCGACGGCAACGTCGGGCTGGGTGGAGACCCTCGCCGGATCCTGCAGCGGGCAGCCGAGCTGCTGCGCCGCGGCGGCCGATGTCTGGCTGAATTCGACCCGTCGACAACGGGTATCGACGTCGGCTGGGTCAGGCTGGAATCGGCGAAGACGATCGGCCCGTGGTTCCGCTGGGCGGTCGTCGGTATCGACTCGGTGCCCGAGCTGGCCGCCGACGTCGGTCTCGGGCTGGCCGACGTGCATCGCATCGGCGGCCGAGTGGTCGCGAGCCTCGTCGCCTGAGCGTCGCCGCGGCTACCAGTTGGTCAGAATGACGTGGTTGATCACGAGGGCACCGATCACGTTGAGCGCCAGCCACCATCGCAGGGATCGCCACGGCAGCAACGCCGCCGCCGCGACCAGCCATACGGTGAACGGCAACCAGATGCGCTCGGTCTCGGCCTTGCTGAGCCGCGACAGATCGGCGAAGACGATCGCGAGCAGCGCTCCGAACACCAGCAGATGCAACCCGGACCGTCGCTTGATCGCCGCGATGTCGAAGGCCCTGCCGAGACCGGCGACGCTGCCCAGCCCGATCGCGCACACCGTGGCGGCGAAATTCGCCCAGCCCCAGTACTGGAACGGTCGCTCCAGCGCGATGCCCTGCCAGTAACGCTCCTGCACCAGCAGATAGCCGTCGTACCACCAGAAGCCGGCTGCGAAGAAGACAGCGGCCACCGCGACTGCCGTGAGCACCGCCGGGACCAGGACACGCAGCGCAGCGCGCCACGACGGTGCGCTCACCAACACCGCGACGGCGGGCAGCGCCATCAGCCCGAGGCCGTAGTTGAGGAAGATGCCCCAGCCCAGCAGCAGGCCGGCGCCCGCCGCCGCGGCGAGCGGCAGGCGGATGGTCCGGGTGACGGCCAGCGCCAGCAGTGCGATACCCCAGGCCGCCACGCCCGCGAAGTACCCGTCGGCCGAGACGGCGATCCAGATCGCCGTCGGCGCGACGGCGGCGAACACCGCGGCCTTGCGCGCGGTGTCCTCGTCGGCCAGCGCGCGCACCGCGACGACGACAGCGGCCGCGATGCTGGAGCCGGCGAGAAGCGAGAGCAGTCCCGCCCACGCGCCGCCTGCCAGGCCGATGCGGTCGAGCCACACATAGGTCAGCAGCGCACCGGGTGGATGCCCCGACACGTGGGTGATCCAGGAGTCCGGCTGGAAGTCGAGGATCCTGTCGGCGAAGGTGCGCAGCATGACCGGGATGTCGGTGACCGTCGGCACCTCGCGCAGGTACTCGTGTTTGGCGGTCAGGCGCCCGGCGAAGCCGCGCTCCCAGCCGTCGATCATCGCGAGGCTGAACGCCCACGCGCACGACACCGCCCAGGCCGTCCACGGCAGCCACCGCCACGGCAGCCGCTGCGCCACGGTGGGCCCCCACAGGACGGCGGCGAGGGCGATCGCGACGGCGGGAATGGTGCCGGGGCCGACGTGGGTGTTCCACCAACCGAAGATCGGCGACGTCGCGGCGAAGTCGCGGAAGCGTTCCGGCGTCGCGTTGAGCAACGGCGTGACCGTCTCCAGGTGAAGATGCGGGACGACGAACGCCGCGACGACGAGCACGACGGCGACGCCAACTGCACCCGCCTCTTTACGCATCCCCCGATTCTCCGCGAGCGCGCGTGTCTGCACGCCGACACTCCGTGCCGGGGCGTGCAGAACCGCGCGCTCGCGCCCCGTGAGCTGCGGGAAAGTGCCGCAGCCCGTCAGAGGTTCGTAAGGATCAGTAGAGGATCTTGCGCATGTTGTCCTCGTCGAGGTGGCGGCGGAGCTCGTCGATGTCGGCGTCGGCGTCCATCAACTTGACCAATTGCGCCACGCTGGGCACCGCCGTCGGGTTCCACGCTTCGGGGTTCCACGCGTCGGAGCGCAGGAAGGCTTTCGCACAGTGGAAGAAAACCTCCTCGATCGCGATCTCCAGCGCGAGGATCGGGCGCTTGCCCTGCACGACCATCGCGTCGAAGTAGTCGGCGTCGGCCATGACGCGGGCGCTGCCGTTGATCCGCAGGGTGTCGCCGCGGCCGGGGATGACGAACAGGGTGCCGACGCGGGGACGTTGCAGCACGTTGAGGTAGCCGTCGACGCGCTTGTTGCCGGGGCGTTCGGGGATCGCGATGGTCCGCTCGTCGATGACGTGCACGAACCCCGGCGGGTCACCCTTGGGCGACACGTCCAGCCGGCCGTCGGCATCCGTGGTGGCGACGAAACCGAGCGGCGAGTGTGAGAGCCACACCTGCTCGATGGGCAGCAGACGATCGTGCACCTTCTCGGCGACGAAGGCGTTCGGATGCCCGACGATCGCGCGCAGTTCGTCGACGGAGGTCACTTCACGGCTCATGGGACCATCATGCGTCCCCGGCGTGCTGCGGTGGGGGCTCCCGTCAGGCGCCGAAGCGTCGCATCAGCGCGCGACGGTCCACCTTGCCGATGCCGCGGCGCGGGAGTTCGTCGACGACGTGCAGTTCGCGGGGCGCAGCCGTCGGTGGCAGCGTCGCGGCGACGTGGGTTCGCAACTCTGCAAGCGTCACCGACGCTGCCGGGGTGACGACGACGGCGGCCACCACCCGCTGACCCAGTCGCTCGTCGGGCACCCCGAACACGGCGCACTCGTCGACGGCGGGATGGGTGGCCAGCGCGGCCTCGACGACCCCCGGCATCACGGTCAGACCTCCGGTGCTGATCGCGTCGTCGGCTCTGCCGACCACCTTCAGCGCCCCGGAGTCGTCGATCACACCGATGTCGTCGGTGCGGAACCAGCCCGGGTTGCGGAACGGATCCGGCGTGACCGGATTGCGATAACCGGCGGCAACGGTCGGGCCGCCCAGCGAGATCCGTCCGTCGCCGTCGACCGCGACCTCGACGCCGCGCAGTGGGACACCGTCGTACACGCACCCGCCTGCGGTCTCACTCATCCCGTACGTCCTGACCACGGAAATGCCGGCGGCTGAGGCTTTTTCGGCGACACCCGCGGGCATCGGACCGCCGCCGATCAGTACGGCGTCCATGTCCGCCAGGGCCGCCGCGGCCCGATCGTCCTTCAGTGCCTTGTCCAACTGCGCCGCGACCAGCGACGCATAGCGTCGGCCCCCGCCCATGCCGTCGATCGCGGAGACGAGATCCGCCGGGTCGAAGGACGCTGCGACAGCCACCGGGCTCGTGCCGGCGACGACGCTGCGCACCAGCACCTGGAACCCGGCCACGTGGTAGGCGGGCAACGCCAACAGCCACTGCCCCGGGCCGCCCAGCCTGTCGTGTGTCGCCTCGGCGCTCGCGGCAAGCCCGGCGGCGGTCAACTGAGCGCCCTTCGGAATGCCCGTGGTTCCCGAGGTCGACAGCACCGCGCCGACATCGTCGGCGATCTCGTCACCGGCCCGCAGGGTCGTGGCCAACGCACCGGCTTGGGCGGGGTCATCGGCCGGCACGGGGAGCACGCTGGCGCGGCCCTCGAGGACATCGACGATCACGGGAAGGCCGGTCAGTGCCGCGGCGTCCGAACCGAAGCCGACGGGGCGCAGAACAGCTATCGCTCGTCTCCTGACTCGTCGCGCGGATCGTCGAGCGGCCAGCCCTGGGCGGCCAGGCGCACCCGGACACGCTCGACATCGGCGGGCGAGGGCAGCTCGTCGGTGATCTGGGTGATCAGTACCCCGATGTCGACGGTGCCGACGTCAGGGGAGCCCGGAAGTTCGGCGCGGGCCTGCAGATCGGCGACCACGGATCTGACTTCGTCGTCGGTGAGCCGGCGGCGCAGCAGGGCCAGCAGAGGAACCCGGTCCGGCCCCGGCACGCCTTCCGGATATCCGGCGGAGATCCATGCCACGATCTTGGCCAGAAACTTGGTCACAACGTTCAACTCCCCACGGGGCCGGAAGGCCCCCTCGGCGGTTCGATCGTAGCGGCAGATCGGTTTCTGTGAGGTTGCTGCAAATTGGCTGGGCCAACATGTTGAGGCGTCAAGATGAACATCCGGTGAACGGGTTCTCGGCATCAGGAGAAATGCGACGTAGCCTGCGCGTTTGCCGGTAACTGCGATTGGAGAAACGGCCATCGACACCCCACAATCAACCCCATGAGCGCAGAGCTGATCGTCCTGGTGCTGTTGATTGCTACAGCACTGGCTTTCGACTTCACCAACGGGTTCCACGACACCGGGAATGCGATGGCGACGTCGATCGCCACCGGCGCGTTGAAGCCCAAGACGGCTGTCCTACTCGCGGGAGTTCTCAACCTCGTGGGTGCCTTCCTCTCGGTCGAGGTCGCCGTGACCGTGACGACGTCGGTGCTCAAGGTCCAGGACAGCAAGTCCGGTGAACTTCTTCCGGGGATCGACGCGTCGACGGGTCTGACGATCATCTTCGCGGGTCTGATCGGCGGCATCCTGTGGAACCTGCTCACGTGGCTGTTCGGTATCCCGTCGAGTTCGTCGCACGCGCTCTTCGGTGGCCTCATCGGCGCGGGCCTGGCAGCGCTGGGCACCTCGGGCGTGAACTGGTCCGGCGTCACGCAGAAGGTGCTCATCCCGGCCGTCGCCGCGCCGGTCATCGCGTGTCTGGTCGCCGCGTGCGGCACCTGGGCGGTCTACGCGATCACCAAGCGGGTCGCCGTGAAGCGCCGTCGCGAGGGTTTCCGCTGGGGTCAGATCGCCACCGCGTCCCTCGTCGCGCTCTCACACGGCACCAACGACGCGCAGAAGACGATGGGTGTCATCGCGCTCGCGCTCATCACCACCGGCCACCTGACCGGTGACGTGAAGGAGCAGGGCCTGCCGTTCTGGATCATCTTCAGCTGTGCGGTCGCCATCGGTCTCGGCACCTACCTGGGCGGCTGGCGTGTCATCCGCACCCTGGGCAAGGGCCTGGTCGAGATCGAGTCACCTCAGGGCTTCGCCGCTGAAGCCTCTTCGGCCGCAATCATTTTGAGCTCCAGCGCGGCGGGCATGGCGCTGTCGACCACCCACGTCGCCACCGGCTCGATCCTTGGTAGTGGTGTGGGCAAGCCGGGTGCCGAGGTGCGCTGGGCGGTCGCGGGCCGGATGGCCGTCGCGTGGCTGATCACGTTGCCCGCCGCCGGCCTGGTCGGTGCGCTCGCCTACTGGCTCTCCCACGGCGTCGAGGCCGTGACCGGCGCGGCTCTGGCCGGCGACGGACTGATCTTCCTCGTCCTGGTCGGCCTCTCCTTCTACATGTGGTGGCGCGCGCAGCAGCAGAAGGTCGACCACAACAACGTCAACGCCGACTGGGACGCCTCGACGAACTCGGTGGTGCCCGCGGATATCCGTGAGGCCACTGTCGCCCCCAAGCCGTCCGCCACGGTCTGACCCCGACGAAACCAAGGAATCCACATGGTCTACCTGGAGAGCATTCTCAAAGTGCTCGGCATCGGCCTGCTTCTCGGTGCCGGTCTGCCCGCGGTCTTCGCGCTCGGTCTGGTCGCGTACTCGCGCGGCGCAGGCAGCGACGGGACCGACGGCGCCGCCGTGGCCCCGAACGCGGCGGTCAAGTTTCTCGGCGTGGCCCTGTTCGTGTTCGTCGGATGGGTGATCCTCACCGCCGTCCTGTGGATCACGCGGGCGACGATCATCCACCACACAGGCATCGACCTGTTCCCGTTCCTCCCCAAGAAGTGAGCTGACGCGCCATGGCTGAGAACGACACCCGCAACGCCTTCGCGAACGTCCTGGGCTGGCTGCATCAGGGCTACCCGCAGGGTGTTCCGCAGACCGACTATTTCGCGCTGCTCGCACTGCTGGCTCGCACCCTCACCGAGGACGAGGTGGTCAAGGTTGCCCAGACCGTGCTGAAGAGCAACGACTCGGACAGCGTGACGCCCGAGGAGATCCGCGCGGCGATCCATCTGGTCACCGACAAGGAGCCCAACCCCGAGGAGATGCATCAGGTCGCCGCGCGGCTGGCGTCGGTGGGCTGGCCGCTGGCGGCTCCGGCAGGCTAGCCGCGAGAGTCCCGCCGCAGCGGGTGATCGTCGGGCACCTGCACGAAGATCAGGGTGATGCCGTCCGGGTCGACGACGTGCATCTCGTGCAGACCCCAGGGCTCGCGACGGGCTTCCCGCGCAATCTCGATGCCGCGGCCCCGCAGCGTGTCCTGGGCCGCGGCGAGGTCACGCACCTGCAGCCACAGCGCGCCGGGGAACGGCGGCGCCCCGTCGGCAGGGCCGCCGTGGCCGGCGATCTCGACCAGCGACTGCCCGGCGTAGAACACCGTGCCGCCGGCGTACTCCCTGGCGATGGCCAGCCCGATGCCGTCGCGGTAGAACGCGATCGAGCGCTCGTAATCCTTCGGGCGGAACAACACCCGGCTGGCCAGGATCTCCATGGGTGAAGTGTCTACCACGCCTGTCAGCCGATGTGACGGTCCCGGCCCGTCCAGTGCGGTTCGCGCAGTGCGCGTTTGAGGATCTTGCCGCTCGGATTGCGCGGCAGTGCGTCGACGAAGTCGACGGACTTGGGGAGCTTGAAGCCTGCCAGCCGGGTCCGCGCGAACGAGATCAGCGCGGCCTCGGTGGGTTGGCTGCCGCGGGCCGCGACGACGACCGCCTTGACCGCCTCGCCCCATCGGGAGTCGGGCACGCCGATGACGGCGACATCGGCGATGTCAGGGTGGGTCATCAGGACGTTCTCGACTTCGGCGGGGTATACGTTCTCCCCGCCGGACACGATCATGTCCTTGAGCCGGTCGTGCAGGTACAGGTAGCCCTCGGCGTCGAGGTAGCCGGCGTCGCCGGTCCTAATCCATCCGTCCGGTGTCAGGGTGGCAGCCGTGGCGTCGGGGTTGTTCCAGTAGCCCAGCATGTTCTGATCCGATCGGGTCCACACCTCTCCCACGACGCCCGGGGCGGCGTCGGCCCCGCTGGTATCGGCCCCGCTGGTATCAACGATGCGAATTCGCACCCACGGGTAGGGCTTGCCGCACGATCGAAGCAGGTGCGGCACATGGTCGGCCCCGTCGAGTTGGGTGATCGACCCCGACGTCTCGGTCATCCCGTAGACCTGGGCGAAGATCCGGCCGAACCGCCGCATCCCTCGGACCAGGACATCGTCTCTGATGGGGGATGCTCCGTAGACGATCACCCGCAGTCCTGAGAAGTCGACGTCGTCGAGTCCCGGTGTGTCGAGCAGGAACTGGATCACCGCGGGTACCAGCAGCATATTGGTGATGGCGTGACGGTCGACGGCGTCGAGGATGGCCTGCGGGTCGACGTCACGGAGAACCACCGTCGTCGCGCCCTCCCAGAGGCCGGCCAGCGCCCATCCGAAGCCGGCCATGTGGAACAGGGGCATCACCGCGAGGCTGACCGAATCGGCGTCGAACTTCCACGGTCCCGCCACGCCGCCGGTCTTGCAGACGTAGTTCGCGTTGCCGAGCATGACGCCCTTGGGAAGCCCCGTCGTCCCCGAGGTGTACATCAACATCACGAGATCGTCGGGCCCGGTGACGACGCCCGGGTCCACGGCGGGGTGTCCGGTGACCCAGCGTTCGAAAGTCGGCCAGCGGTCGTGGTTTCCGACGACGACGATGGTCGCGTCCAGCTCACTCTCGATGGCTTCCAGATGCCCGACGAACTCCTGCCCGACCACGACGACCGACGCCCCGGAGTCGGCGATGACATGCCGCATCTCCGGTGCGGCAAGCCGCCAGTTGACGGGCACGCCGACGGCGCCGAGCTTGGCCAAAGCGAAAGCGACGTCGAAGAATTCGGCGCCGTTGCGCTCGACGAACGCAACCCTGTCGCCGACCCCGACGCCCGCGCTCGCGAACGCCTGCGCTACCCGGTTGGAGCGTTCGTCGAGCTCGCCGTAGGTGATCGTCTCGTCGCCGACGATCAGCGCCCGCGCGTGCGGACGTTCGCGGCCGTGCACGCGTACGATGTCGGCGAGGTTGTGGAACAACGCTTTTCAGTCCTTGGGCTGCATCCGTTGACGTTTCATGATGAGGTCGACGGCCGCCGGCGCGATGCTGTTGACCGCGTGGGCGGTGACGGCGATGCGCGGCGCGATGCTGACCGGTCGGTGCCGGGCGGCGGTGACGATCCAGCCCGCGGCCTCTTCGGCCGACAGCCCGGGCAGGCCGTCGTAGGCCCGGGTCGGCGCGATCATCGGGGTCTTCACCAACGGGTAGTACAGCGTCGTGGAGTTGACACCCCGGTCGGCCCATTCGGTTTCGATGATCCGGCTGATCGACGACAGCGCCGCCTTCGACGCGTTGTAGACGCCGAACAACGGCGGGCTCTCTGTTTTCACACCCCAGGTCGAAACGTTGATGATGTGCCCGTCCCGGCGCTCCAGCATCCCGGGGGCGAGCCCTCGGATCAGTCGTACCGGGCCGTAGTAGTTGAGCGCCATGGTGCGTTCGACGTCGTGCCAGCGCTCCAGGGACTCCTCCAGCGGTCGCCGGATGGAGCGGCCGGCGTTGTTCACCAGGATGTCGATGCCGCCGAGTTCTTCCTCGACGGTGGCGACGAGCTCGTCGACGGCGTCGAGGTCGGACAGGTCGCAGGCATGCGCTCGAGCCTGGCCGCCCGCATCGGTGATGCGGGCGACGAGGTCGTCGAGCAGATCGCTTCTGCGGGCTACCGCCACCACCGTCGCGCCGCGGCGGGCCAGCTTCTCCGCGGCAGCTTCACCGATACCCGACGACGCACCCGTCAGCAGCACGCGCTTGCCCTTCAGCTCGAAGGTCTCGCGGTTGGGGCGGTTCAGAAGCTCCGGGAGGATCGGGGGTCGCATGCTGCTCAGCACTACCTGGTCGGCGAGCCGCCGCAGCGGGTTCCTGCTACTCACGCCGAAACTGTATTCCAGCGGTCCTGTGGTCAGGCAATGAGCTTCTCGCTGAGCTCCCGTGCAGCCGCCGCCGCCCGGTGATTTCGGTGTAGTTCGTCAACCTGAGCGTGACCAACTACGCCGAAATCGCTAGAAGTAGCGGGGGAACGGTGACCAGTCGGGGTCGCGTTTCTCCAGGAACGCATCCCTGCCCTCGACGGCTTCGTCGGTCATATAGGCCAGCCGGGTGGCCTCACCGGCGAACAACTGCTGGCCGACCAGGCCGTCGTCGAGCAGGTTGAACGCATACTTGAGCATCCGGATGGCCTGTGGCGACTTGCCGTTGATCTCTGAAGCCCATTCCAGCGCAACGGTTTCCAAGTCGGCATGGTCGACGACCTCGTTGACCGCGCCCATCGCGTGCATCTGCTCGGCGGTATAGGGCCGGCCGAGGAAGAAGATCTCGCGGGCGAATTTCTGCCCGGCCTGCCGCGCCAGGTACGCCGACCCGTAACCGCCGTCGAATGAGCCCACGTCGGCGTCGGTCTGTTTGAAGCGGGCATGCTCGCGCGAGGCCAGCGTCAGGTCGCACACCACGTGCAGGGAGTGTCCACCGCCTGCGGCCCACCCGTTGACCAGGCAGATGACGGGCTTGGGCATGAAGCGGATCAGACGCTGCACCTCGAGGATGTGCAGCCTGCCCGCCCGCGCCGGGTCGACGCTCTCGGCGGTTTCGCCGGAGGCGTACTGGTAGCCACTGCGTCCACGGATGCGCTGATCGCCGCCGGAGCAGAACGCCCAGCCGCCGTCCTTGGGCGACGGTCCGTTGCCGGTCAGCAGCACCACCCCGGCGTTCGACGACATCCGTGCGTGGTCGAGGACGCGGTACAGCTCGTCGACGGTGTGGGGGCGGAATGCGTTGCGCACCTCAGGCCGGTCGAACGCGACCCGGACGGTCGGCTGCTCGACGTGGCGGTGATAGGTGATGTCGGTCAGGTCGTCGAAGCCGGCGACCGGCTCCCACAGGTTCGCGTCGAACGGGTTGGTCACAGGATCAGACAGTATCGAAGCGGAACACGGGGCAGCGCCCGGCCAGCGACTCGAACTCGTCGGGCTTGGGGCCGGTCACCAGCCCGGCGTTCTTCATGAACCCCACACCGGTCGGCACCAGGATCGGGAACTGCCGCAGCAGCGGCCGCGCCTGCTCGACCGGCAGCTCGACCATCCGCACCGGTTCGCGGCTCTTGCCGCGCACAAGCACGGCGTCGGGGTTGGCCTGCGCGTTGCGGACCCAGTCCGAGCCGGGTAACCCGCCCACCACATAGCGCTGTCCGTCGACCTCGAACGGTGTGATGGGTGTCGACCGGGGCTGGCCGGACTTGCGGCCCGTCACGGTCAGCACCACCGGGCCGTCCTTGAGCAGGCCGGTCTTGTTGACCGCGATCATCGCCTTGTTCACGTATTTGAGCCACCACGGCGGCCGGATCCGCTCTGCCATGGTCTCGAAGCTACATCTGGATCCCGTGCTCCCACAGGGCTGCGATCAGCCCGTCCTTGCGGTCCCGGGTGGGCAACGGGTCGACGAGTGCGAACGCACAGCCGAGGGCGCGGGCGCCGCCGTCGGCTTCGTCGCTGTCGCCGACCATCAGCGCGCGTCCGGCGGGTACGTCGAGCCGGTCCAACGCGGCCTGGAAGATCGCGGCGTCCGGCTTGACGGCACCCACCTCGAACGACAGCACGAACTCGTCGACAGCGCCTCCGGGGCCGAGCGCGCGAAATGCCGGCCGCACATCGAACGCGATGTTGGACACCACCGCGGTCTTGATGCCGCGCTGCCGCAGGCCGTCGAGCACGGTCGCGGTGTCGGGGTACGGCGTCCAGCAGGCTGGGTCGATCACGTGGGCGTACAACGCTTCCGCGTGGTGACGAGCCAGCCCTGACTCGCGCAGTACATGCAGATACGCCTCGCGGTGCAGGTGCGGCGCGAGGTCGCGGTTCATCCACGCTTCCAGCGCGTCAGGGGGCATCGAGACCGACCGGCCGGTGGGTGCTGTCAACCGGCGCATCAGTTCGGCCTGGACGTGCCCGTCGATGTCACGGCGCTCGTCGCTGTCGAGTGTCATGCCCGCGAACCAGCTCTCGTCCTCTTCCAGGCGGAACAGGGT
This sequence comes from Mycobacterium bulgaricum, assembly GCF_041287165.2. Taxonomy (NCBI): domain Bacteria; kingdom Bacillati; phylum Actinomycetota; class Actinomycetes; order Mycobacteriales; family Mycobacteriaceae; genus Mycobacterium; species Mycobacterium bulgaricum. The sequence goes on along the minus strand of NZ_JBGGKV020000002.1, from coordinate 720,378 downwards.
GCCGGAGTAGTCGAACAAGACGGCGTCCAGGTCGCTCACTCCACCATCCTGCCAGGTGTGAAAACTTCGCAGAGCGGCTAAATAGCGTCATGACTTCGTTCGACGCCCCTTTCTCACAGGTCGTCGTGGTGGTGCCCGCGCACAACGAGCGCGAGCACCTGCCGCAGTGCCTGCGGGCGTTGACGACGGCCGGCCTGTGCCTGCCGATGCCGGTCACCATCGTCGTGGTGCTGGACTCCTGTGACGACGGCAGCGAGGCCTTGGCCGGAGAATTCGGGCCCGACGTCCACTTCATCTCCGTCGACGCCGGCAACGTCGGCGCGACGCGCGCCGCCGGGTTCGAGTACGCGCGCACCCTGTGCGGCGAGGAGTTGACCGGGGACACCTGGTATGCGACCACCGACGCCGACAGTGTGGTAGACGCCGACTGGTTGGTGCGCATGGTCGCTGCGGACGCCGACATGGTGTTGGGCGTCGTGCGGGTGCCCAACTGGCGGAACTTCTCACCCGCGGTGGCGCGGCGCTACCTGAGCAACTACCGCTCCCGCGGACCCGGCCACCGTCACGTCCACGGCGCCAACATGGGGTTCCGCGCCGACCTGTACTGGGGCGTTGGCGGTTTCCGGGCGCTGCGCACCGGTGAAGACGTCGAGTTGGTCGAGCGGTTCGAACGGGCGCAGCTGTCCATCCACCGCGACCGGGACCTATCGGTGGCGACATCGGACCGCCGCGATGCCCGTGCGCCGGGCGGCTTCGCCGACCATCTGCGCAAGCTGTCCCGGACTCCCCGGACCGGCAAAGCGAAAGCCTCGTGAGCGCCGCTCTGGTCAGGAATTGGCTCGACGCAGGCGAACTCGACCTGCCGCTTCCCGGCCACGGTCACACCGCGCAGCGGTGGCAGCGCCTGACGGAGTTGGCTCAGACCGACATCACCGCCGGACGTCTCGCCGAGGCACACGCCGACGCCGTCGCGATCCTCGCCGAACTGCACGGCCCGGCGCCGTCGCCGCGGCAGTGGTGGGGTGTGTGGGCCGCGGAATCCGGCGAGGCGGTCCTGACCGCGACCCGCGTCGGCGACGAGGCTCTGCTCGACGGCACGAAGGTGTGGTGCTCGGGTGCGGGTCTGTGTACTCACGCTCTCGTCACGGCCCGGGTCTCGTCGGGCGAGCGTGGGCTGTTCGCCGTCGACCTCGGCGGCCACGGAGTCCGTCCGCTGCCCAGCAGGTGGCGTCATGCCGGGATGACGGAATCAGACACGCGCTCAGTACAATTCACCGCAACGCCGGCCGTGGCGGTCGGTGCGCCAGGGGAGTATCTGTCGCGGCCCGGGTTCTGGCACGGCGCGGTGGGGGTAGCGGCCTGCTGGCTCGGCGGCGCCCGCGCCGTCGCCGCCGCGCTGTACGAACGTGTGGAGTCAGGCAGGGCGGACGCGCACACGACCGCGCATCTCGGCGCGGTCGATGCTGCGCTGGCGGGCGCCGCCGCATTGGTGAATGCGGTGGCCGGCGAGTTCGACGCTGATCGGCTGAATCACTCGGGCCGCGCCGAGCTGCTGGCACGACGCGCCCGCGCCACCGTCGAGACCGCTGTGGACGAGACCCTCACCAGAACCGCTCGCGCGCTGGGACCTTCGCCACTGTGCCTCGATCCCGTCCATTCCCAGCGGGTGGCGGATCTCTCGATCTATGTCCGGCAGAGCCACGCGGAGCGCGACCTGGAGCGGCTCGGGCTTCTTGCGGCGGGAGCCTCATGACAACTTCACATGTCGGCAACACCGAACGGATGGCGCAGAGCCCGCTGGCCGGTGGCGGAACGCCCGCAGAGGTGTGGTCCCGCGCCGGTTTGCGATTCCCGACGCTGGACCTCACCGGCTGTCGGGAGCTCGTGGTGGTCGGGGCGCACCCGGACGACGAGACGGTCGGATTCGGCGCCGCGGCAGGGCTGCTGGCGGCGGCCGGGGTGCGCGTGCAGATCGTATCGGCGAGCGACGGAGGCGCAGCGTTTCCGAATTACTCACTGCTGCAGCGCTATCAGTTGGAAAGGACGCGCCGCGCAGAGCTGCAGCGCGCCACCGGTGTGCTCGGCCTGCCCCCGCCCGTGTGCCTCGGACTGCCGGACGGCGACATCGCGTGCTACGAGCAGCGGCTCACAGATCTGCTGATCGAGATCTTGTCCACGAAGCCGGCCGGCACGTGGTGCGCGGCGACATGGCGGGGCGACGGGCACCCCGATCACGAGGCGGTCGGCCGCGCCGCGGCCGCCGCGGTGGCCTACACCGGCGCGACCCTCGTCGAATACCCCGTGTGGATGTGGCATTGGGCGCAACCCGGCGACATCGCGGTGCCGTGGGACCGCACTTTCGCCGTGCCGTCCACGCCTATTGCGGTCGAGCGTAAAAAGCGTGCAGCGCAATGCTTTCAGAGCCAGTTTGTGTCGCCGTCGCCCGGTGAGCAGCCGGTGCTGCCGCCATACTTTCTGCCCCGGCTGCTGACTGTCGGCGAGGTGGTCTTCTGCTGACGTCCCGGCTGCCCGACAGCTTCTTCGACAACATGTACGCAGAAGCGGCCGATCCATGGCAGCTGGAATCGCGGTGGTACGAACAGCGCAAGTACGCGATCACCACCGCGCTCCTGCCGTTTCCGCGCTACCGGCGCGCATTCGAGCCGGGCTGTTCGGTCGGAGTGCTCACCGAGAAGCTGGCCGGGCGCTGCGACCACGTGGTCAGCACCGACGTGAGCGTCGCCGCGCTGGATGCCACCCACCGCAGGCTGACGGCGCGCCGGATCCGGGACCGGGTGACCCTGCTGCGCGGATCGCTGGACAATCATTGGCCCCCAGGTCCTTTCGACCTTGTGCTGCTTTCCGAGCTCTGCTACTACCTACAGCCTGCCACGCTGCGGGAGGTGTTGGACCGTGAGGTTCCCCGCCTGGCCCCCACCGCCACCGTCGTCGCGGCGCACTGGCGTCACGATGTCGAGGAATATCCGATGAACGGTGACCACGCCAACGACATCATCGGCGCCACCGAGGGTCTGTACCACCTCGGCGGCTATCGCGACGCCGACGTCGTCATCGACGTGTTCGACAACTGCGGAGGACTGTCGGTGGGCGCTCGCACCGGCGTGCCCGGCGCCTGACCTCCGCACCGCGCCTGCCCTCCGCACCGCGAGCGCGCGTGTCTGCACGCCGACGCGCCGCAATCCTTGTACATTTGCGCACGCTCGCGCGCCGCGAGAACGTCATTCCTGACGCGCCCGACGCGCCTTGTCCCGCAGCACCTCTCGCTCACGGTCGTTATCCGTCAGTTCGGCAGCAACGTCGAACTCGGCGGCCGCCTCCTCGACCCGTCTCATTCTGACCAGCAATTCGCCCCGAACGCTGGGCACGAGGTGTGTGCCGTCGAGACCGGTGATCGCGTCGACGGTCGCCAGGGCGGCGGTGGGCCCGCCCACCGGATCGGCCATCGCGACGGCGATCGCGCGGTTGAGTTCGACGACCGGCGACGGGGCCAGACGCAGAAGGGCGTCGTAGAGGGAGACGATGCGGGCCCAGTCGGTGTCGGCGTACGTCGCGGCCACGGCGTGACATTCAGCCAGCGCGGCCTGCAACGAGTAGTAACCCCAGCCGATACCTTTGCGGTGCAGCACATCCGATGTGCGCTGCAGTGCGTCGACACCGCGCTGAATCTGCGCCCGGTCCCATGCGGCGCGGTTCTGGTCGTGGAGGAGGATCGGCGTTCCGTCGCGGTCGGTGCGGGCCCGCAGCCGTGAGGACTGGAACTCCATCAGCGCGACCAGGCCGAGCACCTCGGCCTCGTCGGATGTCAGCGCAGCCAGAATCCGCCCCAGACGCAGTGCCTCGAAGCATAATTCGTCGCGAATCCACTGCCGGCCCGACGAGGCGGAATAGCCCTCGTTGAACACCAGATAGATGACGCTGAGCACCGCCGAAAGCCGGGTGGGGAAGTCCGAGCGGTCGGGTACCTCGAACGGCACGCCCGCCAGCGTCTTCTTGGCGCGCACGATGCGCTGGGCCACAGTCGATTTCGGCACCAGAAATGCTCTGGCGATCTCCTCGGTCGTCAATCCGCCGACGACCCGCAGCGTCAACGCGATCTGGTTCTCCCGCGACAGCGTCGGGTGCGTCGACATGAAGATCAGCCGCAAGACGTCGTCGTCGATGCGGTCGGGATCCCAGGCGTCGTGCACGTGGTCTTCCATCTCGCGGGCCATGGCCGCGTACTTGGCGTCGAGGTTGTCCTGCCGCCGCCAGTGGTCGATCGCCTTACGTTTGGCGACGGTGGTCAGCCACGCGCCGGGATTGCGGGGTACGCCGCCCGACGGCCACTGCGTGAGTGCGTCCACCAGAGCTTCCTGCGCGAGGTCTTCGGCCAGGCCGATGTCGCCGACGGTGCGGGTCAGCGTGGCGACGATCTTGGCTGCCTCCATACGCCACACCGCGTCGACGGTCCGTCGCAGATCATCTGAGCTGGCGGCCACCGCCCCATTGTGCCGGTCAGACGTAGCGGGCGCGCCCGGCCATCGCCCCGGCGACGATCTGCACCACGTAGACGGCGAGGAACATCGCCCACGGCACCGTCCACCCGTGCGACACGTCGTGCAGGAAGCCGAACAGGAACGGCCCGACACCCGCGATGAGGTATCCGAATCCCTGAGCCATGCTCGACAATTGGGCGGTGTCGGCGGCGGTGCGGGCCCGCAGGCCGATCACCGTCAGCGCCATCGAGAACGCGCTCATCCCGATCCCGATCAGCACACTCCACAGCAGTGGCTGCGCCCCGGGGGCCACCATCAACCCGATGGCACCGGCGAAGCCGAAGCCGCCGACTGCGACGATCCACGTGCTCTGCGCCGGGTTGCGCGCGGCGAGTGGCGCCAGGATCAGCGACAGCGGCACGCCGATCAACGACGTGAGCCCGACGAGCAGTCCCGCGTGCACCTTGTCGACGCCGCTGTCGATGAAAACCTCAGGCAGCCAACCCATCACGATGTACGCCATGAAGGCTTGACTGCCGAAGAACAGCGTGACGGTCCAGGCCAGCGGGTTGCGCAGCAGCGAGCGCCGCTCACCGGCGTGCGCCGAGTGCGCCGCCCAGGCTCCGCGGTGGCGCCGCGTCGCCGGAATCCACACCGCGAGCGCCAGGAACGAGACCACCGCCCAGGCGGCCAGCGCGGCGCGCCAGCCGCCGAGCGGGTCCTCCAGGCCGGGTGTCAGCGCCGATCCGAGCGCGCCGCCGCCTTGCAGTGCCGCGGTGTAGATGCCGGTCATCAACCCGATACGGGCCGGGAACGAACTCTTGATGACGACAGGGATCAGCACGTTGGCGAGGGCGATGCCCGCGCACGCGATGAGTGTCGCACCGATGACCAGGGCAGAACCGCCGACAACGCGCAGTGCCAGGCCCGTGGTGAGTGCGACCATCGCCGCCGAGATCGTTCGGCCCAGACCGATCCGGGCTGCGAGCCAGGGCGCGGTGAACCCTGCGCCCGCAAAGCACAGGGCGGGAACGGTCGTCAGCAGGCCCGCCCACGTCGCCGACACCGACAATTCGGCGCGCATGTCGCCGAGCAGCGTGGCGATGCTGGTGACGGCCGGGCGCAGGTTGAGCGCGGTGAGGACGACGGCGACGGCCAGCAGCGCTCCGCCGGCGCCGGCCGGTACGCGGCGGGACCCGGGGGGAGCCACGACGAAGTCCTGCCGGTCGGTATGCATGTTGCTACGGTGCCATACATCCCATGATTGGTTGAAAGGGGTTTCGTGTGCCGTTGAGCACAGCACGTCGCGCCGGGCTGGTCGACCAGGTCATCGAGCAGATCCGGCATACCGTCACCAGCGGTGAGTGGCCGGTCGGTCGACGCATCCCCAACGAGGCCGTCCTCGTCGAACAGCTCGGGGTCGGCAGGAACACGGTCAGGGAAGCCGTGCGCGCGCTGTCCCACGCCGGGATCCTCGAAGTGCGACAGGGTGACGGCACCTACGTGCGCGCCACCAGCGAAGTGTCGGGGGCGCTGCGGAGACTGTGCGGCCCCGAACTGCGCGAGATCCTGCATGTGCGGCGGGCGCTGGAGGTGGAGGGCGCACGCCTGGCCGCCGCCCACCGCAATCCCGATGACATCGCCGAACTCCGGGCGCTGCTGGAGCGGACCAGGGACTGCCCCGACACCGAGGCGTTCGCCCGTGCCGATGCCGAATTCCACCTCGCCGTCGTGCGCGCCTCGGGCAACCGCATCCTGACCGAGCTCTACCGAGGCCTCATCGAGACGGTCACCGCCAGCGTCGCGACCACACACGAGGGACCGGCGAAGGTACTCGACCACGGCGTGTTGATCGACCACATCGCCTCGGGCGACGTCGACCGCGCGGGGCACACCGCCGGCGAACTCCTGGACGGACTTCTGGCCGGCTCCTGACGCGCCGAATGTGCGGTTTGTGGACGATTCGGGGGCTCAGGGCTCAGCCGACTGAACGTCCCGAGCCCTCCCAGAACTGCTTCCGCACGGCCTTCTTGTCCGGCTTGCCCAGCGCGGTGATCGGCACCGAATCGGCGACCACCACCTGCTTGGGCACGTGCACCGACCCCTTGCGTTCCTTCACCGACGCCTGGATCTCGGCGATCATGGTCTGCACCGCGGCATCGTCGGAAGCAGCGTCGGGCCGCAGCACCACCACGGCCGTCACAGCCTCGCCCCACTTCTCGTCCGGCGTACCGATCACGCACACCTGCGCGATCGAAGGATGTTCGGCCACAACATCTTCCACTTCCCGCGGGAACACGTTGAAACCACCGGTGACGATCATGTCCTTCGTGCGGTCGACGATGAAGTAGAAGCCGTCCTCATCCTCGCGCGCCAGATCGCCGGTGTGCATCCAGCCGTCGCGGAACGTCTCGGCCGTCGCGTCGGGCAGGTTCCAGTAGCCACCGGAGAGCAGCGGCCCCGACACGCAGATCTCGCCGACCTCGCCCTGCGGGACGGGCTGGCCGTCCTCGCCGAGCAGCGCCACGCGTGCGAACAGCGTCGGGCGTCCGCACGACGTCAGCCGCTTGTCGTCGTGGTCCTTCTTCGACAGATAGGTGATCACCATCGGCGCCTCGGACTGCCCGTAGTACTGCGCGAAGATCGGGCCGAACCGCCTGATCGCCTCCTTGAGGCGCACCGGGTTCATCGCCGAGGCCCCGTAGTACACCGTTTCCAGTGACGACAGGTCGCGGGTGTGCGAGTCGGGGTGGTCCATCAACGCGTAGATCATCGACGGCACGAGCATCGTCGCGGTGATCTTCTGCTCCTCGATGACCCGTAGCACCTCGGCCGGGTCGAACTTCGTCAGCACGATCAGTTCGCCGCCCTTGACGATGACGGGCGTGAAGAACGCCGCGCCGGCATGCGAGAGCGGGGTGCACATCAGGAAGCGCGGATTCTCCGGCCACTCCCATTCGGCCAGCTGCACGGTCGTCATCGTCGTGATCGACTGCGTGGTGCCCATGACGCCCTTGGGCTTGCCGGTCGTGCCACCGGTGTAGGTCAGACCGCCGATGTTGTCGGGGGCCAGGTCTGCGGCGACCAGCGGCTTGGGCGCGTACTTCGCGGCCTCGGCGCTCAGATCGGTGGCCTCGACGCCGGCTGTGACGAGTGCCTCCGGGACGGGCCCGATGGTCAGGATCTGCTTCAGCGACGGCACCTTCTCCAACAGGCCGAGCGCCCGCTCGACGAACATCGGGTTCGGGTCGATGATCAGTGACGTCACCTCGGCGTCGGACAACACATAGGCGTGATCGTCCAGCGAGCCGAGAGGGTGTAGTGCCGTGCGGCGGAAGCCCTGGGTCTGGCTCGCGCCGATGATCATCAGCACTTCGGGCCGGTTCAGCGACAGCAGGCCCGAGGCGCTGCCGGTGCCCGCGCCCAGCGCCTCGAAGGCCTGAATGTACTGGCTGATGCGGTCGGCGAGCTCGCCGCCGGTCAGCGTCGTGTCCCCGAGGAACAGGACGGGGCGGTCCTTGTGGCGCTTGAGCGCGCCGACGGTGAGATGTCCGGAGTGCAGGGGGTAACGCAGCAGATCGACCTGGCTCATACCGACAGACTAGAACGTGTTCCAATTCCAGTCAGCAGGGTCTTGCAATTTGGGCGTGATTGTCGCCGCTGGGCGACGACAACCACGCCGAAACCCCTAGATCAGGCCGTCTTTCTTCCATTGCAGTTCCTTCTGGACCCATTCGTTGTCCTGCGGGAACTCCTCGGTCTCGGTGACGCGCCGGACCTCCAGTCGGGCGCCCGCTCCGAGCGGGCACTTCAGCGCCCACTGCTTGGCCTCCTCGATCGAGGACACGCCCAGCATCCAGAACCCGTTGAACAGTTCCTTGGCCTCCGTGTACGGCCCGTCGGTGACGACCGGGGTCTCGGTGTCGAAGTTGACGACGAAACCCTCCTCGGGTCCGGCCAGACCTTCACCGGCCAGCAACACGCCGGCCTTGATCAGCTCCTCGTTGTAGCGACCCATGTCGGCGATGACGTCTTCGAAGTCGACGTTCTCCATCGCCTTCTCCGCTTCGGGGGTTGAACGCAGGATCAGCATGTAGCGGGTCATCTCGTGTCTCCTTCTATCGGTGGGGAAGGGGCTCTGCAATCGTGCCCTCACCACTGCGTCGAGTGGCAAGACCTGGAATCGACACGAGCGGGAAAATTTTTATTCGACGTGACGGAATGCCGCGCCGCGCAGCAGACCGATCTGCATCAGGGTGGTAGCCGGCTGCGATAGTCGGCCCACGTCCGTCGGTCCGCCTGAGAATGCGGTATCGCCAGGCGTCGCCAACCCCGTAAGTTAACAAGTTTTCGCACAGTGCTCAGAAACGGAACAAGGACGGGGGAGATAACCGCAGCATTTGCAACGGCTTTCCCGTAAGGCTCGCCTGACATGTGTGTCGCCGTGCGGCGCATCAGTTCGATTTCATACGAACCTCTGACGTCAGGACGCGCCGTGTTTGCCCCGAGTAGCTACGCGACTAGTCTGAATGCGTGTCACCATCCGCGGCTCTCCGCTCGGAGGACCGCAGACGTCCTAAAGACCGTAAGCAACAGATCGCCAAGGCATCGGCAGAGGCGTTCAGCGAGCTCGGCTACCACGCGGTGAGCATGGAGGACATCGCAACGCGCGTCGGAGTCACCGCGGCGTCGTTGTACCGCCACTATGCGGGCAAGTACGAACTGTTCCGGGCGGCCGTTCTGGGGCTCGGAGAGCAGTTGGTCGCCTGTACGGCTTTCGCCGACGACGCGGATGACGCCGAACCGAAGGCGTTGTGGGACCGGATCGTCGATGCGCTGATCGATGTGACGATCAAGAATCGCGCCAGCGGCGGGCTCTACCGGTGGGAAGGCCGCTACCTGCACGCGGAGGATCAGGCACTGCTCAACGCCCAGATCCAGCTGGTGAACCGTCGGCTACAGCGCCCCCTCATGCAGCTGCGTCCGGGCCTTGACAGTGCGCAGAGGTGGACGATCTCCGTGGCGGTGCTGAGCACCTTGGGTAGCACCACCGACCACCGGGCGAAACTGGCGACACCGGATCTGCGAAAGTTACTGGCGGAGATAGCTTCTCGCATCCGCGACGCAAAGATCCCCCCGGTTCCGAAGTCATCTCGCAAGGTCGGTGCGCGCAGTAAACCCACCAGTGCCGCAGGCGATTACGAGCTGATTCTCAACACGGCGCTTTTGCTGTTCAATCGGCACGGCTACCGCGAGACGGGAATGGACGACATCGCCGCGGCGGTAGGTCTGCCCACCTCGAGTCTCTATCGCTTCTTCAACGGCAAGGGCGCGATCCTGGCTGCGGTGTACCGACGGGCCGCCGATCGGGTGTCCGGTGACGTGACGGCGATCCTGAGCGAGACCGTAGATGCGCAAGACGCTGTCACCCGGTTGATTGACGCCTACGTTCACCGGTCGTTCGTCAGTCCCGAGCTCGCCTATGTCTATTTCGCCGAGCGCGTGAACGTGCCCGCCGAGGATCGCGTTGTCTTGCACAACATTCAGCGCGCCACAGTGGAGGCGTGGGCGCGTCAGGTCGCCGCCGCGCGACCGGGAACGTCGACCGACGAAGCGCGGTTCGCGGTGCACGCGGCCTTTGCGCTCGTCGTGGACATCGGCAGGCTGGTGCGGTATCAGAACTCCGAACCGTCACGCCAGGTCGTGGCGGGGCTGCTGAGGGTACTTCTGCTCGCCGAGGACGCGGCGCCGGTGCGGCGCCGCCGAACCGGCGGGAAGACTACCGGCTGAAGCGTCTCGCCGTGGAGTTCGTCTGTCACGGCGAACGTCGGTGACTTCTTGTCAGCCTGCGCTGCGAAGCACTCCCGCCGAGCTCGTCGAACGGCTGTCGCCATTTCCGCCTCGAAGGTCGATCCGCGGTCGTATGTTAATGAATGTTCGGCAGAAGCTTGACGTGACGGACGCCACCACCATAGCGTGTCGTTCGGCTGCAACATAGTTACACAAGTAGCGCTGGAGTGCCGAAGGGTTTTCGAGGCGGGGAGGTGACGTGCGTGGCAACGCGACGACACGCCGACGCCCGCATATCGGATGAATGGTCAATGGCGTTGTGTGCCAACGCTTTCTATTGGAACTGGCCGGCATGACTTCCCGCGGCGTCAGCGACGCCCAGGGCGTGCAGGTCGCGCAGGACTGGGCGCAAGGCTATGTTCGCCGTCATCCGCTGGCATCGTTGACCACCGTCGGCGATCAGTTCATCCTCGGCCTGGAGACCATTAAGTACTTCGTCGTCGATCTTTTCACCGGCCGGTTTCAGTGGCGGGAGTTCGTCCAGCAGGGCGCCTTCATGGCGGGCACCGCCGTTCTGCCGACCGTGCTCGTCGCGCTGCCGATCGGCGTCACCCTGTCCATTCAGTTCGCGCTGCTCGCCGGTCAGGTGGGTGCGACGTCGCTCGCCGGCGCCGCGAGCGGACTTGCCGTCATCCGCCAGGCTGCGTCCCTCACCGCTGCGATCCTGATGGCCGCCGCGGTCGGCTCGGCCATCACGGCCGACCTCGGATCGCGGGCGATGCGTGAGGAGACCGACGCGATGGAGGTCATGGGTGTCTCGGTGATCCGCCGTCTGGTGGTGCCCCGATTCGCCGCAGCGATCATGGTGGGCGTCGCGCTCACCGGCGTCGTCTGCTTCGTCGGATTCCTCGCGAGTTACCTGTTCAACGTCTACTTCCAAAATGGGGCACCGGGTAGCTTCGTGGCCACCTTCGCGTCATTCGCCACCACCGGCGACATGATCGTCGCACTCGTCAAGGCCGTGATCTTCGGTGCGATTGTCGCCGTGGTGTCCTGCCAGAAGGGTCTGTCCACTCAAGGCGGTCCGACAGGTGTCGCCAACTCGGTGAATGCGGCGGTGGTCGAATCCATTCTGGTGCTGATGGTCGTCAACGTGGCGATCAGCCAGCTCTACATCATGATGTTCCCCAGGGTCGGGTTGTAACGGTGTCGGCGTCGACGTTCACACCGACGGTGCTGGCACCGGCCAAAAAGCTGTACAAGAAGACGACGGCACCGATCCTGCAACTCGGGCACATGCTGGTGTTCTTCGGACGGGCAGTGGTCGGGATTCCCGTCGCGGTACGCCACTACCGCTCTGAGTTCGTCCGGCTCCTCTCCGACATCGCCTGGGGCAACGGATCATTGGTGGTGGGCGGCGGAACGGCCGGGGTCGCCGTGGTGCTCGGCATCACGGTCGGAGCACTGGTCGGGATCGAGGGCTACAACTTTCTCGATCTGCTGGGGCTCGGGCCCGCGACGGGAATCATCTCCTCGCTGGTGAACACCCGCGAGCTCGCGCCGATCGCTGCCTCGCTGGCGTTCGCCACCCAGGCAGGTTGCCGCTTCACCGCACAACTGGGCTCCATGCGCATCGCCGAGGAGATCGACGCCCTCGAATCCCTTGGCATCCGCCCCATCCCATATCTGGTCACCACCAGGCTCATGGCGTCGGTGATCGCGGTGATCCCGCTGTATGTCGCCTGCCTCGCCGTGAGCTACCTGACCACCCAGTTCGTCGTGCAGATCATCAGCGGCGGATCGGCCGGCTCCTACCTGCACTACTTCACGCTGATGCTGTCCGGTCAGGACATCCTGTACTCCGTTGTGAAGACGGTGATCTTCGTCTGGATCGCCTCGACGGTCCAGTGCTACTACGGCTTCTACGCCAGCGGCGGCCCCGTCGGGGTCGGTGTCGCGGCGGGCCACGCGATGCGCGCCAGCATCACGGTCGTGATCATGGTGAACATGCTGCTGACCATGGCGCTGTGGTCGGTGGACGCCGGAGCGAGGTTCGGCGGCTGATGGCGAATTCCTTTGAGCTGGACGGCCGTGGGCCCTCCGACCGCCAGCTGCTTGCCTGCGGCCTGGCGCTGCTGGTCGTCGCCGCTGTGGTCTCGGCCGCCCTGCTGGTGAAGTCGACCGGCCGGATGGATGCCCGCGTGCGCGTCGTGGCCGGACTGACCAACGTCGGCGACGGGCTCCCGCAGCGTTCCGACGTCAAATACCACGGCGTGCTGGTCGGAGCGGTGACCGACGTGACGCCCGCACAGGACGGCCGTCCAAACTTCGTGCAGATCGACCTCGATCCGCAGTACGCCAGCTCTATTCCGGCCGGGGTGACGGCGCGGGTGGTGCCGAGCAACGTGTTCGCGGTGTCGTCGGTGCAATTGGTGGACCGCTCGGGCGGGCCGGCCATCCAGGCGGGTGCCGAGATCCCCGAGGACACCGAGCTTCCGACGGTGCTGTTCCAGACGACCATCAGCAAGTTGCGGGACATCCTCGCCGCGACAGGCCGTGGTCGCGAAGACGACACGGTCGGCATCCTGGCCGCCGTCAATGCCGCGACCGAAGACCGCCGCACCGAATTGCTCACCAGCGGAGCGCAACTCAACCGGCTCGTCGACGAGCTCGACCGCATCGTGGCCACCGAGCCAGGGCCGACGACGGTGTCGGCGCTGGTCGACGCGACCCGCGGCCTGCAGCAGACGGCGCCCGAACTGGTGGACGCCCTTCATCAGGCCGTCAAGCCCATGCAGACGCTGGTGGAACAGAACGCGCAGCTGACGGCGTTGATCAACGGCGGCATCAACACGGTGGGTACGACGCACACGGCGCTGAACAACCACACCGACCGACTGGTGCGGATCACCTCCGATATGACCCCGGTGGTCGGCAACCTCGCCGACACATCGCACCACTGGGTGCCTGCCTTCGAGAAGCTGAATCAGTTGTCGCAGAAATTCTTCGACGAGGTGTGGATCCATGAGCAGGACATCGGCAACATGCGGGTGAACCTTTCCTTCACGCCTACGTACTCGTACACGCGGGCGGACTGTCCGCAGTATTCGGGATTGAAGGGGCCGAGTTGCTTCACCGCTCCGCTGGTGCCGACCCGTCCCGAGTTGCCGGATGTGCTTCTGCCGCAGAACTATCAGCCGCCGCCGGATCTGATGCCGCCGCCGGGCACCGAGGTCGGCCCCAACGGAAACCTGGTCGCTGTCGGGCCGCCGCTGGTGAACCCGAATCCCAGCCTGGCTGACCCGAATCCGCCGCTACCGCCCTGGATGAGTCCGTCACCGCCCGTTCCGGGAACGGCGAATCCGGCACTCGTGCCGGTCGTTCCGCTGCCGGTGCCGCTCTCGCCGCCCGCACCGGTGGCGCCGCGCCTCGGCGACCCGCCCCCCGGGGCCGCGGAGGCTGCTCCCGCAAGCTACGGCGGCAATGTCGGGCCGGTCGGGAGCAAATACGAACGCAGTCAGCTCGGGGCTGTCACCGGCCAACCGGCCACCGTGGCCACCCAGCTGCTGTTGGGTCCCGTCGCACGCGGTACCACGGTCTCGACAACCGGGCACGGGAGCGGGGGGTCCCGATGAAATACCGTGGTGCTCTGGTTGGTTTGTCCCTCTTCATGGTCGTGGCGGTCACGTTGACGTGGCTGGTGTACGTGACGTTGCGGCGCGACGTGGCGGGCTCGACGCTGCCCTACAGCGCGATGTTCACCGACGTGTTCGGCCTGCGGGAAGGCGACGACGTCCGGATGGCCGGCGTGCGGGTGGGCCGGGTCGAAAAGATCGAGCTCGAAGGCGATCTCGCCAGAGTGTCGTTCGTCGTGCAGGACGATCAGCAGCTGCTCGGCACGACGGTGGCGTCGGTGACCTATCAGAACATCGTCGGGCAGCGCTATCTCGGTCTGTCGCTGGGCAAGACGGGTGATCCGGGTCCGCTGCCTGCCGGTTCGCTGATTCCGCTCGAGCGTTCCGAGGCGTCGTTCGACGTGACGACGCTGCTCAACGGCTACGAGCCGCTGTTCAGCCTCCTCAACCCGCGCGACGCCGACAACCTGACCAAGGGTGTGATCCAGTCCCTGCAGGGTGACGAGGGGTCCATCACTGCGCTGGTGGCCCAAACCTCCGAGCTGACTGAGTCTTTCGCGGGTCGCGACGAGGAACTCGGCACCGTGATCACCGATCTGAACACCGTGATGGCCAACTTGGCAGAGCACAACGAGAGCCTCGACCAGGTGCTCACCCAGGTGCAGTCCGCCGTGACGACGTTCGACGGGCGACGCCAGGAGCTGGTGGACTCGACCGGCTCGATGGCGCGCGTGGTGCGCCGGCTGTCGACCATCTCCGACGAGGTGTACCCGTCGCTGAACGAACTCGTGGAGCGCGAACCAGGATTCGCGCAGCACATGGTCAGCATCGAACCGCAATTGGCGTTCACCGGCGCCAATCTTCCGCTGCTGCTGAAAGGATTCGCCCGCATCACCAGCGAGGGCGCCTACGCCAACGCCTATGCGTGCGACCTGAACGCCACCGGGTTCTTCCCCGGTCTCAACGACGTGGTGCCCATCGTCGTCGACGCCGCCACCCCGGGCAACGACGCGCGGTACTCGCCGAAGTGCAGGAACATGGCCAATGGCTGACACCTCGCTGCGCGCGAGGCTGCGCACCTACAACCGGGCCACGTTGGGCTTCGTGTCCATCGCTGTCGTCGCCGTCCTGATCGGCGCCATGCTGCTGTTCAAGGCCGCCGATGTCGGCTACCGCACCCTCACCGCTCAGTTTCTGCAAGCCGCGGCATTGCAGAAGGGAAATCCGGTGACCGTGGCCGGCATTCCCGTCGGTGAGGTGAAGAGCATGGAACTCGCGGGTGACCACGTCGTCGGCACGTTCACCGTGCGCAACGACGTCGCCCTCGGCGAGGACTCGCTGGCCGTCATCAAGATCACAACCATCCTGGGGTCGCGGTACCTGGCGCTGGAACCCGGAGGTCAGGGCTCGCTGCCCGAGGACACCTTCGATCTGTCCCACACCGAGGTGCCCTACGACCTGCAGGAGGCGCTCACCGATGTGACGACGACCTACGAGCAGGTCGACTCTGACAAGTTCGCCGAGACGCTGTCCATTCTCGGCAGGCAGCTCCAAGGACTTCCGCCGGTGGTGCCCCAGGCGCTGGAGAACACGCACACGCTCGCAAGGATCCTCGCCGAGCGGCGCGACCAGCTGGGCTCGCTGCTGGAGACGACCGAGGTGGTGAGCAACACGCTGCGGCGTCAGCAGTCCAACATCGCCGGCATGATCCGGCAGGGCAATGACCTGGTCGGCGAATTCGTGATGCGCAGAGCGTCCTTTCACGCGATGCTGGACTCGATCACGAATTTGGTTCAGACACTGAGCGATCTCGTCATCGAGGACCGACCCGAGCTCGAAGCGCTGCTGGTCAACGTGCGCGACCTGTCGAACATGCTGGGACAGCACGACGATCTGCTCCGCAGCACCCTGCAGGCCGGTCCCGTCGCGCTGAGGAACCTCGCCAACGCCACCGGTTCAGGCAACGCGGTCGACTTCAACGCCGCCAACGGCCTGCTCGTGGATTCGTGGATGTGCGCGATCAGCGGCCGCGCCAAACAGTTCGGGATGATCGAGTACCTCAAGGACTGCAAGTGACGAGCACCAGGTCGAAGTGGATCGCACTGGCGGTGACCGGCCTCATCGTGGCGGTGGTGGCGGCGTCGCTGGCATGGACGTACCTCGGCGACAGGATGAACTCCATCTCGGTGACAGCCCAATTCGACAGTGTTGCAGGCCTGTACGAAGGAAACACCGTCGTGGTACTCGGGATGCCCGTCGGCACGGTCGACAAGATCGTTCCCAAAGGCGGCTACGTCGAGGTCGAGTTCTCGGTGGACGGGGATGTCCGAGTCCCCGCCGATGTGATGGCGGTGACGATCTCCAACTCGATTCTCACCGACCGCCAGATCGAGCTGACGCCGCCCTACAAGGACGGCCCGACCCTGCAGAACCACGACACCATCGGCCTCAACCGCACTCGGACGCCGGTCGAGTTCGCCCGCGTCCTCGACGTTCTCGACAAGCTGTCCACCTCTCTTCGCGGGGACGGCCGCGGGCAGGGCCCCGTCGCCGACGTCGTCGACGCCAGCGCGGCCATCGCTGACGGTAACGGCCAGGCAATGAAGGATGCGCTGGGTGAACTGTCGGCTGCGCTACGGCTCAGCTCGGACCGCGGCGAGGTGACCCGCGATCAGCTGACGACAATCATCGGAAACGTCAGCACGCTGTTCCAGGCCGCGGCCGACAACGATGCCACGCTGCGCGACTTCGGTTCGACCATCCGGCAACTCAGCCAGATTCTGGCCGACCAGAACTTCGGTTCGGGCAGCACCGGCCGCAAGCTCAACGAGGTCATCGATCAGCTCGGCGAGGTGCTCGACACGCACCGCGACACGATCAAGCAGATCGTGGCCAACGGCGACACCGCTCTCACCACGACTGTCGAGCATCAGCGTGATCTCGCGGAGTTGCTCGACCTGGCCCCGATGACACTCGACAACCTCTACAACGCGATCGACCGGACGAACGGCGCGGTACGCGTCCACGTGTTGACCGACAAGGTGCTCTTCGACACGCAGACGGTCAAGGAGATGTGCAACATGATGGGCTTGCGCCAGTTAGGCTGCAGCACAGGTACTTTGCAGGACTTCGGGCCCGACTTCGGGCTGAGCTATGTCCTCGACGGGCTTGCCGCGATGGGGCAGAAGTGACCGCCCGGTCGAGCAGAGCTGCACTGGCACTCGCGACGGCGGCGTGTCTGTCGGTGTCCGCCTGCGCCAGCGAGGGTTTGGCGAGCCTGTCGTTGCCCGCGCCCGGCGGCGGGTCGGGCGGCTACACCCTCACCGCCGTGTTCTCCAACGCCCTCAACCTCCCCGCGATGGCGAAGGTGAAGCTCGCCGGAGCCGACGTGGGAGAGCTCGTCTCCATGGAGGCCCGCAACTACACCGCGGTCACCACACTGCGGATCAGGGACGGGGTTCAGCTGCCCCAGGGCAGTATCGCCGAACTGCGGTCGGCCACGCCGCTGGGAGATGTGTTCGTTGCGCTCAAACCTCCGGTCGCCGCCGCCCCGGGCGGCCCGCTGCTGCGAGACGGCGACACCATCGACCTCGAATCCACCACGGCGGCCGCGACTGTCGAGTCGGTGCTGAGCTCGGCGGCGATCCTCGTCAACGGGGGAGCGGTACGGAACTTCACCAACATCATCAACGGACTCGGCAAGGCCACCGGTGATCAGGGGCAGGCGTTCGGGACGTTGATCCGCAAGACCAACCACACCCTGGGCACCCTCAACAATCGCTCGGAGGAGATCTCGACGGCGCTGACCGAGACGTCGCGGCTCGTCGAACGACTGGAGGACAAGAACCAGGCGCTCGGTGAGGTGATGGACGCCGCGGGCCCTGCGACAGACACACTTGCCGCGCACACCACCGAGATCGCCGATCTGGTCGTACAACTCGGCGACACCACCGAGCAGCTGCGGAAGTTCCCGTCCGTGGCGGGCACCGACACCAGCGGACGCAGCGTCGTCGCCGACGTCAACACGATTGCCGGAGCCTGGAACGACGTCGTGCTGACACCGGATGCGAACCTCTACGCGCTCAACAGGTTGATGCCCCCGTTCGTCAAGGCCACGACGAGTAACGCGATCGCGGTGCGTGCCAGTATCGACAGGCTGATACTCGGATCCATCCCCGACATCGGCTTCACCGGAGACCAGGGACTGCACGGACCCAAGCGGTACAACTGGCACCAGCTGGTCGGCTCGCTGCAGTACACGCTCTATCGGTTGCAGGAGCGGATCGTCGGCAAAGGACCGGGGGTGCCGCAGGGACCGGTGATCCCGAGTCCCACGGCGCCGGGCGTGATCGTGCCCGTACCTCCGCCCGCCCCAGGACCACCGCCTGCGGAGCCGCCACGATGATCGGGTCTGTTGCCGACACAGTGGTGCGCGTCGCGCGGGCCGGACACCGGCGTCGGGCGTGGCTGTCAACCGCGGCCCTGGTCATGACACTCGTGGTGGCATCGGTGTATCTGTTTCTCGGTGCGCTGCAGGTGAATCCGCTCGCGTCGAGTTGCCGCGTGACCGTCGAGCTGCCCGAATCCGCGGGTCTGCTGCCGAATCAGAACGTGACGATGCGGGGCGTCCCGGTCGGCCGCGTCGAGCGACTCGACATCACCCCTTCGGGGGTGAACGCCGTGGTCTCGGTGGATTCGACTGTCGCCGTCCCGGCGTCGAGCGCGGTCCGCGTCTCGGGGCTCTCGCCGGCGGGGGAGCAGTACATCGACTTCGTCGCCGAGAACGGAGACGGTCCTTATCTGGGTGACGGCAGCGTCGTCGCGCAGAGCGACACGACCGTGCCGGTCAGCCTCGCCGACCTGCTCGCCAACGCCGACGGCGCACTCGCCCAGGTCGATCCCGCGAAGCTTGAGCTCATCAAGTACGAACTGAGCATGAGCGACGCGGGCCCGCAGAAGCTCGCCGACGTCATCGACGGCGGCACATTCCTTCTCACGACCCTGGATTCGGTGCTCCCCGAGACATCGAGCACGCTGCGCACCAGCCGGGTCGTGCTGACGCTGGCGGCCGACAAGAACGCAGGTATCGAGGTGGCGTCGGCCAATCTCGGCGAGACGTTCGATGGGGTCAACCGGATGCGGGAGGGCTTCCGCACGCTGACGAACCGGACGCCGGAGACGCTGGCGTCGGTCGACAACCTGTTCACCGACAACTCGGAGACGATGTTGCAGCTGCTCGGCAGCCTCGCCTCCACCTCGCAGCTGCTCTATCTGCGCGTCCCGGCGCTGAACGCGTTGTTCCCGACCTACCGCACGTCGGTGCTCGACGCCATCGGAAGCATCATGCACGACAACGGTCTCTGGGCGACCGGCGACATCTACCCGCGGTATTCGTGCGACTACGGCACTCCCCGGCTGCCTCCGTCGTCGGCCGACTATCCCGAACCCTTCATGTACACCTACTGCCGTGACGACCACCCTGGCGTCCTGGTGCGCGGCGCCAAGAACGCCCCGCGGCCCGCGGGGGACGACACTGCCGGGCCGCCTCCGGGCGCCGACCTGGGGCGCACCACCGACCCGACACCCAAGGGCCGCTACACGATTCCCACTCCGTACGGCGGTCCGACACTGCCGATCGAACCGCCCCGCTGACAGAGGTAAGGAGCTGACATGTCCGTCACCACCGACTCGGATCTCGACGAGACAACCGAAGGCGAGACAACCGACGGCGACACAACCGTCGACGAGACGGCCGATGCCGAGACGGCCGAAGCCGGGGAACACGCTCCTGAGCCGGGCCGATCCTGGCGACGGCGGTTGCTCGGCGTCGGTGTCGCGCTGCTCCTCGCAGGCAGCCTTGCAGCGTCGGGATTCCTGGGCTGGCAGCTGTGGCAGGACCACCAGGTCACCCGCTCGGGAGAGCAGGCGCAAGCTGCCGCCGTGCAGTACGCGCAAGTGCTCACCAGCATCGACTCGGCCAAGGTTGACGAGAACTTCAACCAGGTGCTCGACGGCGCCACCGGCGAGTTCAAGGACATGTACTCGCAGTCGAGCATGCAGTTGCGTCAGTTGCTGATCGACAACAAGGCCACGGCGCACGGTGTCGTCGTGGAGTCGGCGATCCAATCCGAAAGCAAAGACAAGGTCGTCGTCTTGCTGTTCGTCGATCAGTCGGTGGCCAACAGCGCTGCCCCCGATCCGCGGATCGACCGGAGCCGGGTCAAGATGACCATGGAGCACGTCGACGGTCGATGGCGTGCAAGCAAAGTCGAGCTGCCCTGAGCGCCGTGAGGCGGACTGCCGGGATCGCAGCAGCGGTGCTGACCGCTGCGGGTGTGCTGGCGGCGGCACCGACCGCGTCGGCGTCGGTAGTGTCGTTCTGCGAGGGTCTCGGCGCAACCTGGGACGGCCAGTACTGCCGCACCACGGTCGCCTCCGAGCGAAACGCGCTCCGCGACATCAAGATCGCGATTCCTGCCGAGTTCATCGACGACCCGGCGGCGGGGCCCGTGGTGCGCGACTACCTGAGCGCACTCGTGAACAATTGGAAGACCGTCGGCGTGAAGATGGCCGCAGACAGCTTCGGCGAGGGGAACTTTCAGGTGTTCCGGCGCGGGCCGATCGCGAGCCTCGTCTACCGCGAGACCTACCACGCCGACGGACCCGACTTCAACAACGCCTACCGGACTTTCACGTTCGACATGTCCGCCGGGAGAAGGCTACAACTGGTCGATGTGCTGAAGCCGGGAACCGACCTCGCGGCCATCCCGCCCCTGGCGCACCCGTTCATTGTCCGCGCCCTCGACACCGCACCGCCGCCGCACCAGCCCGGCAGCTATCCCTTTGTCGCCGACCGCTGGACTCCCGACAAGGTGTATTCCGGCGGCTACAAGGCGTGGGCGCTGACCCCCGACGAACTCGTGCTGTACATGCCGGACTATCCGGTGGGCCGGGACTCCCCGACGAACTTCACTCCGGGCATCATGCAGTGGTCGATGGATGGCGGCGCCGTGCAGGCACATATCCCGCTGACCGCGCTGTCGCCGATTCTGCGACCCGAATTCGGCGGTACCTGAGCATGTTTCGCTGGCTGCCAGCGCTACTGGTGGTGCCGGTATTGTTCGCACCCGCAGGCCACGCACAGCCGGACGTCGACGATGCGGTGCCGACGATGCCGGTGTTCGCCCCGTACCCGTCGCAGTGGGCCCCGGACTACACGGTGTTCCCCTACAACCTGTGGCAGAACCGCGTGACGCCGGAGATGCTCGCCGCCGAGCGGGAGGCCTGCCAGTGGTTCAACGCCCAGTACGACCAACTCATGGCACAGGTGTACGGATTTCAGCAATTCCTGGGAGACCACGACGACGACTGGACTGTCCCCGGGGTCAGGCAAGCCGGCAATGTGGTCGCCGCAAATCTCGACCAGTCGGCCGCTTTCCTCGACCCTCGAGCGCACACGCTGTTCATCGTCAACTACCCCGATCAGAGCGAGTATTCGCCGCTGTTCCACGGTGATTCGATCTATCGACTGTGGTACCAGTTCACCCAGATCAGTGACAAGATCACGCGGCGCCTGCCGGCGGGGCAGATCAACGCCAACGTCGCGACCGCCAACGTGTACGGCAGGGCGATCCGTGACTCCGGCGTGTGCACCGGCGCGTAAGGATGGTGACATGTTGACACATGCGGCTAGTCTTTGTGTCAACGACGACGTCGGGAGGCGCCATGGTTGCGATCGCCGGGGAAACCAATCCACCCGTGTCGGGCACGGTCCGGCCCAAGGTCATCCACGAGTTCCGTAAACACTCCGGCAGTGTGCTCGGCGGCTTCTTCGGTGCCGCGGCGTTCGACGAGGTCGCGCTGGTGCCGGTCGCTGCCGCGGTGGACAAGACCGGGCGGTTCGCCTCGAACTTCGCCGATCGCGGTGTCCGCAGCAGCTTTTCGGCCCTCCTGGCCATCTGGGGCGATGCCACCGACCGCGCCGCCGAGGGCGAACGTCTCAAGACGATGCACCGCGACGTACGCGGGCGTGGCACCGGCGACTTCGCCGACGTCCGCTACAGCGCCCTGGACCCCCAGCTGTGGAATTGGATCGCTGTCAGCGGGCTGTTCCTCGTGTTGAACTCCTTCACTCCCTGCACCGGCATCACGATGACCGACCAGGAGCGTGAGGTCGCGTACCAGCAATTGCTGGGCGGTTTCCGCTCGCTGGAGCTGCCGGGCAAGAACGCGAAACTTCCTGCGACCTACACCGAGGCGGCCGCGTACTACGAATCGATGGTCGAGTCAGGGCTGGCATCGAATCCGTTCCTGCGCACGGTCACCGACAACCTGACGAAGCTGCCGTTGCCGACACTCGTTCTTCCGCCGCTGATGCGGCTGGCGCTGACACCGGGGTGGCTGGCCCTGCGGCCCCTGGCGGGCCGCGTCGTCACGGTGTGTTCGTTCGGCATCCTGCATCCGGGTATCCGAGACATGACGGGGTTCCGTTGGGAACCCCGTCACGACCGCGAATTCGCACTGTATACCCGGCTTCTCCAAGTGGCATGGCGCACGCTGCCGGACCGGGTGCTGCTCATTCCCCTGGCGCGCAACCGAATCGAGTACGAGAAGCTGGTTCGGCTGCACCGCTCCGTCGCGCTGGACTCGTTCGCGCCGCCGGCCGGCCGCTGCCCGGCGGGCTGACATCGCGATGCGACGTGCTCGAAACACGGACAGCCCCACCGAGCAGGAATCGGCGATCCTCAAGGCCGCGGCCGAAGAGGTCGCGCTCGTCGGTGTCGGCAGGCTGAGCATGGACGTGGTGGCGCGGCAGGCCGGCGTGAGCCGTAGCACGCTGTACCGTCGATTCCCCAGCCGCGACGCGTTGATCACCGAACTGGGCCGACAGACCTTCGACTTCGCGATGGCACGGCTGCAAACGGTGGCCATCGATTCCGGCCCGCAACAGGCGGCCGTCGCTGCGTTCCGCGAAGGCGTGCGGCTGCTGACCGGCGAGCCGGTGATGCGCCGGTTCCTGCAACTCGACGGCGACTTCGCCGCGACGGCCGAGATGGTCGACGAGGCCCGGCTGTTCCTCGTCAGCGCTGCGACGGCGATGGCGAAAGCACTGCGGGCCGCGGGTGCGACGATGCCCGACGACCAGTTGCTCGCTGTGGCCGAGGTGCACATCCGGCTCGCGGCGTCGCTGGTGCAGTTCAGCACCGCGGTCCTCGACGTCACCGACGACGACGCGGTGGCCCGATACGCCCAGATGTACCTGGCGCCGCTCGTCACGTAAGGCAAACGGGCGTTTACTTGTTTGGCCAAAAAGCTCATAGCTCGCGCCAGTAGGATGAAACTGTGAGTCACTTATTCGAGATTGGGCAAATCCCGTCAGCGCAGCGCACCGGCGTGGCACGCTTCTGACCATGGCCGATCTGCCCGCACCCCAATTCCTCGACGAACGCCTTGCGCACTGGGCGATCGCTCAGCCCGACGCCGAGGCGATGGACTATCTCGACCGCTCCTGGACGTGGTCGCAGTGGAACGATCGCGTTCGCCGGCTGGCCGGTGCGCTCAAGGAGGGCGGCATCGCGCGCGGTGACGTGGTGTCCTTTCTCGACAAGAATCATCCCGCCTGCGTCGAGCTGACTTTCGCCGCCGCGTCTCTCGGCGCCGCCACCGCGATCATCAACTTCCGGCTGGCCGCCGACGAACTCGACTACGTGCTCAACGACTCCGGCGCCAAGCTGCTCATCGTCGGCGACGAGTTCGCGGCCTCGGTCGACAAGATCCGGGACAAGCTCACCCATATCGAGCACGTCATCACCGTCAAGCCCGAAGGCGACGACGAGTACGAGGCCATCCTCGAGCAGGCGACGCCCGCCGACCGGTCCGGCGACGTCGAACCCGACGACGTCTGCATCATCATGTATTCGTCAGGAACAACGGGCCGCCCCAAGGGCGTCGAGCTGACGCAGTCCAACATCATCGCCCACACCATCAACGCCCACGAAGGCTTCGAGTTCGACGAGGGCGACAAGAACATGGTGTCGATGCCGCTGTTCCACGTCGGCGGATCGTCCTACGTACAGTTCGGGATTCACGACGGCTTCCCGAGCGTGATGACCCGCGACGTCGACGGCATGACGCTGGCCGGGGCGATTCTCAAGGGCGCCAACAGGACGTTCCTCGTGCCCGCGGTGCTGGCCAAGGTGCTGGAGGCCGGCGAGGACGCCGTCAAGCTGTTCGGCTCGCTCAAGACGTTCGCCTACGGCGCGTCTCCGATGCCGCTGCCGCTGCTACGTGCCGCGCTGAAGGCCTGGCCGAACACCGATTTCATGCAGGCCTACGGGCTGACCGAACTCTGTGGCGTCATCAGCCATCTGCTCCCCGAGGCACACCGCGATCCCGGAAAAGAGGAGCGGCTCTCCAGCGCGGGCACGCTCGTTCCCAACGCCGAGGTCCGCGTCGTGGACCCTGACACCCTCGAAGATGTGGCCGAAGGTCAGCAGGGCGAATTGTGGTTCCGCTCACCGCAATTGATGAAGGGCTATCACAACCGGCCGGACGCGACCGCCGAGGCCATCACCGAGGACGGCTGGTTCCGCACCGGCGACATCGGCCGGGTGGACGACGGTGGTTACATCTTCGTCGAGGACCGGCTCAAGGACATGATCATCTCGGGCGGCGAGAACATCTATTCCATCGAGGTGGAGCGCGTGCTCGCCGAGCACGACGCCGTCGTGGAGGTCGCCGTCATCGGTGTGCCCGACGAGAAGTGGGGCGAGGTCGTCAAGGCTGTGGTGGTGATCGAGGGTGAGGCGTCCGAATCCGAACTCATCGCCTTCGCCAGGGAGCGCCTGGCCGCCTACAAATGTCCGAAATCGGTCGACATCACCGATGAGCTGCCACGCAATCCCACCGGCAAGATCTTGAAAAAGGAGCTGCGCAAACCTCATTGGGAGGGACGCGACCGCGCGACGGTCTGATCCGGTCCCCGCGACGCACGCGTCCTGACGGTAGCCGTCAGGGCGCGTGTTTTTTGCGCCGGAGACCCTCGTCACCATCTGTTTCCGGGGCATGACGACTCTGGAACTCGTGTGTAACGTGGCTGGTGTGGCGCCCGATCCCGGGTGCCGGCGGACGAGGGAGCAGTACCCGCACGGACAAGACTGACTCGCAGGAGGGTCTTGTGGCGTGGCTGGTTCTCGTCCTCAGCGGCTTCCTCGAGGCGGTCTGGGCGACAGCGCTCGGAATGTCGGACAACTTCAAGCGGTGGCGGCCCACCGTCGCGTTCGCGGTCGCGATGCCCGCCAGCTTGGCGGGGTTGGCGTACTCGATGACCTCCCTGCCGACCGGTACGGCGTACGCCGTCTGGGTCGGCATCGGAGCGACGCTGACCGTCGTGTGGGCGATCGCCACGAAGAAGGAAGCCGCCTCCACGGCAAGGGTTCTGCTGCTGTGCCTGTTGGTGGGAAGCGTCGTCGGGCTGAAAGTGGTGAGCTGATCATGGCGTGGTTCGTTCTGATCGTCAGCGCGGTTCTCGAAGCGGTGTGGGCGACAGCGCTCGGCAAGACGGACGGCTTCACCGCCCCCGTCGCCACGGCGGTGTTCCTCGTCGCGTTGCTGGGCAGCATGGGCGGACTCGGCTGGGCCGCCAAGCACATCCCGATCGGCACGGCATATGCGGTGTGGACAGGTCTCGGTGCCGCACTGACCGTCGGCTACGCGATGCTCAGCGGAGACGAGGGCGCGACGCTGGGCAAGGCGGTGTTCCTGACCGGGATCATCGCCGCCGTCGCCGGACTCAAAGTGCTTCCGAAGGCCCCCCAACGCGAGACCGTGCCGCGCTGACGCACGATGGTGGTGTGGTCGCACTCGCCGACGTTCTGGAACGATTGCATGTCGTCGCGCTGCCGATGCGGGTCCGTTTCCGGGGCATCACCACCCGCGAGGTGGCGCTGATCGAAGGCCCCGCCGGCTGGGGTGAGTTCGGCGCATTCGTCGAATACGAGCCGCCCGAGGCGGCGCACTGGCTCGCCTCGGGCATCGCCGCCGCCTACCGTCCGCTTCCCGCCGTGGTCCGGTCCCGCATCCCGATCAACGCCACCGTTCCCGCCGTCGCCGCCGGCGACGTGCCCGGCGTGCTCGCACGGTTCCCCGGTGCGCGGACGGCGAAGGTGAAGGTGGCCGAGCCGGGGCAGACGCTGGCCGACGACGTGGCGCGCGTCGAGGCCGTCCGCGCCGCCGGGCTGACGGTCCGCGTCGACGCCAACGGCGGATGGAGCGTCGATGACGCGGTCGCCGCGGCCCGGGCGCTCAGCGCGGGCGGGCCGCTCGAATACCTCGAGCAACCCTGCCGCACGGTCGCCGAGCTGGCGGAGGTGCGCCGCCGTGTCGACGTCCCCGTCGCGGCCGATGAGAGCATCCGCAAGGCCGAAGACCCGCTGCACGTCGTGCGCTCCGGTGCCGCCGATGTCGCGGTGCTGAAGGTGGCGCCGCTGGGTGGAGTGCAGGCCATGCTCGCCATCGCCGCGCAGATCGACATCCCGGTCGTGGTGTCCAGCGCTCTCGACACCGCGGTCGGTATCGGCGGGGGATTGGTCGCCGCGGGGTGTCTGCCCACGCTCGAGCACGCTTGCGGCCTCGGGACGGGCAGCCTGTTCGTCGAGGACGTCTCTTCTCCGCTGAGCGCGGTCGATGGCTATCTGCCTGCGGAAACGGTCAGGCCGGACCCCGCGCGGGTCTCGGCTTTGGCGGCGCAGGCAGATCGCAGGCAGTGGTGGATCGACCGTGTGCGCACCTGTTTCCCACTGGTGTCCTGATCTGTGGGGTCCGTGACCTAGACGCCATCGCGTCGGCCGCCAACACTGAACACATGGTGCGCACGGTGCTCATCGCCGGCTTCGCGGGCGTGCAGGCCCTCGACATGGTCGGACCGTTCGAGGTGTTCACCGGTGCGTCGCTGTTCCTGTCCGGCCGCGACGTCGACGGATACGCCGTCCGTGTCGTCTCGGTCGGCGGGCAGCCCGTCGGCACGGGGACCGGGCTGACCTTCGCCGCCGAGCCACTGCCCGATCCCGGCGACGAGATCGACACCGTCGTGCTGCCCGGCGGTTTCGGCACCGAACAGGCCCGCAAAGACGATGCGCTGATCGACTGGATCAAAGCCGTCGCCCCGAGCGCCCGGCGAGTGGTCAGTGTGTGCAGTGGTGCGGTGCTGGCAGCGCAGGCGGGACTGCTCGATGGGTGCGTGGCCACCACGCACTGGGCCTACGCCGAGCAGATTGCCGCCGAATTCCCCTTGGTCACCTTCGATCCCGACCCGATCTTCCTCCGCAGTTCGGACAAGGTGTGGACCGCCGCTGGCGTCACCGCCGGTATCGACCTCGCGCTCGCGCTCGTCGAGGACGATCACGGCACGGAGGTAGCGCAGACCGTCGCCCGCTACCTCGTGCTGTATCTGCGCAGACCCGGCGGGCAGACCCAGTTCGCGGCGCCGGTGTGGATGCCGCGTGCCCGGCGCACCCCGATCCGCGACGTCCAGGAGGCCATCGAGTCCGAACCCGGTCGTGGGCACAGCATTCCCGAGCTGGCGCGCCGCGCTGCGATGAGCCCCCGTCATTTCACGCGCGTCTTCACCGACGAGGTCGGGGAAGCTCCCGGCGCCTACGTCGAGCGCGTCCGCACCGAAGCGGCCCGCCGTCAGCTGGAGGAGACCGACGACACCGTTACGGTGATCGCCGCGCGCTGCGGGTTCGGCTCGGCAGAGACGTTGCGCCGCAACTTCGTTCGCCGGCTCGGGGTCTCGCCCGACCAATACCGCAAGACATTCGCCTGACACCGAAGGAGATTCACCATGCAGGTCGCCATCATGCTCTACCCGGGTTTCACCGCGCTCGACTTCATCGGACCGTATGAGAGCCTGCGCTGGCTGCCCGACACCGAGGTGCGGTTCGTGTGGCACGAACCCGGCCCGATCGCCGCGGATTCGCACGTGCTGCTCGTCGGGGCCACGCACTCGTTCGACGAAACCCCCGCGCCCGACCTGATTCTGATCCCTGGCGGGTTCGCCACCATGGAGCACGCCCGCGATGAGTTGGTCCTCGACTGGGTGCGCCGGGCACACCAGACGGCGACATGGACGACGTCGGTGTGCTCGGGCTCGGTGATCCTCGCCGCCGCGGGGGTGCTGGACGGCAAGCGTGCGACGTCGCACTGGGCGGCGCTGCCGGTGCTCAAGACCCTCGGCGCGCAGCCGGTGGGCGATCAGCGCATCGTTGAGGCCGACGGCAAGACCGTGACCGCGGCCGGGGTGTCGGCGGGCATCGACCTGGGGCTGTGGCTGGCGGGTCGCATCGGCGGGGAAGCCAAGGCCAAGGCCATTCAGCTGTCGATGGAGTACGACCCGCAGCCGCCGTTCGATTCCGGGCACATGTCGAAGGCGTCGGCGAGCACCAAAGCTCTCGCCACCGCGCTGATGGGCAAGGAGATGGCCAGCCCCACCACGCTGGCCGCCTCGACCGGCCTGCTCTGGGACGCCGCCCTCAAGCGAATTCGGCGTGGTAATCGTCGCTCAGCGGCGAAAATCACGCCGTAATCGCCGCACGGATCAGGGCTACAACCCGTTCGGGATGCTCGGTGAGGTCGAGCCACGTGAAGCGCAGCACCTTCCAGCGCAACATGACGATGTCGTTCTGTCGCGTGCGGTCGATCTGGAACTCGTCGGCGCCGCTGTGGAACGCGAACCCGTCGACCTCGATCGCCACCTTCTGCACAGGGAAACCCACGTCGACGCGATAGCCACCGACTCGATAGTTGGCTTTCCAGCCATCGATACGGGCCTCGCGCAACAGAGCGTGTAGAAGTCGCTCAGCTACGGACTGGGCCCCGTCATCGGAAGCTTGGAGCAGTCTCCTGGCTCTCGGGGAACCATACCTTCCCTTGTGCTGCAGGTGGATTCGCCACAGCGCGCGCAGTTCGACAACCCTTCTCTGCAGAGCGGCATCCATCAGCTTTGCGCCTCCGCCGTACCTGGCTGCCGCCTCGACGACGGTCAACGGAAGATTGGTCACTCGCATCCCTCTGATCTCGACGATGTCTGCGCTCGGGATGTCTCGTCGCCGCGGTTTACACCCGGGGCGACGTCGGCCGTTGCTGCCTCGCGGGATCGTCACCTCTACCGTGTCGGGGGCGAACTGCGTCAATCCATGCCACCACGCTGCCGACAGGCCACTCGCCGCGCCGTATGGCCCATAACTCCAGACCGCGGCGCGTATGCGTGCGGCGTCGGTGTACGGCCGGTCGTCGGCGAAGTAGACCCCCTGAAATCTCCGGACCCAATGGCCTGACTGGAGACGGCGCCGAACTGCCGAGTGGCTCAGCCCGGCAGCACGCGCTTGGGCGAGCGTGATGACGCCGTCGTGGCGCTTCAGATATGCGTCCAACATGTTCTTCGGACGCTGCGGGCGGTCTGCCGGTTCCGTACCGCGCGATTTCGGCGTGAAAATCGTCGCTCAGCGGCGAGAATCACGCCGAAATCCCCGTGAAGTAGCGTCGTCGGGGTGAATTTGGCATTCGATGACCGCGGGACCGGCGACCCGGTGCTCTTCATCGCAGGTCGCGGCGGGGCCGGGCGCACCTGGCATCTACACCAGGTACCGGTCTTCGCCCGGGCCGGTTACCGATGTGTGACGTTCGACAACCGGGGGATCGGCGCCACCGAGAACGCCGAGGGCTTCACCACCGAGACGATGGTCGGCGACACCGCCGCGCTGATCGAGCAGCTGGGCCTTGCCCCGGTGCGGGTGGTCGGTATCTCCATGGGCTCCTACATCGCCCAGGAGCTGATGGTCGCGCGCCCCGAACTGGTGCGCTCGGCGGTGCTGATGGCCACCCGCGGCCGCCACGACCGCACCAGGGACTTCTTCTGGAAGGGCGAACGCGCGCTCGCCGACGCCGGGGTCTCGCTGCCTGCCGAGTTCGACGCGAAAGTTCGTCTCTTGGAGAGCTTTTCGCCGAAAACTCTGAACGACGACAACACGGTGCGCGACTGGATCGACATGTTCACGATGTGGCCGCAGAAGCCGACACCGGGCATCCGCACCCACCTCACCATCGCGCCGCTGGAGAACAGGCTGGCCGCCTACCAGAACGTGACGATCCCGTCGCTGGTGATCGGCTTCGCCGACGACGTCGTGCTGCCGTCGCACCTCGGCCGCGAGGTCGCCAACGCGCTGCCCAACGGGCGGTTCCTGGAGATCCCCGACACCGGTCACCTCGGCTTCATCGAAAAGCCAGAGGTCGTCAACACCGCGATCCTCAATTTCTTCGCCGATACCCTGTAATGGTGAATCCCTCGACGGCGCAGGCCCGCGTGGTCGTGGACGAACTTGTCCGCGGCGGCGTCCGAGACGTCGTTCTGTGCCCTGGGTCGCGCAACGCCCCGCTGGCCTTCGCGCTGCACGACGCCGACCGCGCGGGCAGGCTGCGGCTGCACGTCCGTATCGACGAGCGCACCGCCGGCTTCCTGGCCATCGGGCTCGCCGTCGCCGAACGCGCCCCGGTGTGCGTGGCGATGACGTCGGGAACCGCTGTCGCCAACCTCGGGCCCGCCGTCGTCGAGGCCAACTACGCCCGAGTGCCGCTGATCGTGCTGTCGGCGAACCGGCCCTACGAACTGCTCGGCACCGGCGCGAACCAGACTTTCGAACAGCTCGGCTACTTCGGTACGCAGGTGCGCGCGATGATCAGCGTCGGGCTGGCCGAGGAGAATGCCGAGTCAGAGTCGTCGAATGCGCAGTGGCGGTCGGCGACGTGCCGAGTGTTGGCCGCCGCGATCGGTTCTCGCTCGGCAAACGCGGGCCCGGTGCAGTTCGACATCCCGCTGCGGGAGCCGCTGGTCCCCGACGTCGCGGAGCCGGGCAGGCCCTACGCTCCCGACGGTCGTCCCGACGGAAAGCCGTGGACCTACACCCCGCCGGTGACGTTCGATCAACCGCTCGACATCGATCTGAGCCCGGACACGGTGGTCATCGCCGGACACGGCGCGGGCGTCCATCCGAATCTGGCACACCTGCCGACCGTCGCCGAACCGACGGCGCCGTATGCACAGACGCCCCTACATCCCTTGGCGCTCAGGATTCTTCGGCCCAAGCAGGTCATCATGCTCGGCCGTCCCACGCTGCACCGCTCGGTCTCCGCGCTGCTCGCCGATGCCGCTGTTCCGGTCTTTGCGCTGACCACCGGTCCGCGCTGGCCGGATGTCTCGGGCAACTCGTTGGCGACGGGTACCCGCGCCGTTCTCGGGGGCGAGCCGTCCCAGGAATGGTTGAGCCGCTGCGCCGACGCGAACCGACGGGCGGTCGACGCGGTCCGTGGACAGCTGCGCTCCCACCCTCTGACGACGGGCCTGCACGTCGCCGCGGCCGTCGCCGACTCGGTGCGCTCCGGCGACCAGCTGGTGCTCGGGGCGTCGAACCCGGTCCGCGACATCGCGCTGGTCGGCTTCAACACCGAAGGCGTCAAGGTCCGCTCCAACCGAGGGGTGGCCGGCATCGACGGCACGGTGTCGACCGCGATCGGTGCGGCGCTCGCGCACGAGCGCGCCACCGGCGGGCGCACCGTCGCGCTGATCGGCGACCTGACCTTTGTGCACGACAGCTCGGGACTGCTGGTCGGCCCGACCGAGCCGACGCCGAGCAAGCTGACGATCGTCGTCTCCAACGACAACGGCGGCGGAATCTTCGAACTGCTGGAGCAGGGGGACCCGCGCTTCTCCGACGTGTCGTCGCGCATCTTCGGTACCCCGCACGACGTCGACGTGGGTGCGCTGTGCCGCGCCTACCACGTGGAAAGCCGCCAGATCGAGACCGGCCAGCTGGCCGAGGCTCTCGACGAGGACTTCGACGGCATGCGGGTGCTCGAGGTCAAGGCGGACAGGTCGTCGTTGCGCGCGCTGCATGCGTCGATCAAGGCGGAGTTGTGACGGAGCTACCGCAGCGCCTCAAAGCGCTGTGGCACAGGGCAAAACCGGTCATCGTGCCGCACCTCTACGGGGAGCCGGGGGAGGCACTGCGCGCCAAGGTGTTTCGGCGGATCCGGATCGGCATTGTCGTCGCGGCCTGTCTGGTGACGTTGCAGTCGGTGCTCCTGGTGGTCGGGGCGTGGCGCAACGATCAGCAGATCAAACGCCACCTCGGTGTCGCGGAGGCCACCGTGCTCGACGCCGGCCAGCGACGCTCCACCATCGAATTCGTCACCCCCGACCGGGTCACCTATCGCCCCGAACTCGGGGTGCTCTACCCGTCGGAACTCGAAGACGGCATGCGCATCTACGTCGAATACGACACCAACAACCCGGATCTGGTTCGCGTGCAGCACCGTAATGCGGCGTTGGCGATCGTGCCTGCGGGATCGATCGCGGTCGTCGGGTGGCTGGTCGCGGGTGTCGCGCTGGCGGGCACCGCAGTGCTCGAACGGCGCGGAGACCGCCGGAAGGCCGAATCGGTCACGGCTGCAGAAGGTCGCTGAGCCAGTTCTCGTCGAAGATGTCGAGCTTCTCTCCGGCGTTCATATCGAACACGGTGGGGGTGCCGGTGTCGATCGGGTCGACGTCGTAGAGAAGACCGAAATTGGTGTCTTCCATGTCGAGCACGTCGACGCCCTGTTTGTCGTCGGCGACGTTGTCGGCCACGAGATCGGGCAGGCCCGCCCTGCTGGCCATGTCGCGCAGCTCGTCACCGGAGAACGGCTCCCCGCCGGGATCCTGGTTGAACCACAGCTCCTCGACGAAACGCTGGAATTGTGTGCCTGTCGCCGCCGAGTTGTCCACCGCCTCGGTGGCCACGAACAGGGCGTTGGCGACGATCGCCGAATACCCGTCGTCCTCGTCGTCGAGGAAGATCAGTGGGCGGTAGGTGACCTGCAGGGTGCCCACTGTGATGTTGTAGGCCAGCTGGTCTCCGAAGTCTCTCTGCAGGTCCGCGCAGTGGCTGCACTGGGGTTCGGTGAAGATCTCGATCTTGGCGGGTGCGCCGTCGTACCCGACGACGATGCCGAACCCGTCCTCGGACACGGCCAGGGGCGCCGTCTCCGACGATGTCAGGGGCACACCGGTGACCTGCCGAGAGCATCCGGCGGCGGGTACGAGCAGCACGAGCGCCGAGATCACGATCATCGGGCGTATCAGACGCATGGACCCATCCTTGCTTCGATGCCGGCGCCAGGCACGCTTTTCGCGGTGACCTGCAGGTCGCGGCGCACCCGTAATTCGTGTGACATATCCCTGTGCGCAACCTTCGGGACAGGTGGTGATGTCACTGTCGCGGTGTGCGCGTTGCAATCGTCGCAGAATCGTTCCTCCCGAATGTCAACGGTGTCACCAACTCGGTGCTTCGGGTCATCGAGCATCTGGGTCGTTCGGGTCACGAAGTCATCGTCATCGCCCCCGACACCCCTCGGGGAGAGGCGCCCGCCGACAAACTGCACGACGGAGTCCGGATTCACCGGGTGCCGTCGATGATGTTTCCGAAGGTCACGTCGCTTCCGCTGGGAGTTCCGCGCCCGCGGATGGTCGGTGTGCTGCGCGGATTCGACCCCGATGTGATCCACCTGGCCTCCCCGGCGCTGCTCGGGTGGGGCGGTGTGCACGCCGCGCGTCATCTCGGTGTCCCGACGGTAGCGGTGTTCCAGACCGATGTCGCCGGATTCGCGCAGAGCTACGGCATCGGCGCGCTGTCGCGGGCATCGTGGGCCTGGACCCGGCGTCTGCACAGCAAGGCCGACAGGACCCTGGCACCCTCCACTGCGGCAATGGAAGATCTTGTCGCGCATCGCATCCCGCGGGTGCACAAATGGGGCCGCGGGGTCGATGTGACGGGCTTCGCGCCGTCGGCGCGCGACGATCGGCTGCGGCGGGCCTGGTCACCTGACGGCAAGCCGATCGTCGGGTTCGTCGGCAGGCTGGCCCCCGAGAAGCACGTCGAGCGTCTCGCCCCACTGCATGCCCGCGATGACCTTCAGCTGGTCATCGTCGGCGACGGCGTCGACCGCGACAAGCTCGAATCCGATTTCCCGCGAGCGGTTTTCACCGGTGCGCTGTACGGCGAGGCGCTGGCCGCCGCGTACGCCAGCATGGATGTGTTCGTGCATGCCGGTGAGCACGAGACCTTCTGCCAGGCCGTTCAGGAGGCCATGGCGTCCGGGTTACCGGTCATCGCCCCGGATGCGGGCGGGCCGCGCGATCTGGTCGCGCCCTACCGCACCGGATTACTCCTGCCGGTTCCGGAGTTCGAAGACAGGCTCCCGGATTCCGTCGACCACTTGGTCGCCGAACGGCGCCGCTACTCGCAGGCGGCACGCAAGAGTGTGCTCGGCCGGACGTGGCCGGTCATCTGCGACGAGCTGATCGGCCATTACGAAGAGGTGCTCGGAACCCGAGGCGTGAAGGCCGCCTGACCGGGCACTCCGTCGCGCGGGCCGACTTTCACGGTCGGTGCATGGGCGCAACTGTCGTGGGTATGACGGCATCGATGAGAATGCACAGCGTTGCGTCGGCGCAGGCCGACCGTCCCGAGCGAGGCGTCGTCTGTTCGGTCGCGTCGGGCATCGGTGGAGGCGCGCGGTGGACTTGAATCGGTTTCGGAGATTCGTCAGCGTCGTATCGGTCGGCGCGGTGTTCTCTTGCGGCTGTTCCTCGACAGCGGCGCCGGAGCACGAGACGGCAACACACGGCCCGACCGCGGGGTACGTCACCGGCACGGCCGCCGCGGTCGTCGAACGCCTCGAACGGGACGGGCTGGATCTGCTGCAGCCGATCGACACCACGAGCGCCGACTGCGTCAGCGCACCGTGCGATCAGGCGATCACCACCGACAGATTTCGCATCATGTCGTTCGCGACCACCGGAGATGCCCAGCGATTCGCGGCCGACCACGCACTGGAACAGATCGGGTCACTTGTTGTCGACTTCTCGCCGACTTTGACTCCAGGGGAGCGGGATGCACTGTGGCACAGCATCACCGAGAATGCCGGCGCCTGAAAACTAGCCGTAATCCCGCAGCGTCATCACGAGCCCGACTCCGGCGGCGATAGCGGCGACGACGTAGACAACTGCGGCGAGCCACGTCACGGTGATGACGGCGGCCGCCCAGCAGGACAGAAACGCGGCGGCCGACAGCAGCACCCCGTAGAACGGGGTGCGCATGGGGTGATCGCCACGGGCCACCGTCAGCCCTGGGCTTCCGACGCGACCGGCTGCCACTTCTCCCAATTGGCCAGTCGGCCATCGTAATCGGCCTTGGCCAGCTGCAGCGGTCCGTCGCCGAAGAACACCCGTAGCGGAGGTTCGGGCGCGTCGATCACCTTCATGATCGCCCGCGCCGAGGCCTGGGGATCACCCGGCTTCGCCATCCTTTCGGCACGCCACTTCTCGTTCTTCTCCCGCAGCTCGTCGTAGGCGGACAGTTGTGTGGTGTGCTTGGACGACGGTCCCGCCCAGTCCGTGGAGAACCCGCCCGGCTCGATCAGCGTGACGTGGATGCCGAAGTCGGCGACCTCCTGGGCCAGCGACTGCGACAAACCTTCCAGAGCCCACTTGGATGCGTGATACATGCTCAGGTTGGGGAACGCAACGATCCCGCCGATCGACGACACCTGGATGATGTGCCCGCTGCGCTGGGCGCGCAGGTACGGCAGCGCTGCCTGCGTGATCCACAACGCGCCGAAGACGTTCGTCTCGATCTGGGCGCGCGCTTGCTCCTCGGAGAGCTCTTCGAGCATTCCGAACTGCCCGTAACCCGCGTTGTTCACGACGATGTCGAGGCGTCCGAAGTGGTCGTGGGCTTGTCGAACCGCCGCGAAGTCGGCGTCGCGATCGGTGACGTCGAGTCGCAGCGGCAACAGTGCGTCGCCGAACTTGCCGACGAGGTCGTCGAGTGTGGCCACGTCACGTGCGGTGGCGGCGACCTTGTCGCCGCGCTCCAGCGCCGCGATCGTCCACTCGCGACCGAAGCCGCGTGATGTACCGGTGATGAACCAAACTTTTTCGGTCATGCCCGGTTAATGCCTCCTGTCCGGTTTTTGATTCCCGATCACACCGAGCGCACAGCCGACTCGCAGCTTCCTGCCTGATACGTTCGGCAGCGTGAACCGTGCGTCGCTGGAGAAGGATCCCCATGAAGTGGCGTCCATGTTCGACGGGGTCGCCCGCCGATACGACCTCACCAACACGGTGTTGTCGCTGGGACAGGACCGGTTCTGGCGGCGCGCTACCCGGGAGGCGCTGCGGCTGAGCCCGGCGGACAACGTGCTCGACCTCGCGGCCGGCACGGCGGTGTCCACCGTGGAGCTGGCGACCTCGGGGGCCTGGTGTGTGGCGGCTGACTTCTCCGTGGGCATGCTGGCCGCAGGCGCGGCCCGCAACGTGCCCAAGGTGGCCGGGGACGCGACCCGGCTGCCGTTTGCCGACGAGTCCTTCGATGCGGTGACGATCAGTTTCGGTCTGCGTAACGTCGTCGACCACTCGGCGGGCTTGCGCGAGATGGCGCGGGTGACCCGGCCGGGTGGGCGGCTGGTGGTGTGCGAGTTCTCGACGCCGACGTTCGGGCCGTTCGCCACGGTCTACAAGGAGTATCTGATGCGGGCGCTGCCACGGATGGCGTCGGCTGTGTCGTCGAACCCTGACGCGTACGTGTATCTGGCGGAGTCGATCCGGGCATGGCCCGATCAGGCCGATCTGGCCCGACGGATCGAGGCGGCCGGCTGGTCGAACGTGCGTTGGCGCAACCTGTCCGGCGGCATCGTGGCGCTGCACGCCGCGACCAAACCCTGAGCCCGCACCGCGAGCGCGCGTGTCTGCCCGGCGACGCGCCGCAAACTCTGGCATTTGGTGCGCGCTCGCGGCTCGCGAAAGCGACCATCTCGCCCGCGCAACGGCGTTAGCGTCACGTCATGCTGCTTGGACGCCACGCCGATCCCGACGCCACGCTCGGCACCGATCCCCGGTCGGACCCGCGGATGGTCGCGGCGTTCGCCCGCTTCGGCCTCGAGGGACGGCTGCCCCCGAGCGGCCTGTCCGTCGACTCGCCCCTCGACGAGCGGTATGCCTACGCCGCGATGAGCGAGCAGGGAATGGGTGCGATCTTCGACGTGCTCGCCGCCGAGCTCCCGTCGCCGGAGGGAGTCGCCACCACCACGTCAATGGTCCCCGGCCCGGACGGCAACGACATCACCGTCTACATCAGCCGACCCGACGGCGGGCAGGCTGCGATGCCCGGCGTCGTGCACCTGCACGGCGGTGGTATGGCGATCGCGAGTGCCGGGGATCTCGCGTATGTCAAATTGCGCGAGCATCTCGCGGTGAACGGTGTTGTCGTCGTCGGCGTCGAATTCCGCAACAGCGGTGGCAAATTGGGCCCGCATCCGTTTCCGGCCGGTCTCGATGACTGCGCTGCGGCGGCCCGCTGGGTCAGCGCACATCGAGCCGAACTCGGCATCAGCCACATCGTCGTCTCTGGCGAATCCGGTGGCGGAAACCTCACTCTGACGTTGGCGCACAAGGCGAAACGCGAGGGGTGGATCGGCGAGATCGCCGGCTTCTACGCGCAGTGCCCCTACATCTCGAACCGATGGCTGGAGGATTGCGAGGACCTGCCGTCGCTGAAGGAGAACGACGGATACTTTGTCAGCTGCGAACAGCTCGCACTGCTCGGATCGCTGTACGACCCCGACGGGACGCATGCGCACGACGCTACGTGCTGGGCATCGATGGCCACCGATGAAGAATTGAGAGGGCTTCCGCCACACGTGATTTCAGTGAACGAGCTCGATCCGCTGCGTGACGAGGGGCTGCAGTACTACCGCAGGCTGCTGCGTGCCGGGGTGCCCGCGGTCGGCCGCATCGTCGCGGGGACGTGCCATGGCGGAGACCTGCTGTTCGGCCACGCTCTACCGGACGTGTTCGCCGCCAGCATGCGCGACGTCAGCGGTTTCGCCACGTCGCTCGGCTGAGTCGGCACCGCGAGCGCGCGCGTCTGCCCAGCAACACGCCGCGTTTTCCGGCATTTCGTGCGCGCTCACGGCCGCCCAACGTGTCAACCGTCCCACAGCCGCGACGTCTGCTCGGCCACACGCTCGTCGTGGATCTGCTGAAAGTTGCGCCCACCCCTGCCGAATGTCGCGACAACCGCTGCAGGGCAGGCGGATTCGACGAAGGGTTGCTGCTGCCATCGGCACGGGCGGACGTGGACGAGGTCGACGCTGTCGCCGTCGGCATCGTAAGAATAGGGCCCGCTGATGCGACCCAACCGGTACAGCCCCTCTGCATCGCGCGCCCAGACGAACGATCCTTCGGGCACTTCGGCGAACCGCTCTACCCGACGAGCCAACTGCGAGCCATGGCCGCGATCGCCGAAACCACACAGGCCCAACGCGAATGCACGGCGCAGAGTCAATTGCTGGTCGACATCGTCGCAGCGGGAGCGCAGAGGCGCCCGGTACACGAACGTCACGCTCGCTCCGCAGCGAGCGCGCGCACATGAACACCAATGACGGCGTGTCGCCGAGCAGACACGCGCGCTCGCGGTGCGAACCCGGGCAGCGCCAACGTCATGTGAAGGGGCGGCGCTCGTCGATCCGTCGCGACAGCGCGCCCGCGCCGCGCCACACCCGGGCGACCAGATCCTCGTCTTCGTCGGTGACGAAGTTCCCCATCACCCGGACGGCGATCTTCATCAACGTCGACGACCGCATCGCGACAGGTCCCGTCAGCGGCAGGAACCGCGGATAGGTCAGCAGCAGCGCCAGGCGGCGAGCCACCGAGAACCCCTTCGCGTAATGCGAATGCAGGACCGAAGGCCACGCATCGGTGTACGCCCCGGACCCCAGCAGCGACACCGCCAGCCGGCCCGTCTCCAGCCCGTAGTCGATGCCCTCGCCGTTGAGCGGGTTCACGCATGCCGCGGCGTCGCCGATCAGCATCCAGTTCGGGCCGGCCACCCCCGACGCGGCGCCACCCATCGGCAGCAGCGCCGACAGCCCCGCCCGCGGGTCACCGGAGAAGTCCCATTCGGCGCGCCGCAGGTCGGTGTAGTAGTTCATCAGCGGCCGCAGCCCCGCATCGGCAGGGCGCTTCGACGTGGCCAGGGCGCCGACGCCGATGTTCACCTCGCCGTTGCCCAGCGGGAAGATCCAGCCGTACCCGGGCAGCACCTCACCCGAGGGCGACCGCAGCTCAAGGTGCGACGTGATCCACGGCTCGCTGGCCCGTGGCGTCGCGATGTAACCGCGAATCGCCACACCGTAGACCGTCTCCTTGTGCCATTCCCGCCCCAGCGCGCGTCCCAGCGTCGAGCGTGCGCCGTCGGCCACGATCAGCGACGAACATCGCACGACCTCGCCGGAATCCAGGACCACCCCGGACACGTGGTCGCGTGAATCCTTCTCCACCGAAACGGCTTTCACACCCAACTTCATCTTCGCGCCGTCGTCGACGGCGACCAGCCGGATCCGCTCGTCGAGCTCGGTGCGGGGGACGGCGCTGCTGAACGACGGGAAGGACGGGCCCGGCCACGTCACCTCGACGTCGGAGCCGAACCCCGACATCCTCAGTCCCCGGTGGGCGACCCGGCCGTCCAGCCACTCACCCAGCCCAAGGCGGCGCAGCTCCGACACCGCCCGCGGCGTCAGCCCGTCGCCGCACGCCTTGTCACGGGGAAACTGCGCCGAGTCGATGACCAATACGTCGTGGCCGGCCCGCGCCGCCCATGCCGCGGCCGACGAGCCCGCAGGTCCCGCCCCGACCACGACGACCTCGGCGCTCGACGAACCCCGGATCGCTCCGCCCGCCGGTGAGTGCATGCTTCCCAGTATGTTGGCTGTGTGAGGACACCGGCGAACGTGGTGGCGGGAGTGGACTTCGGCGATGCGCAATTCGCCCAGGACGTCCGCGATGGGGTTGCCCGTATCGAGGCGTTGATGTCCGAAGAGCTGGGCAAGGCCGACGTATTGATGTCGGAGGCCGTCCACCACCTCTTCCAGGCCGGCGGCAAGCGGTTCCGTCCCCTGTTCACGGTGCTGGCCGCGCAGGTGGGGCCCGAGCCCGACGCCTGGCAGGTCACCGTCGCCGGCGCGGTCATCGAGCTGGTGCACCTGGCGACGCTCTACCACGACGACGTCATGGACGAGGCGCAGGTGCGTCGCGGGGCCCCGAGCGCCAACGCCCGCTGGGGAAACAACATCGCGATCCTGGCAGGTGACTACCTGTTCGCCACGGCGTCGCGCCTCGTCAGCAGGCTCGGCCCCGAAGCGGTGCGCATCATCGCCGACACGTTCGCACTTCTGGTCACCGGTCAGATGCGGGAGACGCGCGGCGCCGCCGATCAGGTCGACTCCGTGGACCACTACCTGAAGGTCGTCTATGAGAAGACGGCCTGCCTGATCTCGGCATCGGGCCGGTTCGGGGCGACGTTCTCGGGCGCCGACGACGCGCAGATCGAGCGGCTGGCCCGTCTCGGCGGCATCGTGGGCACCGCGTTCCAGATCTCCGACGACATCATCGACATCGACAGCGACCCCGACGAGTCGGGGAAGGTGCCCGGTACCGACCTCCGCGAGGGCGTGCACACGCTGCCGGTGCTCTACGCGCTGCGCGAAACCGGCCCGGGCGCCGACCGGCTGCGCGAACTGCTCAAGGGTCCCGTCACCGACGACGGCGATCTGGCCGAGGCGCTCACCTTGCTGCGCGCATCGGATGGCATTAAGAAGGCCAAAGAGACGGTGGCCGCCTACGCCGCAGAAGCCGAGGCCGAACTCGCCGAGCTTCCCGACCTGCCCGGTCGGCAGGCGCTTGCCAGCCTGGTTCAGTACACGATCAACCGCGACGGCTGACGGCTCCGGAACCAACGAGGCGCGCCCGGTCGTTGCCCTAGCGACGACCCACGCAGGTTTCCGGAGGAGGAACCCACCATGACTTGGCATCCGCACGCGAACAGGGCGAAGACCTTCCTGTTGCTGGTGCTGTTCTCAGGTCTCATCGTCGGTGTGGGCGCGCTGTTCGGGCGCAACATCATGTTCCTGGCGGTGCTGTTCGCCGTCGGCATGAACGCCTATGTGTACTTCAACAGCGACAAGCTCGCGCTGCGCGCCATGCACGCCCAGCCGGTCAACGAGATGCAGGCGCCGGTCATGTACCGGATCGTGCGCGAACTCGCGACGACCGCACGCCAGCCCATGCCGCGGCTCTACATCAGCGACACCGCGGCCCCCAACGCGTTCGCGACCGGACGCAACCCGCGCAACGCGGCGGTGTGCTGCACCACCGGCATCCTGCGCATCCTCGACGAGCGCGAACTGCGTGCGGTGCTGGGCCACGAGTTGTCCCACGTCTACAACCGGGACATCCTCATCTCATGTGTGGCGGGTGCGATGGCGTCGGTGATCACCGCTCTGGCCAACCTCGCGTTCTTTGCGAGCATGTTCGGCGGCAACCGCGAGGGCGGCACCAATCCCTTTGCAATTCTTCTGGTTTCGCTTCTCGGTCCGATCGCCGCGACCGTCATCCGGCTGGCGGTGTCGCGGTCGCGCGAGTACCAGGCCGACCAATCCGGCGCCGAGCTGACCGGTGACCCGCTGGCTCTGGCCAGCGCGCTGCGCAAGATCAGCGTGGGGGTCGAGCGCGCGCCGCTGCCGCCCGAGCCCCAGCTGGCCGACCAGGCGCACCTGATGATCGCCAACCCGTTCCGGGCGGGCGAGAAGATCGGCAAGCTGTTCGCCACCCACCCCCCGATGGCCGACCGCATCGCGCGGCTGGAAGCCATGGCCGGCCGCGGCCCGGGCCACGACTGAGCAAATCCGGTTGCCGGGATCGGCTAAAGATCCAGCTCACCGGGCATGTGCAGTCGCGCGAGATGGTTGCGCGCGAAACGAAGAGGCCGCTTAGTGTCTGATCATGACGCCGAGCAATTCCTCGCAGGTTCAGAGCATTTCGTTGTCCCGGGTTGCCGCCGCGGCGGCGTTCACCGGCGGCGCGACGGCCTGCTTCTTCCTCGCCGGGGCTCCCGCGCAGGCGTCCGCCGACGCCGGCACCGGATCTGAGTCGGGCGACGCAGCAGGGCCATCCGCTAATGGCAGCGCCGACGAATCAGAACGAGCATCGCGCAAGTCTGCTGGGGAGGACGGCGCCGCCGATCGCGATGACGACGACGGCGCAGCAACGTCTGACAGCCCGGCAACGTCCGACCACGATGAGGACTCCGAGGACGCTCCATCCGCGGAAGGACTGGACACCGCTCCGGATGAGGACGACCGCCGGACACGCAAGCGGGACACGACGAGACCCTCCGGCAGCGAGGACGCCGAACCGCAGGTGACGACCGAGGACGCCGCGGACCTGCCGACGCAGGACACCGACGCCCCCGTCGACGAAGAAACGGTCGGTAACGACGGTGCCGAGCCCCCAGCTACCTTCGCGGCGTTGGCCCGGGCCGCCACCGACACCGAGAGCCCGTCGTTCTTCACCTGGATCCAGCGGACGTTCTTCAACCAGACCCCGACCGTCTCCCAGGAACCCGACGACGTCGAGGTCCGATCGGACGGCAGCGTCACCGGCGTGATCCTGGCCGACGACGCCGACGGTGACGTCCTGACGTTCTCGGCGACGGCGCTGGCGGCCGGTGCCACGGTCACGATCGACGACGACGGCTCGTTCGTCTACCGTCCCGCGGCCGGCTCGGTGTTCGACGGCGGCGACCTGTTCTCCGTCGCGGTCAGCGACGACGCCGATGTGAACGGCTGGCGTATCCACGGACTCATGGGGCTTTTCGTCCCGGGATTCGGGTCGACAGCGACGACGACGGTCGAGCTGGGCGCCGCGACGGCGGCGGGGCGCTACGGCTGGGGCGCCCCGCGGGAGACCCGGTTCAGCGGGCCGTCGTCACTGGACGGCTGGGTCGTCTACGACTCGGTTGGCCACAACGGCTGGGGGCGGCGCACACCGCGGGCGATTTCGTTCGTCGACGGCGTCATGGTCATCACGGGCGACGCCTTCGGCAACACCGGCGGACTGACGTGGGGCGGTGGTCAGAAGTACGGCGCATGGGAGGTGCGGATGCGGGTCCCCGAAGGCGCCGTCGACTACCACGCCGTCGCGTTGCTCTGGCCGGACGCCGAGAACTGGCCGGTCGGTGGGGAGATCGACTTCGTCGAGGTGGTCGCCGACGCGACGCGTCAACACGTGACCCATCACCTGCACTACTCGGCGCTCGACCTCACCGAAGCGGGCGTGACCAAGGTCGACGCCACGGAGTGGCACAACTACGCGGTCAGCTGGACGCCCACCGCGATCACCATCTACGTCGACAGCGTGCCCGTATGGCGGACGACGAACACGTCGCATTTTCCGCCGGGCCCGATGCATCTGGCCCTGCAGCTCGACGCATCGGAGAAGCACCCGCCGAACCTCGCCGGAGGTGGGCAGATGGCTGTGGCGTGGGCGCGCCAGTACGCGCTGAGCCAGATCACGTGAGCTGACGGCGCCGTCAGACTTTCGGGCCGGGACCTGCGCCGCACCCCCCGTCGCTTTAGGGTGTGGTCCGTGCTGAGCAGATTGATGATCTTCGTCGCCGCCTCGGGCGCAGCGGTTCTCGGCGCGTCCGGCCTCGCATCGGCGCAGCCGGCGCCCAACGTCAACGCGATGGCGCTGGCGAACCCGAAGGACTACTCCGCCAACGACGGCAACTGGTACGTGTTCAGTGCCCTCGACGGCGTCACGTGCGTGCTGGATCGCGGATCCGGCAGCTACGGCTGCAGCGGCCCGCTGCCCGCGGCGCCCAACGGCGCCAACATGGTGTCCGGGCACGCAGGCGGGGGTGTCGGCTTCGCCAACTCCGCGCAGCCGATGTACGGCATCGTCGACAATGCTCCGGCGCTGCCGCCCAACACCCGGCTCAGCTTCAAGACGGTGAGCTGCGGCAATGACGGGTTCGCGACGTCATGCATCAACACGTTCAACCAGTCCGGGTTCGTCATCAGCCCGACCGGCTCGTACGCGTTCTGAAACACTGCCGGCCCCTGTGACGACACTTAGGCTGTGATGGTGTCGAGCCGATCTGTCGTAGCTGCCGTGTGCGTCGCCGCGGCCGGTGTTCTCACCGCGTCCGGCGTGGCCGCGGCCCAGCCGGCGCCTCCGCCCCCGCCGCCGCCACCCCCGAACGTGAACGCCTACGCGCTGGCCAACCCGCAGAACTTCGCGGTGCACAGTGGCACCTCGTACGCGTTCACCACGGCGGGGCTGACGTGCATGGTGCAGCGGTCCGGCCCGTACGGCTGCAGCGGCGTCCTTCCGGGAGCGCCGAACGGAGCCAACCTGGTCAGCGGCCGATCCGGCGTCGTCCCGGGCTTTGGTTCGGTCGGCGGACCGATTGTCGCGGAACCGGTCAACGAGCTGCCGCCGAACACACGGATCAGCTTCGGCACGGTCAGCTGCGGCGGTGACGGCACGACCACTGCCTGCGTCGACTCGGTCAACCAGTCGGGCTTCGTCGTCAGCCCCGACGCCACGTGGATCGTCAATCAGGTCAACCCGCTCGTGGCGCGGCCCGAGGGCACCAACCCCTACTTCAACTAGAAACCGGCCCCGTGCACCTCGTGCCCGGGCTGCTCGGCGATCAGACCGCGGTAGGCCTGCTCGACGGTCGACCCGTGGTTGACCACGCCGTCCACCTCGCGCGCGATCGGCATCGAAATCCCGTACGCGTCGGCGAACTCCATGATGACGCTGGCGGCCTTGACGCCTTCGGCGACCTGGTTCATCGCCGCGATGATCTCCTCGACGGTCTTGCCCTGCCCGAGTTGTTCACCGACGTGACGGTTGCGGCTGCGCTGCGAGGTGCATGTCACGATCAGGTCGCCCATGCCCGCCAGGCCCGCGAAGGTGTCGCGGTTGCCGCCCATCGCGACGCCGAGCTTGGACATCTCGTTGACGGCGCGCGCCATCACCATCGC
Organism: Mycobacterium bulgaricum; assembly: GCF_041287165.2. Lineage (NCBI taxonomy): Bacteria > Bacillati > Actinomycetota > Actinomycetes > Mycobacteriales > Mycobacteriaceae > Mycobacterium > Mycobacterium bulgaricum. The sequence continues at coordinate 675,473 of NZ_JBGGKV020000002.1, read as the reverse complement.
GCGGGTGTTCTCGCCGATGCCCAGTGCGAAGCCCATGCCGACGGCGATCGCGTAGACGTTCTTCAGCGCGCCCGCCATCTCCACGCCGACCACATCGTCGGTGGTGTAGGTACGAAAACGCTTGGTGCGGAACAGGCTTGCGAGGTTGGCGGCCAGGTGCCGATCGGGCATGGCGAGTACCGCGGCGGCGGCGTAGCCGTCGGCGACCTCGCGGGCGATGTTGGGGCCGGCCAGAATTCCCGCCGGGTGCCCGGGCAGCACCTCTTCGACGATCTGGCTCATGCGGTAGTTCGTGCCCTGCTCCAGACCCTTGACCAGAGACACCACGGGCACCCACGGCCGTAGCTCCTTGGCCAGCTCCGTCAGCACCGCCCGGAATCCGTGTGAGGGCACGCCCATCACGATCACGTCGGCGCACTCGGCGGCCTCGGAGAAATCGGTGGTGGCCTGCAACGTCAGCGCGAGCTCCACGTCCTCGCCGAGGTACTTCGAGTTGCGATGGTTCTTGTTGATGTCGTCGGCGGTGTCCTGTGAACGCACCCACTGCAGCGTGGGACCTCGCCTGGCGCAGATGGAGGCGACCGTGGTTCCCCACGACCCGCCACCGAGGACAACGACTTTGGGTTCGCGTTGCGCAGGTGCCATGCCGATCACCCTAGGGCGGGTTTGCTCAGCTGCGCTGGCAGTTGCGTAACGCCACGGCGGAAATGGCGCCCGAAAATCGCCGCAGCGTTACGGAACTAGCGGTAGTTGACGAACTGCAGCGCGATGTCGAGGTCGGCGCCGCGCAACAGCGCCTGCACTGCCTGCAGATCGTCGCGCTTCTTGGAGCTGACGCGGATCTCCTCGCCCTGGATCTGCGCCTTGACGCCCTTGGGGCCCTCGTCGCGGATGATCTTGGTGACCTTCTTGGCGTCCTCGCTGCTGATGCCCTGCTTGATGCTGCCGATCACCTTGTAGGTCTTGCCGGACGGCTGTGGGTCGCCTGCGTCGAACGCCTTCATCGAGATGTCGCGACGGATCAGCTTTTCCTTGAAGACGTCGACGGCGGCCTTGACGCGCTCCTCGGTCGAGGAGACCAGGATGATGCCTTCCTCGCCTTGCCATTCGATGGTGGTGTCGGTGCCGCGGAAGTCGAACCGGGTCGACAGTTCCTTGGCGGCCTGGTTGAGCGCGTTGTCGACTTCCTGGCGATCGACCTTGCTGACGACGTCGAACGATGAATCCGCCATTGGACCCGTCCCTCCCTCGTGGTGTTGTGCGTGCGTCCATCTTGGTCGCAGGCCGTCGTGAGGGCCAAACCACCCTGGCGATTTGTTGTCGGGGTAGGGCTTCGTTATATCCTGCTGTGCGCGCTCAAGCGCGTGTAGCACCCAGGCAGGTTGCCCGAGCGGCCAATGGGAGCGGACTGTAAATCCGTCGGCTTACGCCTACACAGGTTCGAATCCTGTACCTGCCACCGCAGGTCAGGGCCGGTTTCTAACCGGCCCTGACCATTTTTCTGCCATCGAGATACCGCAGTGATACCGCAGTAGATCGCAGGGCCTCGCTCAGAACGTCCGCAGCAGCGGTCAGGTCGGCGTCGTAGAGGTGTCCGTACTGGTCCAGGGTCATCGCTGCCGTAGCGTGCCCAAGCTGCCGCTGCACAACCTTGATGTTCGCGCCGGTAGAGATCAGCAGCGATGCACAGGTATGCCTCAGATCGTGCGGGCTGATGGTGGGGAACTCGGGCGTAACAGCCTGGCCGGCCTCCGCGATCTCCTTCTCTCGCTGGGCATTCGTCTCGGCTTGGATCGCCGCGACCGCCTTGTCGAACTCATACCGGTACTGGTGGTTCGTCATTTCGGTGCCGTTTCGGTTCGGGAACACCAACGCCCTGTTGTCGGCGGGTAGCTCCGCTACCAGGATGTCCCACGCCCACCCCGGTACGGCCACCTCACGCGTCTTGCCCGTTTTGGTCCTGTCGGTCACCAGACCCTTCCCGGTGACGTTTGTGGACGCCTCGGTCACAACCATCTTCTTGTCTCTGACGTTCATCCGCCGCACGGCAAACGCCTCTCCGGCGCGGATGCCGACGCATCCCAGAATGAGGGTGACGGTGGCATAGCGCCGCATGTGCGAGACGAGGCCGAGAAGCTGCTCACGCGTTAGCGCGTGCTGCTCCCGTGCGTGCTCTGTCGGCAGGTCAAACTTGCGCTCCATCTCTGCGGCCACGTTCTTGTTCACAAAACCGGACCGCTGCGCGAACTTGAGGACAGCGCCCATGCACTGATGGGTTTGACGAATTCGGCTCGCCGAGAGGGCGCCGCCCTTCTGTGAACCGTCCACCGAGAGACTGCCAATCCATGTCGCGAACGCGCTGTAGTCGATTGCTTTGAGCGCCACGTCGCCCCAGCGGGGCAGAATCAGCGTGTCCAGCAGGCTCCGGTATCCGGCCAGCGTCTTCGGCTTTCGATGAGACTTGGACTCGAACCACTGTTCGGCGACGACGCCGAACGTCACCTTTGCATTCCTGGGGTCGACGTAGTCGCCGCGCACCACGTCGGCGGTCAACCGCTTCTCGAACGCCTCCGCATCGCGTTTCAGCTTGAAACTCTTTGAGTGCTCTTTGCCGGCGTCGTCTACCCACCGGACCCGGTAGCGCGTCACTTTGCCGTAGAGGGAGGACTTCTCGTTCGCCGTCCTGCCATCGGGCTGCTTGATGCGCTTCATCCAGCGGTCGTCGATGCCAGAGCGTTGGTTGCGTCCAGTCATGCGACGGACTGTACCGCAGTAATCCGTTGGGTTTGTCGGAAACGTCACAGTGTCAAAAGTGGGAACGTTTGCTTGTTACGTGAAAAAGCCCTCCGGAGTTAACGTCCCGGCTGCAACCAGCAATCGACGGAAGTAGCACATGGATCTCATCAACATCAAAGAAACCGCCCAACTGGTGTCGCGGCCCGAGGCGACGGTCCGCTGGTGGATTGCCACCGGCACCGAACTCGGTCCGCTGTCGGCCAAAATTGGCCGACGGCGGATGTTTCGACGCGCAGACGTTGAAGCGTGGATCAACGCGCAGTTTGGCGCGTGACGATTCTCAACGACAAAATGCCCCGTGAATCAATTGCACAGCGTAAATCCTCAAATCCGCCCGCTGAAATGGTACGGTTAGGGTAGGCGATGGCGAGACCAATTGTCTGGCGCGAAATTCCCCGCTTGCGCGGGCATTGCACTAAATGCCCGCGACTGAATAAGAAATGCTCCGGCTATCAGTACAGTGCCGATGGTCGTATCCGACACGGCACGTACGTCTTGCGGCCCTTCCTACTCGGTGGGCACCCCTACGTCTTTGTCGATAGTGTGGCGTTTCCAGTCGATGAACTAGTCGCAGACGAAGCGCCGAAACCACATGGTCCGCGTTGGGTAAAACATCGCGACGGTAGACCCCTAAACGTCGCGCTCGACAACCTGGTGTGGCTACCGTTGGGCCAATTCGACCGTTTAGCGATCCTAATCCGCGAAATGCCCGCCGGCACACCGTGGGGCGCGGGTGACTATTCACCGGGTGCCCACGGGTTCACACTCAAGAAGGCTTCATGAAAACATTTAATCCAATATCGGCGGACCTTTTTGTCAGCGACAGTGACGACGGACCCATTCTGGGCCTACGTCTTAACGGCGCGCAAAGTGGGGACGCCGCGCTCATGGTGCCCTTGTCGCCCGAATTCGCCGAGCGAATCGGGCGCGACCTAATGGTGTACGGCGCCGCCCTCGGCGAGGTCAACTCATGAAAATCGACCTCGGAGGCGGTACCCCGATCTTCGTTTCACACCGCCAGCACGACGGTGGCGTGACGGTCATCCAGGGCACAGCCCGCCTGAGGCTGCGCCCCACCGAGGTGGGCGCCCTCATCGACGCGCTGCGGACAATGACGCCTTCGGGGCAGGGCGGCGGCGGAAATGCCAAGCGCCCGTAATCAGTTCAGCAAGTTCGCCTATCTCAAGAGTCTGCACGGCGTGCAGATGCAGCCCAACTACTACCGGGTACTGGTCACCCTCCTCGATTACGCCCGCGCCGATGGTACGAACGCGCACCCTGGAAACGACAGGCTGGCGGCGGCGTGCCGTTGCAGTGCCGACACTGTCAAACGTGCACTGATGTGGGCCAAGGATCAAGGGCTCATCGTCATGGTGAAGCAGGGCCGAAACAACGCCGGCGCAACTATCTGGCGGTTCCCACAGCGGGGCACTGATGCACCCCTGTCGAAGAATCGCAGCAGTGCATCCGTGCCCGTTTCCCCAGGATCACAGGGTGGCACCGGTGCACCCCCATCAGAGAAAGAACAGGGCTGGGGGTCCGCAGACCACCCTTGTGCTGAATGCGGTCTCCCCGACGATAGGCACATGAGCTTCTGCACCATCGCCCCGCCGTTCTGACGGTTGGCGGAACCCACGCGCCTCTCTGACTCCCCCAACCCAATGGGATGAAGGACAAAGGGGCAGGGGCTCCGCCCCGCCCAGACACCAGACACTTCCTCAGACCCCTGCCGTGGGTTCCGCCTGAGGTGACAACGCGCGAAATCATCTTTGCGCCCTACATCTTCCGTCCCGTCCCGGTCACCCCGCGACCCCCTCTCCCACGCGATCCCGGGGGCGGGACGGCCCTTCATCATGAACGACGACAACAGCAACACTGACCTCCTGGCCGCGCTTCTGGCGTGGCCGCAAGGTGACCTACAGAACCTTGTCGACGACCTATGTCGTTCGACTGGAATACGCGCGAGCAATGTCTCGCGCATCCGCTGTTTCCCCTCTCGGAGCGCCGGCACGGCGCACGACACCGGAGACAGCCCCCTAGAGCGTTGAACTCGCCCCGCTGGTGTCACCACACCACCGGGGCGGGTTTCGCGTCCACAGCCCCCGTTATAGGGGTTGGAAAAACACCCTGCGTCGCCTGTCCGGCACCGACACGACGCACCGGCCCTGGCGCGGTCCGGCACGGACCCCGGGGCGAAATCCATTACCGCACTTCGTGAAATGAGAAGCTATTAATGCTTGATCGACTTAAGCAGTTACAGGAACTGCGCGCCAACGCAGTTACGGCCCGTAAGGCCATCACCGATAAGGTGCAGCGCGAGTCCCGCGCGAAGCTGACCAACGCAGAGACGGCGACGTTCGCCAAGCTCACTGCGAAGGTCAAGGATCTCGACGCACAGATCGCAGACCACAAAGACGAGATGCGTCGCGCCGGCTACGGTGATCCCCTCGCGGAATTCGTCGCCGCTGCCAGTGCCCGCGCCGCCTACGTTGCCGATGGTGGCGGCATGGACCGCACATCGTGGGCTGCCCGTGCTGCGACATCGCTAGCCGCGCTCGGCGTTGGCGAAAACCGTGGCGTCGTGTCCGGCTCGATCAACGCCCCAGCACTTGTCAGCCCCGCTGTCACCCCCAAGTCGCGTCCTGAGCGGCTGATCGACCTGCTGGTCAACCGGATGACCCTGGATTATTCAAATTTTGAATATCTACGCCAGACTTTGCGCGGCAACAACGCGGCCCCGGTCGCTGACCTCGCGACGAAGCCGACTTCAGTGTTTACTTTGACCCCGGTCGCTGATCGTGCCCGAGTTATCGCTCACCTTTCGGAGTCCTACCCGGTTCGCTACGTGCAGGACTACGCCGACGTAATCCAATTCCTCGAGGTCGAAATGGCTGAGGGAGTGCTTGCGGCATTGGAGTCCCAGGTAATTAACGGCTCCGGCACAGGGGAGAACCTGACCGGCGTTCTGAACGTCTCTGGCACCACACAGGTCGCCTTTGCTACCGATGTCCCGACGACACTGCGCAAGTCCATTACCGCCCTTCAGAATATCGGGGTTCGTCCCAACGCCATCTGCCTGAACCCTTCGGACGCAGAGGATCTCGACCTGCTCAAGGAAGGCGCCGGCGGCGTCGGGTTCCTGCTCGACGGGTTCCAGAACGGCACTGCGGCATCGGGCAACGTCCTCGGTGACAGCGCGATGATCAACCGCGTAATTAGCCCGTCGGTTCCGGCGGGTCAGGCGATTGTTGCTGACTGGAACGCAATTCGGCTGTATGTGCGCGAGGATCTTCGCATTGACGTGGATGTGTCAGGCACCTTGTTCGACACTAACGCTGCGAAGATGCGTGCCGAAATGCGCGTGGGCCTCGGTCACCTGCATCCCGCCTCGTTTGCAATAGCTGACCTCACTGCGTAGTCGTGGACCCCGACGACGACGGCGGATTTGTGCCGATCGAAGAATGCGCAGACCGCCTCGGCCTCAGCGTGGCGCAGGTGCTGGACCTTGTCCAGCACCGTGTCCTGCGTGCGGTCGACTATGGCATGGGCCTGATTTACGTCCAGCCGGCAATCATTAGTCATTAGCGGCGCCGTCCACATCCAGCAATAAGCCTGTCGGGCTGGGGGATTTACCTTTCTGCCCCCGTCTCGACCTCCCGCCGCACCCGCTGCGCCCAGCGGACCTCTTTCGATCTCCTTTAAGGTCCGCTATCTGCGCGGGATGCCCCTCACAGGGGCGCCCCTCGGTCGACGAAGTGCCAAAACGTGACCGAGGGGTGCGGCACCCAAACCCATTGGCAAGCAATAGAATCGACCCGTAGGGGGGGTCTGAAGTTCCCCGATTCCGCGCGGGCAACTCCCTGTGGCTGAATCTTTTCCCAAGACGCTTTTAGTAACACAAATTTTGTAGTATTGCCGCTCGCTTATACTAGGAAATCGCGCACAGCGTCACTAATATCGATGACGTCGGCGACGGGCATTTCGAAGCTTCCAGTAAACCGTGCGTGGTGATCCTTCGCGGTTAAGCTCCACGAGACCTCGTACGTACCATCGCCTTCGGACATATCCCAAAGCAGCAGGCGTTGCCTGCTTTCGAATGGCTCTTCGGGTCTCAACTGGTTAATCAGAATCGTTAGCGATGCGTAGTCCGCGCTCGCTCGAATGTCAAGGCTGTTGTAACGCACTACAGTATTGAAGCTTTCGGGCATCTCGAACCCGCGAAGGGTCTGTGTTGTAGAAGCAAGCGCCAAGGGGGTCATCGGCTGCGGACCCCACATGCGGGGAGATAGCGGCAAATCGTCGAATTCCCAGGGGTCTTCCTGCACGTTGATTGGACGAATGGTTGCTGGCAGCTGGACCTTTACCTCAACCTCCTCCAACCATCCCATGCTCGACACCTGTAACAGCGATGCATCGTCTGACGCGATCGCCGCCACTATGTTGCTCACGTACCTCCACCAGTCAGAACGAACTTGCTCCTCCCAACCATCAATCTCTTCAAGGTACTGCTCGCGGGTACGCTCGTCGGGTTCCAGCTGATTCAGAAGGAACTCGTCCCAAGGTTTGCGCGTGACAGTAGGCTTGTTGGCTGGTGGGGCGGCTTTTTGCAATCTGTGTCGTGTCCGTGAGACATAGTCTTCGAGTACCGAGTTGTCGAGGCGGAGGCGGTGGACATATCCGCTCAGCCGAACATCGATCTTGGTTTCCTGCATGGGGGGCTGACAGGCGCGGTCTACTAGGGCGCGAACTTCGCCGTGGTTAGCTTCTCTTGTCTCCCCGTCTGCGCGAACATAGATCCGTCCGTTGAACAGGCCGAAACCCTCTCGCGCGCAGGGCCAGATCGGGTCGCCCTGACGGGGTGGTTCAACGAAGATTATGACAATGTCCCGATCGCGATCGACGTGAATACGATGAAAGTCCCATCTCGGCCCGGGATTTCCGACGTATAGCTGGACGGATCCTACGAGGTCTTTACTCTCGAAGCGTGGTAACCCGGCGGCTTTGTGGTGCCCCACCCCTAGGATCATGACGGCGTGCCCACCGAGGTAGCGACTTGCTCGCTGAGGATCTCGATTCGCCGCGCCCAGAATGAATTTCGCAATCTTTGCCGCACCATCTTTGGAGATGGGATCAATATCGGACTTCAGCTCCAAATAGTGCCGTTCTGCGAGGTCGCCAACGGCAGTGACGTGATCTATTAAGCGGCACCAGTCACGTTCTCCTGACGGGAACTCTGTCATGTTGAAACTTTTCAATGGTTCGGCATCGTCACCACTCGGAGAGTCCGTCATCGTCGAAAGCTACCTCCTCTCAAAGACTTTAAGACGCCGAGCTGCGCCCGGCACCCGTCTGGAGATAGGCTTCCACGCGGGGATCAGTTACGTTCACTTTGCGCGATGGGGCAGAAGCGGCGAGGCCGGAAAGCTATGGCTGCTTTACGTTCATGTATGTCGGGTCAGTTTCGCGCGCACGCGCGGTCTTGGCCTTCAGGACTTCCTCGTCGAAGTAAGTCATTCCCCGGATCCACCATTCCCCAGCGATCTGCGGGAGAAGAAGCAACATTGATACGCCTGCGAGCCAAGCGAAGGCCACAGCAGGCGCTACGTCGCGTTCATACGCAAGCGACAGGGCTGCACCGAAGAGCGTTATCACGCTGAGAACGAGACTCACCAAGGCTGATATGAACATCGCCCAAGTGAACTTTGCAGTTCGTGGCCACATATCTCGTTGTTGGCTGCGAACGAGCCGCACACCCTTCAATAGTTCGATGTTCCGAATTACGGTGACTGTGTTGCTTACCGCGACCACCGGCGCAACCGTACCTATCAACAGCCAGAGTTCCCCGTGCAACCTTGACCCCCTCAGATTTAGCAACTATCCGGCACCTGATTATAGGGTGCACCTACTTGAGGGAAGAGGTCCTTCTCATCTCGCTGCTCCGGTGAGTGACCGCCGCATGATCGCTACGACGGCACCGTAGCCGAGCTCGTCACCTTCCAGTTCGTAGGGGTGAGAATGAATGATGTCTTCTTTCTCCCCACACTTGCTAGCCCACCGCCCGTCCGCGAGTTGACGCGCCGCGTGCTGGAACTGACCATTAAGCCCATATATGGCAATTTTCTCTATGCCCGCTTCCAGGCTGGCATCGCCGCCGACCGAGAAACCTACAGTCTCGAAAGCAAGGATGTAGGTGGCAGTGGAACGGTCCCGTGGAAGGCCATCAGGCCAGTGATAGGCACCGATCGGAGACGGGTCCCAGAAACGGACATTGTCACCGACAGCCCACGCTGCACAGTTGTAGCCATCGTCGACCGGAGATGTGACCTCGTAGTTGGCGTACCGCAGGACCGGGACAATCTCCTCCAGCTCCGTAGATGTCACCGCACGCTAGTGGGGGAAACCGCGGAGTCGTACCACTCGATCCAACGCTCTTTTGCCTCTTTTACCGTTTCGGCGCCAGATGCGTGATCTTCTCCCGTAATTGCGACGAGCGCCCAAAACCAGTGGCCTCCCTCGGTGCGGAGACTATCGATGATGAGCGGTAGCGCCGGTCGACCGAGACCAATAATCTGCTGATACTCCGGGATGAGCACTTTGTCTGCGACAACGGACATCTTGGCGCTTTTTCGCCGCCAGACGGTCTTCAAGTGTTCAAACTTCTGCCGCAATGACTCACTGTCAGGTGAGGGAAGCTCGGGGGTGTCGGCCTCGTCTCGAATTATCCGTCGGATGTGTGCACGCCGAGGGTCCTCGTAGACCCCCGATCCGAATTGGTGGACCACACTGTACGACTGGTCGTCGAGCAGGTTCGTCAGCATTGCAATAACAAAAGTCTTTCGACTTCCGACGCTCGTGACGAAATCAGTTACTATCTCGATCTTTTCGGCGGCCACGTGTGAACACGTCACGGGTAGCACGTCACGGTAATCGACCTCGTACGCTGACAGCTTTGCTTTAGCGTAAGCGGGGAGCACTGATCCGTCTTCGACGTACTGTGCTACCGGATTGATATGCCGCGACGGTTGTTTGGCAACGAACCTTCCGACGATCTTCGTCGGATCTACAGATACGGTTTTGTTGTACGCCCGCGTTCCTGGCTTGAATTCGCCCGGCTTAGTCATCGCTTTCCCCCTGAGATAAATCAAACTCTGTCAGTTCTACCCGATCAAGCAGGTTTGAAAGCGTATTTCCCTTCGCCTGCGCCCGATCAAGAGTTTTCTTTAACTCGGCGAGGTCGCGAGTATTCAAGGCGAAGCTGACCGTTCGCACCTCACCATGTTCAAAGTAGTCAAGTCGCAAAGTGTGCGAGATCACGGCACCGATGGGTTCTCGCTCAACGTCGTTTCCGAAGACTGGCCGAATATCGGTTATGACGCGCGATGTGTGTAGTAACCGGTCTGACTCCTGAGAGACATCTACCGCTTTGCCGAACGCTCTCATGCTCGGAACGCTCAAGAGACTTGCGAGCCTGCCGGGGAGCACCTCCATCTCGGTGTCCCCAAGCTCTTCCGCCACCTGACTGGCGAGGTGATTTGCCAGATCCTCGGCGCTGAAGTCGTGACCGATCGCTAGCGTTGAGAGCGAGAGCAAATGGGTTACAAATGCATCGGCCAGTTCCTCGTCCCACGCATCCCCTACTGCGGTGCGCACCGTCTCAACGAGGGTCGGCAGGGTGCGAACACCATCGTTTGACAGATGGGCGACAAGGTTGTCGGCACGTTCTCCGTCGAGCGTCGCAATCGCCTGGAACACTGCAATCCCGGTCTTGGGGATTCGGACCGAAGTCAATCTAGGCAAGGGACGCCTTCTTTCGAGTCCGCTCGGGGTGGAGTATCAGCATGACACGACCCGCGTTACCGGTCGGCTGCGACTCCATACCGATCGCGACACCATAATGCCCTCCATCATGCAGCTCAAACCTGAAAATTTCCGGCAGCAACGCGCTGACCAGCGAAATTATCCACGCTGGGAATACAACGAGTTGGGGCCTGGCGAAATTCCATTCTGAACCATCGCACCATGAGCCTTCGACGGCAACTCCTTGCAGGCGGGCGAGATGGGATAAGCCCCAAGTTGGCCAGAATCATGCGACAATGATGCAGCAACTGCCATATGCGTAATGAGCAGCCGATTTGGTGAAATGGCAAACTTATCTGTCTACTAGACCCCGACGAAGGCCTGAGTTGCGCTCGTCGAGCAACTCGTCGACCGGTGCGTAGTTTGGCGGGCGGCCACCGGCTCGCCGCACCTCTCGCCGAACTGCAGCGAGCAGCCGTAATTCCGCGTCGATGACTGACGTACTCCTCACCTGCGTGACATTACGACCTAAGAGACCAGGTGCGGCGCGACATTCTGCAATCTGCCGGGGGCCGGTCAGCGGGCGCAGGCCCCAGCATCAATTAGGCCATGAGTACATACCGCAGTTATACCGCAGCAGCTCCAACAGGGCCCATTAACTACCAATCGCTCCACGTGCATTCTGCCTTGTCAACGGAGTGGTGCCGTTACTCTTCATGTTTCTTCGATTACAGCAAACGGCTGGAAGAACGGACTGTAAATCCGTCGGCTTACGCCTACACAGGTTCGAATCCTGTACCTGCCACCCTGGTCAGGCCCCCTTTCGAGGGGGCCTGATTTCGTTGCCGGGTGTCGCCGCCCGCCCTGCCTAGCGGGCGTCGGTGCTGAACAGGTACCAGCCGCCGTCGCCGGCGCCGCAGAACCAGTACGGGTAGGCCCGATCAAAGCCGGGATCGTTCCACACAAGCGGCGCGTCGGACTGGCATTCGGCTTCGGTGGCCCAGAACCACGGTTGGCCGTTGGAGTCGGTCTCCAGGTAGTCGGTGGCACTGGCCGTTCCCGCCGCGCCCATCAGTCCCGCGCAAGCCAGTGCAAATGCCGCCATTGTCTTCTTCATAAATCCCCGCCCCGTTCGTCGATCTATTTGACAAGTGAACGATAACCGTCGGAGTCCGCGAAGTTGACGAAACCGGAAACCGGGGTGGTCAGGCGTTGCGGTCCGAACGGGTCATTGCGCGGGGACGGGTGACAGTGGCTTGCCCTGCTCGGCGGCCCACACCATGTCGACGCAGAACTTCGACCCGATCGGGAGCTCTTCCGGCGACGAGTAGTGCTGCCAGTACACGCGCTCGCCGAGCAGGCCGACGGTGTCGACCTGCACCCGCTTCTCGACGCCGGCGACCCGCACTGTCACCGAATCGTCCTCGACATCCATTTCGAAGCGGTACGTGCCGTTGACCGCCAGCGGCGGTTCGAAGGTCGCCTTGCCCACCGCTTCGGAGGAATCGCCGTCAGGGTGCTTGCGCAACTCCCACCCGGCCGGGGTGATGACCAGCTGCAGCTGATTCCCCCCGAGGCTGTCGTCGGACGTGATGCCCATGATGAGGGTTTCGAAGCCGCCCTCGCCGATCTTCGTCCAGCGCCCCTCCGCGCCGACCCGGCGCACGACATCGCGAAGCGTCTGAACTGCGAAGGTGTTGCTGTCGTCGGACGACACGAAGTGGCCGTCGCGGATGAAGGCCCCCGTCCGCACCGGCACCGCAGGTTTGCCGGGGTCGGCGCCGCGCAACTCCCAGCCCCTGTCCAGTCCCGCGGGGGTCTCGGCCCTGTCGAAGTCGTCCACGAACGATGCACCGGGAGCCATCGGGGGCGGCGGGGGAGCGACGGGAGCCGGTGGCGTGTAACGGGATTCATACGGTGGCGGTTCCGGGGTGCAAGCACTGACCGTGGTCATCAGCAACGCCGCGACAAGGAGCCGTCTCTTCCCCTCCATGCAGGCGAAGTGTAGCCACATTTCCGTTTGCGGTGGCCGATTGTGCCGATACAGTTCGCGGCGTGGCGGACCGTCTGCGCGTCGGGTAGCTGTCCGGCCCGCAGGGAATAGACGCACCGGCGCGACAGGTAGTTAGGAGTCAGGGACCCATCCGACCAGGGAGCAGTCATGGACAAAGCAGCGTTCGACGAGATGAATCGCACGGTGATCGACGAGTTCCGCGCCAACGGCGGCACAGCAGGCGGCATCTTCGAGGGCAAGCCGCTCGTGCTCGTCCACCACATCGGTGCCAAATCCGGGACCGAACGCATTGCGCCGCTGGTCTATCTACCGGATGCCGGACGCGTCTTCGTCTTCGCCAGCAAGGGCGGCGCCGACTCCCATCCGGACTGGTACCGCAACCTCGTCGCCAACCCGGACGTCGTGGTCGAGATCGGCACCGAAACCTACTCGGCCACAGCGAGAATCCTCGAGGGTGCCGAGCGCGACGAGATCTACGCCAAGCAGGTCGAGGCCGAGCCGCAGTTCGGCGAGTATCAGCGCAAGACGGAACGGGTCATCCCGGTCGTCGAATTGGTCAGAGCAGCAGGCTGATCCGACTCAGACGTCGATGTCCTCCAAGTCGATCCGGACCAGCGAACCCGGGTTGTAGAGCAGCTGGTACAGCGCGCCGTCGGGGCCCTCGGAAAGGACGACGGTCGCCCCGGCGTCCGGATCGAAGGTCTGCACGTCGGTGCATGCGGTGTAGGCCGGGGCGCAGGTGAGCACGTTGATCCAGCCCTTCACCAGATCGGCGATGAACACCTTGCCCTGGTGGACGGTGACCGACGTGATCGCCGCACCGCCGTCACGGGCGTAGGTGAAGATCGGATCGATCTTGCCGGCGCAACTGCTCGTGCACACACCCTCCGAGCTCGGCCAGCCGTAGTTGCCACCGGCGACGATCTTGTTGACCTCCTCGAAGGCGGCGTTGCCCACATCGGCGACGAGAAGCTCGCCCGTCGGGGTGAACGTCAACCGGAACGGGTTGCGCAGACCGTAGGCATAGATCGCACTGCGAGAGCCGGCGATCAACGGGTTGTCGGTCGGAATGCTGCCATCGGTGTTGAGCCGCAGAATCTTGCCGTGGATGTTGTCCGTCAGATCCTGGGCGTTCGACCCGACGGCGTTGTCACCCACGCCCCAGTACAGCTTGCCGTCGGGGCCGAAGTCGAGTGCGCCGCCGTGGTGGTTGACCGCCGCGCTTATCGTCGACTGCAGCAGTACCTGGTCAAAGGCCGCCGTGCTTCCGGTGACCACGAAGCGCGACAACGTATTTCGATTGGTCGGTCCGTCGATGTAGGCGACGTAGATGCGGCCGTTGTTGGTGAAGGCCGGATCGATGGCCAGGCCGGCGATTCCGCGCTCGACCTCCGTCCGCACCGGAATCGTCACGAGCGGCTGGGTGCGCAGCACCCCGTCCTCGACGACGCGGATGGCGCCGCCCTTCTCCGCGATCAGGATCCGGCCGTCGGGCAGGAATTTGAAGTCCACCGGGGAACTCAGGCCTTCGACGACCGTGGCCCTCTCGTGTCCGATGAACACGGTTCTGGTGGTGCGGTGTCCGCTGTTGCCGAGCAGACCGAATGTGAAGAGGTTGAGCAGCCCGGCCGCGCCGTGCACGTGGAAGCCGTCGCGGGCGTCGCTGATCGTCACCTCGAAGGTGTCCTGCCCGGCGTAACTCGCGCCGGGCGTGTAGACGAAGGTGCCGTCGGAACCGATGACGACGGTGCCGTGCTCGGGCCGGGTCGCCGTGTAGGTCAGCCGGGTCGAGTCAGGATCCTCGGGATGCAGGTTGCCGACGACGTTGCCGTCGATGACGGTGTTCTCGGCGGGATTGGGGCTGATGGTCGGCGTCTCGTTGTCGAACAGCTTCTCCAGCCAGCTGCGCTCGTCCGCTTCGGCCTCCATCTGCACGGCGGCCGATGCCTGCGCCGGCTCGGCTTCCTCGTCGGCAACAGCCGCCTCGTCGTCATCGGCTTCGGCGGCAGCTTCATCGTCGGCGTCCTCGGCTTCGGCCTCCTCGGCTTCGGCGTCCGCGGAATCCTCCGAGTATTCGGCAACCCGCTGCGACGGTGAAACTCCCGCCGTGGCCTTCGTCGTCCCCCGCTCCGACGACGTGCCGGCGTCCGTGTCCGTCTCGCTCACGGAGTCGGACTGCGATGTGTGTGCACCGGTGGACGGGCCCGACGAGGACGACGCGCTCGCCGACGTCGACCCTGAGGTTCCCCCGTCGGACGTGTCGGCGGACGCCAGGGCTGCTCCGGAGACCGCCGCCGCCCCGACCCCCAGAGCAAACGCCAAGCCGCCCACCCGTCCGACGTATCGGGCGTAGCGACCCGTCGGCCGATCCCTGCGCGCGCTCGCCGGTGATTCCCCCATGTCGACTCCTTGCGAACTGGTACACCGCGGAGCGCGCATGCTTTCGCGCCCGCTGATGTCCGTGGCTAGGCAAACTGTATTTCTCGCTGTCAACCGATGAACGCGTTTTCGCCACGAAGGTCAGGATTACGTCACAGCTCTGGCCGCGGTGAATCCGAACTGCTGGCCGTGAGCGTTCGGCAGGCGAACCATCCCCCACGAGAGCAGCTCCGATGTCCCGTCCGACGGCGACCGGTCGCGGTCGGCACCCCGTCTCGGCCTCGGCGCCCTAAACCGCGGTTTGCCCTCGGGCGATACCACTCCTGAAGCAGCATCTGGCAGCAAACGGTGCGCGTACACTCGCCGTAGCCAGGCCGGCGCGTAGAAGGTCGGCAGGCAACCAAAGGGGAGTGGTATGGGGAAGCGTCAGATCACCGCGCGCGGTAAGCACCGGGCTCAGAAGTCGCCGAGAGTGGCCAGCGAACGCCCGCGGCGCGGGTCGCGGGTGAGGGCGATGGTGTCCGCCGCCAGTGTCGCGGGGGTCGCACTGGCGGGCGCCGCGGCGGTCGGTGTCGCACCGACGTTGTCGGTCAGCCCGCAGTTGCTTGCCTCGCTGCACTATCTACGCGGTACCAACATCGGCGGAGTGCCGACCGAGCAGCAGTATCTGGACTTCATCGATGAGGTCATCGACGGTTCCGGAGTGCCTTCTCCGGAGGAGCCGTACGTGAAGGTGCCCTATAACGCGGGTTTCCGGCCCTTCTCCCACGGCGGTTTCGCCGACCTGTCGTACAACGGATCCGTCGCGCAGGGAGTGCAATTGCTCGCGGCGCAACAGCCCGCGGGAGACGTCATCTTCGGCTACTCCCAGGGTGCCGTCGTCGCATCGCTGTACAAGGGGACGCAGACCGGTAACACCTTCGTCCTCGTAGCGAATCCGAGCCGGCCCAATGGCGGTGTGATGCAACGGTTCAAGGGCCTCACGATCCCGTTGCTCGACGTCACGTTCAGCGGCGCGACGCCGAACACCGGTGACGTGACCTACGACGTCGCCCGCCAGTACGACGGCTGGGCCGACTTCCCGCGGTATCTCTGGAATCCCATCGCGGTCGCCAATGCTTTCATGGGAATTTTGTTGGTGCACAGCGAAATGCAGACCGAACTCACCGCGGAGGAGCTGGAAGCGGCGAAGGCATCCGGCGATTCCGACTACTACCAGTACCACGCGGGCAGCAACACCCACTACTACGTGATCAAGACCTATCCGATCCCGCTGTTGATGCCGCTGGATCCGTTCCTGTCCGACGCCGTCATCGCAGCCCTCGATGCACCGTTGCGGGCGTTCATCGAGACGGCCTACGACAGAAGTGATTACAGCGTCCCCGCGCGTGCCAGCTTCTTCAAGCCGTTCACCCCGTCTACGCCGGCGGTGACTGCCGATCCCGCCACCGCACCTACTGCTGACGCTCGAATGGCCGGCGCATCCGAGGGCAACGGCATCTCCGGAACCGGCAGTGCCGGGGACGGCGTTGGCGAGGCGCCGGGCGACTTCGATGAACAGCAGGACTCCAGGAACGACGACGAATCAGCAGGTATCGCGGAAACAGCTGCCGAAGAGGAAGATTCCGCCGACGCCCAGGAGAGCCCGGCCGCCGGTCTCACCCCGGCTGCCGACGACAAGGATGCCGACGACGTCGAACCCGCCGACTCCAACACCGGAACGGACATCGAGGACAGCACCGAGAACACCGACACCGAGGACAACGACACCGAAAACGCCGAGAACACCGACACCGGTGACAGCGCCGGCGAGGCTGCGTAGCGCTTACCGCGGCGACGGCAAGCCCAGCCGTCGC
Source organism: Mycobacterium bulgaricum (assembly GCF_041287165.2). Lineage (NCBI taxonomy): Bacteria > Bacillati > Actinomycetota > Actinomycetes > Mycobacteriales > Mycobacteriaceae > Mycobacterium > Mycobacterium bulgaricum. The sequence continues at coordinate 658,631 of NZ_JBGGKV020000002.1, read as the reverse complement.
GTCCCAGCGGGTCCGCCTGATGTCGTGGCGCCGGACCACCGGTCGCGTCGTCGCGGGGCAACCGTGTGCCCGGGCAGCTGCCGACTGTGCGGTTCCGGGCGCTCGCGGTAGTGTCGACTGCTAGTCGCTGGAGATTGGTAGCCAATTCATGGACGTCGTGCTCGGGTTGTCGATGACCTCGTCGTCGGTGCGCTGGGTTCTCGTCGACGCCGCGACCAGCGGGGAGACCCAGACCGTCGACCTCGGATCCGTTCCCCGTCACGACGACTTCGATGCCGAGGCGCTGCTCGCCGAACTGCTGGAACGTTCCGCACCGCGCCGCGTCGACGCCATCGGGCTGACCTGGACCACGGACGCCGAGTACACGGCGAGCTCGGTGTGGCAGGCCCTGACCGACCGGGAGGTCGAGAACGTCATCGCGGTGTCCGACGTCGAAGCCGCCGAGGCGCTCGCCTGCGGTATCGCCGACATCGCCGGATGCGAGCGGCTGGTGGTCTGTGTCGCCGAGCCCGACTCCTCGGTGGTGGTCGCGGTGACCACCGAAGGCGTCACCGCCGACAGGGTCGACAACTCGGCGCTCACCGACGTGGAGGGCTTCACGCCCGACGCGGTCTTCGTCCTGGGTTCTGGCGACGTCACCGGCGCGGTCTCCGAGCTGGAGCGGCGGCTGCGGGTGCCGGTGCTCTCCGCCGACGAGAGCGACATGGCCCTGGCACGCGGAGCTGCGCTGGCGGCGGCCTCGGCGGTGTCGATCCTCGATGCGCAGGAAACCCCGGCCCGGCGCGGGCTGACCCCGACGGCCACGCTGGCCTCGGTGCTGGCCGCCGCGGTCGTGACGTTCGTGGTGTCGGTATCGGTCGCGCTGGGCATGTCGCTGACCCCCGAGAGCCCTGCGCCCGAGATGGCGCGCTCGGTCACCGAGCCTGCGCCGGAGCCGACGGCGACGCCGAAGCCGGCCCCGGTCAAGGCCGCCCCGACAGAGCGTGCGCCCGCGCCCCCACCTCCGCAGGAGGCTGTGCCGGTCGCCGTCGAGATGCCGGCCCCGGAGGCGGCCCCGATGCCCGAGGCCCCGCCGCCGGTCTACGAGGAGCCGCTCGCTCCCGCGCCGAACATTCCGGCCGCGCCGGAGTACGTCCCGCCGCCACCGCCGGCCAACTATCTGCCGCCTGCGCCTGCCGCACCTGCCTACGTTCCGCCGGCTGCGCCGCCTGCCCAGGTGCCTGCCGTGGCCCCGCAGCAACCGGTGCAACAGCCGCGGCTGCGTGATCGCATCATCGAGCGTATTCCGATCATCAACCGGTTCCACGAACCGCAATACGGATACACGCCCTAGCTTCTGCCGAAACTCGGCTCCGGCCGGCACGCGAACTGCCGGAACGCAATTCCGACGAGATGCACTCAGCCCCGGACGAGGTTGCGCAGCGGTTCGCCGCGGACGAGCCTGCCGATGTTGTCGGCGACGTCGCCCGCCCGCCCCGCGAACGTGTCGCGGGTGACGCCCGACGAGTGCGGCGTCATCAGGATGTTGGGAAGTTTATCGAACGGTAGATCGCTTGGTGTACAACCGATTCCGTCTACCGGGTAGCGATACCAGACATCGATCGCCGCTCCCTTGATGACGTCGCCCGCCAGCGCGTCGAAGAGCGCCCGCTCCTGCACCAACGGACCGCGACCGACATTGATCAACACCCCGCTGGGCCCGAGTGCCTCCAGTTGCGGAGCGCCGATCATGCCTTCCGTGCGACTGTTCAGCGGCGCCGAGACCACGACCACGTCGGACTCCCGCATCAACTGGTCGAGCCGGCCGGTGTCGCCCACCCACTGCAGGCCGGTGTCATCGGCCACCTTGCCGGAGCCGGTCACTGCCGCCGCGGTGCATCCGAAGGGCTGCAACAGCTTCCAGGTGCACTGTCCGATGTGCCCGAATCCGACGAACCCGATGTAAGCCTCGCCCAGTGTCGGGATCTGGGGGATGGAACTGTCGTAGACCGACGTCGCCCACACGCCGTCGCGCAGTCTGCTGTCCTGGGTCAGGAACCCACGCTGCAGCATCACCGCAGCCCCGACCACGTACTCGGCAATCGACCGCTCGTGGTGAAAGGTGTTGGCCACCAGTACCCCCGGCGCGAGAGCATCGAAGGCTATCCTGTCGGTGCCTGCCGCGGCGGGGTGGACGAGCCGCAGCCGACGCGCGGCGGATGCCATCTCGGCGGTGAACCGGCTTCCGACGAACACCTCCGCGTCGCTCAGCTCGTCCTCCGGCGCCGCGCCGGTGAACCATCCGATGTCAGATCCAGGGGGCAGCAGGGCTTCGAACCGCTTCCGATGCGGAGCCAGGTTCGGGTCCACCACAACAATTTTCACGTCAGCCTCGGTGCAGAGCAGGGCGCTTGCTGTCGAATGTCCAGCCAGGGATCAGGTACTGCATGGCGACCGCATCGTCGCGGCTGCCCAGCCCCTCGCGCTTGTACAGTTCGTGAGCGGCGGCAACCGCGGCATCGTCGAGCTGCACACCGAGCCCGGGAGCGTCGGGCACCGTGAGGTATCCGTCGACGATCTCGTAAGGGTTTCTCGTGATCGCCTGCCCGTCCTGCCAGATCCAGTGCGTGTCGATGGCGGTGATGTCGCCGGGTGCGGCAGCGGCGACATGGGTGAACATCGCCAGCGACACGTCGAAGTGGTTGTTGGAGTGCGATCCCCACGTCAGGCCCCACACATCGCAGAGTTGCGCGACGCGCACGGAGCCGGCCATCGTCCAGAAGTGCGGATCGGCCAGCGGGATGTCAACGGCGTTGGTGCGGATGGCGTGGCCCATCTCGCGCCAGTCGGTGGCGATCATGTTGGTCGCCGTCGGAAGACCGGTGGCCCGCTTGAACTCAGCCATCACCTCGCGGCCGGAGAAGCCGCCCTCGGGTCCGACCGGGTCCTCGGCGTAGGCGAGGACGTCTTTGAGTTCGCGGCAGGTGGTGATCGCGTCGTCGAGCAGCCAACCTCCGTTGGGGTCCAGCGTGATCCGTGCGTCGGGGAATCGGTCGGCGAGGGCGATGACGGCCTTGGCCTCCTCGGGGGCCGGCAGCACGCCGCCCTTGAGCTTGAAGTCGACAAAGCCGTATCGGGCGCGCGCCGTTTCGGCGAGCCGAACCACCGCGTCAGGGGTCAGGGCTTCCTCGTGGCGGATCTTGAACCAGTCCTCGGCGTCCTCGGCCTCATCGGCGGGGGAGCGGTACGCGAGGTCGGTCTTGGTGCGGTCGCCGACAAAGAACAGGTAGCCCAACGCCTGAACCCTGCTTCGCTGCTGCCCGTCGCCGAGCAATGCGGCCACGGGCACCTCGAGGTGCTGGCCGAGCAGGTCGAGAAGTGCGGATTCGATTGCGGTGACGGCATGTACGGCGATCCGCAGGTCGAAGGTCTGCGCGCCGCGGCCGCCGGCGTCGCGGTCGGAGAACGTGCGGCGCACGTCGTTGAGGACGGCGTGGTAGTCGCCGATGCTGCGACCGGCGATGAGGCCGCGGGCGTCCTCAAGTGTTCTCCGGATGGGCTCTCCGCCGGGCACCTCGCCGACGCCGGTGTTGCCTGCGGAGTCCGAGATGATCACCAGGTTGCGGGTGAAGAACGGGCCGTGGGCTCCGGACAGGTTCAGGAGCATGCTGTCGTGCCCGGCGATGGGGACGACGGTGACGTCGGTGACTGTCGGTGTCTTCGAGGGCGTCTTCACGGGGGTTTCTCCGATTGTCATGAGGCGAACCACTTGTCGCCGTTGGCCAGGGGCCGCACCACGCGAGAGACCTTGTCTCCCGTGATGCGCAGCGCGTCGACGATGTCGCGTTGACGTTGCGGCGTCAGCCGGTCGACCGGCACCGAGGCGCTGATCGCGTCCTGTGCCGGCTTGCAGTAGCGCAGCGGCACCGCGAAGCAGCGCAGGCCCACGGTGTTTTCTTCGTTGTCGCAGGCGTACCCGCGAATGCGCGCCTCGTCGAGTTCGTGATCGAGCTGGGCGCGATCGGTGATGGTGTGCTGTGTCAGGCTTTTCAGCGCCGACGGCACGTGCTCGTCGCGCTGGGCGCCGAATCGTTCGGCGAGCAGCACCTTGCCCAGTGACGTCGTGTAGGCGGGCAGCCGCCGGCCGACGCGATTCGACACCCGCAGATACTGCTGTGATTCGCGGGTGGCCAGGTAGACGATGTCGGTGCCGTCGAGGCGCCCGAGGTGGAACGTCTCGTCGAGATCGGCCCGCAGTTCTTCGAGGAACGGTGTGATCAGCGGCAGGTAGGGGTCGCTGTCGAGGTAGCTGGTGCCGACCAGCAGTGCGCGAATGCCGATGCCGTACAGGGTTCCGCTGGGATCGCTGCGTACCCAGCCCTGCGCGACGAGGGTGCGCAGGAGGGCGTGCGCGCTGCTGCGCGGCATGTCGAGCGCATCGCTGATCTCGCGGAGGCGGGCAGGCTCGTCGTGGCGTGCCGAGAGGTACTCCAGCAGTTCGACGGTGCGCACCGCCGACTTGACCTTACGTACCGAGATGTCGGGCTCTGTCACAGTCCGCTCCTCAGAAAGCCAGCAGTTCGCGGGCGATCAGCACGATCGCTCCCGCAGCCGAGACGCCGATAGCCAACCAGCGCAGCCGTTTCGGGTTGAGATGTCTGTTGAGCACGTTGGACAGCAGGTAACCGACGACAGCGGCCGGAGCCAACACCGCGAATCCCCACCACGTGTGCCGGTCGATTGCTCCGGTGAGGCCGAGCATCACCAGCGACATCAGTGAGCCGATCAGGAAGAACCCGCCCATCGTGCCCCGCAGCTGTGCGCCGCTGCTGCGCTGCCACACCAACGCCATCGGTGGTCCGCCGATTGCCGTCGCGGTACCCAGCACTCCCGATGCCGCGCCCGCGAGCACCACGTTGCGTCGCCTCGCCGCCGGGATCCAGCCGACGCTGGTCAGCACCACCCCGCCGAGTACGACCGCGGCCAGCATGATCGCCACACCGCGCGCCGGAAGTGAGGCCAGCAGCAGTGCCCCCGCGATCGTGCCCGGCACCCGGCCCAGCAGTGCCCACCCCGTACCGCGCAGGTCGATGGCTTCGCGTTCGCGCACCACGACGATCAGCGTCACCAGCGTCGCGATCATGATCAGCGTGCCCGGGATCAACTGGGGGTCGACCAGCGCGACGATCGGCGCCGCGAACATCCCGATCCCGAATCCGATCGACGACTGCAGCGCCGACGCGAACAGGACCGCCACTGCGAGAATGCAATACGCCGCTGCGCTCATACCGCCACGGTTTCACGCCCACTCCCCTCGAGCAGCATGGGGTGGTGGCACAGCGCCGCGTGGTCGGCGGACTCGGGGTCCAGGGACGGTGCCGGCGTCGTCGTCGCGCAGACGTCGGTCGCCTTCCAGCACCGGGTGCGGAAGCGGCATCCGGACGGCGGGTTGATCGGCGAAGGCACCTCGCCCTTGAGCAGGATGCGTTGCTTGCGCTGCGTGCCGTCCAGCGTCGGTGCGGCCGACATCAGCGCTGCAGTGTACGGATGGTTGGACCGCGCGAAAACCGCCTCGGTGGGCCCGTTCTCGATGATCCGGCCGAGGTACATCACCGCGACGCGGTCGGCGACGTGGCGGACCACCGACAGGTCGTGGGAGATGAAGATGTAGGAGATGTTGAGCTGCTCCTGCAGATCGTTGAGCAGATTGAGCACCTGGGCCTGCACGGACAGGTCGAGCGCCGACACCGGTTCGTCGCAGATGATCACGTCGGGGTTCAGGGCCAGGGCGCGGGCGATGCCGATGCGCTGACGCTGCCCGCCCGAGAACTCCTGCGGATATTTGTTGGCGGCCTTGGCGCCCAGACCCACCAGATCCAGCAGGCCGCGCACTCGCATGTCGCGGTCCTGCCGGTTCTTGACGATGCCTTTGTGGCTGCGCCACGGCTCGGCGATGATCTCGGCCGCCGACATGCGAGAGTTCAGCGACGCGTAGGGGTCCTGGAAGACCATCTGCACGCGGCGGCGGAATTTGAGGAGGTCGGCGCCTTTGAGGCTGAACGGGTCGACGCCGTCGAAGCTGACGGTTCCTTCGTCGGGGCGTTCCAGCATCATCAAAGTGCGTGCCAGCGTGGACTTTCCGCAACCGGATTCACCCACCAGGCCCAGCGTCTCGCCGCGCTTGAGGTCGAGGGTGATGCCGTCGAGCGCGCACAGCTTGTTCTTGCCGGCGTGCGGGACGCGGAAGCTCTTACGGACATCGCGGACCTCGAGCAAGGTGTCGGGGCTGTCATCCGCGCTCTTTTGATCAAACATTGGAGACCTCTTCCGGGAAGTGGCACGCGGCTTTGCGATCACTGCCGGCGGAGCCGGCGATCGGGTCGGTGTCGACGGCGGCCAGGGCGGGCCTGGTGGTGCGGCAGATGTCGGCGGCCAGCGGGCAGCGGGCCTGGTACACACAGCCTTCGGGAATCGAATGCAGGTCCGGCGGGGAGCCGCCGATCGACTTCAGTGCGTCGCCGCGGCGAGCGTTGACGGGCACGGAGTTGAGCAAGCCCTTGGTGTAGGGGTGCTTGGGGTTGGCGAAAACCTCGGCGACCGTGCCGGTCTCGATAATATTGCCGGCATACATGATCGCCACGCGGTCGGCTTCTTCGGCGACCAGCGCGAGGTCGTGCGTGATGAGGACGACGGCCATGTGGTACTCGGCGCGCAGGTCGCGCAGCAGCGCCATGATCTGGGCCTGCACCGTGACATCCAGTGCGGTGGTGGGTTCGTCGGCGATCAGCACGCTCGGGTTCAGCGCGACGGCCATCGCGATGAGCAGCCGCTGCCGCATACCGCCCGAGAACTGGTGCGGGTAGGAGTTCAAGCGCGTCTCGGGCTGAGGGATGCCGACGCGGGTCATCAAATCGACGGCCTTGCGCTTGGCGTCCTTGGCGCTGAGGCCGTGGTGGATCCGGAACGGTTCCGCCAATTGTGTTCCCACGGTGTAGAGCGGGTTCAGTGCGGTGAGCGCGTCCTGGAACACGATGGCGAGCTCGGTGCCGGCCATCTCACGCCGCTTCTTGCGGTCGGCGCTGATCAGGTCCACGTCTGCGAGCTTGGCGGTGCCCCCGACGATGTCGGCGACCGGTTCCAGAAGGCCGACCAGCGCGGTAGCTGTCATCGACTTGCCGCAGCCGGATTCGCCGAGCAGGGCCAACGTTTCACCGCGGCGAGCCTGGAACGAGACACCGTCGACGGCGCGCAGTGTTCCGGTGATGGTGCGGACCTCGACGGTCAGCCCGTCGACGTCGAGCACCGGTGTGGCATCCACCGCGTCTGTGGGAACGTCATGATCGGCAAGTGCAGTCATCTTTGATCCTTTCACGAGAGGCGGCGCTTCCCGGTCTTGGTGAACTTGGACAGCCGCTTCTGAGGAACAGTGAGGCGCCAGCGCTGCGCGGGATCGGTCGCGATCCGGGCCCACGCGGCGAGGATGGTGGCCGACACCGTGGTGATGACGATGGCGAGGCCGGGGAAGAACGACAGCCACCATGCGGTGTGCAGGTAGGTGCGACCCTGGGAGACCATCAGGCCCCAGCTGACGTCGGGCGGTTGGATGCCGATGCCCAGGAAGCTCAGTGAGCTCTCGGCGAGCATGACGTAGCAGAAGTCCAGCGTCGCGACGGTCAGCAGTGTGGGTAGCACGATCGGCAGCACGTGACGGAAGATGATCGAGTTCGCGCTGGCGCCGAAGGTCCGTGCCGCGTCGACGAACACCCGGCTCTGCAGTTCGGCGGACTCGGCGCGGGCTGTGCGCAGATATACCGGGATGCGGGTGATCGCCAGCACCAGAACGATATTGGCGGCGCTGGGGGAGAACACGTAGAGGACGACGACCGCGAGCAGCAGCGACGGGAAGCTCATGATGACGTCGGCAATGCGCATTGCCACGGTCTCACGCCAGCCGCGGTAGTAGCCGGCCCACATACCGATCGCGGAGCCGACGATCGCGGAGATCACCACCGCGGGGATCGCGACCGACAGCGTGGTCTGGCACGCGACGATCAGTCGGGCCAGCATGCTGCGGCCCAGCGGGTCGGTGCCGAGGACGTTCGCCCAGCCGTGAGACAGCGTGAACGGCGCCTGGTTGGAGTTGTCGAGGTCGATCTTGGTGGCGAGGTCACCGACGATCATCGGGCCGAAAGCGGCGGTCAGGAACACCAATCCGAGGACGCATGCGGCTGCGGCGGCGACGCGATCGTTGACCAGCAGCCGGTACCACTGGGCGGCGCCGCGCTTCTTGGTCTTCACATTGTCTTCGCCGACGATCGCGGTGGTTGGCTTGACCGGTACCAGGTCGATCTGAGTCATGTCTGTATTCCCTACGCCGTTCTTAAACTCGTGCGGGTTCCCGGACACGCGCGTCGAGCAGCGCGTAGCAGGCGTCGATGATGATGTTGAGCAGGAAGATGCTGACCGCGGTGAGCAGGACCGCCGCCTGCAGCACCGCGAAGTCGCGTTGCAGGATCGCATCGATCATGAGCTTGCCGATGCCGGGCCAACCGAAGATCGCCTCGACCACGACCGCACCGTTGATGAGACCGACCGCGAGGTCACCGGCGACGGTGAGTGCGGGTGCGGCGGCGTTGCGCAGCGCGTGGTGGCTGACGACGCGGAAGTCGCTGGCGCCTTTGCTTCGGGCCAACCGAACGTAGGGCGCCGAGAGCGCGGAAACCATTGCGCCGCGTACCACCTGGGTGAGGACGCCCAGTGGTCTGATCATCAGCGTGGCGATCGGCAGGATCCACGACAGCATGCCGGCGTCGGTGCCGGAGGTGGGCAGCCAGCCCAGGAGCACCGCGAACAGCCACACACCGGTGATGGCGAACCAGAAATCGGGAATGCTCGCCGCGGTCATGGACAGCAGCGACGAGAAGCGGTCGGCCAGCGAGTTGGGGCGATAGGCGGCCCAGCAGCCGATGACGACGGCGCCGACGATGGCCAGCAGCATCGTGGTGATCGCCAGCTGCAGCGTGGCCGGGAAGGCGCGTAATGCCATGTCGGCAGCCGACTCTCCGGTGCGCAGCGAGGTGCCGAAGTCGAGATGGATGACGCCCTTGAAGTAGTCGATCAACTGGGTGATCAGCGGGTCGTTGAAGCCGTTGGCGGCGGCGAACGATTCGCGTTGCTCGGGTGTCGCCGACTCGGGCAGGTAGAGATTCGTCGGGTCACCGGTGAGCCTGGCGAGCAGAAACACACCGAGGAGAACGATGATCAACGGCAATGCGCTGGAGTACATCCGGCGCCGGACGAAGGAGAACATCAGGGCGGGCCCTTCTATAACGTCTGCAGTCAGGACTGATCGGTGCGGTCGGGGGAGGCCGGTGTCATGGTGGCCAGCAGCATCTCGTCGCCTGTCGCCGGATTCGGCGCGTAGTCGACACGCGCGGACTTGCCGAGGATTCCGCGCATATGGGCGATGTAGGCGAACTGCATGATCTTCTGCGGTTCGTCGGCGAAGATCTGGGCGTACGCCTGCTGGCGCGCCTCACCGGTGAGTTCGCCGGCGGCATCGATCTGATCATCGAAAGCCGGTGTGCCGAAAGCACTTTGCGCGCCATCGGACTTCATGTACTGGTCGACGGAGAATGCGGCGTCGCCTGCCTGGTTGCCGTGCTGGATCAGCGCGATGAACGGCCCGGCATTGGCGGGGAACGGTTGCAGCTGGTATTCCAGCTGCGCCGCGGTGTCCATCATCTCGATCTTGACATTGAGGCCCGCGTTGGCGAGCTCGCTCTGGATCACCTCGACCGTCTCGGTGACGCCGGGGAACTGACTGTTGCGTCCGATCAAGCGGATCTGCCGATCCACCGGGACGCCGTCGGCGCGCGCCTCGTCGACGAGTTGACGTGCTTTGTCCGGGTCGTGTGGCCACAGCTGCAGATCCGAGTTGTAGCCGACGACGCCTTCGGGGATCAGCTGGGCCGCCGGCTCGCCGAGGCCGCGGAAGATGGCCTTGACGATTCCGGTGCGGTTGACCGAATAGTTGATCGCCTGCCGGATGCGCATGTCGTCGAGCGGCGCCTCGGTGCCGGTGATACGCAGTGCGGTGGTCTCGTTGTTCTGGAACGGGACGCCGAGATCGCCTGCCCCGTCTTCGGGTCCGAGGTTGGTCGCGATGTCGGCCTCGTCATTGGTGAGCATCGCCGCGCGGACGCTTCCCTCACTGCGCCACTGGTATTCGGCCTTCGCAAAGGCGGGCGCCGGGCCCCAGTAGGTGGGGTTGCGCGCGAGCGTCAGCTTCTGACCGTAGTCCCACCTCTCGATCGCGTAGGGGCCGGTTCCGATGGGTTCGCGAACCTTCTCGGTCGTGCTGGTCGTGACCGGGACCATCTCGACGAACGAAATCCGCAGCGGCAGAATCGGATCCGGCTCAGTGGTGCCGACGACCACGGTGTTCTCGTCGGGCGTCTGCAGGGTCAGCACCTCGTCGCCGAAGACGTAGCCGTCGACGTTGCACTGCAGATCGGAGTTCACCGCACGGTCGATGGAGAAGGCCGCATCCGCTGAGGTGAACGGCGCCCCGTTGGAGAAGGTGACGCCGTCGCGCAGCGTGAACGTCCACTCGGTGGGCGTGGTCTGCTCCCACCCGGTGGCCAGCAGCGGCAGCAGATCGCCCGTGTTGGAGTCCCGCTCGGCCAGGGGCTCGGTGATGTTGGAGCGGGTGACGATGCCGGTGGACGTCAGCGAGCCCTCGCAGGGCTCCAGCGTGGGCGGCTCCTGGGGAAGCACGATGCGCAGTGTGTTGGGGTCATAGCCGCCGCTGCCGGTGTTGGCGACACTGCAGCCGCTGGCTGCGACGGTGACCGCGGCCAGGGCCAGGACGCTCAGGCGCCGAGTGCTGGGGTTCATCGATCCTCCCGGGCTGGGGGTAGTGACGTCCACGTATGTAGATGCAGGCTGTGATGGCAACCACACCGTAAGAGCGTGTTCGAAACAGCGTCAACCCCGGGGAGACGGCCATTTTGCGCATCTTTGAGACGTCGCGCCAGCGTGGTCCGCGTGCCCGAAAAGCCCCCTGATCAGCGATTTCGCATTACGGATATGGCCACTCATGCCCCAGCCCACCGGACAAGTCGCCAACTATGCGGCTTAGGTATAAGTCCATGCTATTTCGGACGTGGACGGGTATCTGCAGCTCGTCGTAGCGTGAGGACCGTGGGAAATCACTCCGTCTTGCAGGTCGGCCCGCTCAAGCCGTCGCTGGCGCACACCCTCGCCGTCGATTATGCCGCCGCGGTGCTGCCCGATTCGTCCGCCGAGCGTGCCGACTTTCTGACCCGGCGCGGGGCGGAGTTCACCGCGGCTGTGACGTCGGGCCGCACGGGCGTCGACGCCGCGCTGATGAGCGCGCTGCCGAACCTGGGCGCAGTGATCAACTTCGGCGTCGGCTACGACACGACCGATGTCGACGCCGCCAAGACTCGGGGCGTCGGGGTGAGCAATACCCCCGACGTCCTGACAGACTGCGTGGCCGACACCGCGGTGGGTCTGATGATCGACACACTGCGGCAGTTCTCGGCCTCCGACCGGTACGTCCGGGCCGGCCGCTGGCCGGTCGACGGCAACTACCCCCTGACCCGGCAGGTGAGCAACACCCGCGTGGGCATCATCGGCCTGGGCCGCATCGGTAAAGCAATCGCCGAGCGGCTCAGTGCCTTTGGTTGCGTCATCAGCTATCACAACCGCCGCGAGGTGGCCGACGCGCGCTACACGTATGCGGCGTCACCGCTGGATCTCGCCTCGAACGTCGACGTGCTGATCGTCGCCGCGGCCGGCGGCGAGAGCACCCGGGGCCTGGTGAGCAAGGAGGTCATCGCCGAGCTCGGACCCCGCGGTTATCTGATCAACATCGCCCGCGGCAGCGTCGTCGACCAGGACGCGCTGGTGGAGGCGCTGCTGGACGGCAGGCTCGCGGGTGCGGGCCTGGATGTCTTCACCGACGAGCCGAAAGTGCCCGAGGAGCTCTTCGACCTTTCCAACGTCGTGCTGTTGCCGCACGTGGGCAGCGGCACCGAGCAGACCCGCGCCGCGATGGAGGCGCTGACGTTGCGCAACCTCGACAGCTTCCTCAAGACCGGCACGCTGGTCACCCCGGTCTAGACGCGAGGCGGCAACTCAACGGTTTGCCCCGCCACGTCGATCGCAACCTTGCCGCGGAGCGCATACGTCCGTCTGTTCTCCAGAAGCTCGTGAGCGTCGCCCACTCGGGCGAGCGGAAGTGTCGCGCCGATGACCGGCTTCACGAGGCCGCGTTCGACGAGAGTGGTGAGCGCGTCGAGCTTTCCGCGGTTCTGTCGTGTGAAGACGAAGTGGTAGGCGGCGTTGCGGCTCCACGCCTCGATGAGGTTCTGCGGTTGGGCGATATCGACGATGCTGACGACGCGTCCGGCGTCGGCGAGCGTCAGTGGGCTCTGGGTAAGGGCATCGCCACCGATCGTGTCGAAGACGACATCGACACCCTTGCCGCTCGTCAGCTCCGCTACAGCTTCGATGTAATCCGTTGCCGTGTAGTCGATGACCGCGTCCGCTCCCAGTGAGCGAACGAACTCGTCGTCGCCGGCTCTTACGGTGGTGATCACTCGCGCCCCGATCGCCGCCGCGACCTGGATCGCGACCGTGCCGACACCGCCTGCGCCGCCATGGATCAGGATCGTCTCTCCCACGGTGAGCTGAGCGCGTGTCACCAGCGACTCCCAGACTGTTCCGCCGACGAGGGTCAGGCTTGCCGCCTCCAGGTGGCTGAGGTTCTCCGGTTTGCGGCCGACGAGTTCGACGTCGGCGACGTGCTGCTCGGCGTAGGAGCCGGGACCCCCGAAGATCTGAGGCGTGTAGTACACCGCATCACCGGCGCGGAACTCGGTCACGTGGAATCCGACTTCTTCGATCACGCCGGAGACGTCGTGCCCGATGATGGCCGGGAGTGGCACGTGATCCGGATAGTCACCGCGCCGGATCTGGACGTCGAGTGGGTTGACTGCGGTCGCATGGACGCGCACCCGTATCTGGCGGGGTCCGACGTGCGGGACATCGACGTCGCGCAACTCGAAGGCATCGGGTCCTCCGAAGCGGTTGAGCACAACGGCGTTCATCGAATCAGGCATGTCTGCGTTCCTCGTGGGGGGTGTTTCGGATCAGAGCTAGTGCGAGCCGGGGTCGGTGATGATCTCGACCATGGCCGGCCCGGGGTGGTCGAGTGCTTCTGCGATCGCGGACGCGATGTCGGCCCGGTCGGTGACACGCCTGCCGTAGGCGCCGCAGTCGCGGGCCAGCGCCGAGAAGTCAGGATTCAGCAGCGATGTCTGCCAGACCGCGTATTCGGCGCCGCGCTGCTCTTCGCTGATCTTGGCGAGTTCGCCGTTGTTGAGCAGGATGTGGGTGATGTTCATGGCGTACTTGACCGCCGTGGTGATCTCGGCGAGGTACTGGCCGAACCCGCCGTCGCCGGTGACCGCGACGATGGGGCGGTCCGGGGCCGCCGCCCAGGCGCCCAGGGCGGCCGGGAAGCCGAATCCGATCGAGCCGAGATAGCCCGACATCAGAACCGCCTGTGCCGTCGGTTCGAAGTATCGTCCGAACGAGTAGGCGTGGTTGCCCACATCGACTGTCATGACGGCGTTCTCAGGCGCCAGTCCGTTGAGTTCGTGGAAGACAGCGGCGGCTGACACCCGTCCGCCGGGCGGCGTCACCGCGACACGTCGACTCTTCTCCGCGCGCCACACCGTCCAGCGTTCGGCGACCTCCGGCCGTTGGTCGACGATCGCCGGGTGCACGCGCAGCCCCTTCGTGATCGCACTGGCGGTCACACCCACATCGCCGAGCACTGGCACTGTCACGGGCCGGAACCGGCCGAGCATCAGGGGATCGGTGTCCACCTGCACCGTCGGCGTGAACGGCGAGATGCCGCTGTGATTTGAGAACGATGCGCCGAACACCAGCAGCAGGTCGGCCTTGTTCATCATCCATGAGGCCACCGGTGTTCCGGACCGCCCCAGCACGCCGCAGGCCAGTGGATGCTTGTCGGAGATCTGTCCTTTGGCTTTGAAGGTGGTCAGGATCGGGGCGTTCAGCCGCTCGGCGAGCGTAACCACCTGTGCCATATCCGCTCTGGCGCCCGCGCCCACCACGATCACCGGGCGGGTGGCTTCCGCGATGCGGTCGAGAGCGTCCGCGAGCGCCTGTGCGGGCGGTCCCACGCGGAGGTCAGGCATCCTCCCGGCGGGGCCCGACGCGGGTTGCTGCGGCGCCGCGAGCACCTGCACTTCGTCAGGCAGCACGAGGTGTCCGACCCCGCGCTCGAGGACGGCATGCTTGATGGCCATCGTCATCAGTTCGGCGTGCTCGGATCCCGATCGCACCATCGCCGAATAGGCCGAGACGTCCGCGAACGCGGCGAGAAGGTCGATGTCCTGGAAAGCGCCCTTGCCGGCAACGGAAGAATCCACGTTGCCCGAGAGGGCCAGCACCGGCGCCCGGTCGGCCTTCGCGTCGTACAGACCCGTCAGCAGGTTGGTCGAACCGGGCCCCGCGATGCCGAAGCACGCTGCGGGTCTGCCGGTGAGCTTGCCGTAGGCCGAGGCCGCGAACGCTGCCGCCCCCTCATGGCGAATGCCGAAATAGCGCAGTGTGCCGTCGGTCTCGGCGCGGTGCATCGCCTCGGCCATACCGAGATTCGAGTGCCCGACCATGCCGAAGACCGTGTCGACACCCCAGGCGGTCATCGTCTCGACCAGCACGTCGCTGACCGTACGAATGTGCGGCCGAGGCGCCGGCGTGCCCACGTAGATCCCGTCCGCACGAACCTCGACGGGGTAGGTGGGCACGTCGAAATCGGGCCCGCCCGCCGCTTCGCCGGTGAACGGGTCGAAGTCGAATCCGTGCCAGGGGCAGCGGATCTTGCCGTTCTCCACGGTGCCCTGGCCCAGCGGACCGCCCTGATGGGGGCAGCGGTTGTCGATCGCGCCGTACTCGCCCCGCAGTTTCGTGAGCGCGACGGACTTGAGTCCGACGGGACAGACCGTGACCTCGCCTTCGTCGAGCGAGTCGGCGCCAGTCGCTTTGTGCCACTGCATTTCTAGGTGGTCTTTACTCACAGCGGCACCACTCCTGCGTAGGGGACTCCGCTGAGGTAGGCGAAGTCGCGGTCGAACGTGATGAGATCGTCGAGGCCGAAGTCGGCGAGACGCCGGTGTCCGCACGCCCTGGCAAGGACTGTCATGAGCTCGACGGTGGAGTGCAGAAACCGTTGCAGGCGTTGCGCGGCAAGCTCCACGGGCAGTCGATCGCGTAGGTGGGGTTGTTGAGTGGCGATGCCCACCGGACAGGCGTTGGTGTTGCACGCGCGCATGCCGACGCATCCGATGGCCTGCAACGCCGAGTTCGAGAGTCCGATGGCGTCTGCGCCCAGCGCGAGTGCCTTGACCATGTCTGCCGCGGTGCGTATCCCGCCCGTGACAGCCAGGGTGACGTGGTCGGCCGCGGACGCGGTCAGATGCCGCCGCGCTCTTGCCAGTGCCGGGATTGTGGGCACAGAGATGTTGTCGCGGAACAGCGTTGGCGCGGCCCCGGTGCCCCCGCCACGGCCGTCGAGGATGATGTAGTCGACACCGATTTCCAGCGCAGCATCGATATCGCGTTCGATCCGCTGGGCGCTCATCTTGTATCCCACAGGGATTCCTCCGGACACCTCGCGAACCTCGGCGGTGAAGTCACGGAACTGGTCGAGCGAGGTCCAATCGGGAAACCGGGCGGGGGAGATGGCGGCCGAACCCTCCGGCAGGCCCCGCACTGTGGCGATCTTCCCGGTCACCTTGCTTCCCGGTAGATGGCCGCCGGTGCCGGTCTTGGCGCCCTGGCCGCCCTTGAAGTGGAACGCCTGGACCTTGTGCAGGTGCTCGAAGCTCCACCCGAAGCGGGCCGAGGCGAGCTCGTAGAGATACCGCGAATTGTGCTGTTGTTCGTCGGGAAGCATGCCGCCCTCACCGGAACATATGCCGGTGCCGGCCATCCGCGCCCCCGCGGACAGGGCGACCTTGGCCTCCTCCGAAAGCGCGCCGAAGCTCATGTCGCTGACGAACAGTGGAATGTCCAGCACCAGCGGCCGTTGGGCTGCCGGCCCGATCACGGTCGCGGTGGCAACCGGCTCGTCCTCCAACAGCGGTAGCCGTGCCAGTTGCCCGGTCACCAATTGAATGGACTCCCACTTGGGTAGCTGATCTCTGGGCACGCCCATGGCCGCCATCGGTCCGTGGTGGCCGACCCTGTCCAGGCCGTGCGCGGCAAGCTCATGGATCTCCGTGACGAACGGTTCGTCGGGGGAGTCGGCCGGCGTGATCCAGCGGCCCTGATAGCCGTCATCCTCGTGTCCCGACGGATGATCCCGGCTGAACTGCGCCACGGCCGACCCGTCAAGGTAGACAACCCCGTCCGCCACCCTCGCGGGGAACTTGCCGAGTATCACCGCCGGGTTCACGGGCGACACGCCCGTCTCGGAGTCGAACCGCCAGCCGTGCACCCCGCACACGATCAGGTCGCCCTCGACTCGTCCGTCACCCAGCAGGGCACCTCGATGCGGGCACCGTCCGTGAAAGGCCGTCACGCTCTCACCGCGGCGAACGAGGATCAGGTCCACGTCGGCGACCGAGACGGCATACGGTCGGTCGGAGACCAGGTCGTCGAACGACGCCACCCGGACCTCGTCGGTCATCGCGACGAGACTTTGTGCGTCCAACGATCGGGATCGCTTTCAAGGGCGGACCGATCCCAGTTCATCAGCTCGGCTGCCGCGCCGTAGGTGAACTCAAGGAAGTCCATCACCGTCGCGTCCGGGTCTTCCGCTTGGCGGGCGGTCTCGTACGGCAACAGGTACTGCCGCAGACCGGTGTCGTAGAAGGCGCCTTCCGGAAGGCCTGCGGCGTCGGCAAATCCGGCCGGTTCCGGATAGGCGTAGGAGTAGAACGCCCCCTCGGCGCCCCCGCCGGGCCAGAACCCGCAGCTGCTCAGTTCGTGCGAGTACCCCTCCTCCATCACCCAGTCGCCGCAGTTCGGCACGCCGCCGGGATGCCGGGGAGCGAGGCGACCCGAGAACCGCGTGCATGCCAGGTCGAAAGAACCCCAGAAGAAGTGCACGGGACTGACTTTGCCGATGAATCGGCTACGGAAACGGCCGATCACGCGGTCGGCTTGGATCAGTTGCCGCCAGAATGCGTTGGCCGCGGCGGGGTCGTAGCCGGTGTGCGTGTCCTCGGCGAACGGGATGGCGGGGTGTACTTCGTTGGGGCCGGGCGAGATTTGCGCCTCGATGCCGAGGCCGTCGAGTGTTTGCAGCACCGTGTCGTGGAAGCCCGCCACCGACGCGTCCCGCAGATCGACGCCTGCGGTGCCTCCGTCACTGACTCGCACCTGGAGCGCATGGTCGACGAAGTCGAACTCCATGTCGAACGAGCGTGTGCCCACAGGGATCGCCGACGTCGTCAGCCCTCGGGGCGACACGTAGAGCGGAACCTGCCACCAGTGATTGAGGAGGGGCGCGTGCACCATTCGCACCTTGCCGACGATCTGGCTCCACATGTGCAGTGACCTTCGGGTCGGTTCCCAGTCGTTGACGAGCAGTGCCGGCCAGCCCTCACTCCTGTGGGCGTCGGTCATTCGAACCTCCTGTTGATTGGTGATCGGCGTACCCGCGGTCGGTGGCGAGGGCAGCCAGTAGGACGCGCAGCCGGGACCGACCGCGGTGGATGCGTGACATGACGGTTCCCATTGGCGCGCAGGTGATAGCGCTGATCTCCTTGTAGGAGAGGCCCTCGACGTCGGCGTAGTACACGGCCATCCGGAAATCGACGGGCAACGCGTCCAGTGCGTTCCTGACGTCTTCGTGGGGCAACAACTCCAACACCTCCACCTCCGCGGAGCGCAGGGCTGGGGGTGAGCGCTCGGCACAGCCCACCGGCCAGTCGGAGTTCGTGGCGATGGGCACCTCGGCGGGGCGACGCATCCGCTTCCGGTAACCGCTGATGTGGGCATTGGTCTGGATGCGAAAGAGCCATCCCTTGAGGTTCGTTCCTTCCTGGAAGGTGTGGAAGTTTGCGTAGGCCAGCGCCATGGTTTCCTGAACCAGGTCTTCGGCATCGGCGCGCTGCAACGTCATCCGGACGGCCCCACCGAGAAGCGTGTCGAGCAGCGGGATCACGTCACGTTCGAACCGCGCTGCCATCTCGATGTCGGTTTCGTCTGGCCTGATCATGGCTGTCCGTTTGCAGAGGCGAGGCGCTCCTGCAACGCGACCACTGCCTGCATCGGCCGCAGGTGGATTGCCATCGAGGCGACCTTCCCCTCGGCATTGATGCCGATCAGATCGATGCCGTCGAGTTCCGTGGTGCCGATCCTGATACTCGTCGCGACCGCGAAACATCCGTCACCGGCGATGATGCGGGTGACGGTGAACTCGTCGAAGGCGTCGAGGTTCCGGGAGACTACTTTCGCGACTTGCTCGCGGCCGATGACAGGCTCCACGTCGATCGGGCTCTCAAGGATCACGTACTCGGCGAGTCGTATTGCTGCGCTCGCGGCATCTCGTGCTTGTAGAGCCGTCAGGAACGCCGATAGTTCTGCCGGAATCTCGTCCACAGCGAGAAGTTTCGCAGCGCCGACTGCACCTTCGCGTCGGTGAAAGTCCCTTACCGCGGATCCCGTGTGGTCACCGCACGCCCCCGAACACGATCTCGAGAACGCCGTCGACGTATTCCGGTTCGAGGGGCATCGCATGGATCAGCCGGTACTCGACGACCCCGTACAGCAGATCGCGCATCGTCTTCCAATCGGCGTCGGCGCGCATCTCCCCGCGCTCCTGCGCCAACGCGACCCGGGCGCCGAAGTCCTCGATGTTGGGTTCGATGATCTGATGGAACAGCGCGCGCAGGAGGTCTGCGTCGGACTGGCCGGCAGCGATCAGACACCGATACGCCGGCCCGAATCCGGTGGTCGTGATCAGTTGGAGAATCGCGGTCAGCTGGGTCCTGATGTCGGCGACGATGTCGCCGGTGTCGGCGAGAGTGACGACGGTACTGAGGCTTTCGGTCGCAGCTTCGAGTATGACCGCGCCTTTGGAAGGCCACCAGCGGTAGATCGTCTGCTTGCTCACGCCTGCCCGCCTGGCGATTGCTTCGATCGAGATCTGGTCGTACCCGAGCTCGCCGATCATCGAGACTGACGCGTCCAGGATCGCTCGACGCGATTGCTCGTTGCGGTTGGCAGGCATGGCCTAACCGTAGGCCACGATGCCCACGCATCGATGCAATACGGTCCGGTCCGTATTGACGTCGAGGGGACCATCTCGTATCGTTTCGGTGACCGGCGCGGCGCTGCCGGCCCACAGCTCGGATCACACTGATCAGCGCGTATTGGCGTCGCCTCGAAGGAGGAAGCCAACCCGTGTCCGTCGAATTGGTCGATACTCGAAAAGCGCTGTCCGCCAAACAAGGTCATGTTGCCGACGCGGTACGCCGAAGCCGAGAGGTCCTCGGATGACGATCGTGGAGCAGCCGCCGGTACGGCCGGAAGCAGCGCGACTGCTGGGCCGGGATGCGGAACGCGACGCGATCGATCGGCTTCTGGCCGAAACGTCGGCGGGTCGTAGCGGGGTGCTCGTGGTGCGCGGCGAAGCGGGCATCGGGAAGTCTGCGCTGCTCCAGCATGCCCGCGACAGCGCACTTTCCTCGGGGATCCGGGCGGAATCCGTGGTCGGAGTGGAGGCTGAGACGCAGTTCGCCTTCGCCGGCTTGCACCAGCTGTGCGCGCCGATGCTCGATCCTGCCGAGACGCTACCCGACCCTCAGCGCACCGCACTCGACGTCGCATTGGGCCGACAAGCCGGCCCCGCTCCGGATCGATTTCTCGTCGGCCTTGCCGTTCTCAACCTGCTCGCGGAGCAGGGGCCCATGCTGTGTCTCGTCGACGACGCACAGTGGCTGGATCTGGCGTCCGCGCAAGTTCTCGCATTCGTCGCGCGGCGGGTGCAGGCCGAACGGCTGATACTGATCTTCGCGGTGCGAGACCCCCATGAAGACAGCCCAGAACCGCTGGCGGGGTTGCCCGAGTTGCACCTGCACGGGCTACGGGACGCCGATGCTCGCGCGTTGCTGAGCACCGCCGTGAGTGCACCGCTCGACGAGGGGGTTCGTGATCGCATCATCGCCGAGGCACGCGGAAACCCGTTGGCACTGTTGGAGCTTCCCACCAGTGTGCAGTTAGCCGGCGGCTTCGGACTGCCCGGTGCCGTGAGCGTGCCGCGCCAGATCGAGGACAACTTCCAACGGCGCTCCAACAGCCTCCCGGCGCAGACCCGTGAGCTGTTGTTGGTGGCCGCGTCCGAGCCGACCGGCGATGCGGCGCTGCTGTGGCGCGCAGCCGACCTCCTGGGGATCGAGCGCGAGGCAGCGGCGCCCGCGGAAAGCGCTGGGCTGCTTGAGATCGACACCCGAGTCCGGTTTCGCCATCCGCTGGTGCGTTCGGCGGTCTACCGTGCCGCCGCGGCACCGGAGCACCGTCGGGTGCACTGCGCCCTGGCTGCCGCCACCGACGCGCGCACCGACCCGGATCGGCGTGCGTGGCACCGCGCGCAGTCGGTGTTGGGTACCGACGAAGACGCCGCCGCGGACCTGGAGCGTTCGGCTGACCGGGCGTTGGCCCGCGGTGGGTTCTGCGCCGCGGCCGCTTTTCTCCGGCGCGCGACCGAGCTGACGCCCGACCCCGCTCGCCGGGCCAGACGTGCACTGGACGCCGCCAATGCCGAGCACAGTGCCGGCGCGCCCGAGGTTGCGCTTGCGCTGCTGGAGAGCGTGGACGAGGTGCGACTCGACGCGCTGCACCGCGCCCGGCTGGCGCTGCTTCGAGCACAGATCGCCTTTCACCTCACGCAGGGCGGCGAGGTGCCGAGGATGCTGTTGGGCGCCGCTCAGATGTTGGCACCCCTGGATCCCTCGCTCGCTCGGCAGACCTACCTTCAGGCGTTCGACGCGGCGACCATCACCGGGGGTTCGGGTGACGAAGCCGGCCTGTCGGAGATTGCCGAAGCGGTGCGTGCCGCACCGGCGCCGACTGGTGCGCCAGGCCCGGCGGATCTTCTGCTCAGCGGGTTGGTCGCCGTGCACACCAAAGGATTCGAGTCGGGTGTGCCGATCCTCAGAGGGGCTCTGGAGGCGTTCCGTGAGCAGGCGTTCACCGTCGACGTGGTCCGGACCGCCGATGCGGGCACCTGGCTGTCGCTGGCCGCACGGACCTCGCTGGCACTGTTCGAGGACGAACTGGCGATCGTGCTGGCCGACCGCAACGTGCAGCAAGCACGCGAAGCAGGCGCTTTGGCGACGCTCCCCACCGCGCTGATCGTCTCGGCGTTCACGCGGATCTACACCGGCGAACTTCCGCACGCCGCCGAGCTTGCGGACGAGGCTGCTGCGATCTCGCAAGTGTCCGGCGCGAAGCCTCTGAATTACGCCCATACATACTTGAATGCTTGGCGCGGTATCGACGCGGACACCGCAGCGCCAGAACACTCGCGGGGCATCGAAGCCACGGTGTCCCTGTGCGCGATGGCCGTGCTGCACAACGGCCGCGGCAACTATCCCAAGGCGCAGGAGGCCGCTCTGCGCGCGGCGGAGTCTTACGAACCGGGAATCAGGGGGCTGGCGCTTCACGAGCTCATCGAGGCGGCTACCCGCGCCGGCGACCTCGAATCCGCTTCGTGCGCAATGGAAGAGCTCGATGTCAGAGCTCAGGCCAGTGGCACGGAATGGGCGCTGGGCGTCGCTGCGCGCTCGCGAGCGCTGACCAGTACCGGAGCGAAAGCAGAAGAGCTCTACCGCGAAGCGATCGAGCGGCTGCGGAAGTGCCGGATGGAGGTCTTCCTCGCCCGCACACACCTCGTCTTCGGGGAGTGGCTACGCCGCGAAGGTCGCCGAGGTGACGCACGCGAGGAACTCCGAACCGCCCATACGCGCCTGTCCGACATGGGCGCGGAGCCGTTCGCAATCCGCGCCGCCCGCGAGCTGGGCGCCACCGGCGAGCACGCACGCAAGCGGACCACCCACCCCGGCGACACGCTGACCGCGCAGGAGCAGACCATCGCGCGACTCGTCGCGACCGGGGCGACCTCCCGCGAGGTCGGGGAACAGCTGTTTCTGAGCCCCCGCACGATTGAAGCGCACTTGCGCAACATCTTTCGGAAGCTGGGCATCACATCGCGCCGCCAGCTCAGAGAGCTCCGCCTGCCCTGATCTCCTCGCCGCCGGGGGCTGCGCCCCGCAGGCCTTCACCCGCGCGTCGCCGGAATGCCGTCTCGCGGCAACCCCGGACGCTGACACTATGGTGCGGTGCCCCACGTCAACCGTCGCACGGTCCTCAAAGGAGCAGTCGGGCTCACGGCCCTGCCGCTTCTCGGGTGCTCACCGCAGATCCGTACCCCGATCCCGCCCGATCCGTTCACCCTGGGCGTGGCCTCCGGTGAGCCCGCCGCCGACGGCATGGTGCTGTGGACCCGGCTCGCGCCCGACCCGTTGGCCGACGATGGGCTCGGTGGGATGCCGTCGCGTGCGGTCGACGTCGAGTGGGAAGTCGCTGACGACGAGGCCTTCACCCGCATCGCGCAGCGAGGTGTTGTCACGGCGACGCCCGAAGCCGCGCACAGTGTGCACGTCGAACTTTCAGGCCTGAACCCCGGAGCCGAATACTTCTACCGGTTCCGCGCCGGGGACGACATCTCCCCGGCGGGTCGCACCCGCACCGCGCCCGGTGCGACGTCGATGGCCCCGATGACGATGTGCTTTGCGTCCTGCTCGCATTTCGAGCAGGGCTGGTTCACCGCGTATCGTCATCTGGCACAGGAGGATCCGGATCTGATCCTCCACCTCGGCGACTACCAGTACGAGTACGGTCCGCGTGATGGGGGCGTCCGGGCGCACCTGGGGCCCGAGACCGTCACACTCGCCAACTATCGCCAGCGGTACGCGCAGTACAAGACCGATCCCGATCTGCAGGCGGCGCATGCCGCAGCGCCGTGGCTGGTGGTCTTCGATGACCATGAGCTGGACAACAATTGGGCCGACGAGATCCCGGAGAAGTCTGAGCCCGACTTTCGCCGGCGTCGCGCGGCCGCGCTGCAGGCGTACTACGAGAACATGCCGCTGAGGTCGTCGGCACTTCCGCGCGGCATCGACATGCAGCTCTTCCGTCGTGTCGGCTGGGGGCAGCTGGCGACGTTCCACATGCTCGACACCCGGCAGTACCGCACCGACCAACCCTGCGACGACAAGTTCCGTGCCGACTGCGTCGGACGTTTCGACCCGTCGGCCACCCTTACCGGCGCCGATCAGGAACAGTGGTTGCTCAACGGTTTTCGCGAATCACGAACGCAGTGGGACCTCCTCGGCCAGCAGGTGTTCTTCGCGGGCGTCGAGCTGGTCGAAGGGCCCGCAACGGGCATCAATCCCGATGCGTGGGACGGCTACGTCGCCAACCGGGACCGGATCGTCGCGGGCCTTGTCGACTCGCCGGTGCGCAATGCCGTGGTGCTGACCGGGGACGTGCACTCCCATTGGGCCGCTGAGATCAGCCGGCGTCCGGGAGGGCCCTCGATTGCCACCGAACTGGTGACGACGTCGATCTCGTCGGGCGGTGACGGCTCCGACGGCCGACCCGACACCGACGCCATCTTGCCCGAGAACCCGCACGTGAAGTACTTCAGCAACCGCCGCGGCTATGTCCGCACCCGCATCACACCGGAGCAGGTGACGGCCGACTTCCGGACCGTCCCGTACGTCACCCGCCCCGGCGCGCCCGTACAGACGGGCACGTCGTTCGTGATCCCCGACGGCGTCCCCCAGCTCACCTAGCCCTGCCGAGACTGAATCTGCGCAGCGAAAGTTCGAGTAGGGGCCTGCGCGGATTCAGTCTCGGCGCGCGAGGCAGCCTAGTCGACCACCAGGTCGTCGGTCGTCCACTCCTGTTGCGGCAGGACGTCTTTGAGTACGCGCAGCAGCGCCGGGTTGGTCGAATCCCCCCGCCACACCGCGTCGAGCTCGACGGGCCGCTCGCGGAACGCGCCGATCGTCCGGAACGTGACACCCTCGGGGTGCAGGGTCGCCGCGGACGCGGGCACCAGTGCGATCCCGATGCCGGAGCGCACGAGGACCAGCATGGTGTGTACCTGCGTCACGTACTGCACATAGCGCGGTGTGGCGCCGGCGATGGTGAACGTCGAGATCAGCAGCTCGTTGAAGTAGCGGGCCTGAACCGGCGAATACATGATGACGTCCTGGCCGTCGAGGTCGGTCAGCGTCAGCTGCCGGGACATGTCGGCCAGCGGATGCCCGACGGGCAGCGCGGCGACCAGCTGCTCGTGCAGCAGCGGCCGCGACACCAGTCCTGGCCGTTTCAGTGGGGGGCGCGCCATACCCAGGTCCAGCTCGCCGGTCATCAGCCCTTCGATCTGCGCGGCGGTCACCATCTCGCGCAGGTCGAGCTTCACGTCAGGCAAACGCTCGCGCATACGCTCCAGCAGCCGGGGCAGCACGGCGTGCGCCGATGCCGCGGTGAAGCCGACGACGACGGTGCCGAGGTCGCCGGCGGGGATGCGTTTGACGGTCTGCGCGGCGCCCTCGGCAAGCTGCAGGATGCGCCGTGCGTCCGGCAGGAACGCCGCGCCTGCGGGGGTCAGCGTGACGGTCCTGGTGGTGCGGTCGATGAGCTGCACCCCGAGTTCGTTCTCCAGCTGCTGCACCTGACGCGACAGCGGCGGCTGGGTCATGTGGAGACGCTCGGCGGCCCGTCCGAAGTGCAGTTCTTCGGCGACGGCGACGAAGCAGGACAGCCTCGCCAGCGAAAACACGATGCACTCCTCGTATCGAAACCCGCCCGATGCACTGCGGGTCGGCATCAGCTTAGGCCGGTCGACGGGTGTGGTGCGAGGAAATCCGGATCAGGCGGCTCGTCGGCGCACGCTCATCGGCAGCCCGTCGGCAGGCGTCGGCCCGGTGCCCCAGGTCATGCGCGGGGTGTATCCCGCCGGCACGGACCACTCGAAGCGCCGCAGGATCTGATGCATCGTCGCCTTGACCGTCATGTCCGCGAACTGCTGTCCGATGCACTTGTGCGCGCCTCCGCCGAACGGCGCGAACACGTAGCGGCTGACGGAGTCGAAGGCACGTGCGTCGGTGAACCGGCCGGGGTCGAACCGATCCGGATCCTTCCACCAGTCGGGGAGCCGCATCGACGCGTAGACGTTGATCGCGACCTGGCTCTTCCGGGGGATGTAGTGACCGGCCACGTCGGTGTCCTTGACGGTCTGGCGGAACAGCGTGCCGGCAGGCGCGTACATCCGCAGGATCTCCTTGAAGGCCGCGTCGAGCAGCGGGTAGTCCTCGAGATCGGCGAGCTGTGGCGCATCGTTGGGTCGTGCGAGCGCCTCATCACGTAACGCGTTCTGCCAGTCGATGTTTCGGCCCAGTTCGTAGGCGAGCATCGAGAGCGCGATCGCGCTCGTGTCGTGGGCGGCCATCAGCAGGAAGATCATGTGGTTGACGATGTCCTGATCGCTGAACCTCAGCCCGTCGTCGTCGCGGCTGCGGCACAGCATCGAGAACAGGTCGGCGCCGTCGCTGGCGCGGCGGTCGGGAAGCTGCCTGCGGAAGTACTCCTCGAGACGTTCGCGCGCCCGCAGCCCTCTGGCCCACGTCCCGCCGGGCACGTCGGCGCGCACGATGGCCTGGCCCCCTCGTACCGTGGCGTCGAAATCGGCGGACAGCTGGTCGGATTCGGGTCCGAGGTGTGCGCCGACGAACACCTCGGTGGCCTGGTCGAGGAGCAGGTGCTTGATGGCGTCGTAGAACGGGATCGTCTGTGTTGCGGGCCAGGAGGTCAGCATGCGGTCGATGCTCGGTTGCATGAGTTCGAGATAACCGGACAACGCGGTGCGGGTGAACGCCTGCTGCATGATGCGGCGATGGTCGCGATGCTCGTCGAAGTCGAGCAGCATGATGCCCCGATGGAAGAACGGTCCGATGACCGGCGCCCACCCACGCGTGCTGGAGAACGCCTTGTCCTTGTTGATCCAGACCGTCTCCAGCGCTTCCGGTCCCATCAGTGTGACCATGCGGAAGCCGACGCCGCCCGCCCACGACACCGGCCCGTACCGCCGATACCGGCGCCGTGCGAAGTCGAGCGGTTCGACGATCGAGCTCATGATGTGCCCGAGGAACGGGATGCCGTAATCGCCCATCACGGGCTTGAGTCCGGATCCCGGCGGCGGGGTGGCCAAGGGTTGCACCACTGTGGGGTATCGGGCGCTCAGCGTTGCGCCGAACGCCTGCAGCTGGTGCTTGGCGATCACTGTCCGATCCGGTCCAGGTAGCCGCGTCTGCTTTCCGCATCGAAGTGGCCCGGCGGTTGCCGCAGTGTCGCGAGATGTTTGAGGCGTTGCAGCAGCGGTTCCGGGGTCACCTCCTCCACCACTCCGAACGCCGCGAGCCACCGCGGCACGGTGATCTCGCGACGGGGATGCTCGGCGGTGTCGACGATCGCCGTGGCCACCTCGTCCGGCTCCCGGGTGGGCAGCAGCGCGAGGCTCACGCCCGCAGTGAGCTCGGTGTGCACCGCGGTGGGCATGACAGTGCTGATCGTCACTGCGCTGCCGGCGATTTCGGCACGTACCGACCGCGACAACGCTGCGACCGCGTACTTGGTCGCGCTGTAGACCGACATCCCTGGCGTGGTCACCTTGGCCGCCATCGAGGAGATGTTGACGATGTGGCCGTGGTCGCGCTCCAGCATTCCGGGCAGGAACGTGTGCATCCCGTTGATCGGACCGATCAGATTGACCGCGACTTCCCGGTGGTACACGTCGAGGCGCTGCTCGGCGAACGGGCCCATCACCTGAATCCCGGCGTTGTTCACCAGCATCGCCGGTGGACCATGGACGCTGGCGGCGGCATGGAAGGCGGCGAAGCTCCCGGGATCGCAGACATCGAGTTGTGCTGCGTGGGCGCCGATCTCGGTGGCCGCTCGTTCCGCTTCGGCCAGGTCGAGATCGCCGATCCATACGATGGCGCCCCGGCGGACGAGTTCTGCGGCGGTCGCCTTGCCGATCCCGCGTGCACCCCCCGTGACACACGCGACCGCACCGTCGAGGCGAATCACGCTGTCGCGCCGCGCTCGTCGCTGAACTCGCGCAGTGCGAAGTAGGCGATCAGGCGCACCTCGCCGTCGGGCATCGTCAGCAGCGCGCGGCCCAGATACAGGCCCGGGATGAGCTCCACGACCTCGTCGCGGGTGCGCTTGATCGGGAAGGTCCGCACGCTGGGGTTGCCGTACTTCTCGGGCGAATAGTCCAGGGCCCGCACCTTGATGTAGGGATGGATGGCTGCGGTGTCGATGCAGTGATCGAATCCGAAACCCATCGTTTCCGAGCCCGCCGTGCGCAGTCCGCGGTAGTGCGGGGCGACGGCGCGCAGGGTGTATTTACCCAGTGGGCTGAGGCGGTTGAAGCCCGTGCCCGACCGGATGTCGAACGTCTTGCCCCGCCAGGTGGGGTCGATTTTCATCAGGGGATTGGCGAGGTATGCCTCGGGAATCCCGAACAGGTTGCCGACGATCAGGCCTTCCATCGCTCCGTTCGGTCCGTCGGGGGCGGTTCCCCGGGCGAACAGCTCGGCGAGCTGGTCGCGTCTGGCCCTGTCACCGAGGTCTCGCAGGTAATCCCAGGCCAGCCGGCGGGCGAGCGCAGGGGCGGTCTCGGCCATCTCACGCAACTCACCGAGAACCGTCGCGGACTTCATGACGGATCGTGGATTCGACTCGACACTGGCGCTCATATGACCTCCTGTTTGGTACGAAACTGTCCCACATATCTGGTACAGAACCGTCCCAAAAGCACGCGGGTATGTCAAGGGGGTTGGCGGATCGGTCGGTGAGGGTGCGAATATCGATCAATGCACGCCACGCCGCAACGCAGTTACGGTGGGCAGTCCGCCGAGGCCCGCCGCGAGCGCAGACGCTCAGCGCTGCTCGACGCCGCGATCGAGGCCATGGTTGCCAACGAATGGCGCAGCGTCACCGTCGAGAAGCTCTGTGCTGCAGCGGGATTGAACAAGCGGTACTTCTACGAGAGTTTCGCCGGCCTCGATGAGGTCGGTGCCGCCGTCGTCGACGACATCGCCGACGAGGTGCGCGCGGCCACGACGGCGGCGCTCGCGCAGGCCGGCAGCGCAGACGTCGCAGGGCAGGCGGCCGCGGCGGTCGACGCGCTCGTGCGCACACTGGTGGCCGACCCCCGGCGGGCCCGCGTACTCCTCGGCGGCGTGACGAGTTCACCTGTGCTGCAGCAGCATCGCAGTGCGGTCATGGTCGGACTGACGGGCGTGCTGATGGCGCATGCCCGCACCATCCACGACGTCGAGCTCGAACGCGACCCGCTGGCCCAGGTGGCGCCGGCATTCCTGATCGGCGGCACCGCGGACGCGATCCTGGCATTCGTCGACGGGAGGGCGACGATGTCGGTCGACGACCTGATCGCCAGTCTGACGGCGTTGTGGCTGATCACCGGAAACGGTGCCGCCGAGGTGGCCCGGCTGAGGCTGGGCGACGAGCTCAGCTGAGTTTGATCGCCGCGATCTTGAGCCGGTCGGCGGCATCGGTCCATTCCGCCACGGTGGGCAGCCGGTCGTCGCGGAACGTCATGCCCATCTGGCGCTGCGCCTTCTTCGCGCCGTAGGACGTCGCGATTCGTTCGCAGAGCTCGGCGACGGTCGGCTTGTCGGTGATGAGCTCACCGCGCATCGTGCGCGTCTTTCCCCGGTATGACACCTGCGCGTCGGCGCCACCGCGGAAGTTGTGCTTCCACTGCGCTTCGAGGACGACGTAGAGGGCTCCGTCGAGATGGTGGGCACTGACAGGGGTCGAATACTTCTTGCCGGACTTGCGGCCGGTGAAGCTGACGAGCATGAAGTCGCCGATGAGCCCGCCAAGCGGGGTCTTCAGCAGAACCTTCAAGGTGGGGTTGACCACCGACAGCATGGCGTCAGGTGGATGTGCGGCGTCGACGGCCGGCTGATCGGTCATGGGTCAACCGTAGGACCCCGGCGCGGCCCGGGGGCGGGATTCACCAGCGCGGACTGGCCAGTTCGAACGAGGGGTCGACGGTACGCATGTAGCCCGTGTCGTCTCGGTCCCGGATGCCGCAGCGGACGTACTGCTCGTGCAGCGCGCCGAGTGCGTCCTCGTCGATCTCGACGCCGAGTCCGGGCGCCGTCGGCACCGGAACGGAGCCGTCGACGAACGTCAGTGCGCCGTCCTTGACCACGTCCTCGGTCTTCCATGGCCAGTGGGTGTCGCAGGCGTACGTCAGATTCGGGGTGGCGCCGGCCAGGTGCACCATCGCGGCGAGGCTGATGCCCAGGTGTGAGTTCGAGTGCATCGACAGACCGAGGCCGAAGGTGTCGCAGATGCCTGCCAGCAGACGTGAGCGCTGCAGCCCGCCCCAGTAGTGATGGTCGGAGAGAACGACTTTGACCGATCCCTTGGCCACCGCGGGGGCCAGCTGGTCGAAGGCGACGACGCACATGTTGGTCGCCAGCGGCATCGGGGACTGTGCCGCTACCTCTGCCATGCCGTCCAGGCCCGGGGTCGGGTCTTCCAGGTACTCGAGGATGCCGGCCAGCCCGGAGGCCACCTTGACCGAGGTCTGCGACGTCCAGGCGGCGTTGGGGTCGAGTCGCAACGGCACGCCGGGGAAGGCGCGTGCCAGCGCTTCGATACCGGCCATTTCCTCTTCGGGCGCGAACACACCGCCCTTGACTTTAATTGCCGTGAAACCGTATTCGTCGACGATGCGACGAGCCTGGGCGACCAGTCCGTCGGGATCCAGCGCCTCCCCGAAGGGGTCCGGTTCCTGACCGGGGTGGGCCGCCCACTTGTAGAACAGGTACGCGCTGAACGGCACCGCGTCCCGGACCTTACCCCCCAGCAGGTCCGAAACCGGCCGACCCAGTGATTGGCCCTGCACGTCGAGGCACGCGACCTCGAACGGTGACAGCACCTGGTCGACGGCTGACGCGGTGGTGATCATGCCCGCGGTACCGACAGCGGCGGTGTCACCGGTGAGCCGGGTGTCGATCGCGGCACGGATGTGGTTGAGCGAGAACACGTCCAGGCCCGTGATCGCTTGGGCGGCGGCCTGCAGTCGGGCCAGGTGGCGGGTGTCGGCGTAGGTCTCGCCGAGGCCCACCAGACCCGCATCGGTGTCGAGCTGAATGATCGCGCGCAGTGCGTAGGGCTGGTGCACTCCGACGGTGTTCAGCAGCGGCGGATCGGCGAACGCGACGGGCGTGATGCGTGCGCCGGTGATGCGGATCTGGCCCATGTCCTCAGACCGCCTGGGTCAGTGCGTCGGCCAGCACGGCGCGGCCCGCGGCGACGATCGAGGCGAGCTCGGTGAGGTCGTCCGTGCTGGGCATCACGAGCGGCGGGCGCACCGGTCCGGCAGGCACACCTTCCATCGTCACACCGGCTTTGACGAGGGAGACCGCGTAGCCGGGCACCGTGTCGCGCAGGCGAACCAGCGGGATGAAGAAGGCGTTGAGCAGCGCGTTGGTCAGTTGCGTGTTGCCGGACTCGACAGCGTTGTAGAACGCCAGGGCGAGATCGGGGGCGAACGCGAACGTCGCCGACGAGTACAGCGGCACGCCGATCGCGCGGTAGGCCAGCTGCGTGGTCTCAGCGGTCGGAAGGCCGTTGAAGAACAGGAAGTTGGGGTCGACCTGGCTGGTGACGGCCTGCACGATACGGGCGACCTGGTCGAAGTTACCTGTGCCGTCCTTGAATCCGACGACGTTGGGGATGTTGGCCACGGCCACCGCGGAGGCCTCGGTGAAGCGCGCGTTGTTGCGGTTGTAGACGATGACCGGAAGGTCGGTCGCTTCGGCGACGGCGCGGGTGTAGTCGACGAGGCCGGGCTGCGGAACCTCGACGAGGTAGGGCGGCAGCAGCAGAATGCCGTCGGCGCCTGCGGCCTTGGCGGCCACGGCAAAACGCTTTGCCTGCGCGACGGAGCCGCCGGCGCCCGCGTAGACCGGTACGCGTCCGGCGACGACGTCGACGGCGGTGCGCACCACGTCGCCGAACTCCCGGTCTTCGAGCGCGTGGAATTCACCTGTGCCGCAGGCGATGAACACGCCCCCCGGGCCGGCCTCCACGCCCTTGGCGATGTGCCGGGCGAGCGCGTCGAGGTCGACGTCTCCGGAGGCGGTCATCGGGGTGACGGGGAAGAACAGGACGCCTTGAAAGTTCGGGCGCGAGGTGGGACGCATTGCAGGCCTTTCGGGGGTTGGGGGTGGGTCAGTCCTGGGAGAGCTGGCCGTCGATGCGACGCCACAGATCGTCGGGGTTGCCGTCGGCGATTGCGCTGGGCAGCAACGACTTCGGAACGTCCTGGTAGC
Organism: Mycobacterium bulgaricum; assembly: GCF_041287165.2. Classification (NCBI taxonomy): domain Bacteria; kingdom Bacillati; phylum Actinomycetota; class Actinomycetes; order Mycobacteriales; family Mycobacteriaceae; genus Mycobacterium; species Mycobacterium bulgaricum. Next base: position 627,126 of record NZ_JBGGKV020000002.1, on the reverse strand, counting down.
AGACGGGACGCAGGTAGCGCTCGATGGCCCGGGATCCGACCGACGTGGTGCGGGAGTCCGAGGTGGCCGGGAACGGCCCGCCGTGCACCATCGCGTGGCACACCTCGACACCGGTCGGCCAGCCGCCGAACAGGATCCGGCCGGCCTTCAGTTCCAGCACCGGGAGGAGTTTCGCGGCGGCGTCGAGGTCGGAGTCGTCGGCGTGCACGGTCACGGTGAGCTGGCCCTCGATGCCGTCGGCCACGGCGCGCACCTCGTCGGCGTCGGCGCAGCGAACGATCAGGCTCGACGAGCCGAACACCTCGGCCTGCAATGCATCCGAAGCGAGGAAGCTGGCGGCGTCGGTGGTGAACAGCGCGGCCTGGCCGCAGGTTTCGCTACCGGCTGCTTCGCCACGGCCGATCAGTTCGGCTGCTTCGGAGAGCGATTCGACGCCGGAGTTGTAGCTGCGGGCGATGCTCGGGGTCAGCATCGGGGTCGCCGGCGCCTTGCCGAGTGCTTCGGCGGCGGCGGCCACGAAGCTGGTCAGCCCGGGGCCGTCGACGGCGATCACGAGACCGGGATTGGTGCAGAACTGGCCGGAACCCATCGTGAGCGAGCCGACGAACGCCTTGCCGAGTTCGGCGCCGCGCGAGTTGAGCGCGCCGTCGAGCAGGAACACCGGGTTGATGGAGCTCATCTCGGCGTAGACCGGGATCGGTTCGGGCCGCGCGGCCGCGGCAGCGACGAGAGCGGTTCCGCCCGTTCGGGATCCGGTGAAGCCGACAGCCTTGATGCGCGGGTCGGTGACGAGAGCGATCCCGAGCTCCTGGCCGGTGCCGAACAGCAGCGAGAAGGTGCCCGCGGGCAGTCCGGCGGAGGCAACCGCCTCGGTGATGGCCCGGGCGACGAGCTCGGAGGTGCCGGGGTGGGCGTCGTGCGCTTTGACGACGACGGGGCAGCCCGCGGCGAGCGCGGAAGCGGTGTCACCGCCGGCGACCGAGAAGGCGAGCGGGAAGTTGGAGGCGCTGAACACCGCGACCGGGCCGAGCGGGATGAAGCGCTGGCGCAGGTCGGGGCGCGGCAGCGGGGTGCGGTCGGGAAGCGCGGGGTCGATGCGGGCGCCGTTCCAGCTGCCCTCGCGCAGCACGGACGCGAACAGACGCAGCTGACCCGTGGTACGGCCGACCTCCCCGGTGATGCGGGCCTGCGGCAGGCCGGATTCGGCGACGGTGCGCGCGATCAGGTCGTCCTTGATCGCCTCGATGTTGGCGGCGATGGATTCCAGGAACTGGGCGCGCTGCTCCGAGGTGGTGGCGCGGTAGGCGCCGAAGGCCTCGGCTGCGGCGGCGCAGGCGGTCTCGACGTGCGTGGAGTCGCCGTGCCTGTAGGCGGGTTCCAACGTCTGGCCGGCGGTCGGATCGAAGGCGCGAACTTCCTTGCCGGTGCCTCGCACGGGTGTGCCGGCGATGAGCATCTCTCCGGTGAGAGTTCCTGGGATCGTCGCAGTCATGCCCTAAACGGTAGGAGGCAGATCCATGCCTGTCCAAGTCCGATTCGCACATCACTGATGCGCGAAAAGAATCAATGAACGACCGCTGGAGAGCTAGCCGACTGCCAGCGGCAACGTCCTCGGACCGCTCAGCGACACCATCGGCTTCCAGGGGGCGGGCCCGGCGCGGCGCGGCGCCTCCCATCGGGCGGTCACCGCCTTCAGGGCTTCGGCCAGCTCCAGTTTCGCCAGGTTGGCGCCGATGCAATAGTGCACCCCGCCGCCGAAGGTCATCACCGGCGCGGAGCCCGACCGGGTGATGTCGAAGCGGTCGGGGTCCTCGAAAACCGCGGGATCGTGATTGGCCGCGATGAGGTTGAGGAACACCATCGTGCCTGCGGCAATGGGCACGCCACCCACCTCCATGTCCTCGCCGGCAACCCGCAACGTGGAGCACGCAATCGGTGCGTGCCGCATCGTCTCGTGCACGGCGTTCATCGCCAGCGACGGGTTCCGGCGCAGGAGTTCCCACTGCTCGGGATGGTCACAGAGGACGTCGATCGATGCGGCCACCTGGTTGCGGGTGGTGTCGGTGCCGGCGAGCAGGATCCCGGCCGCGAGCATGCGCAGTTCGGCATGGTCGAGGCGGTCGTGGTCGTCTTCGGCACGGATCAGGTCGGACAGCAAGTCGTCGGTGAGCGTGTGGCGACGCCGGTCGATCATGTCGTCGGTGTAGGCGTCGAGTTCTCGCCAGGCGCCCATGGCCACCGCCTCGAGGTCGCGCACGGGCGTGAAGCTGAAGGCTTTGAAGATGTCGTCGGCCCACAGCGAGAACTGCTCCCAGTCTTCGCGTGGAGCCCCGAGAAGCGCGCACACGATCGGCACCGGATACGGCCGCGCGATGTCGGTGACGACGTCGAACTGTCCGCGCCGGGTGCATGCGTCGACGAGGTCGGCCAGCACGTCGACGATCGTGGAATGCAGCCGCTCCACCGAGCGTGGGGTGAACGCGCGCGACAGCAGGCTGCGCAGCCGGTGGTGTTCGTCGCCCTCCAGGCACAGCAGCGTGCTGACCACGCGATCCCACAGCGGACCTGACGTGATGCCCTGCACGACGAGCCCGAGCCCCGGCGGAATCAGCAGCCGCGGGTCACGCAGCCCCGCGCGCACGAGTTCATACGAAAGCACTTCGGGCCCATACGGTCCCATCGCCACCGGCGCGATCTCCCGGGCGGCGCGGAGCTTCGGATACACCTGGGCCGGGGTGTCTTCGCCGCTGTATTCGAGCGTGGGTAAGCCGGCCTCGACTGCGCTCATGAACCGACAGTAGGCACGGCCTGTGCATCAGATAGACACTTTCGCCGAACTGTATGGCGGCCACCTATCGCGAGAGGCGCCTCTCGATGACGCCGACCAGCGCCGCGACAGCAGCGGGCTCGCCCGTCACCTCGAGGCGGCCGTCGGCCAATGCGTCCTCGACGGCGAGCTTGCGGCCGACGATCGACGCCACCGTCGACGCGGACGCGCGCACCGTCACGTCGCCGGGGATGGCCGGAGCGCCGGGCGTCACCGTCACGCGGCCGTCGAGCAGGCGAAGGCAGGCCACGCTGTCGTCGATGTGGAACTCGTAGACCGCATCCAGGTCGTGTGGACCGTCGCGCCGGACGTCGGCAGCCAGGAAGCTGAGCAGCCACTCGGCGCGAAAGGCTTCCTCGTCGACGTCGGCATCGTTCATCTGGTGCCGCGCGCCCCACATCGCGAGCGGGACGACCGCGGCGGCGAGTTCCCTTCCCGCGTCGGACAATTCGTAGACGACCGCAGAGCCGGGCTGATCGAGCGCCAGCCGCCGCGTCACCACGCCATCGGACTCCAGCTGTCGTACCCGGTTGGCCAGCAGCGACGTGCCGATGCCGGCCAGCGAATCGGCGAGCTCGGTATAGCGCTTCGGGCCGGACGCCAGCTCGCGCACGATCAGCAGCGTCCAGCGCTCGCCCACCACGTCGAGGGCATGCGCGAGCCCGCAGTACTGGCCATAGGTCCGTCTCGACACGTCGGCAAGCCTACTCACTGCACTCCATAAACCGACCCTCACTTACTTATCTGTTTTCTACTTTTAAATCTTATGTTACGTTCCGGAAGTAGAAGTGCAAGCCGTTGAACTGCAACAGAAGGGTGGCGTCATGGCTGGGATCACGGGAGTCGGCGGTGTTCGAGGATGGCCGCGATGGATGTGGCTCGTTTTTCTGGGAAGAACTCCGAGAGGCCTGACGGTCGAGTCCATCTCCGTCGACGCTGAGGCTCATGCCGACCGCAGAAAACGCCGTACGTACGCGCCGGCGCGCGACGCATTCCTGGAGAATTCGGCGATGCGAAGGGAGATGTATCGGCTCTGATCGGCGCCCGGGCGGCGGGAACAAAGCTGCTGGTGAACCCGCTGCAGTGGCTGTTTTCCTGCCGAAGTACGCCCGGGTGGGCATCGAAACCACACACCTGGCCCTCTCCGACAGCACTCCCGCGTCGGCTCCCCGTGGTAAAAATGCTGCACCCCAGCAGCACGCCGTGGCGTCGTCTCGCGCGGTACGTCCGAATCGGGCAAACCGGCGGCAAGGCGGCTGACATGCGTCCGGGCAGCCCCGGCAAACATCACGTAGCTTCAATCGATCATCCGATTGGCCGCAGCCGAGGAGAGCACCGGTGAATGCGACACCATTCGGGCACTATCAGCTGCAAAAGCTGATCGGCCAGGGCGGGATGGGTGAGGTCTATCAGGCCTACGACACCAAGACCGACCGTGTCGTCGCGCTCAAGGTGCTGCCGCACCACATGGCGCAGGACGAGACGTTTCAGACCAGGTTCCGCCGCGAATCGCAGGCCGCCGCCGGCATCAATGACCCCCACGTCGTCCCGATCCACGGATACGGCGAGATCGACGGCCGGCTCTACCTCGACATGCGGCTCATCGAGGGCCGCAATCTCGGCACCATGCTCCAGGAGACCGAGAAGCCGCTCGGCGCGGCGTTCGCCGTCACGGTTGTCGAGCAGGTGGCCAACGGGCTCGACGCCGCGCACAGCCTCGGCCTGATCCACCGTGACATCAAGCCGTCCAACATCTTGATCACGGGCCGCGATTTTGTGTACCTGATCGACTTCGGTCTGGCCCGCACGGCAGGGGAGAAAGGCCTCACGACGGCGGGCAGCACGCTCGGCACCCTGGCGTACATGGCGCCCGAACGTTTCGAGGGCGGCGAGGTCGACGCGCGCTCCGACATCTACGCGCTGACATGCGTGCTCTACGAATGTCTCACCGGCTCAAGGCCTTATCCCGCGGACAGCCTTGAGCAGCAGATCGCGGGACATATGGTCAGCCAGATCCCCCGCCCGTCCGACGTCGACCCGCGGCTGGCCGCCTTCGACGAGGTGATCGCCAAGGGGATGGCGAAAAAGCCCGCCAAGCGCTATCAGACGGCGGGTGAGCTCGCCGAAGCGGCCAAGCGTGCGCTGAACGCACCGGTGCGCAGGACCGGCAGTAGTTCGCGGCACTCGGCTGCGCGCGCCGGACGCACGGGTTCTCGCAAGGCGGTGCTCGTCGCCGGGGTCGCCGCTCTCGTGGTCGCGGCGGGCGGTATCGGTCTGTGGCAGTGGGCGCCCTGGAAGGACGACGGCGACGATGCCGCGCTACCCGCGGGTGCTGTGCCGGAGATCGCGGCGACGGTGCCCGCCGATGTTCGGGAGACCGGTCGCCTCGTCATCGGCGTCAACGTGCCGTACGCGCCGATGGAGTTCAAGAACACCGACGGCCAGCTCGTCGGCTTCGACGTCGAGCTGATGAACGCGGTGTCGAGGGTGCTGGGTCTGGTGCCCGACTACCGCGACACGTCGTTCGACACGATCCTGCCCTCGGTCGTGGACGGCAGTTTCGACATCGGGATGTCCTCGGTCACCGATACCAAGGAGCGTGAGGAGGTCGTCGACTTCGTCACCTACTTCCAGGCCGGCACGCAGTGGGCCCGCAGGCCCGGTACCGCGCTGGGCCCGGGGTCGGCGTGCGGCCTCACCGTCGGTGTCGCCGAGGGCACGTTGCAGCAGACGGAGGAACTGCCCGCCAAGAGTGATCAGTGCGCGGCCGCGGGGATGGCGCCGATCAATGTCGTGGTCTTCAACAGCCAGGACGAGGTCACGACCGCGCTGATCCGGGGCGAACTCGACGCCATGTCGGCCGATTCGCCGGTGACGGGCTTCGCGATCAAGCTCAGCCGGGGCGATCTCGTCCCTGCGGGGGACGTGTTCGACTCCGCCCCCTACGGCTGGCCGGTGGCCAAAGATTCGGAACTGTCGGAGTCACTACGGCTGGCGCTGGAACACCTGATGGAGACCGGCGAGTACCGGGCGATCGCGACGATGTGGGGTGTCGAACGCGGGATGATCGACAAACCCATGGTGAATGGGGCGACGCGGTAGGGCCGTGTAGATCCGTCGGCCACGGGTACTGAGGCGCCATGACCGCTTTACCCCCGGACCCGGATCCGAAAGAAGACCCAGGCGTGGATCGCGCGGGGGGTGTGCGTCCCGGCGATACGCCGCCGGATTCGGCCCAGACGAGCGCCACGGCGAATCGCGATCCCGCAGCGGGGCGAAATCTCACGCCGCGAGCGGTGGTGACGTTCGTGCTCGTTGCGCTTTTCGTGCTGCTCTTCGCATCGGTCGCGGTCTATCTGGTCGTGCAGCTGCTCAGTTAGTTACGGCAGCGGTAGTCGAGGCAGACCGTCGTTCCGTCTTCCCGGCCGTTGATCGTGCAGTGGTCTGCCATCGCGTGCATCAGAGCTACGCCGCGTCCGCGCCGGTCGCGCGGGCGCGACGGTCCCGGCTGGCGCCAGGTCCCGTGGTCGGTCACGCATATGCTGAGGCATCCGCCGGCCGGCTCGAGGTCGGCGCGCAGGGCCATGGTGCCCGGCGTCAGATCGTCGGCGTAGGCGTGGTCGACGCAGTTGGCCAAGGCTTCGTACACGGCGAGCAGGATCTCGTTCGTCTGAAGGGCGGAGACGCCTTGTTCGCGGAGCCACGTAGCGAATTGATCGCGTAGCTGCGCGGCACTAGCGGCGGTCGCCACCCCCCTCACTGTCAGTTGCTCTGAGGTGGGTGACACCACCGCTGTCATGCTCATGCTGTCTGCGTACCCACCTCTGAGGCGCACTAGACGCCTCAAACCGAAGTTGTGACACGACCCTTATGCGCGGATTCCAGTGCGGTGCCTTCGATGTCAAGATCAGGCACGTACTTGTCGAACCACTTCGAGCGCGCCCACATCCGGTCACCGAGCATGGCCATGATCGCCGGGATGAGCGTGAGCCGGACGACGAACGCGTCGAGGAACACGCCCACCGCGAGCGTGAGGCCCACCGATTTGATGATCGGATCCCCCGCGGCGAGGAATGCGATGAACACGCCGAACATGATCAGGGCGGCGGCGGTCACCACGCGTGCGGACAGTCCGACACCGTTGCGGACGGCGGCCAGCGCATCACCACCGCTGGTGGAGAGCTCCTCTTTGATCCGCGACACCACGAACACCTCGTAGTCGCTGGACAGGCCGAAGATGATGGCCAGTGCGATGATCGGAAGGAAGCTGATCGTCTCACCCGGCGTGACGCCGAGAAGGTCTGCCCCCCAACCCCATTGGAAGATCGCGACCTGCACGCCCATGGCTGCGAACACCGACAGCAGGAAGCCGATGATCGACGTGATCGGCACCAGCGCCGCGCGGAAGGCAATGGTGAGCAGGATGAACGCCAGGCCGACGACCACGACCAGGAAGATCGGCAGTGCGGTCGCCAGCTTGTCGGAGGTGTCGATGTTGGACGCGGTGTTGCCGCCGACGAGGAACGTCGCGCCGGTGTCGGCTTCGATCGCGTCGCGGTCGGCGCGGATCTGCCGGACGAGATCGGCCGTCGCGGGGTCGTTGGGCCCGGTCTCCGGAATCACCTGGATGACGGCGGTGCGCTGGTCCCCTCCCGCCGGTGCCGCGGCGACAACGCCGTCCTCGCGTCCGATGTTGGACGCGATGGTCTGTGCCGCATTGGGTGCGGCGTTGGTCAGGTCGGCGACGACGAGCAGAGGGCCGTTGAATCCGGGTCCGAGGTGCTCGGCGGTCAGGTCGTAGGCCTGGCGCGACGTGTTGGACTCGGGCTGCGACGAACCGCTCGGCAGGCCCAGCTGCATCCCCAGCGCAGGCAATCCGATGACGATCAGCACCGCGGAACCGCCGACGAGGAGCGGTTTGCGGAACCGCACGACGAAGCGCGCCCACGCCGCGCCCATGGTGCGCTGCGGGGTGTAGGCCGCGACCTGGGCAACTTCCTTGGGACGGCCGGGCTGCAGCGGGGGCTCGATGAACTTGGCGACCTTGCCTCCGGCGAACCCGAACAACGCGGGAAGGAGCGTCAGGGCGATCAGCATCGCGATGAGCACCGACACCGCGGCCGCGACGCCCATGTAGGTCAGGAACGGAATGCCGACGACCGCGAGGCCACACAGCGCGATGATCACCGTCAGAGCCGCGAAAACGACAGCGCCACCGGCGGTTCCGACGGCCAGGCCGGCCGCCTCCTGGCGCGGCATCAGCAGCAGCAGGTTGTTGCGGTAACGGTTCAAGATGAACAGCGCGTAGTCGATGCCGCACGAGAGTCCGAGCATCAACGCCAGTGACAGTGAGGCCGTGGGCATGTCGACGAATGCGGCGACCACGAAGATGCCGAGGGCGCCGATGCCCACACCGATGGCCGCAGTCACGATCGGTAGACCGGCCGCGACGACCGCGCCGAAGGTGATGAGCAGGATCAGGAACGCGGCGCCGATGCCGATGATCTCCGGCAGGTGCGGGACGGCGACCTTGTAGCCGGGGAACACCGCACCGGAGTATTCGACCTGGACACCGGCGTCCTGCGCCGGCTTCATCGCGTTCTCCAGCTCGTTCAGTGCCGCGTCGCTGACCTCGCCGATCGGCGCCTTCCACTGCACGGTGCCCAGCGCGATCCGCCCGTCCGGCGAAACCTGCCTGGTCTGGTTGGGGCCGGCCGCGGCGGCGATGTCGGGGAGGGTGTTGAGTTTCTGCATGGCCTGGTCGATCGGCGCGGTGAAGCGCGGATCGGTCACGGCGAGGTTCTCGGGCGCGGCGAACGTGATCTGTGTCTGCGCGCCGCTGTAGTCGGGAAGGTTCTGCTGCAGTTGCTCGACCGCACGCTGTGACTCGGTCCCGGGGATCGTGAAGTTGTCGCTGGGCTCGCCGCGGAAGCCGACGAACGCGAGCGCGACACCGAGAAGGACGGCCAGCCACGTACCGACAACCAGCCAGCGCCGGCGGAAGCTCGCAGCGCCGAGAGTGAACAGAAATCGCGACATGTGCACCCCTATGCCCGATCGGGATGGGTTTACGCCTGAAGGCCGATGTGATCTGGGCGACGCCTCGTACCCTGGGGCGATGACGACGACGTCATTGCCTCCCGGCCCCCGTCTGCCCGCCGGGGTGCAGACGCTGCTGATGCTCACATGCGGTCCGCGTTTCATCACTGCCTGCAAACGCCGCTACGGATCGACGTTCACGCTGCAGGTCGCCGGGATGGGCACGGCTGTCTACGTCACCGACCCCGCCGACATCAAGACCGTCTTCGCCGGCGACCCGCGCATCTTCCATGCCGGAGAAGCGAATTCGATGCTCAAAGGGCTGCTCGGCGACACCTCTGTGCTCGTCGTCGACGACGACCTGCACCGCGACCGCCGCCGGGCGATGCTGGCGCCGTTCGCCCGTGACGCCGTCACGGGTCAGGCGGCGGTGATGGCGCAGGTGGCCGCCGACAACATCGACGGGTGGCCGGTGGGGCGGACGTTCCCGGCGGCGCCGAAGATGGCCGAGATCACGTTGGAGATCATCCTGCGCACGGTCATCGGTGCGAGCGATCCGGTGCGGCTCGCCGCGTTGCGCGAGGTGATGCCGCGCGTGCTGAGTGTGGGTCCATGGGAAACCGTTGCGCTGGCGAACGAGGCGCTGCTCGGCTGGCGGCCGTGGCATGCGATGCGTGACGCCATCGCCGAGGCCGATCGGCTCCTGTACGACGAGATCGCCGACCGTCACGCCGACCCCGACCTCGCTGATCGGAGTGACGCGCTGTCGATGCTGGTACGCGCGGGCGATATGACCGACAAGGAGCTGCGCGACCAGCTGATGACCCTGCTGGTTGCCGGGCATGACACCACGGCGACGGGATTGTCCTGGGCGTTGGAGCGGCTGACCCGGCATCCGGCGCAGTTGGCCAGGGCCGTACGCGCCGCCCGCGAGGGAGACGACGACTACCTCGACGCGGTCGCGAAGGAGACGCTGCGGATCCGGCCCGTGGTGTTCGATGTCGGCCGGGTGCTGAAGGAGGCTGTCGAGATCGCCGGCCATCGTCTGCCTGCTGGGGTGATGGTGATCCCCGGGATGGTGCTGGTGCACGCCGACTCGGGCGTGTATCCGGACGCCGACCGGTTCGATCCGGATCGGATGATCGGTGCGACCCTGAGCCCGTCCTCATATCTTCCGTTCGGCGGAGGCAATCGACGGTGCCTGGGTGCGACGTTCGCGATGGTCGAGTTCCGTGTCGTGCTGCGTGAGATCCTGCGCCGCGTCGAGCTGCAGACCACGTCTGCTCGCGGCGAGCGGCGCCGACTCAAGCACGTCATCTTCGTGCCGCACCGCGGCGCGCAGATCCGCGTGACGGCGAAACGTCCCGCGGACAACCTCGTCGTAGACGACGCCCCGTCGTGTCCGGTGCAACGTCCTGTCCGAGGCCGCGTGTAAGGTCGGCGACAGGTCGAGTCCGCAGCCTTGGTTTCTGCAGCGACGCGACATCGGCACTCGGACCTTCGTCCGGGTCTGCCCCCACCACTCAAGGGATCATGCCCATGGAATCGTCTGACCTGTTTTCACACCGCCCGGTCGCACAGCCCAGCGCGCCCCGCGATGCCGCCGAAGAAGGCGTGCAATTGCCCGTTTTCTCCGATGGTCCATCCAAACCCGGATCAGTGGATTCGCCGTCGGCCTGACCGCGAATTCGGGAGTCGTTGGGCGGCACGAATTCCGAGTCGACGGATTCGTGATTTGGCCTCTGGCCTGGTGATCTGCGCGTGCTAGCCTATCTGCGGATGTCCGTCTGACATCCAAATGAAAATGAGAGAAGAAAAAGTATGGCGCAGGGAACTGTGAAGTGGTTCAACGGCGAAAAGGGCTTCGGCTTCATCGCCCCCGATGACGGCTCCAAGGATGTGTTCGTTCATTACTCCGAAATCGGAGGGAGCGGATACCGGTCGCTCGAGGAGAACCAGCGCGTCGAGTTCGAGGTGGAGCAGGGCCAGAAGGGCCCCCAGGCTGTGCGGGTCAACAAGATCTAAGAGACTCAAGCAAATACGTGGGCTGGTAGGGATTTCCTACCAGCCCACTTGCTTTGCGGCCATTGATCTTGAAGGCCGTCAACATGTTTGAGCCCATCGAGTCAGGATTGCGTGTTCGAGGCGGCCGTGGCTTCACGAATCCGTAGCCAGATCGTGGATTCGCTGGCGGAATTCGTCGCCCGGCGTGATTCGAACTGACTCAATAGTAGGAAATTTGCCCTGCCCCTTCCGTAGGACTGTTTACGCAGGGTAAACATTTAGTCCATGGGTGCGGGAGCTTATGTGGGTCGGGTCGGTGGGTTGGCGGTCGCGCTGGGAATCGGCGCCGCACTCTTCGCGGGTGGAGGTGTTGCCTACGCCGACGACGTCGCCGGATCCGAGTCGAAGCCCGCGGAAACCTCATCCGAATCCACGGAAATGTCCGCTCCCGATACCTCGGTGTCAGAGCCCGAGGCCGACGCCGAGGAGGCCGAGGAGCCCGCCGCCGAGGACGAGCCCTCCGACCGCCGCCACCGCGGCAAGCGCGATCTCGACGAAACCGAAGAGCCGCAAGCCGTTACGGACGACGAGGAACACGCCGAGGTCGTCGAGGACGCTCCGGTAGCGGACGAGGCGCCGACGGAGGAAGCGCCCGAAGTCGTCGAGAAGCCTGCTGCCCCCGAGGTCGTCGTCACCGACGAGCCCGTCGAGGAAACACCCACCGTCGCAGAGGTGGTCCCCGTCGAGACCGTCACGACGGATCTTTCCGGCGGGCTGTCCGCAGTTCCGGCCCAGGACCCCGAAGATCCGGTGCTGCCGGGACTGGCGACGTTGTTCAGCTCGATTCTGGCGGCGGGACGCGAGGCGACGAACGAGTCCCCCACCACCGTCGGGGCGCAGGTCTCGTCGAGCCTGGCCGAGTCCGAGGCGACCCAGTATCCGATCCCGGAAGGGGTCACGGTCGAGGAGTGGACGCCGCCGTTGGAGTGGCTGCAACGGATCCCGATTCTCGGACCGCTGCTGGTGACGCCGATTGTCGGTGTGGTGCACGTGATTCCGCTCGTCGGCGACATCATCCACCCCGTCATCGGTTTCCCGATCGATCACTGGGCACCGCCGGGTACCCCGCGGGCGCGCAACTACCGCGTGACGTCCTTCGACGGGACGCGGATCTTCGTGAACTTCATGCCGGCCAAGGGGCTTCAGGCGGGGGAGACGGCCCCGACGATCCTGAACGGCCCGGGACTGGGATTGCCGGGGTCGACGGCGCTGGAGCTGCCGGTCGACAGCTTCCTGCCCAACGATGTCGTCGGCGTCGGCACGCTGCGCCAGAACGGCTACAACGTCGTCACGTGGGATCCGCGCGGCGAGTGGCGATCCGAGGGTGTGATGCACCTGAACTCGCCCGATCTCGAGGGCCGCGACATGTCGCACATCATCAGCTTCCTGTCGACGCTGCCGGAGGTGCAGCTCGACGCGATCAATGATCCGCGAATCGGGATGACCGGTGCGTCCTACGGCGGCGGCATCCAGTTGGCCACGGCGGCAATCGATCACCGCGTCGACGCGATCGTTCCGACGATCGCCTGGAACAATCTGGTGGACGTGCTGTTTCCGCGCGATGCGGTCAACAGCAGTTGGGGCACACTGCTTCCCGCGGTGTTGGCGCTGACGTTCGCGCGTGAACATCCGCGGATTTTCCCGGTCGCCATCCAGGGTGTGCTGTTCGGGATCGCCGACCCGGCCGACATCGAGCTGGTGAACAGCTTGGGCTTCGACGACCAGATCAAGGACATCACCGCGCCGACGCTGCTGATCCAGGGCACGGTGGACACGCTGTTCACGCTCGACCAGGCGCACACGAACGCGCTGGCCCTGATCGAGGCCGGCACGACGACCAAGGTGATCTGGTACTGCGGCGGCCATGGTGCGTGCCTGAGCGACTTCAACGACGGCGAGTTCGTCATCGGCCGCACCTTGAGTTGGTTGGACCGGTACGTGAAGGGCAACGAAAACGTCGACACCGGAGCGCAATTCGAGTGGGTCGACCAGAAGGGCGTCTGGCACAGCGACGAGACGTACCCCGCGACGGAGTCGACGCCGATCGTGGCGACGCGGGAAGAGGGCAGCAGGGTGATGCCGATCATCCCGGCGCTGTTCGGATCTGGCCCGAATCCGTTGATCATCACGCGCGGTTTGATCGCGGCGCTGCTGGGGTTGCCGTCGGCCGCCGCGGCGTACAACGCGGTGGACCTGGATGTCCCGCCGGTCGAGGAGTTGACGCATGTCGTGGGTGCGCCGGTGGTGACGATGAAGTACACCGGAGATGGCACGGCCAAGCACGTGTACGCCCAAATCGTCGACAACGAAACAGGTTTGGTGCTGGGTAACCATGCGACACCGATCCCGGTGACGCTCGACGGCGAATCCCACACGGCCACGTTCTCCCTGGAGCAGATTGCGCACACGCTGCAGCCGGGGCAGTCGCTCACGGTGCAGATCGTGACGTCGACTGCAAAGTTCATCAACTACTACTCGTGGGGCGCCATCAAGATCGAGGAGCTGAGCGTCGAGCTCCCGACGCGTGCCGCCGACGGTGCCGCTGCCGGGGAGCCGGTCGTCGCGGCGTAATTTCTCGCCGAAACTGAAGCTACGCAGCGGTTCTCTCGGACTTTCGCTGCGTAGGTTCAGTCTCGCGGTGGAATTGGTGCGTCCAGGGGTGCGTGGCATCGGAGACAATGGGTCCTGTGTTGCCGTCTCGTTCGACCTTGCGCTACGGCAATCGGCGCGGCGAGGTCGGCTTTGCTCGCGAAAGCAGACGCGGTGGACAGCGGGCCGTTGAATGTGACCGACCAGTGGGTGGTGCTGATTGATCCGGTGATGGCTTCGCAGGACGAGATGGCGAAGTTGCAGGCGCTGGCCCTGCAGGAACAGAGCGAGATGACAACGGTAATGGGCGGACTGGAGAAGCACATCGCCCGAGGCGGTTCGCTGCCGATGCTCACCGCGGAGTCGGTGGACAACATCGGCAAGACGATGAAGTTCGGCGGACCCGCACTGACCGCGGCGACCACCGTGTTCGACATGGTGATAACCGATTCGGGCAAGGACAGGTGCATTGCGCTCGTCGCCGGCGTCGTCAGCGGTGGAGGTGGCTGGGGCGGCGTCGAATTAGGTGCGGCAGCAGGCACTCTGGGTGGACCGCTCGCGCCTTTGACGGTGCCTGCCGGCGCGATCATCCTCGGCGGCATCGGCACGTTCGGCGGGGCGAAGCTAGGTCAGTTCCTCGGAGACGTCGTATGTCCCTATTAGAGCTGCCCGATCCACCGGACTGGCGACGCAGTAAAGGTATCGGCTGGGTCCTGGTGCTGCTGTCCTTCGTCGTCGCTGGGGTCTACTCCGTCCTGGGTGCCGCGGCTGCGTTGCACGGCAGTTATCTCACCACGGCCGTGTCCGTGGGGTGGGCGGCCTTTCTGCTACTCCTGGCTCTTGTGGCCGGGCTGGTCATGGCGGGTCGATTGGTTCCGCAGATCGACAGCGAGAGAACAGGTTTGACGCTGCGGCCGGACCGGGTTTTCAGCGTGCTGATCCTGGCGGGCGTGGTCGCGACGATACCGAGCACCCTGATTTTTGTTGTCTTCGCACCCATGGGCGCCATCGATTTCGCGACAACGCGCGCTCTGCGGGTGTTCTGGCCCATCTGTGCCGCGGTGCTCCTCGTCATTGTGATCACCGGGCTGGTCCGGGCGTGGCGGCGAGGTGGGGTCGGTCATGTCACGCTCACACCCGCCATGGTGGAGAACGCCGACGTGATGAAAACGATGCTCTTCGAATGGGACGATGTCGTCGAGGTGTGCGGACACGCCGAGTCGATGAGGGCGCATCGCCCGGTGGTCCTGCGTCTGCGCAACGGCGACGAAGCGGTCATCGGCAATGCCAATGTGTTTGTTCCGGGTGGTGCTGCCCTCTACTGGATGGTGCGCCACTATTGGAGGCATCCCGAGGACCGGGGCGAGTTGGTCGACGACCGTGCCCTGCAACGCCTTCGGCAGGGCCAGTATGACCTCACCTAGTCGCCGAAACTGAATCTGTGCACGGCCCTACTCGCACTTTCGCTGCATAGCCTCAGTTTCGGTGGTCAGCGGACGACCCAGTTCCACACGGACATGTCGCCGCGCGGGTAGTTCATGCAGACGTCGGTGGCGTGGGCGACCACGCCCTTGTTGTTGAAGAAGATCTTGGCCCAGTTGCCCCAGCGCGTTGCCACCTGCTCGTAGTAGACGTTGGTGGCGGTGTTCTCGGAGTACTGCCGGCGACCCACCGGGTCGAGCGAGAAGAACCAGTGGATGCGGTCGAACGCCATCTGCTGCACGTCGGCGGGCCGGTTGCTGCGGTCGATCATGTAGCGCTCGAAGTACACGGGGTTGGTGTCACGCACCGCGGCCAGGTACTGCTCGACGTCACAGGTGGTGTGGATGATGCGGCGCGGGATCGGATAGTCCTCGGTCGAATCAGCGAAAGCCCTCGGCGCAGACAACGCCGCCACCATGGCCGCCGCCACAATCAGCAGCAGTGCCCGCATCGCCCACCGGACGTTGTGGGCGCTCACGACAGCTTCGCCAGATGCTCGGGGCAGTACGCGCGAAGCCCCGCGCCGAGGAACTGCCACACCTGTTCGGTGTTTGCGTCCAGGTTCCCGAACAGGAACTCGGCAGACGCGCGGGCGTCGGCATCGACTCCGGTGGTCAACCGCTTGCACGTGATCTTCGCCAGCCATGCGTTGTAGTCCTTCTGTCCGTAGATCCCGACGGCCTGCATCTGGGCCGCGAAATCGGTGTCGACATCGGCGGAGGCGTTGGGTGCCAGCAGGATCGAGGCAGCGGCCAGACCGATCATGAGCCGCTTCATGCCGGCACCTTTTGCGCAACTGTGGGCCACGGCTTGGGCTTCGGCCGCGGGCGCACGTGCGTCGGCCACCAGAACCACTTGCCCATCAGCGCCGCGATCGACGGCGTCATCAGCGACCGCACGATCAGCGTGTCGAACAGCAGGCCCAGGCCGATGGTGGTGCCCACCTGACCGATGGTGATCATGTCGCTGACGATCATGCCGATCATCGTGAACGCGAACACGAATCCTGCTGCGGTGACGACGGATCCGGTGCCGGCCATCGACCGGATGATGCCGGTGTTCACGCCCGCATGGATCTCCTCCTTCATCCGCGACACCAACAGCAGGTTGTAGTCCGCGCCGACGGCGAGTAGGACGATCACCGACATCGGCAGCACCATCCAGCTCAACGGGATGCCGATGATGTGCTGCCACACCAAAACCGACAGACCGAACGAGGTGCCCAGACTCAGGACGACGGTGCCGACGATGACGGCAGCCGCCGCGACGGCCCGGGTCAGGATCACCATGATTAGGAAGATCAGGATCAGCGACGCGACCGCGGCGATCAGCAGGTCGTAGTCGGCGCCCTGCTGCATGTCCTTGTACATGGCCGCGCTGCCGCCGACGTAGATCGTCGAGCCTTCCAGCGGGGTGCCTTTGATGGCGTCGGCGGCGGCGACGCGCATCGGTTCGATGCGCTCCGTGCCGTCCTCGGTCAGCGGATCACCCTGGTGGAACACGGTGAAGCGCACCGCCTTTCCGTCCGGCGACATCATCAGCTTCATGCCGCGTTGGAAGTCGGCGGTCTCGAAGGCTTCCGGCGGCAGGTAGAAGGTGTCGTCGTTGCGGGCGGTGTCGTACGCCTCGCCCATCGCCGTGCTGTCCTCCTGCATGGCGATGTTCTGATCCTGCTGCATCTTCTGAGCCTGGTACTGGTTCAGCATGATCTGCTTCTGGTTCTTCATCGTCTGGATCATCGCCGGCATCAACGCGGCCATCTGCGGCGTCAGCTGCGCCATCCGCTCGATGTCGGGCACCAGCTCGTTGAAATCGTCGGCCATCGTGCCGATTCCGTCGAGACTGTCGAAGATCGACCGCAGCGCCCAGCACATCGGGATGTTGAAGCAGTGCGGCTCCCAGTAGAAGTAGTTGCGCAGCGGCCGGAACTGGTCGTCGAAGTCGGCGAGATGGTCGCGGACGTCGTTGAGGTTCGCCGAGGTGTCCTGCATCTTGTCGGCCATCCGACGGGTCACATCCGCGAGCTCCAACGTGATGCTCTGCATCTTGGTCATCGAGTCGATGGTCACCTGCATCTCGTTGGCCTGCTGCAACGTGTTCTCCAGCACCGTCTGTTGGAAGTCGTTGTTCATGATCTGGCCGTTGCCGCTCTGGCTCACCGTGTAGGCCAGCGACGCGTGCTTGATCGGCTTGCCGTCCGGGCGGGTGATCGTGGTGACCGACGCGATACCATGCACGCGCACAAGGGCTTTGGCGATCTTCTCGATCACCAGGAAGTCCGCCGGGTTTCGCATGTCGTGGTCGGCTTCGACCATCACCAGATCGGGGTTCATCTTGGCGTCCGAGAAGTGCCGATCGGCGGCGGCGTAACCGATATTGGCAGGCACGTCGCTGGGCAGGTAGATGCGGTCGTTGTAGGTGGTGTGGTAGCCGGGAAGGGCCAGCAGGCCGACCATGCACGTGACGACAGCCATCACGAGGATGGCGCCCGGCCAGCGGACTGTCGCGGCGCCGAGCCGCCGCCAGCCGCGGGCACGGCCTTTGCCTTTGGGGTCCAGCACCTTTCCGAACCGGGTCACGATGGAGATCAGCGCGGGCCCCAGCGTCAATGCCGCGGCCACCACGATCGTCATGCCGACCGCGAGCGGGATGCCCATGCTCTGGAAGTACGGCAGCCGGGTGAAGTGCAGGCACAGTGTCGCGCCGGCGATCGTCATGCCGGATGCGAGCACCACATGCGCGGTGCCGTGGAACATGTCGTAGTAGGCCGACTCTTTGTCCATGCCGGAGCGGCGGGCTTCCTGATAGCGGCCGATCAGGAAGATCGCGTAGTCGGTGGCCGCGGCGATCGCCAGCGTCACCACCATGCTCGTCGCGAAGGTGGTCAGTCCGAAGACTTCGTAGAAGCCGAGGAAGGACACGATGCCGCGGGCCGACAGCAGCCCGATGAACACCATCGCCATCGTGACAATCGTCGTGACGACCGACCGGTAGACGATCAGCAGCATCACGATGATGATCGCGATCGTCACGCCCTCAATGGTTTTCATGCTGGCGTCGCCGACGATGTTCTGGTCGGTGGTCAGCGCGGCGGGCCCGGTGACGTACGCCTTCACACCCGGCGGAGCCTGCGTTCCGTCGACGACGTCGCGGACGGCCTGCACCGACTCGTTGGCCAGCGCCTCACCCTGGTCGCCGGCAATGTAGACCTGCACGTAAGAGGCCTTGCCGTCGATGCTTTGCGCGCCGGCGGCAGTAAGGGTGTCGCCCCAGAAATCCTGCACGTGCTGCACATGCGTGGGGTCGGCGTTGAGCTTGCGGACGATCTCGTCGTAGTACGCGTGCGCGTCCGGCCCCAGCGCGTTCTCGCCCTCCAGGACGATCATGACCGAGCTACTGGTGTCGTATTCCTCGAACTTCTCGCCGACGTGCTTGGTCGCGATGAGCGACGGCGCGTCGTTGGGGCTCATCGACACCGCGCGCAGCTTGCCGACCTCTTCGAGCTGCGGCACGACAGTGTTGAGCAGGCCGACGATCGCGATCCAGGCCAGCACGATCGGAATGGCGAACATCCGGATGAAGCGGGGCAGCATCGGACGTTTGACGGCCGCGTGCCGGGGGAGCGCGTCGGTGCGCGCCTCGTCGGTGTCGGTCGTCATGCGGCCTTCACCAGGCAGTAGGTGGCGGCGTTCATCCCTGTTGCCGTCCTTTCGTCTTTGACCTCGTCGTCGACGGTGACGCGGCAGGTGATGGATTGACCGTCGCCCTGGGCCATGATGTTCGGCATCACGGACGGCAACGTGGTCTCAAGGGTCAGCGACCAGGGCAGACTCACTTCGCCCGTGCGCTGCGGTTTGCCGTCCAGGTCGGCGTAGTTGATGGTCGCGGCGGAACCGGTACCGAAGATCTCGTAGGTGACGACCTTAGGGTTGAAGTTCTCCGCGGTGTCGGCATCGATCGGTGTAACGACGGCGCCATGGGAACCGAAAACTGAGCGGAGGTTCGAGACGGCCAACCCGCCTACGGCGACGGCGACGACGATCAGGACGGGTAACCAGACCCGCTTCACAACGGTAATCACCAGAGGATCAACGATTTTGGGCGCGCGAGTACTGCAGGCAAGGTCATGCCTTTCGGGTGAGGGATACCGCGAGCCGCCAGGTGGCCGGCGATCTTGACTCAGGAAAATCTAAGCCTGCAAGTGGATAGAGTCAATCCGGTTGTGGCGTTTTGGTAAGGGACGTCACTAAACTGGCGTCCGTGATTGACAAACCCTGCGGTGGCCTGCGCAAGGATGCCGAGCGCAACCGGCGGCGCATCATCGAAGCCGCCCGCGATCTGTGCGCCACCCGTGGGCTGGATGCCACCCTCAACGAGGTGGCCCACCACGCGAACCTGGGTGTCGGCACGGTGTACCGGCGTTTCCCCACCAAAGAGGCGCTGTTCGAGGCGATCTTCGAAGACGGCATCGATCAGCTCGTCGGCCTCGCCGACACCGCGTTGGAGTACGAGGACTCGTGGGAGGGGCTGTCCTGGTGGATGTGGCAGATGTGCCAGATGACGGCCACGGACCGCGGACTGCGGGAGATCGCCTTCAGCAGGGCGCACTGCGGAGGTCGGGTGGACGCCGGACGGACCCGGTTGCATCCGCGGGTGGCCCAGCTCGTGGAGCGCGCCAAGCGGGACGGCTATCTGCGACCCGAGGTGTCCGCGACCGACATGCCGCTGTGTGGACTGATGGCGGGCGCGGTGAGTGAATACGCCGGAGAGGTGTCGGCGGATCTGTGGCGGCGCTACGTCGCCGTGCTGCTGCAGGGGCTGCGCTGCCAGCCGGGGCAGGCACCGCTGCCGGTGGCTCCGCTCAGCGAGGACGAGATGGAAGCGGCGATGTCGACGTGGCAGCCGGGAGCGGGTCAGGCGTAGCCGCTTGCCGAGGCAAACGCCCGTTTGAGACGACGGTCACAACGGGTACGCCGGGCTGGTGGAGCGGTTGAGTGGTCTCGATGCGGGCCTTCTGTACAGCGAGTCGGCCACCGTGCCGATCCAGGTCTGCTCGGTGACAGAGCTCGACACCTCGACGGTCCCGGGCGGGTACAGCTTCGAGCGCTTCCGCGAGAGCCTGGCCACGAGAGTGCCGGCGATCCCGGAGTTCCGCATGGTGCTCGCCGACAGCGACCTGAACGTCGATCATCCGGTGTGGGTGGAAGACAAGAACTTCGACCTCTCCCGCCACGTCAACCGCATCGCGCTTCCGGCGCCCGGCGGCCGCGACGAACTGGCCGCCGTGTGCGGGCGTATCGCGTCGGTGGCGCTGGACCGCACCAAGCCGCTGTGGGAGATGTGGGTCATCGAAGGCGTCGGGGGCACCAGGCCCGAAGACGGCGGACCTCTCGCGCTGATGCTGAAGGTGCACCACGCCGCGGTCGACGGCGTCTCGGCGGCCACGCTGCTGAGCAAGCTGCTCGATACCGAGCCCGACGCGGACCCGCCCGATCCGGTGGACGGACCCGGTCAGGCGTCGGCGCTGGAGATCGCGGCGGACGGGCTGTGGCGCGTCGTCACGATGCCCTGGCATGTGACCACCCGGGTGGTGCCCGCGACGGCGGCGCTGGTCGCCAAGACCGTCAACCGCGCGGTGTCGGGCATCGCGATGGCGGCGCCGTTCTCGGCGCCGATGACGCCGTTCAACGCGCGACTGACCTCCGAGCGCTCGATTGCGTTGGCGCAGTTGGACCTTGAGGATGTCAAGACTGTCAAGAACAAGGGCGACGTGAAGGTCAACGACGTGGTGATGGCGCTGTGCGCCGGGGCGCTGCGTGGCTACCTGGAAGGCCGCGGCCAACTTCCGTCCAAACCGCTGATCGCGGTGGTGCCGGCGTCGGTGCACGGCCAGTCGGATCGGCCGGGCCGCAACCAGCTGTCGGGAATGTTCTGCAACCTGCACACCGACATCGAGGATCCGTGGAAGCGGCTGCAGGCAATCGGCGAATCGACTACCCGCGCAAAGGAACACAGCACCTCTCTGGGGCCGACGGTCATGGTGGACCTGGCGCAAAGCATCACGCGTACCATGTTCAGCACGCTGTTCGGCCTGCTCGCGCGAACCCCGTTGGCCAACACGGCGATTCACAACGTCGTCATCTCGAACGTCGCCGGACCGTCGGAGACGCTGTACAGCGCCGGCGCGAAGGTGAAGGCGCTGTATCCGCTCGGCCCGATCTTCCACGGGTCGGGGCTCAACATCACCGTGTTCTCGCTCGGCGACAAGCTCAATGTCGGCATCATCTCGTGCCCGCAACTGGCCGACGACCTGTGGGATCTCGCCGACAGGTTCGAACTCGAGCTCAAAGAACTGCTCAGCCGCTGCTGAATCTCGCGTCTGTGGGGAACAAGGATTCGACGAGCGCCGTGTCAGAGGACGACTTGACGGGTCCGCCGTCGCTCGTCGGCTCCGTCTTCACCACCGGCCTCAAGCTGATCAAACCCGTCCTGCAGGCGTTCGGCATCGAGCTCAACGGCACCAGCGCCCGTATCCCGTTCTTCACCGACGGCATCCCGCCGTTCTTCGTCCGGGCCGGCCTCGACGTGACGAGCGGCGAGTACGAGGGTTGGAAGACGTGGACGCTGGCGCCGCGGCGCAACGCGACTGACGAGGTCGTCGTCGGTGTGCACGGCGGATCGTTCATCTCGACGGCCAGCCTGTTCCACTGGTCGACCTACGCCAGCCTGGCTCGCAGGACCGGCGCGACGGTCGTCGTGCCGCTCTACAAGCTGGCCAACGAGGAGGGAACCGGCGGGACGGCCAAGACCGTCGTGCCGGTGATGGCCGACTTCATCGCCGGCCAGGTCGCGCTGCACGGCAGGGACAACGTCTCGGTGCTCGGCGACTCCGCGGGCGGCTCCATCGCGCTGGCGGCCACGCAGCAGCTGGTCGCGCGCTGTGCCGGAGACGCGGCGTGTCTCGACGGCATACTGCCCGGCCGCATGGTGCTGCTGTCGCCGGCGCTGGATGCCAGTGCGAGCAATCCGAACATCGCGCTCGTCGACGACCCGATCCTCAGCGTGAGCAGCAGCAAGCGCAACGGGCTGTGGTGGTCGAAGGGGCTGGAGAGTGACGACGACCCGACCGGCACGTTTCACCCGCTGGCCAGCCCGATCTACGGGTCGCTGGACGGCCTGCCGCCGACGACCGTCTACGCGGGATCGTTGGATCTGCGCACGCCGGACGTGCTGGTGCTGCAGCAGAAAGCCCTGGCAGCCGGTGCGGACTTCACGTTCCGGCTGCGCAACAAGCAGATCCACGACTGGGTGATCTTCGGCTTCCTGCCCGACGCGCAGCGTGAATACGCGAATCTCCGCAGTGATCTGGGGCTTTAGCGGTCTGCCGGAATAGCCATTACCGTCGTAGACCGGCGAATCCCGTCGCAGGTCGGCGCTTACACGTGCCGCGAACCGGGAAGTCTCATTCGTCGCCGCCGGTCAACGACGGAAGGATCGCATGTGAGCACCCGGAATGGCAGCTCTCGTCTCGGGACGCGTTTCGGGCCGTACGAGCTGCGGTCGGTCATCGGGGTCGGGGGAATGGGCGAGGTGTACCGCGCCTACGACACGCTGCGTGAACGCATGGTCGCGATCAAGCTGCTGCGACCCGAGATGGCGGCCGACCACAGTTTCCAGGAGCGGTTCCGCAGGGAGTCGCGGGTCGCCGCGCGCCTGCAGGAACCGCATGTCATCCCGGTCCACAACTTCGGTGAGATCGACGGCGTCCTCTACATCGACATGCGCCTGGTCGAAGGGGAGAGCGTCAAGGACGCGCTGCGCGCGGTGGGGGCGCTGCCGCCGGCGCGTGCGGTGTCGATTGTCGAGCAGGTCGCGTCAGCCCTTGATGACGCGCACGCCAACGGGTTGATCCACCGCGACATCAAGCCCGAGAACGTGCTGCTGACGTCGACGGACTTCGCGTACCTGGTCGACTTCGGCATCGCGCACGGCGGCGGAGAATCCACGGTCACGTCGACGGGGCTCGTCGTCGGGTCGAGCGCGTACATGGCGCCGGAACGATTCAACGGCGACCGCGGCGGTCCGGCGTCGGACATCTACTCGCTGGCGTGCCTGCTGTACGAGACGTTGACGGGCCGCGCGCCGTACGAGGCGGGCGACGTTCGGCAGGTGTGGAGCGCGCACATGTTCGCGCCGGCCCCGCGGCCGAGCATCATGCGGCGCGGGATTCCGCGTGCGTTCGACGACGTGATTGCGCGCGGGATGGCCAAGCAGCCGCAGGACCGCTACGCCACGGCGGGCGAGCTGGCGCGGGCGGCGGCCGCCGCACTGGACGCCCCCGTGATGGCCGAACCGGTGGCCCCGGTGGCTCCGGTAACGCCGCCGTCGACGCGGCAGTACTCGGCGGTGTATCAGACACCGCCACCCGTCGCTCGTCCTGCCGCTCCGGCGCGGAAGTCGGGACGGGGTCAGGCGGCGTTGGTGGCCGCGATTATCGGGTTGTTTGCTGTCGCAATCGTTCTCGCGGTGGTGCTGGTGTTCGGCGGAGGCTCACCCGATCCGCAGCCGCGGATCTCGGCGCCGTCGACGTCGTCTCAGGCGCCTTCCACTACGACAACAGCGTCCGCGGTGGAGGGCGTGTCGGGCACGGATTCGCAAGGCTTCGTAGGACATACGGCGCGCTGCGACGTCGGGGACACGCCCGCGGCGCTGATCCGGACGTCGCTGTCGCTGGCGATCATCTGCGAGCGGGACTCCGGCGACTTCTACTACCGCGGCGAGCGGCTGCGTGACGGCGCGAACCGCGAGATCGACGGCGCGCGTCGTTCAGGCGACGGGTTCACCGTGACCGGGTCGGACGGGGCGCGCTATGACGTGCAGCCGGATGAGTTGACGATTTCGAGCGGTGGCAGTGTGGATTCGGCCGAGCCGGCATTGGAGTACGGTTCGTCGAGCTGACAGGGGAGGACGACCGATGACGACCAGTACCGAAGCACCGCAACCGAAGTCCACGCCGGCGCAGACACGGCGCGCGATCTGGAACACGCTGCGCGGGTCGTCGGGCAACCTCGTCGAGTGGTACGACGTCTACGTCTACACCGTGTTCGCCACGTATTTCGAGGGGCAGTTCTTCGCGGAGTCGGAGAAGAACTCGACGGTGTACGTGTATGCGATCTTCGCGATCACGTTCGTGATGCGGCCGGTCGGGTCGTGGTTCTTCGGCCGGTTCGCCGACCGGCGGGGTAGGCGGGCGGCGCTGACGTTCAGCGTGTCGTTGATGGCGTTGTGTTCGGCGGTGATCGCGCTGGTGCCGTCGCAGGCGTCGATCGGCATTGCGGCGCCGATCATTCTGATCCTGGCGCGGCTGGTGCAGGGGTTCGCGACGGGCGGGGAGTACGGGACGTCGGCGACGTACATGTCGGAGGCGGCCACACGGGAGCGGCGCGGGTTCTTCTCGTCGTTCCAGTACGTGACGCTGGTGGGCGGGCATGTGCTGGCGCAAGCCACACTGCTGATCCTGCAGTCGGTGCTGTCCGACGATCAGCTGCGCGAATTCGGTTGGCGCATCGCGTTTGCCATCGGTGGTGTGGCGGCAATCGTGGTGTTCTGGCTGCGGCGGACGATGGACGAGTCGCTGTCGGAAGAGGTGATCGAGGCGGCGC
Source organism: Mycobacterium bulgaricum (assembly GCF_041287165.2). NCBI lineage: Bacteria > Bacillati > Actinomycetota > Actinomycetes > Mycobacteriales > Mycobacteriaceae > Mycobacterium > Mycobacterium bulgaricum. Next base: position 602,463 of record NZ_JBGGKV020000002.1, on the reverse strand, counting down.
GCTCCGGCGAGGACAAGGGCGCAGGGTCGCTGCGCGAGCTGTTCACGACGTACTGGCGGCCGCTGCTGCTGTGCTTCCTGATCACGATGGGCGGCACGGTGGCGTTCTACACCTACAGCGTGAATGCGCCGGCGATCGTGAAGACGGCGTTCAAGGACGACCCGATGACGGCGACGTGGCTGAACCTGTTCGGGTTGATCTTCCTGATGCTGCTGCAGCCGGTCGGCGGGATGGTCAGCGACAAGGTGGGGCGCAAGCCACTGCTGGTGTTCTTCGGTGTCGGCGGGCTGTTCTGGACGTATGTGTTGATCACATTCCTGCCCGAAACTCAGTCGCCGCTGGCGTCTTTCGCGTTGGTGGCGGTCGGGTATGTGATCCTGACGGGGTACACGTCGATCAATGCGTTGGTGAAGAGCGAGCTGTTCCCGGCGCGGGTGCGGGCGCTGGGCGTGGGTGTCGGTTATGCGCTGGCGAACTCGATCTTCGGTGGCACCGCCCCGCTGATCTACCAGGCGATGAAGGAGCAGGGGCACGTGCCGCTGTTCATCGCGTACGTGACGGTGTGCATCGCGGTGTCGCTGTTCGTCTACATCTTCTTCTTGAAGAACAAGAGCGAGACGTTCCTGGATCGGGAGCGGGGTTCGGCGTTCCGGGTTTAGGGGTTGGGTCCTGTCGCCGAGATTGGTCTGAGGGTGTGGTTTCGCGTCCGGTCACGACCCTCAGTGCAGGCTCGGCGGTCAAGCGTCCAGGAGGACGACGCCGCTGTGCCACATCTTGAGGATGTCGTCGACACGGTCCTGGGTTCGGCGTTCAGCTTCGTCGCGAGCAAGCCCCATTAGGGACAGGTCGTCGTACGGTGTCGATGCGGCGGACAGAATCTTGGACGATCGCGCGGATGTAGTCGGGGTCTGTTGCTCCGCTGTGGGCGTGGCGCCGGCGCAGGGCAGCGTCGTAGGCAATGGCGTCGGCGCGGTCCCGCGGACAACCGGGAAACTCCTCGCGGATCGCGTCCGCGATGTCGCGTCGTAGATCTTTATCGCGACCGGGCAGCAGCTGGCCGTCGGGGAGGCACTCGACGGCCGCCAGCTCGATGGCGCGCTGATCGGCAATAATGCCGTGCCGCGTGTTGCGGGTGTTGGCACGGATGACGACGGCCGACACGGGTGCTGCTTTCTCCGTGCGTCGCGTCAGCGCAGCGGCGCCGGAGGGCAGGAACACGAGATGGCCGAGCCCCGCGCAGTCGAGGCAGAGGCCGCTGTCATCGAGGATTAGATCGTGGATGCCACCGCAGTTGGCGCAGAACCATACGAGCCGTGACGCTTTCACCGGGGACCGCCTGGGCGGCGTCGGTGCCGGGTCTCCGGTCAGGGCCCAGCGGAGCCGGGAGGCGCGCTCGCTCTGCGGATTGCCATCGGCGGTGAATGGAGGTCGCTGTAGTCGGTGGCCCACGGTTTCAAGTCTCGGTCCAGAGCCCACCTCCCCAGCGCTTTGATGGCCTCGGTGACCTCACTGGACTGCGCGCGGATGCAGCGGTCGAGCGATGTCACGAAGCCCTTCCGCCAGGCATCGACCTTCGTCGTGTCGAGCCAGCCGAGCCCGACGAGGACGTCGGTGGGAGTGACGAACTGGTGGCTGGTCAGGGCGGCGTCAGCAGCGCCCGCGAGATCGTCCATCACAATGGCGAGGGTAGGTCTGCCCTACGACAACCGAGGAGATCACGTGGTACCGCCGGCATGAAGTTCAAGGGCGCGGTCAACCGGGCCACCCAGAGCCGCACCGTCGAGTGGATCGCGCGCGTAGGCTATCCCGTCAACGGTCTGCTGCACATGCTGATCGCGTACATCATCGCGCGGATCGCGTTCGGGGTGAGCGGTGAGGCCGATCAGACGGGTGCGCTCGCGACGTTGGCGGAGCAGCCGGGCGGATCGCTGTCGTTGTGGATCGTGGCGTTCGGGATGGTCACGCTCGCGTTGTGGCGACTAGCGGAGACCGTCATCGGTCTGCATCCCGGCGAGCATGTCAACGCTCATCACCGCGACGTCCTCGTGATCAACCGGCTCAAGGCATTTGGCTTGGCTTTGGTCTATCTCGCGCTGTCGTTCACGGCGGTGCAGTTCGCGCTGGGGGTAGGCCGGAAGGGCACGGAACGGGCGGAAGGCCTGAGCGAGCGGCTGATGCAGACGGGCGGCGGCAAGGTCGTCCTGATTGGCATCGGGGTCGCCATCGTCGCGTTCGGCGGCTACTTCGTCTACAAGGGCGCGTGGCGGAAGTTCCTCGCCGATCTGAAGGTTTCGGGTGGGCCACTGATCACGGTGCTGGGTGTGTGCGGTCACGTCGCGGAGGGCCTGGTGTTGATCGCGGCGGGGATTCTGGTCATTGGCGCGGTGGTGCTGCACGATCCGACGAGGGCGACAGGGCTCGACGCGGCGGTTGAGGCGTTGGGGAAGACGCAGTTCGGGCAGACGACCTTGCTGGTCGCCGCAGTCGGCTTCGCGGCGTACGGGTTGTACATGTTTGCGATGACGCGGTTCTCGCGGATGTGATGGTCGCGAGATAGCGCTCAGGGCTGTGATTGGTCCGCGGACCATGACCCTCAGTCCTATCTCGGCGGCGTCGATTCGGGCCATCAGGAACTGTTTTGAGGCTAGGGGAGTTTCAGGAGGCGGCGGTGATCATGGCGACTCCGATCAGGGCGCCCAGCACGCCGGCATTTTGCGACCGCGAGAGCTTCTCGTGCTCGAAGATGCGCGCCAGCAGCACGGTCGCGGCGGGATAGAGGGATCCGAGCGTGGCCACCACAGCGAGGTTTCCTGACACGCTTGCCTCGGCGAACATGAGATTCGCGCTCACGTCGAAGATACCTATGACGATTATGAGCGCGATGATGCGGGCCGAAAAGCGTTCTCCGGATTGGCGGTGTCCGCCTGCCCGGAAGGCGAAGCACGTCGCCGCAGCGAGCAGGGGAACGGACGTGCATCGCATGACGACCATGGTCATCACGGTCGAGTGTGACGATCCGCCCGCGATCGCATACTGCAGAAGGCCGAACCCGCCAGCGGAGCCGATCGCCAGAACGACCGAGACGCCATGTCGCTTCGCGCGTACCGTTGTTCCATGGCCTCGCGCTGCGATGACGACGCCTGCAATCGCTGTCGCAATGCCGATCAGGCACAGTGCCGAGGGGATGACGCCGCTCGACACGCTGATGGCGACAGGAACGATGACTCCGAGCGCGGCAATCGGAGCGATGATGGACATCGTCCCAATGGACAACGCTTGGTAGAACAGGAAAACTGCTGCGGCGCCTGACAATCCCGCGCCCACGGCCCAGAGTAGGTATCCGGTCGGAGCCGCAAATGATCCTGACGTCGCTGCGACCACAAGCACTATCACTAGTCCTGCTGCCTGCGAGATCAGGACAACTGCCGCCGTAGAGCGTCCACGGGAGACTTTGCCTCCGAAGAAATCCGCCACACCCCACAGTGCTGAGGACGCCAGGGCAAGAAGAATCGTCACCAGACAAGACCTCCGTAGTCTGACCGGTCCGGCTGACGGCTCGGTGATGCGTCCGGTACATCCCTGAGGGCAATGCGATGATATGAGTCATGCATATCGATGCCGATACCCGCCGCGACCTGAACGTAATCGCTGCGTGGGCCAACGCGGTCTCCGATGTGGTGCGTGCCGCCGCCGAGCGTTCCGTGGGGATCACCGGCAACGGCCCCGCCGCGCTTGTCGCCATCGTCGCGGACCCCGGGATGAGCATTGACGAACTGCGCCGAGTGCTCAACCTCACGCACCCAGGCGCGGTGCGCCTGGTGGACCGTCTCGTTGAGAATGGCTGGGTTCGCCGCGAGCAAGGCTTCGGCCGAGCCGTCTGTCTCAAGGCCACCGCTGCGGGACGACGGGCCGAGCGCAGGCTCGCGGCGGCACGCGAGGCGGCCGTCCGCGATCTGTTGGCCGGTATCGGCGAGCAGGACATCCATGCCATCGCTGAACTCGTTGAGCCCGTCTTCGGTGCAGTGATTGATGATGTCGATGCCATGCGTCGACTCTGCAGACTGTGCGATCGCAACGTGTGCGCTGAATGCCCCGCTGAAACCGCAGGCTGAGCGCCGCGGTAGTGGCGGATGGAGATTGTGGAGCTGAACGGAAACATCGCGGGAGACCAGGGCCGCTCTAGCGTTGAACGGGCACCCACTGCCCGAGCCGCGCGCTCTCCGCGATCGCCTCGCCGACGAGCACCTGCTCGAACCCGTCCTCGAACGTCGGATAGCCGTCGCGAGGGCCGCCGTCGACCGCTACATACACCGCACGGAACAGTGCCTTGAACGCGTCCGGATAGCCCTGCGCATGGCCTGCCGGGTAGTCACCGGCTGACCGCAGCTGAAGCTGGTTGGGCTCGTCGCGATGCCCGATCCACAGCTGCTCGGGGTTCTCGGTGTTCCACGCCAACGACTCAGAGGCGCCGCTGATCTCGAAGCTCAGATGGTTCTTGCGGCCTGGCGACACCTGCGACAGCGTCAGCACTCCGCGCGCCCCGCCGCCGAACCGCAGCAGCACACCAGCCACGTCTTCCGTCGACATCTCGACCGGCTCCGTCGGACCGGAAGACGCGGCGAACGTCTCCACCTCTCCCGTCGGCCGCCGCCGCGTCGGAAGGACCGTCGTCAGGTCGGCCATCACGGCCTCGACCCGCTGGCCCGTCACATAGCTCACGAGATCCAGCCAGTGCGAACCGATGTCGCCAACGGCACGCAACGGCCCGCCGACCGCGGGCTCGAGGCGCCAATTCCAGTCGGTGTCGTTCGACAGCCAGTCCTGGAGGTAGTTCCCGGTAATCAACCGGGCGTCCACTGATCGCGACGCCGCTTCCTGGCACAGCGGGTAGAACCGCGAGATGAAGCAGACCGCGTTGACGAGCCCGTATTCCGAAGCGGCCGCGCAGAGTTGATGCGCTTGCGACGACGACAGCGCTAACGGCTTCTCGCAGACGACGTGTTTACCGGCCTGCAACGCGGCGTGTGCCTGCTCGAAATGCAAGTTGTTCGGTGAGCAGACGTGCACGACGTCGACGTCGGCCAGCATCTCGTCGAAGCTGCCGTATGTCGGCGCGAAGTCCACGGCACGGGATCCGACCACGCCGCCGACCGCAATCCCGAGGCGGGCCAACGCTTCGGCGTGGGTGCGGGCCATGAAGCCCGTTCCGACGATGCCAGCTTTCATGACCGGAACAAGAACCTTTCCACCTTGCCGAGGCGCAGCACGATGGCGAATGCCAGTGCCACGACGGCGATGAAGAACGCGGACACCGCGCCGAGTGCGGGCGTGATCGCCCCGCGCAGACCGGAATACACGAACACCGGAAGCGTCTGGTTGTCGATGTTGGTCAGCACCTGGCTGACGACGAAGTCCGTCATGCTCAACACGAACACCACCAGCGCGCCGGTCACAATGCCGGGCGCCAGTAGCGGCAGACGAATGAATAGGAACTGCTCGACGGGATCGGCGCCCAGCGTCGCGGCGGCGGGGACGAGGTTGGGGTCGGTGTCCTCGATGGCGGCGAGCACCGTCCACAGCATGAACGGGAAGCACGTCACCGCGACGGCCACCGCAACGGCGGTCAGGCTGCCGCGCACGCCGAGCCAGCCGTACAGGTCGAAGTACGCGAACGCCGTCACGATCGTCGGCGACGACAACCCCAGCGAGAGCAGCACCGTGAAAAGTGTTCGGCTGTACCGGCCCACGTTGGGCAGCGCCAACGCGGCAGGCACGCCGCAGATGACGTTGATGAGCACGCTGATGCCCGCGACGTAGAGGCTGTTACCCAGCGCGGTCCACACGGCCGCGTTGCTGAACATGTCGGCGTACCAGTGCGTCGTGAAGCCCTGCGGCGGGAACGTCAACACTTCGCCGGACGACAGCGACGCCATCACCACGAGCACCGTCGGCGCCAGCAGGGGGATCAGAGCCAGACCGGTGACGACGGCGGCGACGCGGGCGCGCTTCACCGACGTCTCCGGGCGCGTCCGATGAGCAGGATCAGCGCGGTGCCGAGGCTGACGATGAGCAGCAGCAGGATGCCGATTGCGGCGCCCTGCGGCGGGTTGCCGAGGCCGAGGTAGCGGTCCTGCAGGAAGTTCGACACGAAGTTGTTCAGGCCGCGGCCGAGGATTGCAGGGTCGGCGAAAGCGGCCATCGTCAGCGCGAAGCAGGCGGCGTAGGCGGCGACGATCCCGACGCACAGCTGCGGCAGCGTGATCCGCAGGAACACGGTGAACGGCTTGGCGCCGAGAGTGGCTGCGGCGGCGCCGAGTTCGGGGTTGATGCGCAACACCGCGGGGAGGAGCACGACGACGGCGGCGGGCAGCAGGATCTGCACGATGCCGATCCCGATGCCCCACAGTCCGCCGACGAGGTGCGCGCCGGTGAGCCATTCGATGGGCCCTCCCGGCCCGATCGTCACGAGCAGGCCGAAGGTACGGGTGATATCGCCGGTGAGCATCGGGATGAACACCCCGATGAGCAAAGCGAGGCGCAGCCAGCGCAGCCGAATCCGGCTCAGCGTCAACGTGTACGGGATCGCGATGGCGATCGCGACCATCGGCACCAGCACCGCCATCACAAGCGACCGGATCAGGACGGTGTGGAACTGCGGGTCGGTGACGAGGTCGCTGTACTGCGTCAGGGACAGGTCGCCTTGGGTAGCGAGGAAGCTGTCGTAATCGTGGATGCTGCTCCACAACAGCACGCCGAGCCCGGCGACGAGCGACGCGGCGAGGATCAGCCCGGGGATCAGCGCCGCGACGCGGCCGAGCCGCGTGGGTACTGCCTTGCTGAACGCGGTGCGGACCACAATGAGGCCGTCGACGACTCGGAACAACGCAGGAGTGTCGGAGGTACGCCACTGCTCGGAAACGTTGCGGGAGTGCATCGGTCAGGCCTGCGTGACGATGGGGACGTCGTCGGCGTTCCAGGCGACGACGACCGCGTCGCCGACGTCGTGGGTGGCGCCGTTGCGGCCGGCCGGGATGTGGACGGCGGCAGTCGGGCCGCATTCGAGCCGCACCTGGTAGAAGGTGCCCTGGCCGTCGAACGCGGAGAACAGCACCTTGCCGGGTAGGCCGTTGTCATAGCAGTGCCGGTCGTCGGCGGGGACGAGGCGCAGGCGTTCGGGCCGCATGACGGCGGTCGCGCGTCCGAGGGGGACGGACGGTCCGACGGAGACATCGACGTTGTCGCAGCGCAGCGTGCCCGCGGTGTCGATGGACCCTTCGAGCAGCAGTGGGTCGCCGAGAAAGCCGGCGACGAAAGTCGTTGCGGGGAATGCATACAGCTCGGTGCCGCGGCCGCATTGGACGATGCGGCCGGCGTCCATGACGGCGATGCGGTCGCTGACCATCAGGGCTTCGCGCTGGTCGTGGGTCACGTTGACGATGGTGACGCCGAGTTCGCGGTGGATGCGGGTGAGTTCGAGCTGCATGGATTCGCGCAGGCGGCGGTCGAGCGCGGACAGCGGTTCATCGAGCAGCAGGATGCGCGGTTCGTAGACGAGGGCGCGGGCGAGGGCGACGCGCTGGCTCTGCCCGCCGGAGAGCTCGCTGACGGCCCGGTGCGCCAGATTGGGCAGCTGGACGAGATCCAGTGCCTCGCTGACGCGGCGGGCGATCTCCTTGCGGCCGACGCGGCGCATCCGCAGCGGGAAGCCGACGTTATCACCGACAGATAGGTGCGGGAACAGCGCCAGCGACTGGAAGACGACACCGAGTTCGCGGGTGTGCGCTGGACGGCCGGTCATGCAGGAGCCGCCGATGACGACGTCGCCGCGGTCGGCGTCGAGCAGCCCGGCGATGACGCGCAGCAGCGTCGACTTGCCCGAGCCCGACGGGCCGAGGAGAGTGAAGAACTCGCCGTCGCCGATCTCGACGGACACGTCGTCGAGCACGGTCATGTGGCCGTATGTCTTGACGACGTGCTCCACCCGGATGGCGGCGGTCGAGGTCATCACGTGCGTCCTAGCGGCCGATCGCGGCGTCGTACGCCTTCTGCCATGCTTCGTCATTCTTCGCCATCAGAGGGATGGGCGCCACGATCGCCTTGACGGCTTCCAGGTCTTCGGCGCTGCGCGGGAAAACGGCCTTGTTGTCGGCCATATAGGCGGGCACGGTGGCATCGGGGTTGACGGGGATCAGGCCGAGCTTGTCAGCCACCACGGACTGCACCTCGGGATCAAGCAGGAAATTCGCGAAAATCTGTGCATAGTAGGCGTTCTCGTCGGGAATGCCCTTATGGATGTAGTAAGCGTCGCCGACGACGTAGATGCCCTCGGTCGGCGCCACGAGCGCGACGGGGGCGCCGGCGTTCTGAGCTTGGATACCCGTGCCCGAGTTGCTGACCGCTATCTTCACCGAACCCGAGGACAGCGCGGTCACCAGGTCGGAGTTGGAGCCGAGCTGGGCAAGGTTGGGCTTGAGCTCGGAGATCTTCGACCAGACGGGGTCCATGCCGGCGGGCGGGTTGTCGTTGGGGTCGACGTCCATCGACTGTGCGAAGCCGAAGGCGGTCGACGAGTAGATGGTGTCGACGGCGAGGCTCTCGCGCAGTTCGGGTTTGAACAGGTCGTCCCATGTCTTCACGGTGACGGGGTCGATCTCGTCGGTGCGGACGATGAACGGCACGGTCAGCGTATAGGGGTTGAGATAGGCCCACGGTCCGTCGGTGTGGTCGGGCGGGGCCGCGGTCTCGGCGGTGACCTTCTCCAGGTTGGGGATGAGCTCGGGGCTGAGTGGAATCGTCCATCCGCGTGCGGCGTTGGTGTACGCGCGCTGCTGGGCATTGAAGGAGGCGTCGGCGCTGGGGCGCTGATTGGACTGCATCTCCTGGTTGAGCTTGGTATAGCTGACGGCTTCGTCGGTGGTGTCCCAGACGATCGGGATGCCGGTTTCCTCGGTGAACTTCGCGGCTGCGGTCTCCGCATAGACCTTTTCCTGGTCGCCGCTCCAGATGCGGATGACGAGGCGGTCGGGTTTGGTGGCCGGCTCCTCCGTCACGCCGGCGCTGGACGTACCGGACGACGAAGTACTCTCACTGGAGTTGCCGCAGGCCGAAACCCCGCCCATGGCAAGGACTCCGACGGCGGTGACTGCGAGGATGTGTTTGAGGCGACTCATGACCGGCTCCTGAGGGGTTAGTGGGGTAGCAGTTCAGAAGAGTCCAGCGGCATCATCGGCGCCAGATAGCGATATCCCAAAACCAGTGCGTTGGGTTCTTTTCCGAGCATTTCGACGATGTCGGCCTCACTGTCGATCTTGGACATCGCAGCCTTGGCGAACACCTCGTCCTCGTGCTCGATGTCGAGGTTGCCGGTGTAGCCGACGTCGGTCAGCGCGGTGATCACGCGGCGCCAGTCGATGACACCCCAACCGGGGGCGCGGAATCGCCACCAGCCGTTGCCGAATCCCTGCATCGGGCCGAAGGCGTTGCCGTAGAAGCCGAGGCGGCCACGCTTGCGCTCGTCGATGTCGATGTCCTTGGCGTGGAAGTGCACGATGCGGTCACCGAAGTCGTAGATCGCCTGGAGGTAGTCGATGCCGAGGAACACCAGATGTGACGGGTCGATCTCCAGACCGAGGGCGGGGGAGGGGACGGCCTCGAACATGGCCTGCCAGATCTCGGGGGAGAAGGCCAGGTTCTCGCCGGTGCGGTTCTTGTGGTGCAGCATCGGGCAGTTCTCGATGCCGATCTTGATACCGAGATCCTCTGCCTCTTTGGTGAATTCGGTGTAGAGCTCGGTGAAGGGTTCCATGCAGTCTTCGACGCTGAGGCCCGGGGTCATGCCGGCGAACGTGCAGACGGCGGGGACCTCCATGCGGGCGGCGAGTTGCATGACCTTGCGGAAGTAGCGCTTGTATTCGGTGGCTTCGGCATCGTCGGCGGCGAGGTAGTTGGGGTAGTAGCCCAGTGCAGAGATCTCGATGCCGCGGTTGTCGAGGTCGGTGCGAATCTCCTTGAGCCGCTCGTCGGTGACCTCGTCGGCGTTGAGCGACGACTGGGGCCAGGCGGACAGCTCCATCGAGGTGAACCCGGTGTCCTGGGCGAACTTAGCGATGTCGCCGCTGTAGTCGGTGTAGAAGCCGAGCCTCATTGCCATCCCTTAGAACGTTGGGGTCTTGCTGACGTTCTCGACGCTATGAGACCCTTCCGTCTGTGTCTAGAACAACTTGCGTCTATTCATGACGGAACTGGTGCGGTTGACGTCACTACAGCGCCGGGTTGTGGGGGAGCTGCTGACCCGGGGCCCGCTGGCGCGGGCGGCTCTGACGGAGCGGCTTGATGTATCGCGGTCACGGCTGTCGCCGGAGGTCGGCGGGCTCATCGCGAAAAAGGTTGTGCACGAGAAAGAATCGATGGAGTCGACGGGCGGCCGGCGCGCGACGCGGCTTGTTTTGGGCGATGCCGACTTCGGCGTGGTGGCCGGGGTGGACATCGACGTGGCTGGGGTGTCGTTGGTGCTGATGCATCTCGACGGGACCGTGGCGACGCGAAGGATGGTGAATTGTGCCGCGCCGTCGGATCCGGGATCGACGTTGAAGGCGATCGATGTGGCGTTGAAGAACGCGGTGGCTCGTGTGGGGTCGGTGTTGCGACTGATCGGGGTATCGATCGCGGCGGACATCGACAACGTGGGTCAGGTGTCGGAGCCGCCGCCGACAATGCCGGCGTGGGCGGGGGTCTCGATCGGAGGCCACTTCAGAGGGCGGTTCGGGGTGCCAGCGCATGTGGAGAACGACGTGAATGTGTTGGCGGTGTCGGAGCGGGCGCGGGGCGGGCCGGCGTCGGGGCTGCGGAACTACGCCGTGGTGAAGGTCTCGAGCGGGGTGGGCTGCGGGCTGGTGGTGAACGGTTCTTTGGTGCGCGGGAGCGACGGGTACGCGGGAGATATCGGGCACGTGTGCATCGACCCGGCGAGTGACGCGGTATGCGCGTGCGGGAACACGGGATGCCTGGAGGCGTCGGTGTCAGCGCCGGCGTTGGTGCGCGAGGCGGAGGCGCTGGCGTCGTCGGGGACATCGCCGGCGTTGGCGGAGTTGCGTTCGGCGGGGCCGCTGTCGATGCAGACGATCGGGCAGGCGGCCGAATTGGAAGATCCCTCCGCGACGGCGCTGTTGCGTTCCGCAGGAAGGGATGTGGGGTACGCGATCGCGGGATTGGTGACGATCCTGAACCCCGCGGCGGTGTTCATCTCGACGGGGATTCGGGGCGCGGAGAATGTCGTGTTATCCGCAGTGAGACAGCGGGTGTACGAGCATGCGCGGCCGGCGGCGACGAAGGGGCTGGTGATCGGGACGTGCCGGACGGGGCGAGAGGACGGGGCTGTGGGCGCGGCGGAGTTTGCGTGTCATGCGATGGTGACGTGCTGACGCCCGGATTGCAATGATGGTGTGGTTGGGGATTAATCACGGCCGTCAGAGCTGTCCCGGCGGTGACGCGTTGCCAACTTCGGCCCATCAGCGCGTGAACCGGTCCTAGCGGACGTCAGGCCGGCGGACAGTACGTCATATACGCGAGGACGACGAAGTCGGCCGCGCTCTCGTAATCGAGGTCCGGGTTGTTGCTAAGAACAATGCCGACAATGCGCGAGTGCGGGGTACCGAAATCGAGGTGGCGGCACACGGCGTACGCCTCACGGAACGTGGCATACGGATTCGACGACGTGATGCCGACCTGGTTAAGCCGGCTTAAGAACGCACCATCCTGGGGTGCGGCGGCTGCCGGAGCGGCTGCACCGATCGCGAACGCCCCGCAGGCAATTCCTAGCAGGCCGAGGTACTTCATGCCGTTGTCCTTGCGTTCGTCAGCGGCCGCCCGCAGAGGATCGACCGGTTCGTGGATCAATAGTGGGGCCGCCGGCCAGGTTGAGGGAATCGGGAATTCCCCTCGATTTGGGCAAGCGAAGCGACGTCTGTGTGACGGTTGGTTCCAGAGTTGCGAGTGGTGATTCTCTTCGCAAACAACTAGGGGAATCCCCGATTCCCTTTGTCCGGGGGCTGTCGAATCATTGCTGGAATGAAGTCCTGCATCCGATGTGCGCGGTGCGGATCGGCGAGTGCCGCGCAAGTGCGAGGTCTGCGATGAGTGGACAATTTGATGGTGCATCGCCCGCGGTGTACTGCCCGTACGGGCACATCAACGCCTGGAACTATAAGTTCTGCGGAGAGTGTGGAGCACCGATCGGTGTGGTGGCCTTCCCGGAAGACGCCGACGTTGCCGAGGCCGACCGGCCTAAGCGGCGACCCGGCCTGTTGATTGGCGGCGTGGTCGCCGCGTGTGCAGCAGTCGTGGGAGTTGTGGCACTGGTCGGAGTGCTCATCGGCGGGACCTCGCAGGACGAGGCGGACGTGCCACGGCCGGACCCGTTCACCACCGCAACGCTGGACCCGGCATTAATGGTGCCCGAGTGCACGACCGCACCCGCGGTGCAGGCTGAGTCGGTCGACATGACACCCGACGGGCTGACGGTGAGTGCCGCGTTCATGTCCCAATGCCCTGGCGGCAACACCGAAGCCGGCTCAGGAGTACGTATCACTGTTGCTGAGGGCCAGCGTGACATTGCAGCAGGACTGTTCGACTTCTCCGCCGCGCCGGTGACGATGAAGCCTGGACAAACGGCACGTCGGACATTGGTGTTCCCTGCGGGGATGTACTGGCGCACGACCGCGATGTTCTCTGGCGCTCCGCAACTGGTGTTCCACCCCGGCGAGCGGCCGCAAGCGACGGCCGTGTCCTCTGCGGCTGGATCGGATCGTCTAGTGGCACGCGAGGTGGCCAAGCCCGAGCACGGCAGTGTCGACGGTGTCGCTGAGGCGGTGCTGCGTGAGATCCGAGATGCGGACTACGCGTACGTGTCGGGGTCGATCGCCAATCGTTGGGTGCCGCAGATCAGTTCGAAGAAGGCGGGACTGGAAGTCGACGGCAAGACGTTGACGAGCGCTGACGTGCTGCGGGACCATCTTGCGCTGCGTGCCAGGTACGACGGCGTGCGTCTGGTGTCGTCGGGTCAGTGGACGACGTTCAATGCGTCCGATTGGTGGATCACTGTCGTTGGTGTGCCGAATCTGGCACCGGCAGAAGCCAACGGGTGGTGCGACTCTCAGGGCTTGGGCGTCGACGACTGCTTCGCCAAGTTCGTCAGTTCCCTCTTCGGTGTCGAAGGCACCACGGTGTACAGGAAGTAGGCAGCGGTGAGCTTCTGTGTGTTCTGTGGTGGTGGTCTGACGGATGCGATGCGGTGCACCGGGTGTGGCGCGGTCAATGTGAACGGGACGTGGCACGAGTCGGCGTACGGAGCGCCCGGTGGAGTTGTCAGCGCGGCTGGCGCGGGCTGGATGCCGGATCCAACGGGCCGGCATGAGGGCCGCTACTTCGTGGGAGGGCAACCCACCGATCTGATTCGCGATGGCGGCGTGGAGGCACTCGACCCACTGGGTAAGCAACAACTCGAACAAGCTGGGGTCGAACCGGTTTCGGTTGAGAGCGCCCGTCGCGGCCGTCGTGTGTGGGTTGCGGTGGCGGCCGCGGTGGCGGTGCTCGCGTTGGTCGGTGGCGGGATCGGCGCTTACATGTACCTGAATCGCGACCGCACGACGGTCGACGACCGGTATCTGACGGCGTTGAAGCAGTCGGGGTTCTCGGCGGAGTTCAACTCTGATGCGAATGCCGTCGCGCACGGCAAGCAGGTGTGCCGGCAATTGGAAGGCGGGGGAGCGCAGCAGGGCATGCCAGCGGATGAGGTTGCGGTGCAGTACTTTTGCCCGCAGTTCGTCGAAGGCTTCCACGTGTTAGAGACGGCGACGATCTCCGGGAGCTTCACGCTCAACGACGAAGATCCGAATCCGTATTCGCCGGCGATCGAGGTCGACGGGACATCCTGCGTCGGTGCGAGTGGCTACTCGGATGTAAATCCGGGGACGCCGGTGACGGTGAAGAATGGCACGGGCGAAATTCTCACGACGACCTACCTGGAAGAGGGAAAGGGTGGCCGGTACATGTGTACGTTCGGATTCACGTTCGACGTCACCGAAGGCCAGGACCGCTACGTCGTGGCAGTGGGGAAGCGAGGCGAGCTCAGCTACTCGTTCGACGAGCTGCAGGCTGGTGGTGTGGCGTTGGTGCTGGGGTGAGGGGCGCGTTGGTTGACCTCCGCTCTCCCTTCCGTCGCGAATCGCTCCGAACGGCGGTAGTAGTCCGGGGCTCTCGCCTGAGAAATCAGACCAGACCGTTCATTGTGTTGATATCCGAAGCGGTTATTTCGGTCGCTGGGGCGTCAGCCTCCCCCACCGGAGGGTAAAGACCGGTCTCGGCAACGGAAGACGACCAACACACAGATGTAGGCTCGCGCATCCCACTAGCCTGAGATCGTGTTGGCTATTCCGACCCTGAAGTTCAGCTACGGAAATCTGCTCCTCGCTCGGCTCCGCGAGCTTGACTCGGCGACCATCGAGGAGCTTCTCGGAGACGAGCCAGCACAACGGTTCAAATCCGATGGCCCATTTGAGAATCCTGAGCGGCGGGCACGCGACTGTCTTCGGTACGCGCGCATGCTCGGCATGGTGTCGGAATCCGACCGTCGGTGGACACTTACTGATGCTGGTGACGAATACGCCGAGTGTGTCGATCTTGCGAATCCCTGGATTGTTAATCAGACCCAGGCTGGCATTCTTCGTCGCCAGCTGTCCAGCGGAAGTGCTGACCTGGCCGACCAAGTTCGAATTGCTCTGCAGGTTGTGGAGGAATTGACGCCGGACTGGTCGAATGACGACCTAGGGCGCACGCTCGCTGGGCGTGCAGGGTCAGACCAGTGGCAGGCGGAACGGACCTTCGAATCGCAGGGGGCTCGATACAGAGAACTGCTCATCGAGAGTGGGCTTGTTGATAGGAGAGGTGACTTGACCGAGGCAGGGGCGTCGTTTTCGGGACGAAGGCCCGCGGTCTGGTGGGTAAATCAAGGCGCGACCTATACGAAAGAGCGCGACGGTGGGTTTCTCTGGGCGCCGATGCTCAACAGGGCCGGCCGCCCGCAGTACCACTGGGACTCAATGGATGAAGTTCGCGAAGGTGATGTTGTACTCCATTACAGCAATGGTTCACTCCGAGCCGCAAGCCATGTAAGCGCAAGAGCAAGACCTGCGCCAAATCCACTGGATGACCAAGCGTGGGAAGTCGAGGGGCGGCTGGTGGCGACAAAGTATAGAGAGCTGAATGAGCCTGTAGCGTTGGGAGCTATCGATGAAAGTGCCCGAATCAGGCATGGTTCCCCCTTCACAGTCAGCGGATCCGTCCAGCAGGTCTATCTCGTTGGGCTTCGGGATGATTTCGTCAGTGAGCTTGCCCAACGATTCCCAGAACTCGCGACGCACTTGCCTGAGATTTCGGCCATCGCACCTTCACCCGAAGTACCGACGGAGGCGGCGACACCGTCCGAACTCTTCCGAGACTTCGCTGACGCGGTTGATGCCTCAGGACTTCAATTCCCGGCGGGCTCACAACTCATTCGATCTTTCGTCAGCAGCCTGCTGGCCAAACCCTTCGCGATCCTTACCGGTCTCGCTGGTTCAGGAAAGACCCAGCTCGCGATGAGACTCGGCGAGTGGTTCGGCACCGATGAACATGGACGCCATCGCCACGTCGTGGTCCCGGTTCGGCCTGACTGGACGGGGCCGGAATTTATCTTCGGTTACGAAGATGCGCTGCGGACATCATCATCCGGAGCTCCAGTGTGGTTCGTGCCGGAGGCCTTTGAGTTCGTCCTTCGCGCAGCAAATGATCCTGCGCATCCCTACTTGCTGATTCTCGACGAGATGAACCTGGCTCACGTCGAGCGATACTTCTCAGACTTCTTGTCAGGCGTCGAGTCGCGGCGCCCCGTGCTGCCCGACTTGGTCTTCGACAGAGAATCGCGGCAATGGGTCCTGCGGGACGTCGAGGCACAACGACTACCGTTGCCTAGGAACCTGTTTGTTGTCGGAACGGTCAACGTAGATGAGACGACTTACATGTTCTCGCCGAAGGTTCTAGATAGAGCCTCAACCTTCGAGTTTCGAATAACTGCTGAAGAACTCGACGCGGAGCTTCGACGTCCCGTAGCCGCCCAGGCTGGGGAAGATCGCAAGGTACGGGCATTTGCCTCGTTAGCGGAAGTAGACGATTGGCAGCGAGAGTATCCGCATCCCTCCCGCGATGAGATCGTTTCGGTACTTCGCGAGGTGCACCGGATATTGGCGAGCGCCAACCAGGAATTCGGGCACCGTGCGTTGTACGAGATCCTTCGGTTCTGTGCGTTCTATGCGGCGACGGGAGATACCGATGCCAATACAGCACTCGATTTGGCGATGATGCAGAAGGTTCTGCCGAAAGTCCACGGGTCACGCAGACGGGTTGAACCGATTCTGAATGAATTGGAGACGCTTGCAGCCGGCGCCGGCACCATCCCGCGGTTGCCCCTGACGCACAGCAAGGTTGTTCGCATGACCGAGTCGGTGCGGGCGAATCAATTTGTCAGTTTCGCCGAGTAGTCATGTATCGGGAACCGTTGCGACTCAAGCTGTGTGATCACGACGGCAAGGAGGTTGGCGAGCTAGTGGTGGCCAATCTTCCAGGGCGACAGGACATCATGCCGTCGCCGCGCGGAGGCTCGGCCCTTCGTGAGGCAGCGACATATCGATACGAAATCTTCGCTGATGCACTGCGTGTCGACGTCGAGCCTCGCGAGCTTTTTGATGTCGATGACGACAGCTGCAAGCGAGGCCGGTTGCTTTCACGTCAGAACGTTGGCTGCCTTCGGATTAGAGTCGCTGACCTCGAAAAGGGCCTGACCGGCACGACTGAAGTCGACGTCTTAGCAGTCAAATTAGACCACGAGACTGAGTATCGCCAGATGCTCACGGATATCTCTGCTTTCGCTGCTGAGGCGGTGTTGCAGGGCTTTGCCCCCAGTTTGGTCGCCCTTGCGCCAAGTGAGCTTCCTACTGATCTGCTTTATCTCCGATTCGCGATGATCGCCTCTTACCTTCAGGATCCGGCGTTCGAGGCCGCCATCGCTCGGATTCTATCCCAGCCGCACCGTATTTGGATTTCGGAGCAAGAGGTACGACCGCTTGGATCGCCGTTCCCGGCGGGGGCCGCATTTGGTCGTGCAGTATGTGCGTCGGGTCGACGAGTGCCTTGGGCGGGCAGTTCGGCTGTGCTCGCATCGTTACCTGCTGCTCTCATCCGGGATCGAGCCGAATCGAGTGTGGACAGCGCGGCGAACCGCTTCATCAAGTTTGCGTTGGAACGTTGGCGGGCCGTCGCGCTGGAACTGCAGGACGTGCTAGCTCGTGCTTCGCAGAGCGTTGAATCCGGGCCACTACGTCGTGGACAGCAAGTCGCTTCCGAAGTTGGTGCGCTGCTTGACGAATATCTGGCGCACCCGGTTTTCAAGGAAGTCAGCTCGCTCCGGCAGATGCCCACCTCTGATCAAGTTCTCCTGAAACGCGCGGGCTATCGCGAGGTGTTCCGGACATTCGCGATGACGGAAGTCGGGCCCACAGTTCACATAGATCGTGCAGGCATCACCGATGTCTTTGCAGCTTCGCAACGAAACGTCGCAACACTCTACGAGCTGTGGTGTTTCTTGGCGCTGGTGGATTCGCTCGGGCGGGTGTGCGGGGAGGACCGAACGGCACGTGCGTTCACCGCCTCCGGTGATGGTATGTCGTTGACGATGTCGTCGGGCTACGCGTCGGAGCTGCAATGGTCAATTCAACGAGGCGGCCGCCCGCTTCATGTCGAGGCCTTCTTCAATCGATCCTTCTCCGGATTCGACGAGCGGAAAGGGTCGTGGAGTGAAGCGATGCGCCCTGATTGCTCAGTGCGATTACGGCCAGAAGGCAGCATTCCTTCGCGAGTTCCCCCGCAGGAACTCGAGGTCTGGTTGCACTTTGATGCCAAGTACCGAGTAGACAATCTGCTCAGTCAACCGACGGCACGATCTGGTTCGGCTGAGTCTCCCGAGGAATTGATGTCTTCCGGTAGCGCAAAGAGGGACGACCTGCTCAAGATGCACGCGTATCGAGATGCGATTGTGCGAACAGCGGGAGCGTATGTGCTGTACCCCGGTTCGGAAATCAAAGACATTCGCCGGCATCCTGGGTTCAAGGAAGTCTTGCCCGGCCTGGGCGCATTTCCGCTCAGGCCAACCAGTGGCGGACTTCCGTCTTCATCACAAGCTCTCGACCAATTCCTGAGCGATGTGCTCGACCATGTCGCGAGTCAAGTCACACGTCACGAGAGGGCTCGATTTTGGAGCGCGACGGTGAATCGGCCTGGTGAGCCGTCGTTCTCGTCAGAACTGACAACTGATTTCCTCGACGGGCCTCCTGCCGACACGGATGTGCTGCTCGGTTTTGTCCGAAGTCCAGAACACCGCCAGTGGATAGAACAGATGCGCCAGTACAACATTCGCGCGGGAGATCGTAGTGGGGCGGTCGAGATTGGCGGGCGGGAGCTCGGTGCCGGAGTGCTTCTCCTATACGAGAACGAGAGCGATTCATTGCACGTGACGCATGCGGCGAAGGTGTCACGCTGGCGACCGGCGACAGCAGCAGAACTGAAGGCGACTGGCTATCCGGATCCGCAAGGAGACATCTATTTCGTCGCCGATCTTGACTTCGTCGAACACCTACCTGCCTGGGCACACCTAATCGATGTCGGGATTTTGACCGCCCACGACCGTCCGGGCGCGCCGGTCGTAAGAACGTGGTGGGACGTGGTTCGGGCAGCGTCGCCCGACCAGGGAGACCATACGGGGTGTTAGCAACTGAGGCTCGGGTGACTAGCGAAAGGCGCAGAGGAGCGAAGGTCATCAAGCGCACTCGCAAATAGTTAGATTCGTAAATTGGCTTTTGCGCGCCTTGTTCTTTGATATTGGTTACCGTGTGCTGCATGGGTAATCGACTAGCAATCTTGGCAATAGCGTGCGCTTCAACAGCCCTCGCAGCACCTATAGCGAATGCAGATGCCACTCCCGGCAACCTGGTAAAGCAGGCACCTGCGCTGCCCAGAGTTCAAGAGCAGACCTCGTCGTGTGACCCCAATTACTCGGGCTGCGTGCCGGTAGACAGTGACGTCGACTGCGCGGGTGGTAGCGGCAACGGCCCGTCCTACGTGCAGGGGCCGGTGCAGGTGCTCGGAGATGACATATACGACCTTGATCGTGACGGGAACGGCATCGCCTGCGAGTCGTAGCTCTCTATTGCCCCCGACACACCCGCCAGGCGACGTACGGTAACTGGAACGAGCGGGCGCTTGCCAAGAGCTTCGCTTCTGAGACCTGCCCGAGCTTCTTTCTTAGGACCTCGATCAGTGCGACTACATCGCCTCCCGCCAACTTCGCGCGGACCGACGAGAACTCTGGCACTGAGCGCGACTGAAATGGCGATGAGGGCTGCCAGCGGAAGCGGTTAGGTCCTCGTCGCGCATTGCGGCCACCAGCTTCCAGGGTGAATGGGAAGTTCAGCTTCGCATGGGTCAAGACCCGCATAGGAGTTATCGAGAACGACTGGTGCCCAGTCCGTCATTCCTATCGGCGATTGCATCGGGGCCCAGCCGATCCGCTACTCACTCACCCGGATGAGCACCTTGCCGGTCACTCCGCTCTCGACTGCGTCGTGCGCCGCCGCAGTCTGCCCGAGCGGAAAGTAGTGCACGGGAAGCCCGTTGGCTTCGCCGACCTCCATCGCCCCGTCGCGGACCGCAGCGGCTACGTCGTCGCGGCCGTTCGCCAGCGCGACCTCGCCGACGGTGTACAGCACGAGGAACTGGTAGCGGGCGTTCACCCACATGTTCGCGATGATGTCGAGTTCCACACTGGCGCCACCGTCGTTGGCGTAGATCGAGATCGTCGCCCGGTTCGACAGCACGGCCGCGTCGAGCGCGGCGTTCGGCCCTGGGGCGACCTCGACCACGATGTCGACCCCGTCTGGCGCGACCTCGCGGATGGCCGCGGCAGTGTCACCGGTCTTGTAGTTCACGATGTGGTGGGCGCCCGCCGAGGCCGCCAGCGCCTCTTTCTCCGGAGTGCTGACCGTGGTGATGACGCGCGCACCGGCCCACCGGGCCAGCTGTATGGCGGCGTGGCCGACCGCCCCGGCGCCGCCCGCAACGAGTACCGTCGCGCCGGCGAGCGTTCCGGGCGCCAGCCGTGACGGCCAGCCCTCAGCCACCGTGAGCGCGCGGTGTGCGGTGATCGCCGGCACCCCGAGACTCGCCCCCACGTCGAATCCGACGGCATCGGGCAGCGGGACCACCGACGCGACAGGCAGAACGACGTACTCCTGGGCCGTACCGTCCGGACCCTGGTGCTGGGCCATGAACACCCAGACTCGGTCACCCACCGCGAAGTCGGTGACACCGTCACCGACCGCGTCCACCACTCCGGCGCCGTCATGGTGAGGCACCACCTCGGGGAACTCCAGCTGCTGACCCGGTCCGGCGCCCTTCCGGTGCTTCCAATCGGTGGGGTTGACACCGGAAAGCACGATGCGCACCCGTACCTGCCCGGCGTCGGGGTCGGGGATCTCATGGTCGTGCAGTCGGAGAACCGAGCTGTCGCCCGTGCGGGAGTAGGTGATTGCCTTCATGGGACGCACAACGCGGGGCGCGGCGAAACATGTTCCCCTGCCCTACGGCACCACGAGCTCACTGTCCCGCAGATCGGTGATCAGCATGTGGCCCGGCGCGTGACCGATGGCCAGCGGTGGGCGGGACTGCATGACCGCGGCCTGCGGGGTAACCCCGCACGCCCAGAACACCGGGATCTCCCCGGGGCGGATGCTCACCGGGTCCCCGTAGTCCGGCGCGGACAGATCGGCGATGCCCAACCCCGCGGGATCGCCAACATGCACCGGGGCGCCGTGCACCGACGGGTAGCGGGACGTGATGCGCACGGCGTCGGCCACCTGCTCCGGCGGCAGGGGCCGCATCGACACCACCAGCGGGCCGCTGATCCGCCCCGCCGAGCGGCACGGCCGGTCGGTCCGGTACATCGGCACGTTGACGTCCTCTTCGATGTGGCGCAGGGAAATGCCCGAATCCAGCAGTGCCGCTTCAAAACTGAAGCTGCAACCAATCAGGAACGCGACCAGATCGTCGGTCCAGTACTCCGTGGCGTCGGTCGTTTCGGTGACGGGTTCGCCGTCGACATAGATGCGGTAGGCCGGAATGTCGGTCCGGATGTCGCCGTCGACTAACAGCGGACCCGCGTATTGGCCCGCTTCGAGCACGTCGAGGACCGGGCACGGCTTTGGGTTGCGCTGCGCGAAGAGCATCAGATCGAACGCGTAGTCGCGAGGCACCGCAATCAGATTCGCCTGCGCATATCCGGCCGACCAGCCGGCGGTCGGGGTCACGAGACCGTCACGAAAACGCCGTCGCCCCTCCGCAGGAGAGGTCATGCTCTCGTCGGGACTCATTGCAGTGTTCGGTTTCCCATGCTGGTCGGTCAGCTCCACAGAGCGGACAGGCCGCTCAACGAGTTCCAGCCCAGGTACAGCGTCAGCAACCACACAACCAGGCCGACGACCTTGAGCCACATCGGATAGCGGTAACCACCCAGCAGATCGCGGCGCACCCAGGCCACCCACAACACCACGGTGAACCCGATCGGCAGGATGAGGCCGTTGAAGGCGCCGGCGAACACCAGCAGCGTCACCGGTGCGGCGCCGAGGATGACGAACAGGACGGCGCTGAGGGCGATGAATCCGACCGTCAGGATGTTCTGCCTGCGGCGCGGGGTGGTCGACTTGGTCAGGAACGACACCGACGTGTACGCGGCGCCGATCACCGACGTGATGGACGCCGCCCATAGGATGACGCCGAAGATGATTCCGCCGGCGGCGCCGAGGGCGTATTCGAACGCCGACGCGGTGGGGTTGTCGCTGGCGAGGCTGACCCCGCCGGCGGTCACGCCGAGGATGGCCAGGAACAGCAGCGCGCGCATGATGCCGGTGACGATGATGGCGTACATCGACCCGGTCGTGATGCGGCCGACGTTCTGTGGCCCGGTGATGCCGGTGTCGAGGAGGCGATGGGCGCCGGCGTAGGTGATGTAGCCGCCCACGGTTCCGCCGACGATCGTGGTGATCGCCAGAAAGCTGATCTGCTCGGGCAGCACGGTGTTACGCAGTGCCTCCCCCAGCGGGGGACGCGACACGATTGCGGTGTAGGCGGTCATCGCGATCATCGCGACGCCCAGAACCACGACGATCCGGTCGAGGGCGATGCCGGCCCGCTTGCTCAGGAAGATCGCAATCGCGATGAGCGCGGAGACCGCGCCGCCGATGCGGGGGTCGAGTCCGAACATCGCGTCGGTGCCCAATCCCGCGCCGCTGGTGTTGCCGATGTTGAAGACCAGCCCGCCCACGACCACCAGCGCGGCGAGGGCGTAGCCGATGCCGGGGAGGACCTTGTTGCCGAGTTCGTGGGCGCGGATCCCCGCCACCCCGATCGCCCGCCACACATTCATCTGCACCGCGAAATCGATGACGATCGACGCGAGGATTGCGAAGGCGAACGCCGCGCCGAGTTCGACCGTGAATTCCGTGGTCTGGGTGATGAAGCCCGGGCCGACCGCACTGGTCGCCATCAAGAACATCGCGCCGAGCAGCGCGGTCTTGGCGGGTTCCGAGGGTTTCGGAGCAGTGTCGACGGACGGGTTCAATGGTTGTCCTTCGGGAGTGGCCATGTGTCGAATCCTCACCGTGGCTGTTACCGGTCTTTCCCGCTTGTGGCGTCCTGCCGATCCGCCACATCGCGGCCGGCTGTTCCGTCCCGGTGCCCGGTTACCCGAGGAGCCGATCGCCGAATCGTTCGGCATCTCTCTTCGCGAGGCGCTGTGCCCACTACTCGTCGAGGTGTAACGCACCGGCGCACAGTGGTCACCAATCTGCCGAGGCGGTGCGCCGAAAGTGGCAGACTGCCCATGCTCACACCGAAGGAGATCGCGCATGGGAAGCCCCGACATCACCAGCCCCGCGGAGATACGCGGCGCGTTGGAGCACTGCTTCGACACCTACGAAGCACTCTGCGCTGACCTCAGCGATGACGAATGGCAGACGCAGTCACTGTGCCCGGACTGGACGGTCCGCGGTGTCGTCGACCACGTCGCCAGCATCGAGGCCGCCATGACGGGCTGGCTCCCCGACGACGACACCACGCCGCCGTCGTTCGAACGCGCAGGAGAGTTCCTCGCCGACTCCTCGCCCTACCTCGACAAGGTTCGGGGCGTGTTCGACGCGCGGCGTCGCGACCTGGCAGCCCTGACCGATGACGACTTCCGCCGGCCCTCCTGGACGCCCGTCGGTCCCGGAACCTACGGCGGCTTCCTGGCGATCCGCGTCTTCGACTTCTGGGTCCACGAGCGCGACATCACCACGCCTCTCGGGCGGACGGCGGACGATTCGGGTGTCGGCGCGGAGCTGTCGTTGGCGCAGATCGAAAACTCGATCGGCTACATCGTTGGGAAGAAGATCGGGGTTCCCGACGGCAAGAGCATCACCTTTGATTTAACCGGGCCGCTCACCCGCCAACTGCACGTCGCCGTCAACGGGCGAGCCGCCAAGGTCGACCACCTCGCCGACCCCGACGTCGTGGTGACCACCGATTCGACGACGTTCATCCAACTCGCCTGCGGGCGCATCGATCCGCAGGAACAAATCGATGCGGGGAAGATCAGCTGGACCGGCGACGACGAACTCGGCGACCGTGCCGCCCGCAACCTGAGGTTCACGATGTGACGAATCCCCCTGTGGCCGTTGATTTTCACTTCGACGTCATGTGCCCGTACGCCTACCAGACGTCGCGGTGGATTCGCACGGTGCGCGACCATAACGGCCTTCAGGTGAATTGGCGCTTCTTCAGCCTCGAGGAGATCAACCACCAGGAGGGCAAGAAGCACCCTTGGGAGCGGGAGTGGTCCTACGGCTGGTCGATGATGCGCATCGGCGCGCTGCTGCGCCGGCAGTCGATGGCCGCCGTCGACGCGTGGTACGAACGGGCGGCGCGGGCGTTGCACGTCGACGGACACAAACCGCACGAAAAGGCTGTCGCGCGACACCTTCTCGACGAACTGGGCTTCGATCCGGAGCTGGTCGACCAGGCGATCGCCGACCCGACCACCAGCGACGAGGTCATGGACGATCACAACCGCGTCGTCGATGCCGGCGGTTACGGCGTGCCCACGCTGTTCTTCCCCGACGGGCAGTGCCTGTTCGGCCCGGTGCTCATCGACCCGCCGACCGGTGACGCGGACTGCGACTGTGGGATGCCGTCATCGCGTGGACGGAGTTCCCGCACCTCTACGAGCTGCAGCGACCGAAGACCGCCTCCGACAAGCAGGCGATCGCCGAGACGTTCCGCTCATATTTTGAGGCCAGGGACTGGGTTTCGATCAATCGCGGCAAGGTCGTCGGCTTCGACGACCTCCGGTGAGGCGCGGGTAGTTGCCTGCCGACACCGTGTCAGATGCGCTGGTTGTTCTTACTCCACGTCGCCAACGCGCCGCCGGGTGTGCAGACGGTCAGCGCGCCATTCGGGCCTGACACGTTCCACGCCTCGTAGGCGTCGTCAGGCTCCACCTGCAAGCGTGTTCCGTCGCTGAAACGAACACGGAGCGCGCCGGCGGGATCCACCGTCGCTTCGTCGATGGTTGATCCCACCAGCTCACGAATCGGCTGGAGTTCCTCGTCTGGGTCTTCCTCGGCGAACAGAGTCCTTGCACCAGTCGCGCGTTCGATCCTCATCCGCGACTGGATCACTATGAAGCAGCCCCCAGAAAGCTCGAAGACGACGGAGTTTTCGATCAGGACCGATTGCACCCGTCGGCCGTTCAGTTCGAGATCTACCGGTGCCACGCCTACACCTTAAGGTCGATCCGCGGTGGTGAACTCTGGATCCGTACCATGCCCCAATCACCCTCTACCGCATAGAGGTTGCCCTCTACCGTGAGCGAGTCGATGTTTCCCAAATCCATCGCGCCGGTCGCGTCGGTGAAGCGACACGCCGACCTGTTCACCCACTCGACGTGTCCAACATCGGGAAAGACAAGGCTCGCAGCCGTGTAGCAGTAGTGCTCGCCCGGTAGAGGGGAATGGTAGGCGGGGTGCTCTGGAGTCAAGACTGCATCAAGGTTGAAGACCAATCGATCCCGGCATTCGATGATCTCCAGTACGTAGCTGTCTTCCAGATAGACGCCGGCGAGGCTGGGCAGAGCTGTGTAGTCGATCATGGGCTCAGGTTCCGATCCCGCCCGTTTCTGTCACGACGTCGATCTCATCGGGCCTCGGCCATCGGGTTGGGGGTTTCGCGCCGATCCAGGCGTATTCCAACCCCGACACGCGGCCATCGGTAATCCAGACGATGAGCCGTGATACGTCGCGCTACTCGACACGAACGAGCGTGCGGGAATCGGCCCGTTCGGTAACGGAGAACCCTGTCGGGTGTCTGGGACCGTCACGTGGAGAACCCACTCTGCTGAATGCGACACCATTGCGCGGTCGAGCTGGTCTAGGAGAACGCGGGCGCCGCGAATTGCGGCTCGGGACAGGATGGTTCGGATGACGGCTTTCTCGTCTGCGGAGATCGGCCGCCATACTGCCCGCCCTGTCACGGCCATTCCGCAATGCGAGCGCGATTGAACGCGGCCATCAACGAGCTGACGGTTCGTCCGTACTCGTTTGGTTCCCACTCTTCGTCGAGATTGTTCGTGAGCTCGTCACTCAGTGCCGCCATAATCAGCTCCGCATCTGACGCCGACACGGTGTCCAATCGTCGAACGCGTTCGTGTAAAGCGGGGTCACGGCGGCTCAGAACATCATTGAGAAGATCGCACGCGTTGGCGTCGAGAAAGTGAAAGCTGCTTCTCATCGGACTCCTCCTCTAGATCCGCTAGGTAGGCCAACCCAGGCGTTCCCGCAGACGACGCACGGAGGCGCTACGCGTATCCGAGGTCTCTGAGTGCCTGCCGAGCACGACTGGCGCACTCGTGCAGTTGTTCATCGTCGAGATCATCGGGCGCGTCGCGAAGGTGGGGGTACTCGACGTAGGCGTCAGCGTCCTCGAACAACTCTTGAAGTATTGGGAAGACCGGGTCGCCCAATATTCGGGGTTCGGACTTAATCGCTTCGAGAAAAGACAACTGAAACTCCGGGGCGGCGATCGAACCGTCAAGGAATCGGTCGATCAGTTCGATGTGCGATGTGATATCGGGAAGTCGATCATTCCTGAGCGTCATCGGAGGGATCCTCGCTGAAGTAAGTTGTTTATCTGTTCAGGTGCCAGGCGCCAGCCGCTGACGAATTCGCCCGACGGCTTCTGGATGACCGCCAAGCCTGAGTTTGGATTGTAATTAATGATCGCTGAGTCGCCTCTATACGTGCCGTTGATGTGGACTGTCGCGGGGTCATCAACGTGAGATCGAACTGCTCGTTCGAAGCTCTCAAAGCCAGCCTTGCCTCGCGATTCTGTTACTCCAAAATCTTTGGCGTGGTGGAACTTCTTCTCGACCTGCGATCGAGGCGTCGTCAAGGGTGTCTCGTCGACAAGCTTTACGCCCGGCCCGACAGGAGGTTTCTCCTCGGGCTTGTTCTTCCGTCCCAGATTTTTGATCCGCTGGAGCTTGGTACGAACCCCGACGATGTCTTGAGCGCGCTTGACACCCGTGCTGATGTTCTTCGAAATCTTCCAAGCCGCAACAGCATCGGCGATGATGCGCGCGAATCGCGTCACCGAATGCGCGGCCTTGGCCGTCGCCGCGACCGCGCCCGCGCCGAACGACACAAACGACGCCGCAACGCCCACCGCCGCGGTGATCGCAAGTTCGACCGCCAAGTCTTCGAGAATGCCTTCGAGCTGCGTGCGCAGGTCATCTAGCGCAGAGCGGTAGTCCCGGCATGACTGCGCCAACTCCGCGCACGCGTCCAACACCGACGACGTCGCACTCTGCAGTTCCTCAAGATCGCGCACGATGTACTCGACCTCAGGCGACTTGGTGTCACTGAACGCACGAGCATCGACACCGAGTCCCTCTGCAACCGTTGTCGTTTGATACACCGTGGCGAGGCGATCCCACGCATCCCCAGCCTTGGACACCTTGTCGGTGTCACCATCGGGCACCGGGACACCGACCTGCGCCATCAATCCGACGTTGTCGAGAAGCCCGGACCCCGGGCCGCCCGCAGACGGGGGAGTGGACAGCACACCCGCCGTACTCGCAGGCTCCGGTGGTATGGCAGGCGCAGGGCCTCGATTGCCTGGTGTCGCATTGTGTTCCGCGATCGCGTGGTTGTGGCCCGCTTGGATGACGACCCCGCCGTAGTTTTCCATTGCCTTGGTGAGATCGTTGACAGCGCACAGGATTTCAGCTGCGCGCAGATCGTATGACGCCGCCCAGGCGGTTCCCGCTTCGTCCGTCCCTGCCATCGATCCGGTTTCACCGAGCAGGGTGACGTTGACGCTGAAGGCGTCGTAGAGCTTGCCCGCCTTCTCGTACAGGCCTTTCCCGACCGCGTAGAACGTGTCGGGATCGACGTCCTGCTCAGTCACCTCAGCATGTCCACGTTGAGTTGTGCGGCGTCGGTGTAGTTGCGGTGCGCGTTGTGTGCGGCAGCGCGAAGCTGTGCGAGCGCGTCACGCATCTGTGTGGCTGCGTCCATCCAGTCCTGGTGGCGGGTCCGATGCGCGTCTGCGGCATCACCCGACCACGTGTTGTGCAGCGCTGCGACCTGTTCATCCACGCGGGTTGCGCTGGCTTCGGCGCGTGACTCGAAGGCCTGTAGGCGGTCGACGAAGGCGAGAAGCTCCGCAAGTTCAACCCGGTACCGCATCAGAGCTGACGTTCGATCGCGACCGAGGAGATCACGGACGCCGATTGAGCATCTTGATCGGCGTACTCGCCGGCGGTGACTGCGAGCTTGTGTGCTAGCTCTTCGAGGGTGTCGACGAGCATGGTTGCGCCTTCGAGCCACTGCTCCCACAGGGGCGCATACGCTGACGACGCCGTTCCTGACCACCCTCGCGCCAGGTTGTCCCAGTCTCGTTTTAAGCCCACAAGCTGGTCATGAAGTTCGACGGCCTCGTTGCTCACCGAGCGCGAGATGTCGAACGCGACGTCAAGATCTGCTCTCAGGGGTTGCATAGCTTCCTCGTGCGGTCGGTCACCGAGTCGCTTCCAGCCTAAAAGCCTTTGCGAGGGGGTCTTGTCGCTAATTCGCCCTCACGCTGCAGGTGCCAGGCGTGATCCGCGTCACCATTTCCCGGGTCATCGAACCGCGATTACCCACAGTCAACTCCCAGCCTTTACGCTGCGGTCTGATCTCGCGGTGGCCCGGATGCGCCGCAGTACCGCCGCACCCCACCCGAGGACACCCCCTGATGGCGATCGCCGACGTCTCCGCCTATACCCGTCTGAGCAAGTACGACGTCGAGGCCATTGCCGACGAACTCGACGCGATTCGCCGCGACATCGAAGAGTCCCTCGGCGAGAAGGACGCGGCTTACATCCGCCGGGTGATTGCCTTCCAGCGCGCCCTCGACGTATCGGCGCGCCTGATCATCGCCGGCAGCCGCTCCAAGAAAGGCTGGCTGCTCGGAACCGCGGCGCTGGCCTACGCGAAGTCCTTGGAGAACATGGAGCTGGGTCACAACATCTCCCATGGCCAGTGGGACTGGATGAACGACCCCGAGATTCACTCCAACACCTGGGAGTGGGACATGGTCGGGTATTCGGCGCAGTGGCGGCACTCGCACAACTACCGCCACCACGTCTACAACAACGTGCTCGGCATGGACGACGACATCGGCTATCGCTGGCTGCGCGTGACCGACGAGCAACCCTGGCGCTGGCAGCTGCTGCTCACTCCACTGCGAAACCTGGTGTTGGCGGCCACCTTCGAGTGGGGCATCGCGGTGCACGGGATCCGCGCCGAGCGGGACGCCGATGACACACCCGCAGCTGTCGGGGCCGCGAAGCGCAAGCTGCGCGGCAAAATCTTCCGCCAACTCGGCAAGGATTACGTGTTCTTTCCCGCTTTGAGCCTGCGCCGGTGGCGTCGCACCCTGGCGGCCAACTTCACCGCCAACGTGGTCCGCAACCTCTGGGTGTACGTGAACATCATCTGCGGACACATCCCCGGCGGTGCCGAGTACTTCGACCCGACCGTCGTCGAGGACGAAACCAAAGGCGAGTGGTACCTGCGCCAGATGCTCGGGACCGCGAACTTCGAGGCCGGCCCGCTGCTCGCCATCTCCGGCGGTCACCTGTGCTACCAGATCGAGCACCACCTGTTCCCGGATCTGCCGAGTCGGCGACTGCCCGAGATCAGCGTCCGCGTACGCGCCCTGTTCGAGAAGTACGACCTGCCCTACAACACCGGATCGCTTGCCCTACAACTGTTCCGGACGCAGCGGATCGTTCACGAGCTGGCGGTTACTGACCGTTCTTGAGTGCGGTAGCCCCTTCTTGTCGGACCCCTTCGGCAGAATGGCGTTATGTCCGCGACGGCAACCTCTTTGGCTCCGAAGGAGCGTCTTGAGCTGTTGTTCGCCGAACTGGCGGAGTTGACGGGGCAGCGCAATGCTATCGACGGTCGGATTGTGGAGATCGCTGCCGAGATCGACCGGGATGAATTGGCCGGCGTGACCGGCGCGCGTTCGGTGTCGGCGTTGATGGCGTGGAAGACCGGCGTGGCGCCGCGCAATGCGGAGTCCGTCGTCGCGATCGCGCGCCGCCTCGATGCGTTCCCGCGCTGTGTGCAGGGGATGCGCGAGGGACGGCTGTCGCTGGACCAAGTGGGTGTCATCGCGGAGCGGGCAGCCGACGGATCCGACGCGCACTATGCCCAATTAGCCGCGGTCGCAACGGTCGCCCAGTTGCGGACCGCGGTCAAACTTGAACCCCAGCCTGAGTCCGAGTCGAAGCCCGAACCGCGGCGCGAGTTCATCAGGACTGAGGACGGTGAGCACACCACCTACCGCATTCGGCTACCGCGGGTGGAGGCCGCGAAGTTTGACGCCGCAGTGCAATCGCACCATGACAAGGTGAGTGCCGAGTGGACGCGTGACCACGGCGAGGCCACAGGAGATCAGGCGCCGCCATTTCCGAACCGGGTCGACGCGTTGATGAGCCTCGTCGAGGCCGGATGGGACAGCGATGTGGCCCGCCGGCCACACGGGGCGCACACCACAGTGGTCGTGCACCTCGACCCGGAAAAGCATTCCGCTGCTCTGCATTTGGGTCCGGTGCTCTCGGACGCTGATCGCCGCTTGCTGCTGTGCGACGCGACCTGCGAGGTGTGGTTGGAGCGCCACGGTCAGCTGATCGGAGCGGGGCGGACCACTCGCACGATCAGCCGCAGGCTACGTCGCGCCCTGGAACACCGTGACCGCTGCTGCGTCGTGCCGGGCTGCGGCGCCACCCGCGGTTTGCACGCCCACCACATTCAGCACTGGGAAGACGGCGGCCCCACGGAGCTGTGGAATCTGGTGCTGGTGTGCCCACAACACCATCGCGAACATCACCGCGGCGGAATCACGATCACCGGGACCGCCGATACCCTCGTGGTCACTGACAGCGACGGCGATGTCCTGACCCACGGTCCGCTGGCCCGGCCGCCCACCGAGCCGGCACCCGTTGTCGAGCCCTGTCGAGGGCCACTGGGCGAACGCGCCTACTGGCGGTGGTACACACCCTTCCAACCACCACCACCGACCAATAACTAGCTGCGACAAAAGTTCTCGCTCGCCGCGACGACGGCCCGCCGGCTGCCGTTCTTCGGATTTCGTCTGCCATCAATCTGTTTGGTGCGGGCAGGCATTCGCGGCGCGACGTCAGTGCCGAGCGAGATTGTCCAGGTGGCCGGACGGCGCGACTCGAATGCGACACGGACACCCGTTTGACCACCCAAGCACACACTGCTGTGATCGACGATGGGTGGCGGCCGCCGGCACCGTCTAGATCGCCCCACGGCACGAATCGCCGTCAGTCGATAAGCTGGCTTACGGCGTGTTTGCTGACGCGCGGAGCAAGCCAGCGAGGTACGAAGTCGAATGCCGTTCGAAGGGCACACCCCGGGACCCCCGGGCGGCAAAGCGCACCCCCAGGTCATCCCCGGTACCAGGCATTCCAAGCCCCGGCGATTCCGCCTCCTGTGGTTCCTGCTGACCGCGCCGTTTGCGCTGCTCGCGAGCGTCTACCTCGGCGATCTGCTCCTCAGCTCCGATCGCGTACCGCGCGGCGTCACCGCGGCCGGCGTGCCGATCGGCGGGATGAAACTCAGCGACGCCGAGGATCGCCTCCGCGCCGACGTCACGCCCCGCGCGACCCAGCCCGTCTCCGTTACGCTCGGCGACGAGGGCGGCGAGATCGACCCGACCGCGGCGGGCCTCTCGGTCGACTGGGCCGCCACCGTCGCGCAGGCCGGCGACCAGCCGCTGAACCCGATCACCCGAATCACATCGCTGTTCACCACCCGCGAGATCGGCGTCGTGTCCACCGCCGACGACGCCGCACTCACCGCCGCCCTCGACCAGCTCGGCGCCGCCATCGCGAAGGACCCTGTCGAAGGGTCGGTACGCTTCGACGGCCGCGAGCCCGTCGGCGTCAACCCGCAGAACGGCCGCCAACTCGACGTCGACGCGTCCCAAGCACTTCTCAAACGAGACTGGGCCTCCGGCAGCACCATTGACCTCCCTATCCTCGAACTGCGGCCCAGCACAACCACTTCCGACGTGCAGGCCGCGATCGACGACATCGCCTCGCCGGCCGTCTCCGCACCTCTGGTCATCGACGGCGACGACGACGCCCAAGCCGTCATCTCCGAGGACGTGATCGTCGCGGCGCTGTCCTTCGACGTCGAGGACGGCGACATCGTGGCCACCGTCGACGAGAACGTCGTCACCGACGCTGCCCGGCCCCAGCTCGCCACGTCCGACACGCCGCTGCGCAACGCCACCATCGACTTCGGGGCGTCGCCGCCGGCGAAGGTGCCGTCCCAGGACGGCCGACGCATCGACTATGACGCCACGTTCGCCGACCTGATGGACGCGCTCACGAGCAGCGACGAGCGCGACATCGCCGCCGTCTACGTCGACGAGCCGGCGACCTTCACTACCGCGGAGCTCGACGCGCTCGGGCCCGTAGAGGTCATCGGTGAGTTCCAGACGTCGGGCTTCTCGGGCGACTCGGGCGTGAACATCAGACGCGCCGCCGGGGCGATCGACGGCGTCGTCGTCGCGCCGGGGGAGACGTTCAGCCTCAACGGCGCCACCAATCCGCGCAACGCGGCCAACGGGTACGTCGAGGCCGGCATCATCCTCGACGGGCGACCCGACAGCGGTGTCGGCGGCGGCGTGTCCCAGGTGGCCACCACGCTGTTCAACGCCGCGTACTTTGCCGGCATGGAACTTGTTGAGCACCAGGAGCATAGCTACTACATCAGCCGGTATCCGGCGGGCCGCGAGGCCACTGTCTTCGGGGACGTCATCGACGTCAAGTTCCGCAACGACGGAACCACGCCGGTGCAAATCCAGACGGTGTGGACGTCGGGATCGGTCACCGTCCGCCTGGTGGGGATCAAACGCTATGAGGTGTCCTCGGCGCAGAGTCCGCGGTCCGCGCCGACCAGTCCGCGCACCATCACCATCCCCGACGGTGAATCGTGCAGTGCCAGCGGTGGTGCGCCCGGTTTCACGATCACCGACACCCGCACGCTGACAGACATCGCGACCGGGGAGACGCGGACGGAATCCCATACCGTGCGCTACGACCCGATTCCCAAAGTGGTTTGCGGCGGCTGAGCGCTATTTGAGTAGCGTCCGCCGGTACCGCACGATCGAACCCGCCGAAAGTTACGCGCTCTCGCGGTTCTCCACCTTCGCATGGACTGCCCAATAGGTGTCAGCTTCGTTGATGCCGTGAACGCTTGTGTGGCTCGCGGCGCGGTCGTTCCAGTGTGCTTCCTTGCGGACTTCACGCCGTGATGACTTTCGAGTACCCCCACGGTCAACACACGTATGACGACTGAACAACCGACCATCGAGAATCGCGAGCCCCAGCTGTACGCCTTCGTCGGCGGCGCCGTCACCATGGACCAGGTCAGCGCCATCGCCGACCGCTTCCCCGAGGTATTCGACGCCGTCCTGCGCCACGGGCTCGAGCCCACCGGTGCGCCCTTTCTGCGCTACCGCGTCATCGACATGGACCGCGAACTGCACATCGAGGCCTGCGTTCCGATCGCAACGCCGCTACCCGAAGACGATGCGGTTTCCACCGACACGCTGCCCGGCGGGCGCTACGCCGTCGCCACCCATCGCGGCCACTTCGACGGGCTGATGGACGCCACGGCGCGGCTGCTCGATTGGGCATCTGGTCAGGACCTGCGCTGGGATTCGACCTCGAGTGACGACGGCGAGGAATGGGCCGGCCGCGTCGAGATCTTCGAGACCGGACCCGCGACCGAGCCCGACCCCGCCCAGTGGGTGACGGTGCTGGGGTTCAAGCTTGCCGACTGAGCGGGGCCCCGCCGCGTACCGACTGCACTTCTGGGATGCTCATGAGGTGTTCGGCTTCACCCTGAAGAGCTAGCGGCGTGTACCCGCTCAGTCCCGTCGGCGGGCGCCCCGGTCGACGCCGGATGCTGGTCGCCCAGATCCGTCCGCTGCAGATCTATCTGATCGCCACCACCGCGCTCTACGCCACCGGCGTGGCCTTCACACTGTTCCCCGTTCGCGAGAACGCGACGCTGGCCAACCCCATCGGCGGCATCGTCGCCGTCGTACTGGGTATCGCCGCACTCGTTTACCTTGCGCGCCAACCCAACCGGCCGCTCCCCGCCATTCTCGCCGCGATCATCGCGACACCCGCGGTGATGGCGTTTCATCGGCTGATCGTCGCCGAGTATTCCTGCCTGATGGCCGCGATGTTCCTCGCCATGCATCTGCGCGCTTTCTACAGGCCGAAAATTGCCTGGGCGCTGATCCTTTCGCTGACAGCAGCCTGCACGGTCGCCCTCGCGGTGGCACCGGCTCCGAAGGCGGCGACGACCTACTTCATCGTGCCCATCGCCATCATTGGTGCGGCGGAGGCCTTCGGCCTCGTCGCCCGTGGCCTGATGGCCGCAGCATGCACCGACCCACTGACCGGGCTGCTCAACCGAGCCGGCTGGGACATCGCATGCGCCGACCTCCTGGCGCGGTCTCGGTCCGCGGCGACCGCCGTCACGGTCATCGCGATCGACCTCGACGCCTTCAAGTCGATCAACGACACCTACGGCCACACTGCCGGCGATGCGCACCTCGTCGAGCGCGCCGAACGGTGGGCCTCCGTGCTCCCCAAAGGGGCGCTCCTGGCGCGGCTGGGCGGTGACGAATTCGCCGCCTGTATCGCGACGCGCGACACGGCGATCGTCGACCGGTTCGTCCGCGCGGCGAAGGAGCTCGCGCCCGACGCCAGCATCGGCACTGCGGCCCAGCCTGGCGGCACCGCCGACCTCGCGGAGCTGTGGAACCGTGCCGACGCCGCGCTCTACGCCGCCAAAGGAGGCGGTCGCAGCGGATGATTCTCTCCATCGTGAGGACCAAGCCTGACAGGCATTTGCCCCGGCCGACGGCCGCTCGGCGACGTCCGTGCCCGTTCTGTCGCGCAGCCGAGCCCCACTGAAACAGATTGATGCAGGCTGAATTGCCGATCTTGTCTTAGAACTTCGTAACCACATCGGTGCCCCCATTGCACAGCGAGCCGGTGATAACCGGGTTTATGGTTTTGCTATGTGGGTCGATGAGGCGGGCGGGCGCCTTGTGGATGACCAAGCAGAAATCCCCGCTGACCTGGTACGCACGCTGCTGAGCGTGCTGCGCCAGCGCCTCGGGCTGGACGCCGCCTGGCTGTCGTCGTTCACCGACGGCGCCCAGGTCATCGAAGTCCTCGACGGCAACACCGACAACATGGGCCTCGCGCCCGGACAGCGTTCACCGCTCTCCGAGACCTACTGCGTCCGCGTCATTGACGGCCGACTGCCCGCCGTCATCCCCGACACGTCCTCGAACCGGACCACCGCCGTCCTCCCCATCACCCGCGAATACAACCTCGGCGCCTATGTCGGCGTGCCGGTGCTTGGCGCGGTCGGCACATCGTCCGGAATGGTCTGCGTCGTCAGCCAGGAGGCCAAGCCCTACCTCGGCGACGACGACCTCAAGCTCGTCAGGCAGGTCGCCGAACTGATCGGCACCCTCATCGAGTCACCGGTGCGCAGCGCCGACACGGCCGACCAGCGGAGGGCCATCCGACGCGTCGTGATGGAGCACGATTTCGAGGTCGTCTTCCAGGCAATCCACGACGTCGCGGCGGGCAAGGTCGTCGGTGTCGAGGCACTCGCCCGCTTCCCCTGCGAACCCTTCCGCCCAGACGCCTTCTTCGAACAGGCGGCCCAGCTCGGCGTCGGCATCGAACTCGAAACGGCCATCGTCGTCCGCGTCGTCTCGTTGATGCCCCAACTGCCCGATGATGTCTTCATCGCCATCAACATCTCGCCGGCCGCAGCTCTTGTCGTCCCGTGGGCGGAGATCCTCGCCGACGTCGACTCGGCACGCATCGTCCTGGAGATCACCGAACATACCGCCGTTCCCAACTATGCCGCCCTCGACGACGTCCTCGAATCCTGCAGGGCCATGGGAATCCGGGTCGCCGTCGATGATGTCGGCGCCGGATTCGCCTCGTTCTCACACGTTTTGGAGCTCGGTCCCGAGTTCGTCAAGATCGACCAATCGATCACCCGTCACATCGACGTCGACGACGCTCGCCGCCGCCTCGCTCAGGCCATCGCCGAATTCGCCGGTCAGATCGGCGCAGCCGTGATCGCCGAAGGCGTGGAAAGCCAAGGAGAACTCGACGCCATCGGCGCGGCCGGAATACCCTGGGCCCAAGGCTATTACCTCAGCCGGCCGACCTCGCACACCCATGGTTTTCCCGCCGCCGCCGTCACCGCGACGCCCGCCGAGCCGCTTCAGCCCGCCGCTGTCGACTTGCTGGGGGAGCGGCGATTCGAGCTGGCGCTGACCCATTCGCCCATCGGAATGGCCGTAGTCGGACTCGACGGCACCTTCCTGCGCACCAACCGCGCACTGCGGGCCATGCTCGGCTACAGCCGACGAACGTTGTCGAACATGACCTTTCAGGACATCACCCATCCCGACGACCTGGATTCGGACCTGATGTTCGTCAACGAATGCCTGGAAGGCAAGCGGCGCTCGTACCGGATGGACAAGCGCTACATCGCCGCCGACGGCCACATCGTCTGGTGCGCCCTGACTGTCGTGCTGGTACACGCCCCACGCGACCGGCCGCGCTGCTTCGTCTCGCAGATCGTGGATGTCACCGCGGACCGCGTCCGCGAGGCCGAGCTGGCACGCCGGGCAGCGACCGACCCGCTCACCGAGATCGCCAACCGCTCCGCCGCGTGGAACCGGATCGAAGAGCTGCACGCGAACAACGACGGCTACGGCGTGTTGTTCTGTGACATCGAGCGTTTCAAGGCGGTCAACGACCTCCGCGGTCACCATGCCGGCGATCAGCTCCTCGTCGAAGTGGCGGCTCGACTTCTCGCCTCCGTCGAAGATGACGACCTCGTGGCGCGGTGGGGCGGAGACGAATTTCTGATCGTGACCGACTCCGTCGAGGACCACGGGCTCGGTCTGCTCGCCGACAGGATCAAGGACCAATTCGACAGCACGCCAGTCACTTTGTCCGACGGCAGCCAGGTGCAGGTCTCGTTGACGATCGGATACGCGTCGCATCAGCCCGGCGACGGACGGTCCGTCGACGCCGTCCTCGATCGGGCCGACCAAGCCATGTACGAACAGCGGCGTCGGAAGCGGCCCGCCCGCCGCCGATCACCCGTCGCTCGCGGCCACTAGCAGGCGGTGACCGCGGCGCGGCATTCCGCGCCATACCAGTGAAAGTTGTTGTCGCCGAACACTACGACGCCTCTGACGATCCGAAACCGCGCCCTCGTCGCTGCCGAGGGCGCGCTTTTGCACGCAAGATCACGGCGTGTCGGCGGGCAGACACGCGCGCTCGCGGTGCGAAGTCAGGAGAGGCGGCGGCCGAGGATCTTCAGCGCGCTCTGCAGCGCGGCCTCGGGCAGTGGGGTGTTGTGCGAGGCGCCGATCAGCACTCCGACGATCGCGCTGGCGATCACACGTCGTTCGGCTTCCTCTGCGGGCGCATCGGTTCGCTCCGTGAGCGCCTCGGTGATCAGGTCGATCATCCGGACATAGGCGGTGTAGAGCATGCCGCACGCCTCCGGGGTGTCGTACAGCATGCGCTGCCCGGCGATCGCGTCCTCACGTTGTTCGAGAGTCAAGCCGCCGAAAACTTTCCCGACGGCGAACGCGTACGCCTCCACGATCGTCATCTCGCTTGGCGCAGCGACGAAAGCCTCCACGATGGGGGAGATCTGGTCGTCAGAAAGCAGCAGCGCCTCTTTGACACCGAAGTAGCGGTAGAACGTGCGCGGCGAGACGTCGGCGGCGTGGGCGATCTGCTCGATGGTGGTGTTGCTGTAGCCGTGCTTCTCGAAGAGCCGGAAGGCCTCGCGGCGGATCGCCAGGCGCGTATGCACCTTCTTGCGCTCCCGCAGACTCTGCGAGGGAACTGGCTCTGACATCGATCCAGTGTGAACTATGAATGCCTCGATGGCCAAATAGCCTGTGCGCGAAGAAGGAATACACGTGACTTGTCACATGGCGCACGAACCGAGCGCGCGTTCGGCAAACTTTAGGACAGGCTTCTCTAACGCGAGGACCGCCTCGGGATCAGCGTCGACGAGCGCGGTGGTGACGAGCATCGATATCGAGGCGACAAGCGCCTGGCACGCGAAGCGATCGGCTTTGCTGCGCGCCTTGAAGATCTTCGCCACCCCGTCCACGAACTCCTGCTGCAATTCCATCCGGCGGCGCATCGCGTCGGGCCCGGCGGCGTAGACCTCGAGGAGGTACAGCCGCGCCCGTGGCGGGTCCAAGGCCAGGAAACCGAGGTAGCGATGCAGCATGGATGCGAAGCGTTCCATCGGTGTGCCGGTCGCGGGTATTTCGAAGATTGCCGCGATGACGTAGCCCTGCATGCCCGCATAGCCGGCCATGAAACAGTCCAGCTTGGAATCGAAGTGCTGGTAGAAGGTGGCGCGGGACACCCCGGCATGCTTGATCAGATCGTCGACCGTGGTGTTGCTGTAGCCCTTGGTGCCCATCACCTCGCCGAGCGCCTTGAACAACCGCTGCTTCTGGTTGGTGGCGACTTCGTCGCGACTGAGACCGTGCCGCCCCGACGCGAGCTGCTGGGCCATGCGGCGGCTCCTCTGCATGTACTGCCACGAAGTATAGGGCGACCCCATCAGCGATTTTCGAGCCACCGGGCGCTAACCCTGCGGACCATCTCGAGAAACCCATTCGTTCATCAAGAACGCGGTCGTTTATGTACGATAACCGTGGTTATGGTCGGCAGAACCGTCGAAAGGTACGCACACCGAGGGGTTGGGCGGGCCTGGGGAGGCGCGCCGGTCTCTGGTGTTTCGGCTGGGGAGGGCGACACCGGGGCCGGCCGCGTGCCCGCGGTCAGGCGTCGCCGAGTTGGCGGGCCAGATCCTGGAGATCGGTTGCGGTGACGTGGGGCAGCACGGTCTCGGAGGCCTGCAGCACCGCATTCCCTGGCCTGGTGATCAGGGCGCCCCGCATGCCGGCCGCCTGAGCCCCGATCGTGTCCCAGACGTGCGCGGCCACCATCACGCATTCGTCCGGCTGCACCTCCAGTTCGCGGCAGACCTGGAGGTAGACCCCGGGATCGGGTTTGAATGCCCGGCACGGGTCGACGCTGAACTGCCGCTCGAAGTAGCCGCCGAGTCCTGCGTTGTCGAGCGGGCTCGGCCGGTGCGGATTCGTCGGCGAGTTGGTCAGCGTGACGAGCCTGAAGCCCTGCGCACGTAGCGACTGCAATCCGTCTTCGACGTCGGGGTGTGCCGGCATCTGCGACATGGCTGAGGCCAGCCGGTCCAGGTGAGCCTCGGTGATGTCGACGCCGCGGATGTCGGCCAGCATCTGCGCGACGGCGCGGCCGAGGGTGAAGAAGTCGACGTACTGCTTCGACACGGTC
Source organism: Mycobacterium bulgaricum (assembly GCF_041287165.2). Taxonomy (NCBI): domain Bacteria; kingdom Bacillati; phylum Actinomycetota; class Actinomycetes; order Mycobacteriales; family Mycobacteriaceae; genus Mycobacterium; species Mycobacterium bulgaricum. The sequence goes on along the minus strand of NZ_JBGGKV020000002.1, from coordinate 563,231 downwards.
AGGGTCATCGAATACAACACCAGTTGGGCGAACCATTCGCGCATCGCCGTCGGATCCGCGTAGGCCTCTTCGAACACCGGTGTCAGCGACTCGATGTCGAGCAGCGTCTCGTTGACGTCGAAGATGAGCACTCGGTTCACAGAAACAGGCTATCGGCGGTGAGCCCCTGTGCGCGAGAAGGACTTATTACACCGCGGAGACGTCGCGCGCCGCGCCCTTGTCTGCCGAGAGCGCCAGCGCCGCATAGGCTCTCAACGCCGACGACACCACCCGCTCGCGGTGGCGTGGCCGATACCCGCCGCCCGCCTCCAGTGCTACGCGGCGACGGTCGAGTTCGTCGTCGGCGACATCGACCTGGATCATCCGGTGCGGGATGTCGATCGTGATGAGATCGCCGTCTTCGACCAGCGCGATGGTGCCGCCCGCGGCGGCTTCGGGGGAGACGTGGCCGATCGACAATCCCGACGACCCGCCGGAGAACCGGCCGTCGGTGACCAGCGCGCACACCGTCGCGAGTCCACGACCCTTCAGAAACGAGGTGGGGTACAGCATTTCCTGCATCCCCGGGCCGCCTTTCGGTCCCTCGTAGCGCACCACGACCACGTCGCCAGGCTGAACCCTGCCGCCCAGGATCGCGTCCACTGCATCCTCCTGCGACTCGACGACCACGGCGGGCCCGGAGAACTTCAGGATCGACTCGTCGACGCCCGCGGTCTTGACGATGCAGCCGTCCACCGACAGGTTGCCGCGCAGCACCGCCAATCCGCCGTCCTCCGAATAAGCATGGCGCACATCGCGAATGCATCCGTCTTCGGCATCGGTGTCCAACGTGTCCCACCGCTCCGACTGGCTGAACGCCGACGCCGACCGCACACAACCGGGTGCGGCGTGAAACATCTCGACCGCCTCCTCCGAGGCAGCTCCGCCGCGAATATCCCAGCGCCGCAACCACTCCGCCAAGGATGCCGAGTGCACCGAGTGCACGGTCTCGTGCAGGTGCCCGCCCCGCCACAGCTCACCGAGGATCGCCGGGATGCCACCGGCACGGTGCACGTCCTCCATCAGGTAGTGCCCGTTGGGCGCCACCTTGCACAGGCACGGGATCGCGCGGCTGCGCTTCTCGATGTCCTCCAGCGTGTAGTCGAGTTCGGCTTCCCGTGCCGCGGCCAGCAGATGCAGGATGGTGTTGGTGGATCCGCCCATCGCGATGTCCATCGCCATCGCGTTGTCGAACGCGTCCCGGTTGGCGATGGCACGCGGCAGCACCGAACCGTCGTCCTCGTCGTAGTAGCGCCGGCACAGGTCCATCACCGTCGCGCCGGCGTCCTCGTACAGCGCCCGCCGCGCGGTGTGCGTCGCCAGCACCGAACCGTTGCCCGGCAGCGCGAGGCCGAGAGCCTCCGTCAGGCAGTTCATCGAATTCGCCGTGAACATGCCCGAACACGACCCGCACGTCGGGCACGCCGACTCCTCGATGCGCGCCAGGTCCGGATCGGACACTTCGGTGTTGACCGCGTCGGCGATCGCGGTGATCAGGTTCAACCGGGTGCGCACTGTGCCGTCGACCAGCACCGCGGTGCCGCCCTCCATCGGTCCGCCCGAGACGAACACCGTCGGGATGTTCAGTCGCAGCGCCGCCATCAGCATGCCGGGGGTGATCTTGTCGCAGTTGGAGATACACACCATCGCGTCGGCGCAGTGGGCGTTGACCATGTACTCGACGGAGTCGGCGATCAGCTCGCGCGAGGGCAGTGAGTAGAGCATGCCGCCGTGGCCCATCGCGATGCCGTCGTCGACGGCGATCGTGTTGAACTCGCGTGGCACGCCGCCGGCGGTCTTGATCGCCTCGGACACGATGCGCCCGACCGGCTGCAGATGCGTGTGGCCCGGCACGAACTCGGTGAAGCTGTTCGCCACGGCGATGATCGGCTTGCCGATGTCGGCGCCGTCCACACCCGCGGCGCGCAGCAGCGCGCGCGCCCCCGCCATGTTCCGACCATGCGTGACCGTACGAGACCTCAACTCGGGCATGGGCTCTACGCTCGTCCCATTCCCGGCGGTCCGGAAGGCGGCGCTGATACTGGTAGTGCCGGTACTAGCCTTGGCGACATGGACAAACGCGCCCAGCAGCGGCTCGCCCTCGGCGAGTTCCTGCGCGCGCGCCGCGAAGCGGTTGTCCGCTCCGACCTCGGCCTGCCCGACGTACCCCGCGCCCGCACCAGCGGGCTGCGGCGGGAGGAGGTCTCCGTGCAGGCCGGGGTGAGCGTCACCTGGTACACCTGGCTGGAGCAGGGTCGCGACATCAACCCGTCCAAGCAGGTGCTCGACGCGGTGGCAAGAGCGCTGCTCCTCTCACCGGCCGAGCATGAGTACGTGCTGGCGCTGGGCGGTTACGCCGTCGACCCGGCCCTGGCCGACGGTCCGCTGCCCGCGCACATCCAGCGGTTCCTCGACGCGCTCGAAGGCTATCCCGCGTTCGCGCTCGCACCGGATTGGAGCATCGCCGCCTGGAACGCCGCCTACGTCGCGCTGTACCCGAACATCGAGCGCGTGGCCGCCACCGACCGCAATCTGCTGTGGCTCGTCTTCATGGATCCGGCCATCCGCGAGCTGCTGCCGAACTGGGACACCGACAGCCGACGCTTCCTCGCGGAGTTCCGCGCCGACGCCGGGACGCGGGTGGGGGAGCCGTCGTATACCGCGCTGGTGTCACGTCTTTCGACCGAGAGTGCCCACTTCGCACAGGCGTGGCAGGCCACCAGCATCGAACGCTTCACGTCGCGGGAGAGGCTTTTCCGGCATCCGGTCGCGGGGGAGCTGCGGCTCGAACACCACCAGGTCGCCCCCGTCGACGTACCCAATATCCAGATCGTGGCGTACCTTCCGGTGCCGGGTTCGGGTGCGGCCGAGCGGCTTCGCGGGCTCATGCGGCGGTAACCCAGGTTGGCAAGATCCCGGCGAAACCTGTCGCGATGGTCGCTGTCCACGCCGGCCGAACCGCAGCACGATGGGCGGCATGGATGCGCAGATCGTGTTGTTCGACGGATTCGACCCGCTCGACGTCGTCGCCCCGTACGAGGTCCTCGTCGCCGGTAGCGACGCCGTCGGAGGCGAGCTCCACGTCGAACTCGTGTCCGCGGAAGGGCCGCGGCCGGTCACCGGAGGGGCGAGCGGCTACCCCGGCACGCGCGGCCTGGTATTGCAGGCGACGGGTCAGCTCGATCCGACCAAACCCGGCTTCGTCGTCGTGCCCGGCGCGCTCGGGCCGATCGAGGGCGACCCGGACGACGGCGTCGACACCATCCCCGTGCTGCTCGCCCGGTTCGGTGACACCGCTGCGGTGCCGCTGATACGGGAAGCCATGGCCAATCCGGAGATCACGGTGGCGACGGTCTGCGGCGGATCGCTGGCCCTGGCGATGGCAGGCCTACTGGACGGCCGCCACGCCAACACCCATCACCTCGGTGTCGACGTGCTCGCCGCGACGGGCGCGATTCCGGTGCGCGCCAGGGTCGTCGACGACGGAGACCTCGTCACCGCCGGTGGTGTCACGTCGGGTCTCGACCTCGCGTTGCATCTGCTCAACCGCGGCTACGGTCCTCGCGTCGCCCTGGCCGTCGAGGCCATGTTCGACTACGAGCGCCGCGGCACCGTGTGGACCAACAGCGGCCGACTGCCGCAGGCGGTGTGAGCGTGGGCATTCTTGGCGACTGGGACGTCCGGATCAAGACACCCGTCGGCTCGCTGCAGATCGTGTACCGCTTCGCCTCACGGGACGGTGCGATCGCGGCGACCGCGTCCGGCAAGTCGGAGACCGTGCCGCTGACCGACATCGTCGTCATTGAAGACGCTGACTGTCAACGGGTTACGTGGAAGCAGACCGTGACGAAACCCATGCGGCTCAAGCTGGAGTTCGACGTCACCGTTCACGGCGACGAGCTCACCGGTCATTCCCGTGCAGGGCGCTTGCCGCAGTCCGCCGTGACCGGCCGGCGCCGGGCCTAGTGTCAATATCGCGGCTTCGCAACGAGATCTTGCCATGGGCGCTGTACAGTCACCCCATGCGCACCGTCGCCATCCTCGCGGTCTCCGACGTGATCGCGTACGACCTCAGCCTCGCAGTCGAGGTCTTCGAGCGAGTTCCGTTGCGTACCGGGGGAAACGGCTATGCCGTTCAGGTCTGCGGGACGGAACCACTGGTGGCGGCGGGACCGTTGAGCATCGGCACCGACCACGGCCTCGACGTCCTGCCCGAGGCCGACCTCATCATCGTGCCGGGCTGCCACGACGTCACCGTCGAGACTCCGCCCGACGTGCTCGCCGCCTTGCGCACGGCCTATGACGCGGGCACCCAGATCGCATCGATCTGCACGGGAGCGTTCACGCTGGCGGCGGCCGGGCTCCTGGACGGACGACGCGCCACCACGCACTGGGCGGCGGCGGACCACTTCCGGGCGGCATTTCCGGCCGTCGATCTGGACACCGACGTCCTGTACGTCGACGAAGGTCAGATCTTGACCTCGGCCGGCGCGTCGGCGGGCCTCGATTTGTGTCTGCACATCGTCCACCGCGACTACGGTGCTTCGATCGCAGCAGCCGCGGCGAAGCTCGCCGTCGCTCCGGTACATCGCAGCGGCGGCCAAGCACAGTTCATCGTCCGAAATCAGCTCCCCGCCAACACCATCGGCGAACGCACCGAGCTGGACGACCTCCTGGAATGGATCGAGCAGAACGCGCACACAGAGCTCACCCTCGCGGCGATTGCCGAACGTGCCGCGATGAGCATCCGTACGCTGAACCGGCGGTTCCAGGCCGAAACCGGCCAGACGCCGATGCAGTGGGTGACGGGGGTGCGGGTCCGCCATGCTCAGGAGTTGCTCGAAAGCACGTCACTCGGCGTCGAGCGGATCGGTCGCGACGTCGGCTTCACGTCGGCGGCCAACTTCAGAGAGCAGTTCCGGCGCCTCAGTGGCGTGGCACCGTTGATGTACCGCAACACCTTTCGGGGACGCGAGGCCGACTATCCGTCGGCTTCCTGACCAGATCTCGGCGCACCTTGACCATCCGGCCACTGGTCGCGACTCCGGGGTCCAGGCACTGTTGAGCCATGACCACCTGGAATCTGCCTGACACCAAGATCTGCACCGCCGCATGGCAACTCGTCGTCGACGTCTCGCCACCCGTCTTGACCAACCACTGCATCCGCAGCTACCTCTTCGCGCGCGAGCTCGCCGCGGCGAACGGTTTACGGGCCGGCCTCGACTACGACGACGAACTCGTCTACCTGAGCTGTGTCCTGCATGACCTCGGCCTCACCGATCGCGGTCAGGGTGACCAGCGATTCGAGGTGGACGGAGCCGACGCCGCGAAGCGGTTCTTGGATGAGCACGGAGCGACCGCCGACCGGACATCGACGGTATGGCAGGCGATCGCCCTGCACACCAGCGTGGGCCTGGCCGATCGCTTCGGCACCGAGCACGCCGTCGTGCACCACGGGATCAGCTTGGACATCAACGGCATGGATGCGGCGCGGCTCTCGGCGGGCTTCGCGGACCGCGTTCACGCCGCCTGGCCGCGCCACGACCTGGGCTACGCGATCTTCGACATGGTCGCCGAGGGCACCAGGTCGAACCCGCAGAAGGCGCCGCCGTTCACGTTCCCGGCGCATGCCCACGAAGCGATCAACGGGTCAGCCGTCACGTTCTGGGACGTCCTCGCGGCGTCCCCGTGGGGCGATCAGCGCGCGGCAACCGCGCGGTAGACCAGATCGGCGACGGTCCGGCAGTACTGCTCGTCGACGGGCATGCCGGTGTACAGCGCGCGCATGTTGACCGGAGCGAAGAGCAGTTCCAGCACCGTCAAAGAGTCCACGCCGTCGGCCATCTCACCGCGTTGCCGCGCACGCTGGAAGACCTCCTCGAGCGTCGCCGCGCGCGCCAGCCATGCGGATCTCCGCACCTCCGTACTGGCGACGTGCGTATCGCCGATGAGATGCCCGCCGTGCAACTTGCGACCGGCGTCGGACGTCACCATCGCCGCCATCCGCATCGCCAGATCGCACAGGTCTGTCTGCAGAGACCCGGTGTCGGGCGGCGGAGCGTTGTCCCCCGGACGATGCGCCAGGGCGTCGAGGATCAGCCCCTCCGGATCGGGCCAGCGCTGCTGGATCGCCTCGATGTCCAGGCCGTGACGATGCGCCATGGCGCCGACGTCGAACCGATCGATCCCCCAGCGCGCGACCTCGTCGTGCACCGCGGCGACGATCCGTTCGTCGTCGGAGGGTGAGTGCTCAACCGTCATCGGGGTCCCTTCGCAATACGTGCCGATTCAACGATGCCATAGCGCGATGGTGCTCCGAACACTTCTTTGTCGGGGGCGGCGGCGTGACAACATATGCCGCCGGATACCTGGGAGGCGCGTCACCGGCAGATGCCGTTGGCCGCGAGAGCGATGAAAGATGTTGGGCGACAGGGGGATACAGTGCATAAGCTGGGGTCGACGGCTCGACGTCGACGTTTGAAGTCGCATGCGCCGTGGTACCCTGGCCCCGGAGAGCCGGGAAGCCTGGTCGGCACGTTTGTTGTCTACGTGCCCGAAAGGTTCCTGATGGATTCCAATATGACGCTGACACCTGCCTCCGACGAGGCGACGCGTAAGACAGGCAAGATAGCTCAATTCGGCGACGTGCTCCGCCAGGATGCGGTGGGCGGCGTGCTGCTTCTCCTGGCCGCGGTGGGGGCGCTGCTGTGGGCGAACTCGGCGTGGTCGGACGGATATCACGCGTTGCGCTCCTGGACGATCGGCCCAGAGACGCTGCACCTCAATCTCTCGCTCGCGACGTGGGCTGCCGACGGTCTGCTGGCGATCTTCTTCTTCGTGGTGGCGCTGGAACTGAAGCGCGAATTCGTCCTGGGTGAACTGCGGGACCTGCGAAAGGCGTCGGTTCCGATCGTCGCCGCGGTCTGCGGCATCATCATGCCCGCGTTGGCCTACCTCGGCGTCAACGCGCTCGCGGGTTCCAATGCCGCTGACGGCTGGGCAATTCCGGCCGCGACAGACATCGCGTTCGCCCTGGCCGTGCTCGCCGTCATCGGACGTAATCTGCCCTCGAGCCTGCGAGTCTTCCTGCTCACGTTGGCTGTGGTCGACGACCTGATCGCGATCACGATCATCGCTGTCGTCTATACAAGTTCGCTGTCCTTCGCACCCCTGCTCGCGGCTCTGGTTCCGCTGGCGCTGTTCGCCTGGTTGGTCCGCCGTTGGCCGACGAAGTGGTGGCTCTTGATCCCGGTCGGCGCCGTCACGTGGGCGCTGGTCCACGAGGCGGGAATTCACGCCACGATCGCGGGTGTCGCACTCGGGCTCGTCGTGCCCGCTGAGCAATGGTGCGAGCGGTATGAACATGCCGTTCGCCCGATCTCCGCGGGCTTCGCCGTACCGGTCTTCGCTTTTCTCGCCGCCGGCGTCACTGTGGGCGGACTCTCGGGGTTGGCGCAATCGCTGACCCAGCCCGTCACCCTCGGAATCATCGCCGGACTGGTCGCCGGCAAGGTCATCGGCATCGCCGGCATCACCCTGCTGACGAAGCGATTCACCGGCTCAGCGTCCGATCTGCATCCGGTCGATGTCTGCGGCGTCGCGTTGCTTGCCGGTATCGGATTCACCGTCTCGCTGCTGATCGGTGATCTCGCCTTCGACGGCGGCACCGTGGCCGACCACGTACGCATCGGCGTCCTGACCGGATCGCTGATCTCGGCGGTGTGCGGCGCCGTCATCCTCGGGATCCGGAACGCTTCGTACAAGCGTCGCGCGGAGGCCAAGGCCGCTCAGTGAGCGCTGTCAGGGCGCTCCTTCGGCCGCGAGGCGCGCAACGAACCCGGATGGGCTTTCGCCGACGGGTCGTTGCGCGTCTTGATGAGGCTCGCGACGGTGACGATCACCAGGATGCTGATGATGACCGCCAGGCTCACGTAGGTGTTGATCTCGGGAATGCTCGGATTGATGTCGACATGAGCCCAGTGCAGGATCAGCTTCACGCCGATGAACGCCAGGATGATCGACAGGCCGGTGGACAGATAGACCAGCCGGTCCAGCAGGCCCTTCACGAGGAAGAACAGCGCACGCAACCCGAGTAGTGCGAACGCGTTCGCAGTGAAGACGATGTAGGGCTCGCTGGTGACACCGAAGACCGCCGGGATCGAGTCGAGCGCGAACAGCAGGTCGACGCTGCCGATGGCGATCAACACCGCCAGCAGCGGGGTCGCCATCCGCGCGCCTTCGCGGCGGGTCAGAAGCTTGCCGCCGTCGTAGTCGTCACTGATCGGCAGCACCTTGCGGGTGGCCCTGATCATGATGTTGTTCTCGACGTCGGGATCTTCGTTGCGGTGCCGAAACAGTTGGATCGCGGTGTAGATCAGCAGCGCGCCGAACAGCAGGAACATGAACGAGAACATCGAGATCAGCGTCGCGCCCAGAGCGATGAAGATTGCCCGCATGATCAACGCCAGGATGATGCCGAACGTCAGCACCTTGTGCTGATGCTCCTCGGGCACCGCGAAGGTGGTCATGATGATGACGAACACGAAGAGGTTGTCGACCGACAGACTCTTCTCCACGATGTAACCGGCGAAGTACTGGGTGCCGAAGTCGCCGCCGTAGGTCATCGCGAACCACACGCCGAACCCGATCGCGACCAGGATGTAGAAGACCGACCACGCCGTGGCCTCGCGGAAGCCGACCTTGTGCGGTCGCAGTGCGGCCAGGATCAGGTCGACCGCCAGAAGGGCGATGATGACGCCGATGGTCACACCCCATGTCAGGGCACTTATCTCGAGCATGTGTTCAGTTCACCTCGTGGTCGCGGTTCCTCAGGCTGTCGGTTTCCTGTGAAGCCGATATTAACGGTGCCCGACACGTGCTAGCGGGTCGCGCGACGCAGGCGCACCGCAGCGCTGACGGTCAGCGCGATCAGTGCACCGACCGCAGCGGCGCCCAGAAGCGAAACACCCTGTGCGACATCGAAGTTCCAGCCGATGAAGTTGATCTGGGTGTGGACGGTGTTCTGTAGGACGAAAATGAGCAACGCGACGATCAAGAGGAACGCCACGCCCAGGGCGAACTTGGTCGCGAAGCCGCCGACCGCCGGTTTGTTTCCTGCATTGGTGGTGGTCATGAGGGTCGTCTCCTAAAGGTGTTGTCTGTGAACGGTTGTGGTGCCGAGGGCGGGCCGCGCCGCCGTGGGAGGTGGCGCGGCCCGCGTGCGGTCAGCTCAGCTTGTCCTTGATGTTCTCGCCGACCTTCTTCGCGCCGGACACGCCTTGGTCCTTCTGCCCCTCGGCCTTGAGGTCGTCGTTGCCGGTCAGGTCACCCACGGTCTCCTTGACCTTGCCCACGGCGTCTTCGGCAGCGTTCTTGGCCTTGTCTGCGATTCCCATGGTCATTTCCTTTCTCGTCCACGACCTGTTTGGCCGTCGAATTTGTAGACGGAGATGCCGGGCGGAACCGAACGCGTCTTTGCTGTGATCTGCGCGACGCGCGTGCTCATCGGTGCACATCGCTGACGGTCACATGGATCGGGACTCCCGCAGCTGCGCCGATCACCTCGGCGACCACCGCGTGGCACCGCGCCCGCACCCGGCTGATCACAGGAGGCAGCTCTGCCGGGTACCGGGCGCTGAGCTCAACCGAAATGCCTTGCAAGAGGCTGTCTTCGACCGCCACGTCGATGCCGGTGACCGCGTAATCGGGATCGTCGGCCAGCGCGCGGCTGAGCAGGGCGCCCAGGACGAGCCCGCTGACGCGCATGATGCCCGCGGCCGTGCCGGGGCGCGGATCTTCGACGAGCAGCGGCCAGCCGCCGCGCGGGGTCGACCGTACCGACGCGATCACCGCGTCCCGGATCTGGTGCCACCCGGGCTCCGGCTGGGCCTGCAGCGTCCGCGCGGCGCGGATGGTGACGTCGTCCTCGTTTCCGGTCATCGCCACTGTGCCAGCCTCTGTCGAAGGGTCGCCCTGGCGCGATGGTGGTGACCGCGCGCTCCGTCCGGACTCAAGCTCAGGACGGCGCCGATCTGAGGGAAGGTCATGCCCTCGACTTCCCGCAGCATCCAGACCGCGCGCTGGCGCGGCGGCAACTCGCCCAGTGCCAGCTCCATCGCCTCCAGGAATGCCGTGTTGGAAGCCGACGCGAAGGGGTCGTAGTCGGCGCCCGCCGCAGCGGGCTCGATCAGTCGGTCGTCGATGGGGATGGCCCTCTTGACGCGGTGCGAGTCGACGACCTTCCTTGCGCAGATCGCGAACAGCCACGTACGCACCGCGGAGTCGCCGCGAAAGGTGCCGATCTGCCGCCAAGCCGACACGAACGTGTCCTGGACGATGTCGTTGACGGCGTCCGCGTCGGCTGTCATGCGCCGGGCGTAGCGGTACAGCGCCGGGCCATGTCTTCGGACCAGGCATTCGAATGCGGCCTCGTCGCCGGCACGCGCCGCAGCGGCCAACACACGGTCATCGGTCATGGCCGGCGTCCTCCTGAACCGTCATGCGGCCGAGTACTCCGGGCGCCGCGTATGGGTTACCCCGCGGCGAGGGCCGAAGTGGTGACGTAATCGCGACGTCGCGTGGGTATACGCGGCCCAACCGACAAAGGAGAAGTTCGTGAGCCGACCCGATCACGCGGAGAACACCGGCGACAATCTGCGGCACGCCGCAGAGGTCCAGGAGCAGGCGAAAGCCGATACCGACCCGGCGCAGGTGCAGGAACAATCCGCGCCGGTCGAGGGCCTGCCCGACTTCAACACCTAGACCGAATACGTCGTTTTTCGGACGTTCAGCCGCGCGCTCCACGGGAATCATGCCGGAATGGAATGGGAGTGCGTGGTCGTCGGCGCAGGCGCCGCCGGGCTGAGCGCGGCGCTCGTCCTGGGACGGGCGCGCCGCACGACGCTGGTCATCGACAACGACGATCCGAGCAACCGGGCGTCGCCGGTGATCGGTGGGCTGCTCGGATTCGACCAGCGACCGCCCGACGAGCTGTATGCCACCGGGCGGCAGGAGCTGTCCGCCTACCCGAGCGTCGAGTTCCGTCGCGGCGAGGTACTCAGCGGCACATCTGTCGACCGCGGGTTCGTCCTCGACGTCGACGGCACAGATGTCCGCGCGAAGCGGGTGCTACTCGCCACCGGGATGTCGTACTGCCCGCCGCAGCTGCCGGGGGTGGCCGAGCTCTGGGGCACCTCGGTGTTTCACTGCCCGTTCTGCCACGGGTGGGAGATGCGCGACAAGAAGCTGGCGGCACTGGCGTCGGGCGAGATGGGTGTGCACACCGCGCTGATGCTGCGCGGGTGGACCGACGACGTCGTCCTTCTCACCGACGGCCCGTCGGAGCTGTCGCCCGACGAAGAACGGGTGCTGGACAGCGCGGCCGTCGTCGTCGACGAGCGGCGCGTCGTCGAACTGGCGGGTGAGGACGGTGAACTGAGCCACGTCGTGTTCGCGGACGGAACCAGGCTGGGCCGGGAGGGGCTTCTGGTGGAGGCACCCGTCCGTCAGCGCTCGCCTTTGGCGCAACAGCTGGGAGCCGCGTGCACCCCGGGGCCACTGGGGACTCAACCCCTGACCATCGACGACATCCAACGCACCAGCACCGGCGGAGTGTTCGCCGCCGGCGACGTGTGCACCGAGCAGCCGCACATCGCCGGCGCGATCGCTTCGGGATCGCAGGCCGCGATGATCATCGTGCAGAGTCTGCTGGCCGACGACTTCGGGCTGCCCTACCCTCCGGAGTGACGGAGAGGACCCATCGATGCGGACGCTGGGGCTGATCGGCGGCATGAGCTGGGTCAGCACCGCCGAGTATTACCGCCTGCTGAACCAGGCGGTCGCCGAACGCTGCGGTGGATTGCATTCGGCGAAAATCGTTCTGGCATCGGTTGACTTCGCCGAAATCGAAGAACTCAAGCTCGCAGGAAACTGGGGCGCCGTCGCCGAACGGCTCGCACAGGCCGGGGCGCGACTCGAATCGATCGGCGTCGATGCGATCGTCCTGTGCACCAATACGATGCACTACGTCGCGTCCGCCATCGAGGCGTCCGTCACGGTGCCGTTTCTGCACATCGCCGACACCACCGCCAGGGCGGTGGCAGCGTCGGGCGTGACCCGTGTCGGGCTGCTCGCCACCGCGTTCACGATGCAGGAATCGTTCTATGTCGAACGGTTCGCCTCGCACGGCGTCGAGGTCGTCGTCCCCGACGCCGACGACCGTGTGCGGGTCAGTCGCATCATCTACGAAGAGCTGTGCCACAACGTGATTCGTGACGAGTCGCGGGCCTTCTACCGGGACGTTGTCGGGCGGATGGACGCCGACGGAGTCATCCTCGGCTGCACCGAGGTCGAGCTACTGATCGGCCCGGATGACGTCGACGTGCCGGTGTTCCCGACGACGCAGCTGCATGTGGCGGCCGCGGTCGATTTCGCGCTGTCGGGCTAGCGCACCGCGAGGTAGTGATGGCTGATGACGGGCGCGCCGTCGGTGAACTCCTCGACCCTGCGCTCGATGATCAGGTCCTGCTCGGTCAGCCGGGTGTGGTGCTGCTGCATGTGCTCACCCCAGGAGCGCACGAGGAACGTCTCGATGAATGTCGACTCGTGTTCGATGCTGCGGAACACCCGCCACTGCGCCGCTCCGGTGCGCTGGCGGGAGCGGCCCAGCACCCTGATCGCGGCGAGGAACGCCTCTTCGTTCTCGGCCGTCACGCTGTAGGAGGAGATCACCAGGACCGGCCCGTCCAGCGGCGCGGGCTCGAACAGCAACGTCGGCTCGGGCCAGTGCGACGACGGTGTCAGGTCGAGGTTTCCGGTGTTCGCGTGCAGCGGCCACCACAGCGTCGACACCGCGCAGACCAACAGCAGCCCCACGCTGACAAGGAGGCTGGTGACGCTGGAGGTGGTCCCGGCGAGCACACCCCACACGACTGAGCCGATTGCCTGGCCGCCCATGAAGACCAGCTGATACACCGACAACCCGCGGGCGCGCACCCAGGCGGGCAGGCTCAGTTGCATGGACGCGTTGAGCGTCGACAGCGACAACAGCCACGATGTTCCACCGATGACCAGCGCCGCCAGCACCAACCCGAAGTTGTGCACCAGCGCCACCGCCGCGGCAGCGATGGCGAAGCCGATTGCCGAGAACACCAGTAGCGTGTTCTGGCCGAACCAGGACCGCAGCCTGCCCAACCCGAACGCGCCCAGCACGGCGCCCGCGCCGAGCGCGCCGAGCAGGAACCCGTAGCCCGACGACGACAGGTGCAGTTGATCCTTGGCGAACACGGGCAGCAATCCCCACACCGCGCTCGCCGGGACGACGAACAACGCCGCGCGCAGCATGATGCGCCGCACGATGGGCGAGCTGCGGATGAACCGTCCGCCTGCGCTCAGCGCCGACAGGGCCCGCTCGCTCGGGGCGTTCTCCACCGGCGGCCGCCGCCAGACGAACAGCACGACCACGATCCCGATGAACGACACCGCGTTGAGCGCGAACACGATCGTGGGGCCGGTCAACGACACGAGCGCACCGGCGATCGCCGGTCCGATGACACGCGCCAGGTTGATGCTCATGCTGCCCAGCGCGGATGCGGACGGAATCTGTTGTGCCGGAACGAGATCAGGCTGGATCGCCTGCCACGCCGGCATCACCAGCGCCTGCCCGCACCCGATCACGAACAGCAGTGTCAAGAGCACGGCGGGCGTGGTCAGCCCAGCGCCGGTCAGCGACGCCAAAAGCCCCACGCCGGCGGCCATCGCGGCCTGCGTGGCGATGAGCAGCCGGCGCCGGTCGATGAGATCGGCGAGGACACCGGCAGGCAGCGCGAGCAGCATCACCGGCAGCGTGGTGGCCGTCTGCACCAGCGGCACCAGGACCGCGGCGCGCGGATCGCCGACGAGCATCCACTGCGCGCCGACGGTCTGCATCCAGGTGCCGAGGTTGGAGACGAACTGCGCGATCCACAGCATCCGATAGACAGGGGAGCGCAGCGGCGCCCATGTCGAGACCGATGCTGCGGACGTCACTCGGATGCCGACAGACGTTGGGCGACAGCACCGTAGCGTTCAATGCGCTCGGGATCTGCGAGCGCGTTGTAGAGCACCAGGCGGGTCGCGGTGCGGCCATAGCGCTCTCGGAGTGCGTCGGCCAGGCCGTCCCACGTCGACTCCGTCGCGAACGTGGCGATGTGCTCGTCGGTGATCTGCGCCGCCATTGCGGCGAAATCGCCGGCCTTCTGCTTCTCCCGGATGCGGGCCGTCGTGCCCTCGAAACCGGCCTCATCCCAGATGAACGCGTAATTCGGGGTGCTGCCGTAGAAACTCATGCTGGTCCGCACCAGTTCGCGTTCCCTGTGCCGCTCCTCCTCGGTGTCGCCCACGATCGTCATGACGGGAACGATGACCGCGATGTCGTCGATCGAACGGCCGGACTTCTGCGCCCCCTTGGCCAGACCTGGCATCACATGACGGGCGATGTAACCCGGCTCGCCGAGCGGGTGCACGTGCACCCCGTCGGCCACTTCGCCGGCCATCGTCAGCATCCACGGGTTGACTGCCGCGACGTCGACCTTAGGATCCGGCGCGTCGATGGGACCCGGGCTCCATTGCGGGGTGATGAAGTCGAGGTCGTAGAAGTCACCGTGATGGTCGAGCGTGCCGGAGCGGAACGCGGCGAAACACGCCTTGACCGCCAGCACGTAATCGCGCAATCGGGGACCGGGGTGCTCGAACGCGGCGCCGTAGCGTCGGACCACGTGAGTGCGCACCTGCGTGCCGAGGCCGAGACGGAACCGTCCTCCCGTGGCCTCCTGCAGCTCCCACGCCGTCGCAGCCGTTACGAAGGGACTGCGGGGAAACGCGACGGCCACGCCCGTCGACAGGTCGAGCCCGGGCGCTGCCTGCGCCGCGACGGCGGCATTGAGGTAGGCCGTGCGGCCCGTTTCGGTGAACAGCAGGCCGTCAAATCCTGCTGCTCGGCTGCGCTGCGCAAGCTCGCCGATGGATCGCAGTGGCTGCGGGGTCGTCATGACGTCGACGTGCACGATTGGCACCCTACGCCGTGCGTCAGACCCCGGCGGGCACCTTCGCCGCTGCCCGCATCTCCCGCCGTAGCTCCCCGAACTCCGAGATCGTGCGCGTCGCGACCGTCGCCACGGGGCGGGCGTTGCGGCCCGTCGCCTCGGTCTTGCTCACCATCACCACGCTGTCGATGTAGGGCTGGATCGTTGTCGCGTTCTGGACCGTCGCGACGATCACCAGCTGGAAGCCGAACTTGCGGAACGCCTGCAGCGCCTGCTGCGCGAACTGTGGATCGGACTTGGAGAACGCCTCGTCGAGCATCAGCTGTGCGAAAACCGGTCTGTTGTCGGCACTGTCGGGGCTGGCCAGATTGAAGCTCAGTGCCCCCGCGAGGCAGAACGCCATCAGCTTCTCCTGCTCGCCGCCGGAGTTGTCGCCGGCGTTGCTGTGCGTGCGGATCAGCTCCTCGCTGCTGACATCCCACTCCGCGCAGTCGAACGTGAACCGGTTGCGCACATCGAGCGCGTCGCGCGTCCACGCCTTGTCCTCCGGCGCGGTCGACGCGAGCCGGTTGCGCAACCGGAGAATGTCGGCGTACTGATCGAGGATCGCCTGTTTGTCGCCGAGCCCGACCTCGGCGATGCGCCTCGAGATGGCCCGGACGATCTCCGTCAGCTCCGACACCGCCGTCAGGCTTCGCGGGGTGGCCCGCAGCGTCAGCCGGGTGCCGCGGTTGAACTCGACGGCTCCCAAACCGGTGTTGACACGGTCGATCTGGTCGCTGATCCGTCGCGCCTCCTGCTCGGCCACCCGGTGCAGCGTCAGGATCGCGTCCGGTGCCTGCTCGGTGACCAGCCGCATCATCCGCTCATAGGCCTCGGGCAGCTCGCGCTCGTCGATGTGCTTGCACAGCGCGACGTAATCGTGCACGCGCTCGTCGAAGTTCTCCGAGTTGTTCGGGATCGCGTCCGGGAACGTCGTGTCGAACGTGTTGAGGATGCGCGCCAGCTCGTCGTAGGAGCGTCGGCGGCTCTCGCGCAGCTGCTCGCGCTCCTTCTTGATCGAGGAGAACAGCGCATCGCGGTGCGGCTCGGGCTCGAGCAGCTCAAGACTCACCGGGATCTGGCCCGCGTACCTGTCGAGCAACTCGGTCAGCGGCTCCGACACGAATCCCGGCTGGAGCCGCTCGGAGAGCTCCAGCAGCCTCGTCCGTCGGTCGTCGAGGTCGTCGCGCCGAGTCTGGATCGCCCCGCGGCGGGTCATCAGTTTCTGTATCTGCGACCAGCATTCGTCGGCGCGCGCGTTCAGCGCCTCGATGTCGGGGTGATCGGCCAGCAGCAGCTCGTACTGCTCGCGCAACCGGTCGGCGTGGCCGTCGGCGGTCTCGGTGTCGATCTGGCTCCACTGCGGGAACTGCTCGCAGATCGCCTTACACGCCGCCGCGCGGTCACGCCACTGCTGGCGCTGGGCGGCGATGTCGTCGGCGGTGCGGCGCGCCTTCTGGTAGGCCTCCTCGGCCGCGGCCAGATCGACGGTCAGCGCATTGATCTTCGCCGAGACGTCACCCTGGTACAGGTACTCGGACTGCTTGAGCGGACGGCGGTCGTCCTTGATCGCCAGCCGGTCGGAATCCTTGTACAGGCCGGTGTCGGTGACCGCGCGACGGAACCGCACGAACACGTCGGGGGTGTCGACGCAGACGTGGTCACCGGCGGCGGTGACGACGTCGACGGCCTCGGCCGCACACGGATGTGCCGGGTCGACCGCGAACAGCTTGCCCGCCAACGTGTTCGGCTCCGGGTCCACCGGCTCGGCGTTGAGGAATTTGGCTCGCACGTGATGCAGCTGCAGGCGTCCGCGCATGTTCGTCTCGTTGACGAATTGCAGTACCTTCGTCCAGTGCTGGTCGGGGACCATCAACCGCAGGCCGACGCCGCGCAGCACCTTCTCCACGGCCGTGCGCCAGCGCGTCTGGTCCGGCTTGAGGTCCATGAGCTCGGCGACGTAGGGGAGGTCGCCCGCGTCGACACCGACTGCGGCACAGATCTGTTCACGCATGAGGAGTGCGAATTCCGGGAGCGCGGAACCCACATGCTCGACGCGCTTGAGCTCTTTGGCTGCTTCGTCGCGCGTGATTCGGGCGGCCTTCTGCGCGTACTCGGCGTCGGTGGAGGCCTCGCGATGGCGCTCCACTTTCGCAAGCAGCTCGGTCGCCTCGCTCAACAGCTCTTCGCGGAGATTCCAGAAGTAGTCCGCGGTAGCCGGGACGTCGATGCCCTGGGCGGCCAGCGAATCCTCGTAGGCGCCGCGACGGCGCGACACCTGCTCGGCCTCGGTCTCGGCGGCGGTCACCTGCGACTGCAGCGGGCCGATGCTCGCACTGGAACCACTGATCTGGGCGTTGAGCGAATCCGCCTCGGCCTTGGCCAGATTCAGGCTGCGGGTGATGTCCTCGTGCTCGTTGTCGAGCTGGTCGATGGTCGTGTCGAGCTGCGCGATCTGCGTCGGGCACTGCGCCAGCCGGACGTGGTCGGTGTAGGCCCGCACCATCGGCAGGTCGACCAGGTCGATGATGCCCAGGTCGGTCGACTCCGACGCGTAGCGCTGCTGGATCTTCTCGATGTCACCGAGGATCTTGCGCTTCTTCTGCGCGACGGCGAGTAGCTCGCGCGCTTCGACCAGTGGGTCGATCTGCTTGAGCGCCTCCGGCAGCCGGGTCACGCTCTCGGGCTCGTCGAGCATGAACTCCCGGACGAACTGTTCCAGTCCGCCAACACTTTTCAGCGACTTCGCCTTACCGAGCAGCTGCTGGGCCGCGTCGGAGGCGCGGATGCCGATGGTCGCGTAGAGCTGCGCCAGGTACTGCGACTCCACCTTCGTGGTGAAGCGCCAGCCGTGTGATTTCCCGTCGCTTCGCTCGCCCCGGTTGTCTTTGAACACCGCGGTGTCGAATCGCCCTGCCGCCCAACGGTTGCAGACGTCCTCGATGTCGAGGTCGCCGTCGCCCAGGACGAAGCGGCTCGACGAGTCGTTGCGCGATTCACCTGTCAGCCACTTGAGCACCAGGCCCGTCACGGTGCGTCCGGAGTCGCTGGAATAGGTGACCGCCACCGCCGACCACGCGGTGCCTTCGCCGCGCAGGTACATCACCCGGCTGGTGCCGCCGTCGCTGCGCTGACCCCACGCGCCGCGGACGTATTTGTCGACGGTGCGCCGGCCGGCGCTCGATCCGGCGGCGGTGTTGTCGCCGGAGGCATTGAAGTTGCGCCGGTTGAACGGCAGGAAGCCGAGTGAGATCGCGTCCAGCAGTGAGGATTTGCCGCTGCCCGAGCCGCCCGCGATCAGTGCGCCGCCCTCACTGAACGGGATGTCGTGGTAGCCGTCGAACACGCCCCAGTTGATGACCTGCAGCCGCGACAGGTGGAACTGTTCAGTCATCGAGTGGGGTTTCCTCTTCAGGCGTTGCTCCGTTGAGGAGCAGTTCGAACTGCTGCTGCAACTCGCTGATGACGCTGGCCGTCATGACCGCGGAGATCACCGGGCTGATCGTGTAGCTGTCCTCGTCATCGCGGCTCTTGCGCAGGATCTCCAGCCCGGTGAGCCGCGCGATCGCGGCGTCGATGCGGCCGGCGAATGTGACCGCGTCGCGGTCGGTGTCGTTGAGGACACCGGAGAACAGGTTGTGCATCTCCTCGCGACTGATCAGCACGTTCTGGCCGGCCGCAGCGCGCATCATCTGGGCCAGGTGCAGCGCCAGGATGGAGTCGTAGGTGCCGAGCGGTTCACGCCGGAGAAGCTTGATGCCCTTCGCGGATTCGTAGCGGGCCTGTTCGATGAAGGCGACATCCGCGCCGTCCACGATGCGCAGCAACAGGTCCAGCTCGGACAGCCGCGTCGAGAGCTGGCTGCGGTATTCGAGGACCCATGCGTAGATGTCGGCGTCGGTCTCGGCGCTGATGTAGCGGCGGGTCAGCAGATGCTGCAAGGCCCAGCATGCGCGGTCGGGCAACTCGGAGACGTCACCGTCGAAACGCGGCCTGCGCTGATGTGGGGGACGGGCGGTCTGATCGACCTCGGGCAGCGACGAAAAGCCCGAGTAGTCGGTGTCCGACTCGGTAGCGGTCACGAGGCAGCTCCCACGAGAGTGGTGATCGGTTCGGTGAAAAACAAATCGGGGACGGCTATTTCGCGATCCTTCCCGTCGAGGGAACGGAACCGCACGGTCGTCGACTCGGGCTTCGGGTCGTTGGGCTGCTTGAGCGCCCACGACCACAACACGATGACGTGGCCGAGGTACGCGTTGTCGAGCATGTCGACTGCCTGCTGCAGCGACACCGGGCCGCTGCGGACGGCCGCATTGAGCATGTCCGACATGGCGGGTGCGTCGACCTGGGTGGTCAGCGACGCGAACGTCGTCAGGTCCACCTCGCCCTCGGCGGCTGCGGCGGGCTTAGGGCTGGACAGATCGCCGATCTTGAAGCTGAGCGCGCCGACCGAGCTGATGGCGTGCCGGGCGAGTGGCAGTTCGATGTCGAGCCGCGAGTCGATCAGGCTGGACTTCAGCAGATTCCGTGCCGCGCCGATGGCTTCGTTGAGCTGACGCGCGACGCCGCGGCTCTGCTCCAGCGTGCCGAATGCGGTGAACCGCTTGACGCGTTGCGCGCAGCGCTGCTGGATGCGCTCGACCTCATCGATCTGCTGGCCGACGAGTTCGAAGAACCCTGCCATCACCTTGCGCAGCGCCGGGTCGAGTGCTGGCAGCGCATCGGCGACCGCGGCGACGTCGGCCTCGAACTCCGCGCGCTGGTCGGGGTCGTTGATCATGCGCAGGAACGCGCGGTGGCTGTCGCGGCCCTGCGAGTCCCACGCGGCCTGGTAGTCGGCGTACATCTGGCGCTGGCGGTCGCGGTACTCGACATTGCTGTCGATCGGCTCGTCGAGTGCGGCGGTGGCCTGCTCGATCATCGTCCCGTACTGGCCGATGTCGGTGATCAGGCGCTCCATCTGCATGGCGATGGCGCGGGCCTCGTCGTAGGAGTCCGTGACATCGGGGGCGGGACGGTCACCCCTGTCGAGTTCGTCGAGTTCGGCATGCAACTCGGCGATTTCGGCCTCGATGCTCTTACGGATGCGGGCCGGGTCGTTGCCGACCTTGAGGGCGACATGGCGCAGGCGCGAGGCGATGCCGGTGATGGAGCCGCCGGTGGCGATGGTGTCCTGGCGGCGCATGCCGCGCAGGAAGTCGAGGGCGCGCCGTGCGTCCTGGGTCAGGTAGCAGACGTTCTGGTCGCTGCGGGGGTCGACGATGCGGTGCAGCCAGCCCTGGCTGGCCCACGACTTGATCAGCGCGAGCCCGGGCTGCGGGTCGTCGAGGTCTTCGAGATCGCGTTCCAACCGGACGACGAGGGTGCTCTCCGGAATGACGCCGTCTGCGAGGTGCCGTTCCATCAACGTCGCGTACAGGCTGAGGTTGGTGGTCGCGAGCAGCCGGATCGCGCGGGAGCCCTGCAGGTCGCGGTTGAGTTCGAGCAAGTCGACGGCCGACAGGTTTGCGTTGTCGTCCACCGTGCTCCTGATCTTGGTTGCGCTGTGTCGGTCCGGAGGCCCCAACATAGGCCACCGCGGAGACATCGCCGGGCGTCGGCACGGGAGTGTCGCGGGGTTTCCCGGGCGGGCTGTGACGCATGTGACCAGCGGGATTGCAGTGCGTCGTGGGGTTTCGCCGAGCGTGCGTTCAGGGTCGTGGAATGGCGGAAATCACGACCCTGGACGCACGCTCGTGAGCCGCTCGATGACCGCGGCGGCCGTCTCCACGGCGTCGATGTCACCGACGCCCTGGCCGGCGTTGACCGGCGCCACGCGGAAGTCGTCGGCGGCGATCGCCTCGCGCAGTTGGGCGCGGGCCTGCTCGTCGGGGGTGCGCCCGTCCCAGGCCTCGGTGAAGGCGTTGCGGATGACCCGCTCGGGCAGGTGCTCGGGCCAGGGGTAGCCCAGGGCGACATCGAACACGCGGGTGTTCAGCGTGTCGCCGGCGCGCGCGTCGACCAGGACCTGCCGGGCTGCGTCGGACAGCAGCGACTCCCGGCACGCGGCGAACGCCGTCCCGATCCAGGCGCCGGAGGCCCCGGCCGCCAGCACCGCAGCCAGGGCGCGGCCGGAGGCGATGCCGCCGGCGGCGAGGACGGGCACGTCGACCCGGTCGAGGACCGCGGCGAGCAGCGGCAGCGTCGAGACGGCCGGTGTGCCATGCCCGCCGGCTTCCGACCCGCGCGCGACGAGCACCTGTACACCCGCGTCGACGGCGCGCTGCGCCGACTCCAGATCGGCGACCTGTGTCGCTGTGACGCAGCCGGCGTCCCGGGCGCGACCCACCCATTCCCAGTCCTCCCCGAAGCTGACGGCCAGTAGGGCGGGACGCGCCTCCAGTGCGGTGTCGAGAAGGTGGGTGTCCTTCTCGACGACCCATTCGATGAAGCCAATACCGAACGGGCGCTTGATGTCTCCGAGCTGGCGCAGCTGCGCCTTGAGCTGCTCCGCTGATCCCGAACTACCGCTGCCGATCATGCCCAGTCCGCCCGCGCGGCTGACCGCCGCGGCCAGCAAGCCACCTGCGGCGCCGCCCATCGGTGCGTTGACGATCGGCGCGTTCAGATTCATCGCGGCCGACCACCGGGTCGCTATCGTTTCCATCCCACCTCCACGCGGTCATGCCAGGATGAGCCTATGACGGTGGTGTTCGTACACGGCAATCCCGAAACATCGGCCATCTGGGGCCCGCTGACGGCGGTGCTCGGCCGCGACGACGTCGTGCTGCTGTCGCCGCCCGGATTCGGCGCACCGCTGCCCGACGGGTTCGGTGCGACGTTCCTCGAATATCGCGATTGGCTGGAAGGCGAGCTCGAGAAGATCGACGGCCCGATCGATCTGGTCGGCCACGACTGGGGTGGCGGTCACGTCGTCAACGCCGTCATGCACAGGCCCGAACTCGTACGCAGCTGGGTCTGCGATGTCCTGGGCCTGTTCGATGAAGACTACGTCTGGCACGACATGGCCCAGGTGTGGCAGACACCCGGCGCCGGCGAGGAAGCCCTGGACGCGATGATGGCCGGCGGGGTGCCCGGACGGACGGAACTGCTGGTCTCCCTTGGCTTTCCGCCCGATATCGCCGCCGCCGTCGCCGAACATGTCAACGACGACATGCGCACCGCGATCCTGGCGCTGTACCGGTCTGCCGCGCAGCCTGCCATGGCCGAGGCGGGGCGGAACCTGGAGGCGTTGGCGTCCCGGCCCGGCCTGTCGTTGCGCGCCACGGCGGACCCGTATGCCAGGGTCAGCGAGCACCCCGGACGCGCCGCCGACCGCGCCGGAGCACGAACGGAAGTGCTTGAGGGGCTGGGGCATTGGTGGATGCTGGAGGATCCGAAGCGGGGGGCGGAGGCGTTGTCGTCGTTCTGGGAGAAGCTCGGATAGGGCTCGTTGTGACGTTGCGCGGCCCGGCTGTGCGGGTGCTCGGCGGCACCGTCGTCGGACTTCTGGCGACGGGGGTCGCCGTCGGCTTGCTGTTGACGTATCTGTTCGGATCGGTGATCGTGGCATCGCTGGTGAACCTCATCGCCGCCGGGCTGTAGGTGCGGTGAGCGCGCGCATTTGTACGCGACACACCGGGCCGGGACCGGGCAGACACGCGCGCTCGCGGTGCGATGTGACCCGGATCTTCAGATGGCGTACTCGCGCGGGCGGTGCTGGACCGACACCCAGTGGTCGGTGGTGAACTCGTCGATGGCCCACTGGCCGCCGAATCTGCCGATACCCGAACCCTTCTCACCGCCGAAGGCGGTGTTCGCGTCGTCGTTGACGGGGGAGTCGTTGATGTGCGTCATGCCGGCGTTGATCCTCCGCCCGAATCGGACGGCGCGGTCGACATCCCTGCTGAACACCGCCGAGGACAAGCCGTATTCGGTGTCGTTGGCCAGCCGCAGCGCATCCTCTTCACCGTCGGCCTGGATGACCGTGATGACGGGGCCGAACACCTCCTCGCGCGCCGTCGGCGAATCGTTGTCGCCGATCAGCACATGCGGGGGTAGGCACAGGCCCGTCGGTCCGAACGGATCCCCGCCGAGCAGGAGCGCGGCGTCGTCGGCCTGGGCTCGTTGCACCTTGTCGAGAATCCCGTCGAGCTGGGACTGATTGATGACCGGCCCGAGATGCGTTGCCGGGTCGGTCGGATCGCCGACGTGGAGGGCTTTGACCCGATCGAGGAAAAGGTGGAGGAAGTCGTCGTGGATCGTGGCGTCCACGATGATCCGGTTGGCGATCATGCAGATCTGGCCCTGATGGAAGAACGATCCGAACACGCTTGCCTGGACGGCGAGTTCGAGGTCGGCGTCATCGAGGATCACCATCGGCCCGTTGCCGCCCAGTTCGAGCGCCAGCTTCTTGAGCCCCGCCTTCTCGGCGATGCCCTTGCCCACCGGCGTGGATCCGGTGAAGGACACGACCCGCGGCACGGGATGCTCCACGATCGCGTCGCCGATATCCGAGCCCGACCCGACGACCACGGACAGGAGACCGGGCGGGAGACCGGCTTCCTCGAAGATGCGGGCCAGCAGCAGGCCGCCCGTCACGGGGGTGTCGCCGGCCGGTTTGAGGACGACGGCGTTGCCGACTGCCAACGCCGGTGCGACCGAACGGTTGGAGAGCTGCATCGGAAAGTTCCACGGCGAGATCACCGCGACGACACCGACGGGCTCGCGGTACACGCGGCTCTCCTTGCCCGGGATGTCCGAGGGCATGATGCGGCCTTCGACGTGGTGGGGCATGGAGGCTGCCTCCCACATCACCGAACGCACCAGGTTCCACTCCAGCTCGGCTTTGGCCGATGTCCCGCCGGTCTCACGCACGAGCCAGCTGACTATCTCCTCTTTGCGATCGGTCATGACATCGGCCGCTGCACGCATGACCGCAGCCCGCTCC
The DNA here is from genome assembly GCF_041287165.2 of Mycobacterium bulgaricum. NCBI lineage: Bacteria > Bacillati > Actinomycetota > Actinomycetes > Mycobacteriales > Mycobacteriaceae > Mycobacterium > Mycobacterium bulgaricum. Next base: position 539,201 of record NZ_JBGGKV020000002.1, on the reverse strand, counting down.
AGCGGCGGCTGAGAAGCCCAATCCTGTTGTGCGGCAACCGCAGCGTCATATGCTACGTCGAGATCGCTCCGGTCTGCCTGAGGCAATTCGGCGAGAGTGTCACCTGTGTAGGGGTTCGTGATCTCCCGCGACTTGCCCGCGGATCCACCGCGCCACCGGCCGCCGATCGGCATGGTGTCGAAATCGGGGTAGGTACTCATCGCGGGGTGACCCCGATCTTGACGTGCGGGCCGTCAGCCTGTGCTTGCCAAGCTTTTTCGGCATCGGCGAGGCGATATCGGGTGGTGTCGACCGTGATGCGTTTCTCGGCCGCCAGGCTCACCAGCTCCTGATAGCCCTGGCGCATCACGCGGGCGGGTAGCAGATTGTTGTTGTGCCCGACGTGCGTCCGCCCCATCAGTTTCGCGAACGGTATCTCGGGCGCACCACCGGCGCCCTGCCCGACGGTGACGAGGGTGGCGCCGACGGCCGAGGCGTCCAGCGCCGCCAGGAAAGGCTGTCCGTAGACCATGTCGACGACGACGTCGTAGCCATTTCTCACTTCGGCCTTCAGCGCGCCGGCATCGTCGTCGCCACCGAGCTCGACGACCGCGTCGGCCCCCAGTTCGCGGGCTCTGTTCAAGCCCTCCTTGCTGCGCCCGGCCCCCACCACGCGGCCGGCTCCGAGAATCTTGGCCGCCTGCACGGCGATGTTCCCGACGACTCCGGTCGCGCCGAGGACGAGGACGGATTGGCCGGCGGAGACGTCGGCGTGGCGGGTGAGCGGCAGCCACGCCGCCAGGCCCGCGATGCCGAGCGCGACGGCGAGGTCGTCTCCTACGGTGTCGGGAACCTCGAACGTTCTGTCGGGATCGAACTGCGCGAGTTCGGCCCAGGACCCGAAGGGCGACATCGGCGAGTTGAAGTACACGCGGGTGCCGTCGACGGTGTATCCGACGCCCTCCTTGCCGACGACGGCGGGCACATCAGGGTCACCCATCTCGCCCGACGCCAGCGCGAGGTCGACGGGGTTGCAGCCGGCGAGGCTCACCTGGACGACGTCACGGGTGGGTTCGTCGAAGTCCTTGACCGTCGGCGGTTGACCCGCTGCTTCCAGTACCGCTGCGCGCATGGCAGACCTCCCGTTCGTAGATGAACGGCGGACTACCCGGGCACGAGGGGCCGAAACTGGCGTGCGCGGAATGACTACAGCTTGGCGACGTCTTGCCGACACTTCTGCGCCAGCTGTTCCTCGCGGGCGTACAGAAGGCCGAAGGTGAAGCCGTTCTCGCCGGGAGTCGTGCCCGCGGATACCCCCAACTGGCGCAGTATCGTGCGGGCCACGACGGTGTCCTGCATGTCGCCGAGAACGCTTTGGATCTGCTTGTAGTGCTTCACCGTTCGCTTGACCTTCCTCTCAGCGCCATCCCGCTGGAGGAGCTCGTGCGCGTAGCGCGCCCGCTTGGCGGCTTTGCGGGCACGGTGCAGCAGCGCGTCGTCGTCGCTCTTCAGGGCGGCACGCAGGCGTTTGTCGGCCTTGTCGGCCGCCTTCCGCGCCGTCGCGCGCAGCGTTTTCACGGTCCCACCGGTCTGGACCGGCGGGGCGGCGCCCCACCGCTGCAACTCCGTGACGAGGTCGAAGTAGCGCGTCGTCTCCATCGCGTCGGACACCCGTTCGCGTGCCGGGGTCTCGACGCCTCTCAGGTCGAGGTTGATCCTCGATCCCACCGGCCCCAGCACCAGCAACTCGGGAATCTCGTCGAGGGCCTCGCGCAACCTCTGCTGTTGAACCTGTACATCACGCACATCGCCGAGCACACCCGCAAACCACTTGAGCTCTTCTTCGAATGCCGGGCCGGCCTCGGGGTCGAGCTGCTTGTTGAAGACGCGCAGCGTGCTGCGGGTGCGCCGAATCGCCACCCGGGTGTCGTGGATGGGGTCGGTGCCGTCACGCAGGCCGCCGAGACCCTCGAGCACAAGGCCGATCTGTTCGGTCAAATACCCGACCAACGGGGACACGTGCTGCGGCGCGCCGTCTTTCTTCGCACGCGGTACGGGGGGAGCAGTCATCGTGGAACTCCTTTCGGGGCATCACTTCGACATGTCGACCGGTGGCGGCTTGCCGGCGGTGATGAGTTCTTCGCCGGTCTCGTAATCGTCGTCGGCGTTGCACGTGAGTACCCCCACGGTGGCTCCGTCAGACTCATACCAGACAGTGAATCCGCCGTCTCGCTCGATCAGCCGACTACGCCCATAGCCGTCTCCCCAAGCGTGGTACTTCACGTCTGTATCGCCGATCGTCGTCCAGAAGCCCGGAACACCAGACCATTTCGCATCTTCACCGGCGGCAGCGGAGCCCGCGACCTCCCCCTGGTCCATGGCGTCGCCCCAGTGTTCGACGGCGAGTGCCCGGCCGGCATCGGCGTTGACGGCGAACGCGACATCGCCGGCAGCCCACACGCCGTCGACCGCAGTCCGCATGTCCGGTCCGACGGGGATGCGCCCGTTCTGCAATGTGATCCCCGCGGCTTCAGCCAGTGCCGCATTGGGTTTGACACCGGTTGCGGCGAGAACAAGGTCGGCTTGGATGGCGGTGCCGTCCTCCAGATGTACCGCTCCGTCACCCACCGACGTGACTCGCGCGTCGCCTGCAAAGCGCGCTCCGGTCGCCTCCACGAGACGCCGCAGCCGCACGCCGGCGTCCTCTCCCAGACGCTTGCGCTGCGGCATCTCCTCCGGGGCGACGAGCGTGACCGAAATACCCCTGATGGCAAGCGATGCGGCGGCCTCACACCCGATGAACCCCGCCCCGATCACAACGGCGGTCTTCGCCGACGTGGCCGCGTCCCGCAGCCGCTTCGCATCGTCGAACGAACGGAGCAGCAGAGCCTTCTCGCCGCCGGGAACGGGCAGTGGTTGCGGGCTCGCACCGCATGCCAGGACGAGCGCGTCGTATTCGTATCGCATGCCACCGGCGGTGACGAGGCGACGACCGACATCGATCGTCTCTACCGGGGTCTGCAGCGTCGTTTCGAACGGGCGGGTGATGTCCATCGGTGCGTCGTCGGTCTCGCCACGAAGGAAATCTTTGCTCAGCGGCGGCCGCTGGTATGGAGGTCGGGTGTCGGCCGTCACGATGCGCACGGGGTGGTCGGCCCTTCGCTCCCGATACGCCTCGGCCGCCGCGACTCCGGCGGGCCCACTGCCGATGATCAGTAATCCTGCGTTGCTCACCTCCCCGGCATACCCGCCCGGCCGCCGGGTATATCTTCACGAAGTGACGGCCACGTCACGCACGTCGGCGCGTCCGCGGCTGCCGGAGCGAGCCGAGCGCCTAGGCCTTTTGAGGCGGGCCGGGTTGGGGTGTGGTCTCGGGCCCGGGCTGCGTCTCGGGCACGTCATCTGGGACGAGGCGCTCGGGAACCTCGGTCGGGGTGAGACGCTCAGGCGTTTCGCTGGGGCTTGTCATGGCGAGGGCGTACCCCGCCATGGTCACGGGAAACCGTGTCTGGCCTGTGTCAGCGCCTCATGCTCGACGACCTCGACCGCCGCGCGGGGTGTCCAATTCTGTTTGAGGTAGTCCACGGGGTTCAGTGCCTTGTCGTAGACCAGCGCAAGCGGGGTCAAAGGTATTGCGCGCCCGCGGATCTGCGGGCGCGGTCGGTGGCCGAAGTTGATCGGGTAAGCAATCGTTTCGTGCGGCTCGGCGGTCAGGACAACGGATACCGCAACGCGGCGATGGCGGTCCCGTTCCAGATGCCGGCGGTGACCTCGCCCGGTCGGACGGCGACGACCTCGCCGCCTTTGTCGAGCACCCTGATGACGATGCGCGACAGCAGGTCGTAACCCGTGTTGCCGTACGTGATTCGGCCGTTGGATTCGTTGAAACGACCGATGACGTCGATGGTGAAGTCGTAGACGAGCGTTGAAATCGCGCCGGCTACGGCCGCCCGGCCGATGTCGGCGAGGTCTGAGGCAACCAGGCCCCGCGCGACCCCATCGCCGATCTCCTCGACGAGGGCGTCGGTACGGCGCATGTTGAGCTCGGAAAGCGACGCGCGAATCGCGTCGTCGATCTCGTCGGGCCGCAAGGACTCGGCGGCGCCCTGCACTGTCACGATGTCGCGCTTGCTGTCCAGCCCCCGGTAGAGGCTGAGCAGCGGATCGGACGCGAACAGGAACAGCGGCGTACGCCCTGCCGGGTCGAGGCGGCCCAACTCGGCCTCAACGGCGTCGGCGACGCGCTTCGCATAGGTCTCCAACAGGACCTTCTTGCCCTCGTCACCGACGAGTCGGCGGACGTGGTCGCGATCGCGGACAGTCGCGCGGTTGGTGGCATCGGCGACGTCGGCGGGATGGTCGCCGAGCAGGGTCATCTCTTCGGCGCGGGACGTGGCCGTTGCCCGCCAGAGATTCCATCCGTTGGCCGACAGCGTCAGCGCATAGGCTTCCTGCGGAGTGGTCACGGCACGCACCAGTTGGCCGATGTCGAAGTACGCCCCGACCTGCGACTGGTTGAGCAACGCATTGGGCAGCACGTACACCTCGTGGAAGTCCTCGGCGATGAAGATGGCGAGGGACCGTGAAAGACGGAGCCAGACATCGGATTCCGCGATCTCCTGCCAGCGCCCGCGCAGACGCTCCGAAACGGCATCGCTGACCCCGCGGTCGCGGACGTCGCGAAGCAGGCGGTCGACTGCGCTCTTGGCGGTCAGCAGATTGTTGTCGCGTTGATCGGGGCCCGGCAGGGTCTCGACGTAGACCGTGATGGCCGTTTCGTGAGGCTCTCCCAGCCGCCGCAGATCGTCGGTATCGGGAAGTTGATATCGCGTCACCACTCACTCCTTTGTGTCCGGTGTGCCCTCCACCGTAGGAGCGGAATCTGAGAGCGCCCTGAGTGAATGGCATCAGTACAGCCAGATGAGTTGCATGCGTGCGTATTTCGCTGCCAGGAGAAAGGGGCCGGCATGCGGGCGGCTCAGCGAGGACCGTAGGCGGCGAGAAACACGCGCACACCCGACCGGGCATGCGCGTCGACATCGAGGTCCGACAGTGTCTCGGGGCCACCGAAGAACAGAGCCTTGTCGATCGACTTGCCGACGACGAGAAACGCGAAATGCTCTGCTGCCGTGCGCGGATCATCTGCGGCGAGTAGGCCGCGGTCGGCGAGTCGGCCAAACGTCTCGTCAAGTACCCGCAGTGTCTCCGCGGGGGCGTGGTCGTAGTAAAGCGCCGCCAGGTCTGGCACCGCCGCAGCCTCGGCAATGACAAGTCGGCGGAGTTGGACGACAGACTCGGAGAGGACAGACCGCAGATATGTGGTGGCCAACGCGATCAGGTCTTGCTCCAAAGTGGTTGTCTCGGCAAGTGCGGCAACGTGTTCGACGAAAGGTTTGACCGCTTCGTCGACCACTTCGGAAACGATCGCCGAGAGTAGTTCACGCTTGTCCCCGAAGTGCTTGTACACGGTCTGCTTGGACACCGCCGCAGCCGCGGCGATCTGATCGACGCTGGTGCCCTTGTATCCATGGGCCAGGAACAGGTACTGGCCGGCAGACAGAATCGCTTCGCGTTTCCGCAGCGAACGCGTCGGCAGTGCGACCTCCATGTGCCTCCTTCAGGTACTGGACAGTCTAGTTTGCGTACCAGTACTGTACGGTCTAGTTCACGTGCCAATCAGGGAGATGCCATGGCCGACGCCGACTGCCCGCCACTCGATGTGCGAATCACCAAGTCGCTGCTCGGTTATGGCGTCATCGCCGGACCGATCTATCTGATCGTGGCAGCTGCACAAATGGTCACACGCGACGGGTATGACCCCACTCGCCACGCCGTCAGCCAGCTCGTCAACGGCCCTTGCGGATGGGTTCAGGTTGCGAACTTCGTCGTGGTCGGCGCGATGACGATCGCGGGGGCGGTCGGCATCGGTCGCGCGCTGCCGCCAAGTCGCCCGGCGACATGGTCGGCGGCGCTGCTGGCCGGTTACGGCATCGGACTGGTGGCCGCGGGCATCTTTCGAGCCGACCCGTCGGACGGCTTTCCGCCAGGAACCCCGCCGGGCGTGGGTACGCCGAGTTGGCATGGCGTGGCGCATTTCCTGGTCGCGGGAGTGGGCTTTGCGTGCTTCGCGGCGGCGGGCTTGACGGTGGGTGCGGTGTTCGCGCGCTCGGGTGCGAACGGGTGGGCGTGGTTTTCGCGCGTCGTGTCCGTCGCTTTCGCTGCCGGCTTCGGGGCGCTGGCCACTGGAACTCTGGGTGCACCCGCTGTGCTCGGCTTCACCGCGGCGGTCGTACTGGCATGGGCGTGGCTGACAGCGCTGTCAGCCAAACTCTACAAAGAGGTCGGGATGGCTCAGAGCAGCGTGTCCAGCACGCCCAGGGCGTCGTCCACCTCGGCGTCGGTGGTGGCCCACGAGCACACGAACCGCACCACCGGCTCGCCGAGGTCCGGCTGATGCACCATGTACGACTCCGCGAACCGCGTGTGCACGTCCGCGTCGAGCTTGACGAACACCTCGTTGGATTCGGCGGGGGAGGCCAGCTGCAAGCCCAGCGAGTCCAGTCCGGCGCTCAGTCTTCGGGCCATCGCGTTGGCATTCGCGGCGTTGTGCAGCCACAGTTCGTCGGTGAACAGCGCGGTGAACTGCGCTGCGATGAACCGGTGTTTGCTCGCAAGATGACCGATCTGCTTCTGCACGAAGCGAATTCCGTCGAAGTGCTCGGGCCGCCGAACCAGGATGGCATCGCCGAACAGCATGCCGTTCTTGGTGCCGCCGACACTGACGATGTCGGCGTCGGCGATGGCCTCCAGGGGTGAGACCCCGAGTGCGGCAACCGCATTGGCGACGCGAGCGCCGTCGACGTGGACGAGGAGGCCGAGAGTGTGCGCGCGGTCGACGAACTCGCGGAGCGCTTCGGCCGTCCACACCCGGCCGCTCTCCGTCGACTGCGTGATCGACACGATGCGGGGTTGTGAATGGTGCACAGCCTTACGGCCCAGCACTCTGCGTTCGAGCTCGTCGGGGGCGATCAGTCCGTCGGTGCTCGGCAACCGCGTCAGCTGAGCGCCGGACAGTCGCACCGGCCCGCCCGCCTCGTCGACCAGGACGTGCGCAACGTCGCTGCAGAAGATCTCGTCCCACGGCCTCGCCGCCGCTGCCAGCGAGATGATGTTGGCCGCGGTACCGGTGAACGTGAACAGCACATCGGCGTCCGGGGAGTCAAAAGCCTGCTTCAGTGCAGCCGACGCCTCCGCGGTGACCTCGTCGTCGCCGTAGGACGGGGCGGACCCGTCGTTGGCGCGGTGCAGGGCCTCGAGGACCTTCGGATGCGCCGGTGCGGCGTTGTCCGAAGCGAATGCTGTGGACGGCACCGTTCCATTCTGCGCCGAGTGAGAAGTGAGGGCTGTGAACGGGGTGCGAATCGCAGCCAGGAATGCTATTCCGCGGGGCGGGAGGCGAGCCAGGTGAAGAAGTCGGCGGCGTCGAGTACCGGCTTGCCGTACTCCAGCGCCTTGCGTGCCTTGCCCGACTGCGTGCCCGCCTCGGCCGTCACCAGCACGTCGCAGCGGGTCTTGGTCACCGTCTTCACCGGGGCCAGCCCCGCGCTTGCGGCCAGACGTTCGATCTCGTCGCGCTCGACGATCCGGCCCGACGAATCCTGGGCGGTGCCGGTGAAGCAAATCCTCGCGCCCGGGGTCAGCACGTCGGCGACCGAGTGCTGTGCGACTAGCTCGGCCCCCGAAAGGATCTCGACCCCGAGCACCGCCTCGGCCGCGCGCAAACGGGCCAGCACCGCGTCGGTGAGCTGCACCCGCGATGCAGCCGCCCGCAGCTGGTCGGCCACCGACTGTCGGGCGCCCGGCTCCCAACCCGTGCTCGCCGAGGTGGTGGGTGGCTGACTGCCGAGCAGCACCGCGCCGACGTCTCGGCTGATTCTCAACAATGCCGACAGCGCCGGAAGGTGGTCGGCGACCGGTGTGGGCACCGACGAATCCCGGCTCACCAATAGCCCTGACATCTCCGCGGAATCGGGGTCGTCGAACGCCGACGACCCGTCCTCGGAGTCGTTGTCGCGGTGGGCGTCCAGCGCCGCGCGAGCGCGCTCCAGCGCGGTTGTCCCGCGTATCCGCGTGCCCCGTAGTTCCACGCCCAGCGGCATCGCCGTCACGTAGCCGAGCCGCTTCAGCTCGAAGTCGAGAAGGCCGAGCTGGTCGTCCACTCCCGCGCCCACCGGGGTGCAGCCGGCGAGCATCGGTGCGATCACCGCCCACGCCTCCCGTAGGGTCGGCGCCAGCAGCACATCGGAGACGGTGATGCCGAAAGCCGTTCGGGCATCGGCGAGATCCCGTTGCGGGTTGATCAGCGTGGTCACCGCGGTGCCGTCGTCGAAGGCCACCGCCAACTCGACCGGGCGGGGTCGCGACATCCGTCCTTCATCGCCCACGGTCAGCATGCCGATCGCGCAATACCGCCGGGCGCCCGCATCGCCCGACGAGGTTCGCAGGTAGCGGGCGATTCGCCGATCCGTCTTCAAATCCTTCGGCAGCACAGGCCTTCTGAGCACCAACCCGGCCAGGGACGTGGAGCGGCTCAGCGCTACATACAGCTGACCCGTCGAGAACATGCCGCCGGTCAGATCGACGATCACCCGGTCCAGCGTCTGCCCCTGGCTCTTGTGGATCGTGATCGCCCACGCCAGCTTGAAGGGCAGTTGCGTGAACGAGCCCACGACCTCGCGGCTCAGCGACGAGCCCGACATCACGGGCCGCGTCACCTCCCACGTGTAGGGCGAGACGTCCGCGCTCGTGCCGTCGGGAAACTCGATCTCGACGACGGCGCCGTAGCGGTCGTATCCGACGCCCGCCACACGTCCGACCGTCCCGTTCACCCAGCGACTGCCCTGGTCGTTGTTCAGCATCATCACCTGGGCACCGACCTTGAACCGCAAGGTCTCCTCGACCGGTGCCTCGAACATCGCCAGATCGCCGGATGCCTTCGCGTGGTGGACCATCTCGTCGCCGGGCAGCCGCTCGAGCTGCTGACGGTTCCGCGCGGTGACGAGGCGGTTCGTCGGCGCCAGCGTCAGCCAGAACTCGTCCTCGGGTGGCACGAAATCCCTGTCGGCACGAGCGTTCAACTGCTCCTGTGCATGTCCGAGCAGAACTCCCTCACGAATCTCGTTGAGAATGGCCGTCATCCGGTCGTCACCGAGCTGGCGGAACACCGTCGTCAGCGACACCGTCGGGAAATCGTCGCGACGAAACGATCGCGCCGAGAAGAAGTACGGGGTCTCGTACGTCGTGGTGAAATAGGCGGCTTCGTCCTCGCGGACCACCGGTGGCAGCTGGTAGAGATCGCCGACAAGCACGATCTGCACGCCGCCGAACGGCGTGCCCGGCTCAGGGCCGAAACGTTCCAGAGCGGCGGCGACCATGTCGAACACGTCGGCGCGCACCATCGACGCTTCGTCGACGATAAGCGTCTGCAGCGACGCCAGCGTCTTGGTGAACCTGCCGGGGCGGTACTCGCCGCCGCGAATGTCATCGAGCGTCAGGGTCGACCGGAAGCCGAACATGCGGTGGATCGTGTAGCCGTCGACGTTGAGCGCGGCGATACCGGTAGGCGCCACCACGACCACGTTCCGATCGGTCTCGGCCATGAACCGCCGAATCAGCGTCGATTTGCCGGTGCCCGCCTTGCCGGTGAGGAACACATGCCGACCGCCGGCCAGCAGGGCCAGCGCCTCCCGAAACTCCTCGGTGAGGACGATGGCCGACATGGACGCAGGCTACTGCGCCGAGTATCGGGCAGGATGGACACCGTGAAGTCGCTGAAGATCGCCTGTGCAGCTGCGCTGGGAACTGCCGCGCTGCTGACCGCCGCGCCCGCCACCGCCGACGACCAGACGTTTCTCGAGGTGCTCGACATGATGGGGGTGCCCGTCGCCGACCCCGCGGCGGCGGTCGAGATGGGGCTGACCGCCTGCGCGGGCCTCGACCAGGGCCAGCCGATAGAGGCGGTGGCCGCCGCGATCGGCCCCGCCAACGGGCTGACGCCCGAGCAGTCCGGCATGGTGATCGGTGCGTCCGTCGCGGCCTACTGCGACCAGCATCGCGGCCTCGTCGGCGGCTGACTCAGCCCTCGCTGCGCCATTTGCGCCAGCCCCGGCGTGCGGCGAACGCGCCGACGACCGCGGTCACGCACCACACCGCGATCGCCGCGGCCAGCAGTGGCGCCGAGAACTCGCCGACCGTCGACCCCATCGCGGTGTAGGCGAACGCTTTTGGCGCCGAGCCGATGAAGGCTCCTGCCGCCATCTGCCACAACGGGACCCCGAACGCGCCGAAGGTGTACGACGCCAGCGCGTCGTTGATGCCGGGCACGAACCGCTGACCGACCACCGCCCACAGTCCGCCGCGTTCGATGAGCCGGTCGATCCTGTCTGCGCGGTGCTCACCGAGCAGGGCGCGCGCGCTGTCGCGACCCGCGCGCTTGCCGACCGCCGCGGTGACGACGGCCGAACCGATCGTCGCACCCAACGTCACGAACGTGCCGAGCACGGGTCCGAAAAGAAATCCGCTGCCGGCCGCCAGAATCGGCCCCGGCACCAGCAACGCCCCGAGGACCGCCGACACCACGACATAGGCCACGGGTGCGAGCGGCCCCGCCGACTCGATCAGCTCCCGAACGGCGGCGACGTCGATCACCCGCTCGATCGCCGTCAGATAGAACAACACCGACAGCAACGCCACGAACACGGCGAGGCGCGCGATATGCCGCCGCCGCGACGTCGGAGGAGTGTCTTCGGTGTCAACCATGCCACCGCAATCCTGCCGTACCCGGTTAAGTTGGCACCCGTGACTGTGACGGCGACGGACCTGACCGGAACCGAACGGGCGGTGCTGTTGGTGCTGATGGCGGAGGCGCGACCGGTGCCGAACGCGCAGTTGGTCGCGCTGGGGCCCGCGCTGGACAAAGCCGGCCGCGACAAGCTCAACCGCCTCGGATTGATCGAATCCGAGCGCACCGGAAACAGATTCGTCCACGAGTTGACCGACCAGGGTTGGCGACTGTGCCGCGAACTCGTCGACGCCAAACCGCCACCACGTTCGGCCGGCCCCGCAAAGGCGCTCTACACCGTGCTCGGCGCGCTGGGCCGCTACCTCGAGCATGCCGACGTGAGCCTGGCCGACGTCTTCGGCGTAACCCCGGCCACCACCGAGGACAGGATCCGGGCCGCCTACGGGCGCCTGGCGGCCCGGCCGGGCGGCTGGGTGTCGCTGACTGCGCTGCGCGCCGAAGTCACCGATCCCCGCGCCGACGTCGACGCCGCACTGATGGCCCTGCACCGCACCCCGGGTGTCAGCGTCATCCCGCAGGAGGACCAGAAGGTGCTCACGGCCGAGGACCGGGCCGCGGCCGTGGTCATCGGGGACCGGCCCAAGCATCTGATCGCGATGGAGGCGTGATGGACGTACTGCAACGGGACGCGCTGTCGTCGCTTCGATTGACGTGGGCGCCCACCTCGGACGACCTGTGGCGCCCGCAGGCGGCCACGCATGTGACGGGGCTCAACGAGCACGCCGTCGACGATGTGATCGCCGCATTCGGTGACGCGCAGCGCGACCCGGAGTCGGCGCCGCTGGGGGTGGTGATTCGCGGGCCCGCCGGTTCGGGCAAGACGCACCTGCTCGGCCAGATCCGGGAACGCGTGCAGGTCGAGAGCGGGTTCTTCTTCGTCGTCGAGTTGCTCGACGCCGCCAGCTTCTGGCAGTCAGTGCGCAGCGGCATCCTGGAAAGCCTCGGCAGGCCCGGGGCGCACCGGGAGACCCAGCTCAAGGATCTGCTGTGGGAGCTGTCGTCGCTGGCGCACGTGTCGCGTGCCGACCGGCGGGCGATCATCGGGGACGACGACCTGGACGCCGAAACTCTGTACCGCTTCATCAAGGCGCTGTCGGTGGTCGCGAAAGAGACTGTGTGGCAATGCCATCAGGCGCTGCGCGCTCTGGTGCTGCTCGGTTCCAACGACTTCGTCGCCCACGACATCGGTGAAGGCTTCCTGCAGGGCAGCGAGGAGTTCAGCATCGAAGAGCGCGGACCGTGGGGATTGCGCGCGGCTCCGGCGTCGGCGCAGGAATGCGTGCGTGACATCTCCCGGTTGGTCGCGCTGGCGGGGCCTGCGGTGCTCGCCGTCGACCAGATCGACACGCTGCTGGCGCAGTCGCTGGCCCAACCCTCCGGTGACGGCGTGCTCGAACAGGTCGCCCACGGGTTGATGGCCCTGCGGCAGACGACGCGGCGCACGGTTCCGGTGGTGGCGTGCCTGCCCGCGGTGTGGGAGCACATTCAGGACCGCGCGGCCGCCAGTGTCGCCGACCGGTTCCGTGTGACGGGCGTGCTGTCGCCGCTGCCCAGCGCCGACGTCGGGCGCGCCATCCTGGAGCGCCGGTTCTCCGCGAGTTACCGCGCGGCGGGGTTCACCCCGCCCTACCCCAGCTGGCCGCTTGCCCCGGTGGCGTTCGAGGAGGCGCCGTCCTACACGCCGCGACAACTGCTGATCCGCGCCGACACCCACGTGCGGGAATGCCTCAAGCACGGGGACGTCGTCGAGCTCGAGCATCTGAGTGCTGATGCGCAACCGTCCTGGGAATCGCCGTCCTCCAATGGTTTCGAGGCGTCATCCGGCGAATTGGACAGGCGCTTCGCGGAGTATCGGCGTCGTGCGGTACCCGAGGCGGCGATCGCGCACGACGGCGAGGACACCACGATGCCCGAGCTGCTGTCGGCGGCGCTGACGGCGTGGATCGCCGAGCGAGACGGTGAGCAGACGTTTGTCTGCGACCCGCCGCCGGGCACCCAGGTGATGCTGCACGCCCGCCTGCGGGAGAACCTTGACCGCGCCACCGAGGATGAACGGCACTGGGCTTTTCGCGCCGTCGCGGCCAGCAACGCCAGCGCCGCACTAAGCAGGGTACGGAAAGCAATCACCGCAACGGGATTCGGTCCGGGTGACGACCGCCGCCAGCTGTACCTGCTCCGCAATTCGCCGTGGCCGAGTGGGAAGAAGACCGCCGAGGTGATCGAGGAGTTCCACGCCGCGGGCGGTCAGACCCTGCCGCTGTCAGAAGACGACATCCGCACCATGACCGCACTGCGGGATCTGATCAACGACGACAACCCGGAACTGCCCGGCTGGCTGCGGGCCCGCAAACCGGCGCACGGCCTGGCGCTGCTGATCGAGGCGCTCGGGCTCGAGCACGACCTCGCCGCCGTCGTGGAACCCGAACCGGAGCCGGTCGACGACGATCCGGTCCACATCTCGGAGACCGAAGTGCCGTTGGGGTTCGACCTGCACACCGGAACGCCTGTGACCGTAGATCTTTCGTCATTGCGCAAGCATGTCGCGATCTTCGCGGGGTCGGGATCGGGAAAGACGGTGCTGATCCGGCGCCTCGTCGAGGAGTGCGCACTGCGCGGCGTTTCGTCGATCGTGCTCGATCCCAACAACGACCTGTCGCGCCTGGGGGCGGCGTGGCCGCAGGTGCCGATGGGCTGGCGCCGTTCCGACGACGCGCGCGCCGACGACTATCTGGCCAACACCGAGGTGACGATCTGGACGCCGCGACGTACCAACGGCCGTCCGCTCGCTTTCCAGCCGCTGCCGGACTTCTCCAGCGTTCTCGACGACGCCGATGAGTTCACCGAGGCCGTCGAGGCGGCGTGCTCGGCCTTGGAGCCGCGTGCACTGATCACCGGCAAGAGTCAGAAAGCGACCCGATCCCGTGCCGTGCTGCGAGAAGCGTTGCAGCGCTATGGCAGGACTGCTCAGCCTGATACCGGGGCGAGCGAAGCGACGGGAAAAAGTCTGGCCGGATTCATCCGGTTGCTCGCCGACCTGCCCGACGACGTGAGCGACATGGCGGGCGCCCACGCCATCGCGGGCGATCTCTCGCAGAATCTGCGGGCGGCGATGGTCAACGATCCGCTGTTCGGTGGCGCGGGCACCCCCGTCGACCCCGGGGTGCTCCTCACCCCGTCCGACGGCTACCGGGCCAGGGTCTCGGTGATCAGCATGATCGGGCTCGCATCCGACGAGCAGCGGCAGAGCTTCGTCAACCAGCTGCAGATGGCGCTGTTCGCATGGATCAAACGCCACCCGGCCGGGGACAAACCGCTCGGCGGGCTCCTGGTGATGGATGAGGCGCAGAACTTCGCTCCTGCAAGGGGTTTCACGCCGTGCACCCGCAGCACGCTGGCGCTGTCGTCGCAGGCGCGCAAGTACGGTCTGGGACTCGTCTTCGCGACGCAGGCGCCCAAAGGTCTCAACCTGAACATCCCCGGCAACGCGGCCACCCAGTTCTACGGGCTACTGAACGCGCCGGCCCAGATCGAGACCGCCCGCGAAATGGCCCGCGCCAAAGGCGGTCTGGTCGACGACATCAGCAGGCTGCGGGCGGGCAACTTCTACGTCGCGACCGAAGGTGAGGCGTTCCACCGCATCGTCGCACCATGGTGCCTGTCGCATCATCCGCCGAGCCCACCGTCGGCCGAGGAAGTGCTGTCGCTGGCCGTCGGATAGCCACGGGGTGGAGAGCCGCGGCTACCGTGGAATCATGTCGCAGCATGCTTCACGCCGGTACGTCATCATCGGAGCCGGGGCGGTCGGTGGAACCGTCGGCGGGGCGCTGGCGCGGTCCGGGTTAGACGTCGTCCTGGTCGCCCGGGGTGAGCACGCGCAGGTTCTGGCCGACAAGGGCCTTGTGCTGCGCACGCCCGACGACACGTACGAGATCCCGGTGTCGGCGGCCGGTAGGCCAGAGGACGTTCGGCTCACGAATCGCGACGTGCTGGTGTTCGCAACCAAGACGCACCAACTCGACGCGGCGCTGCAGGAGTGGGCCGATCAGCCCGTGCACGACGGCGACGACGTCATCGGCACCGCGGGCGAACTGCTGCCGGTGCTGACGGCGCTCAACGGTGTGGTCGCCGAGGAGAAGGCGTTGCGCTTGTTCGCGCGGGTCTTCGGCGTGTGCGTATGGACGCCTGCCGCATATGTGACACCCGGTGAGGTGATCGCCAAGTCATGGCCGGTGGCCGCGCAGTTCCACATCGCGCGCTGGCCGGCGGACTTGGCCACGCAGGAGGACCGGGATCTGCTCGAGGGCATCGCGGCATCGTGGAGTCCTGCCGGTGTGCTGGTGAAGCTGCCTCCCGATGCCGCGCCATGGAAATACAACAAGCTGCTCACCAACTTGAGCAATGCCGTCGTCGCACTGACCGGGTCCGCCCGCGACGGCGAGGTGGCGACCGCGGTCATCAGCGAGGGGGAAGCGGTTCTCGCAGAGGCCGGAATCGAGTACGTGCCGTTCGAGGTCTCCAAGGCCGCCCGCGCCGAGGGGCCCACCGTCCGTCCGGTGGCGGGGACCGGCGACGTCATCCCGAACTCGACCTGGCAGTCGCTGGCCCGCAACAGCGGCAGCGTCGAGACCGATTTTCTCAACGGCGAGATCGCGCGTATCGCACACCGATACGGCGGAACAGCACCGCTGAACGCCACATTGGCGAGGCTGGCGCGCCACGCCGCGCGGTCCGGAGGCGGCCCGGGGGGATTCACGGAGGCCGAGCTCGCGGAACGGCTGGGGCTGTAGCTTTTTCGCGCGATTTGGGCGTGATTTTCGCCGCTGAGCGGCGATAATCACGCCGAAATCACGCGGTTTCTTCGAGATCGAGCACCGGGGTGGGCC
Source organism: Mycobacterium bulgaricum (assembly GCF_041287165.2). Lineage (NCBI taxonomy): Bacteria > Bacillati > Actinomycetota > Actinomycetes > Mycobacteriales > Mycobacteriaceae > Mycobacterium > Mycobacterium bulgaricum. The sequence continues at coordinate 523,478 of NZ_JBGGKV020000002.1, read as the reverse complement.
GGCGGAAGCCGCGCGTGACCACCAGCAGCCAGACGAAACCGATCGCGAGCCAGATCAGCCCGAGCACCAGCGTCATCCCGGACAGGCTCGTCCACAACCAGACCGTCAGCAGGAAGCCGATCGCGGGGGCGATGAGGTTCAGCACGATGTTGGAGCGGTCCTTGAGGTCGATGAAGTAGTGCTTGATCACCGACAGGTTCACCACCGAAAATGCCACCAGCGCACCGAAACTGACCAGGGATGCCAGGGTCGCGAGGTCGATCACGATGGCCAGCAGCGAGATGACGCTGACCACGAGAATGGCATACACCGGGGTGCTGAACTTCACCGACACGTGCCCGAACACCTTGCGGGGCAGGATGCCGTCGCGGCCCATCGCGTACAGGATGCGGGCCACCGACGCCTGCGAGGTCAGTGCCGATCCGGTGGCGCCCGCGACGTAGGCGGCGGTGAACAGCGCGTTGACGAATGTGCCACCCGCGGCGACCATCACGTCGAGAGAGCCGGAGTCGACGTCGGCGAAGTCGTTGGACGGGAACACCAGCTGCGACACGTAGGACAGCAGGATGAAGATGATGCCCGACACGATGGTCGCGATCAGGATCGCCTGCGGCACCGTGCGTCTGGCGTCCTTGGCCTCTTCCGACAAGGTGGACACCGCGTCGAAGCCGAGGAACGACAGACACAGGATGGCGGCGCCGGCGAGCACCGGACTCATGCCGCCTGCCGACCCGTCACCGGTGAACGGCGCGAGCAGGTCCACGGAGCCATACCCGGCGATCTTGCCGATGGCCAGCACCAGAAAGACGACGATGAAGACGGCCTGAACAGCGATGATCAGGAAGTTGGCGCGGGCGACCGAGACAATGCCGACGATATTGAGCACCGTGACGATCGCGATGGTGACCAGGACGATGACCCATTCGGGCAGCGCGGGCACCGCCGCGTTGAGGTAGAGCCCGATGACGAGGTAGTTCAGCATCGGCAGGAACAGGTAGTCCAGCATCAGCGACCAGCCGGCGAGGAAGCCGACCGGCGCACCGAACGTCCGCTGGGTGTAGGTGTAGGCCGACCCGGCCACCGGGATCGCCGCCGCCATGCGGGCATACGACAAAGCCGTGAACACCATCGCGATCAGCGTGACGATGTAGGCCAGGGGCAGTCTGCCGCCGGAGGTCTCGGTGACGATGCCGTAGGTGGTGAAGACTGTCAGCGGCACCATGTAGACCAGGCCGAACAACACCAGCGAGGGCAGGCCGAGCGCCCGCTTGAGAGTGCCCTCGTCGGTGTCGGCGATGAATTCTGAAGTCATGTCAGCCTTTCAGTCCCGTGCCTGATACATCGGCACTCCGCGAAGATACGTCGCCCGCACCCCCATCGTGGGCAGATCGAGCGGTGCGGTGGCGCGCGGATCGTGCTGCAGCCAGACCATGTCGGCGCTGGCCCCCGGCGCCAGGTTGCCCCAGACATGCTCGGCGAACGCCTGATTGGCCACGCCCGAGGTGTAGGCCGACAGCGCCCGCTCGATCGGCAGGACTTCGTGCGGAGTCCAGCCGCCCTCGGGGCTGCCGTCGGCGGTGCGCCGCGACGTCGCGACCGCGATGCCGTCGAGGGGCGCGCCGGAGGACACCGGCCAGTCCGACCCGAAGCTCAGCGGCGCACCCGAGGTGTCCAAGGTGTTGATCGGGTACTGCCTGTCGGCGCGTTCGGCGCCGAGCCGCGGGATGGTCAGCACCGTCATCAGCGCGTCGAGTTGAGCCCACAACGGCTGCATGTTCGGAATCACGCCGAGGTCCGCGAACCGCGCCAGGTCCGCGTCATCGACCAGCTGACAGTGCGCGATCACCGGACGACGGTCCCGCGCGGGGTTCTGCACCACCACGTACTCGATCGCGTCGAGGGCCTGACGGACCGCGGCGTCGCCGATGGCGTGGATGTGGATCTGCAGGCCGAGTTCGTCGACGCGGCGCGCGGCCTCGGCCAGCGAGTCGCCCTCCCAGTTCTGCATGCCCGAATGCTCGTGCAGCCCCGTGCAGTACGGCTGCAGCAGCGCCCCGGTCTCGTTCTCCACCACGCCGTCGGCGAAGAACTTGACGGTCTGTGCCGTGAGCAGTGGATTGCCCACTTCTTCGACGAGGCGACGCTGCGCGGCGAATTCGGTGATCTGCGAGTCGAAGTGGCGCGGGTCGGCGTACAGCGCGAGGTTGAACCGCATCCGAAGCACGTCTCGGCGGGCCGCCTCGACGTAGGTGGCGACGTCTGCCGGTTCGACCCAGGCGTCCTGCACCCAGGTGACGCCGTGGGCAAGGTAATAGTCGGCCGCGGTGCCGAGCGCGTCGATGCGCTGCTGTTCGTCACGCGGTGGCATCACGTCCATCACCAGATCGACTGCACCCCATTCGCGCAACGTTCCCAGCACGGATCCGTCGGGACGGTGCGGGATCTCGCCGAGCACGGGGTCGGGGGTCTCGGCGGTGATTCCGGCCCGCTCCAGCGCGACGGAGTTGCACCACACGGTGTGGTAGTCCCACGCCCGCAGCACCACCGGGCGATCCGAGACCGCAGCGTCGAGCCAGCGCGCGTCGAACAGGCCGCCTTCGGCCAGGCTTCCGTCATACGACGCCCCGACGATCCATTCCTCATCGGGGTTCGCCTCAGCGAATTGCTTGACAGCGAGCACGATCTCGTCGACCGTCGTCGCCTGGCGTACCGCGGGCCCGACGGCCTCCAGGCCGCCGTAGAGCGGGTGGGCGTGACCGTCGCCGAACGACGGCATCAGGAAGCCGCCCTCAAGGTCGACGGTCTCGGCGTCGTGGCCGCGGGCGTCGTCCCCGATCGCGGCGACGACGCCGTCGACGACGAGCAACGCGCCCGTTTCCTCGCGGCCCGTCCAGATCATCCCGCCGGTGAACAGTGTCGCGCTCACTTGACCACCGCCGTCGCCTCGTGGCCGGTGCCGTAGGGATGTTGTGTGTCAACGGGTTTGGCCAGTGCATCGTAAGTGTCGGGCCGGCGGGTCAGCAGAAACGGGAACAGCTCGAGCCAGTCGCGGCGCTGGTCGAGGTCGAGATCGGCCACCAGCACCGCTTCCTCGTCGCGCGGGGCCTGCACGAGCACCCGGCCGTAGGGGTCGGAGATGAACGACGACCCGTAGAACGTCACGGTCCCTTCGTCACCCACACGGTTCGGGACGATCATGAACAGCCCGCTGCTGATGCCATTGGCGACGATGACCTGTTGCCACAACGGCCGGGTGTCGAAGTCGGGGAACACGGGCTCGGAACCGATCGCCGTCGGGTACACCAGAATCTCCGCGCCCCCGAGTGAGTAGCTGCGGGCAACCTCGGGGAACCACTCATCCCAGCACGTCGGCAGGCCGATGCGGGCGCCGAGACCGTCCGGTGCGTGCACGGGGTACGGATCGTCGGCGGGCCCCGCCCGAAAGTAGGTGTCCTCGTAGTATCCCGCCGAGATCGGGATGTGCAGCTTGTGGGTCTTGCCCACCAATTCGCCTGCGGGAGAGACAAGTATCGCGGTGTTGAGCCCGAGGCCGTCCGAGGCGGGGGAGCGTTCGTACAGTGAGGCGTGCACGAAGATTCCGTGCGCCGCGGCCGCTTCGGCGGCCAGAGCAAAGGTGGGCCCCTCGAGTAGATCCTCGGCCAGCGCGTCCGCCTGCTCGCCGCCGGGCTGGTCGGCCGGATAGCGCAGCAGCGTGATCTCGGGCAGGAACACGGCCGTTGCGCCCGCGTCCGCGGCGCGGTCGATCCCGTCGCGCAGCGCCTTTCGCAACTCGACGGCATCGTCGCGCCAGCGGTGCTGCACGAGGCCGACGCGCAGTGGTGGACGGTGCGACTCGGTCGTGCGCGAGAGCGGCGCCGCGGCCGGTGCGGTGAGAACGATCATCCAGCTCCTAAAACGAATGCAGTTCGTTTATTGTGAACTCAGTCACCCGCCACCGCAAGAGGAAGGGGTGGGATGGGGCGACCGCCGAAGCCGATCCTGTCCGTCGACCTCATCGCCGAGGCCGCGCTCGACCTCGTGCGCGCGACCGGGGGCTTCACGATGCCGGGTGTCGCGCGCAAGCTGAAGGTGCAGCCGTCGTCGCTCTACAACCACGTGTCGGGGCGCGACGGCATCGTCGAGCTGCTGCGTGAGCGAGCGATGTCGGAGGTGCACCTGCCCGACGACGATCCCGGCAGGCCATGGCGCGACGTCGTCGCCGACATCGCGCGCTCCTACCGGTCGAGTTTTGCGAGGTATCCCACGCTGATCCCTCTGCTGACGCAGTACGCCGTCAACAGCCCCCAGGCGTTCACGATGTACAACGCGCTCGCGATCACGTTGCAGCGCGCGGGATTCAGCCCCGCGGACACACTGCGGTCGATCACGCTGGTGGACAACTACGTCCTGGGCGCCGCGCTCGACGTGGCCGCACCGGACGAACCATGGCGCTCCGGTACCGAGGTCAGCGCCGAGCTGGCCGCCGCGCTGGCCACCGGGGCGCCCAAGCCGGGCCGGGCCGACGACGCGTTCGAATACGGGCTCGGGGTGTTGCTGAGAGGCCTCCAGCCCTGATTCGGAGCTGGTCGCCGCGGGTCAGCGCGCCGTCGACGATCGGCGGCGTCTAGTAGCTGATGGGAGGATGGGGGCATGGCTGACGACGCAGAACGCGAATTCAACGAGCGCAACATCGAGGAGTTCCGGGCCAACGGCGGAAAGGTCGGCGGTCAGTTCGAAGGCTTCCCACTGCTGCTGCTGACCTCCACCGGCGCCAAGAGTGGGGAGCAGCGCGTGACACCGACGGCGTACTTCGACATCGAAGGCCACCTCTACATCGTCGGCTCGGCCGCGGGCCGAGACCGAGACCCCGCCTGGGCGTTCAACATTCGGAAGAACCCCGAGGTCATCGTCGAGATCGGCGCTGATCCGCCGAAGCCGGCGACGGCGCACGAAGTCTCGAGAGAAGAACGCGACCGCCTCTACGCCGTCATCGTCGAACAGGCTCCCGGTTTCGGCGAGTACGAGAAGCGCACCGACCGCGTCATCCCGATCTTCGAGCTCGTCACCGACTGAGGGAATGTGACCGCGGTCGCACCGCGTTCCCCTGGGCATGGCGAAGATGACGAGCGACGAACGTGAGCAGTACCTGTCCGAGCTCCACGTCGGGGTGATCGCGGTGGAGCGGCCCGGCAGGGCCCCTCTCGCGGTGCCGATCTGGTACGGCTATGAGCCCGGCGGTGAGGTCCTGCTCTGGACGCAGGCCGACTCGATGAAGCACCGGTTGATCCGCGACGCAGGCCGCTTCACCATCACCGTTCAGGATGAACGGCCTCCGTACCGCTACGTCACCGCCGAAGGTGATGTCACGGCGATCGAACCGGCCGAGGACGCCGAGGTGCGCGCGATCGCGGTGCGCTACCTGGGCGAGCAGGACGGCGGCCGGTTCGCCGACGAGAACCTGAACTCCGGGTCGATCGTCATCCGGATGCGTCCCCAACGGTGGCTGAGCACGGATTATTCGAAGTAGTCCGACATCGTCACGAACCGGCCGGGGCCGGCGCGGGCGGTGGTGGGACACCCGGCGGCAGCGGCGGGGGCGGCGGCGGAGGCGGCGGTGTCGCCAGCAGGCGCACGATGTCGGGCTTCATCGCCTGCAGTTGTGCGCCCCAGTACCCCCAGCTGTGGGTTCCGTTGGGCGGGAAGTTGAAGACCGCGTTACGGCCGCCCGCGGCGAGGTATTTGTCGCGGAACTCCTTGTTGGTGGCGATCGTGATCGTCTCCAGGGACCCGGCGCTGAGGTTGACGCCGAGATCGGTGCCGGTGTCGAGGTCCGAGGCGATCCCGTTGCCGCAGTAGATCCACAACGCGGTGCGGTTGGCGACAAGTCGGTTGATGTTGAGCATCGGGTCGGCCCGCAGCCACGCCGCCGAGCCCGGCTTGCCCCACATGTCGAACGAATCGAAGCCGCCCGCATCCTGCATCGCGATGTCGATCAACGGCGGCCAGAACTTCTGCGAAGGAGCCAGGTACCCCGACAGCGATGCCGCGAACTTGTACTGGCGGGGATGGTAGGCGGCCATCGTCAGCGCCGCGCTTCCGGACATCGACAGCCCGACAACCGCATTGCCGAAGGGGTCCTGGCCGCGGTTGGCCGCCAGCCAGGTCGGCAGCTCGTTGGTCAGAAACGTCTCCCACTTGTACGTCAGTGTGCCGTTGCGGTTCTTCGCGGGCCGGTACCAGTCGGCATAGAAGCTCGACTGACCACCGACCGGCATGATCACGGAGATCCCGGACTCGTGGAACCATTCGAATGCCGCGGTGTTGATGTCCCAGCCGTTGAAGTCGTCCTGCGCGCGCAGACCGTCGAGCAGCAGCACCGAATGCGGTCCGCCTCCCTGGAATTCGACGCGGATGGTCCGGCCCATCGACGGCGACGGGACGTCGAGCTGCTCGATGGGCAGGCCGGCTCGCGAGAACGCATGCCCCTGAACCGGGGTGCTCATGGTGAACAGACCGGCCGCGAGCACGGTTGCGACGGCGATTCGGGTGCCGGCGCGGGCGATGCGCTGGGCGAAGGACCTCACTCGCGCGAAGTTAACAGCGGGACGGCTGTGGGCCGTTGGGCGCGCAGCGCGGTGATCGGGTTGTTATCGAGACGTTGCCAGAGCGAATCAAGCGCGCTAAGCGACGCCTGGCGTCGTGAAGCGCGCCGAATTCGCCAGGAGGACGGGAGATTGGGCCATGAATCGTGGTGTGCTGCCGCGGTGTTCGTCGGCGGCGTGCACGGTGAACGGGTGCACGACGTACATGTCGCCGGGCATTCCGGTCGCGTAGCGAACCGGGCAGTCGGCACTGGCCTCGTCCACGAGCGCACCGGCTTCGACCGCGTCGTACATGCGGTCGCCCAGCGCGGCCGCCACCAGGCGGTGTGAGCCGGCCCGAATCCGTGTCGGCGCGTCGTCGAGCGTCACCTCCGACAGCAGCGTCAGCAGCAGCAGGGTCTGGGGCCGGTTGCTGACCATCCACGTCCCGTCGGGCAGCTGGGTGTTGAGGTCGACGTGCCAGCCGCGGTCCTCGGCGGCGGGCACCACCGGAAACCGCACCGCAATGTTGCCCAGCGATCCGCGCGGCACCCAACCCCCGTCGCCGCAGATCGCGTCCAGCGTCTCGGCGAGAGCGGCGCTGCAGGCGATTTCGCCGAACGGGCCCTCGCCGGTGAGGTCGGCGGTCCACATCACCGGCTGCATCCACGTCGTCGGATCGTCGGGGGAGGCGTCGAGGCGCTGCCACAGCAGTGCGCGCGCCGCATCGGCGATTTCGCGCGGAGCGGCCTCGGGGATCTTGACGAATCCGTCGGCGAAGAAAGCGTCGACCATGCCGACACCCTGGCACGGCGGCACTGCGACACGCCAACGGTTTTCGCGGCGGAGCGGCTGATATCTCGCGTCTGCGCCGATCGTGCGTCATCGTTGAGGTATGGCGAAACAAAAAGTCCCCAGACCCACCGACATCAAGGCCATCGCCGCCGCCGCTGCGGAGGCGGCCGAGGCCGCGCAAACTGTCGCGACGAGCGCGCTGCGCATCCCGCCCGCGTCGATCAAGCTCGCGGCCGAAGTGCCCGATCTGATCGAGAACCTCGCGATAGCGACGGAGCGCCTCAATGTGGCGGTGGACCGGATGGAACGCTACCTCGCGCTGGCAGGTCCCATGCTGCGCACGATGGATGCCCTGCTACCGCAACTGGAGGCGCTGGTGTCGACCGGGAACGACATCTACCGGACCGTGGCGTCGGTACCCGGCGTCTCCACGTTGGGCCGGTTCACCAACCGCGGCTCGGATTCCCCCGGCGAGGCCAAGCAACCGAAAACCCGCGCTCCCAAACGCAAGTCCTGACGCCGGCAGGGCCATCGCGGTGGTGTCGCCGAAGACCAGCCCCCATACCGTCTAGTCCAGGTCGACCGACATCGGGCGCACACCCCAGATCTCGTCGCAGTACTCCCGGATCGCGCGGTCCGACGAGAACATGCCGCTGCGCGCGGTGTTGCGGATCGACATCCGCGACCACTGATCGCGGTCCAGCCAGGCGTCGCTGACCTGAGCCTGGCAGTCCATGTAGGACCGGAAATCGGCGAGCACCAGGAACGGGTCGTGGTGGATCAGGTTGTCGACGATCGGGCGCAGCACCTCGGTGTCGCCGTGGGTGAACTCGCCGCGCGCAATCAGCTCCAGCACGCCCGCGAGTTCCGGATCGGACTCCACGTAGCTCACGGGCCGATAGCCCTCGGCCTTGACCTTCTCGACCTGGCTCTCGGTGAGCCCGAACAAGAAGAAGTTCTCCGCGCCCGCCTCCTGGCGGATCTCGACGTTGGCGCCGTCGAGCGTTCCGATCGTCAGCGCGCCGTTGATCATGAACTTCATGTTCCCGGTGCCCGAAGCCTCCTTGCCCGCCGTCGAGATCTGCTCGGAGAGGTTGGCCGCCGGATAGACCAGGTGGGCGTTCTTGACGTTGAAGTTCGGCAGGAACACCACTTTCATGCAGCGGTTGACGTCGGGGTCGGCGTTGACGACGTCGCCGACGGCGGTGATCAGCTTGATGATGCGCTTGGCCATGAAGTACCCGGGGGCGGCCTTGCCGCCGAAGATGAACGCGCGCTGCGGAATCGACAGGCCCGGGTTCTGCTTGAGCCGCTGATACAGCGCGATGATGTGCAACACCATCAGGTGCTGGCGCTTGTACTCGTGGATTCGCTTGACCTGCACATCGAACATCCACGTCGGATCCAGCTCGATGCCGGTGGCGCCGTGCACGAACTCGGCGAGCCGAGCTTTGTTGGCGCGCTTGACATCTCGCCATCGCTGCCGGAACGACGGATCGTCGACGAAGGACTCCAGGCCGTGCAGCCGCTCCATGTCGGTCAGCCAGCCCGGTCCGATCGTCTCGTCGAGCAGCGTCCGCAACCCCGGATTGGACAGCGCCAGGAAGCGCCGCGGCGTCACACCGTTGGTGACGTTGCCGAACCGCTCGGGCCACATCTCGTAGAAGTCCTTGAGGACGCTCTGTTTGAGCAACTCCGAATGCAGCGCCGCGACACCGTTGACAGCGTGGCTGCCGACCGTGGCCAGGTGCGCCATCCGCACGCTCTTGCCACCGTCCTCACCGATCAGCGACATCCTGCCGACCCGCTCGTCGTCGCCGGGGAACTTCGCGCGGACCTCGTCGAGGAAGCGCTCGTTGATCTCGTAGATGAGCTCGAGGTGGCGCGGCAGCGCCTCGCCGAAGATGCGCAGCGGCCACGTCTCCAGTGCCTCCGGCAGCAGCGTGTGGTTCGTGTACCCGAACGTCCGCACGGTCAGGTGCCACGCGTCGTCCCACGACAGCTGGTGTTCGTCGATCAGCAGCCGCATCAGCTCGGCCACCGCGATCGACGGGTGGGTGTCGTTGAGCTGGATCGCCCACTTGTCCGGCAGCGCGCTCAGCGGAAGCCCGGCACGCTCGAGGTGGATGTTGAGGATGTCCTGCAGCGAGCACGTCACGAAGAAGTACTGCTGTAGCAGGCGGAGCCGCTTGCCGGCTTCGGGCTCGTCGTTCGGGTAGAGCACCTTCGACACGGTCTCGGAGACGACCTCCTGGTCGACCGCCTTGTAGAAGTCGCCGCTGTTGAACGCCTCCAGCGCGAACGATTCCACCGCGCGCGCACTCCACAGTGTCAGCGTGTTGCAGGTGTTGACGCCGTAGCCCTGTACCGGGGTGTCGTAGGAGACGCCCTGCAGCACCCGCTGCGGGATCCAGCGCACCCGTAACCTGCCCTTCACGTCGACGTACTGCTCGGTGTGGCCGCCCCAGTTGACGACGTAGCTGGCGTCGGGCTTGTCGATCTCCCAGGGGTTGCCGCGCACCAGCCAGTTGTCGGTCTTCTCGACCTGCCACCCGTCGGCGATCTCCTGCCGGAAGATGCCGAACTCATAGCGGATGCCGTAGCCGATCGACGGGCGCTCCAGCGTCGCCAGCGAGTCCAGATAGCAGGCCGCCAGCCGTCCCAGCCCGCCGTTGCCCAGGCCCGGCTCGCCCTCGATGGCCAGGATCTCGTCGAGGTCCTGACCGAGGTCGGCCAGCGCCACCCGCGCCTGCTCCTCGATGCCGAGGTTGAGCAGGTTGTTGCCCAGTTGCGGGCCCATCAGGAATTCCGCCGACAGGTAGCACGTGACCTTGGCCGACAGATCCAGCCAGTCCTGCGTCGTCGCCATCCAGCGCTTCTGCATGCGATCGCGGACCGCCAGCGACAGTGCGCGGTAGTAGTGCTCGGACGTCAGCGCCGCGGCGGGCCTGGCGATCGAGTACAGCAGGTGGTCTTTGACCGCGGCGCGCAGCGCGTCGGCCGTCAAGCCGGACCGGGTCTGTCCCGTCGGCCCCAATGGCACCCCGTTCACCTGGGTGGACTCGCCCGAGGCGGGGTTTACGACATCGGTCACGGCGTCTCCTGCGGTCTCAAGCTGAACAACGGACGCGTCATTGTGCCGCCTGAGCGTTTCGGATCTGGGTCGGGAGTGTGAACGCCGGGTTTGTCGGCGCGTCGTTTACCCGGGGATTGCCGAGAGGAATATTGACGATGTTGACTGTGTGAATGGCGATCGGTGGTGACCGCGGTGCTGCGCTGCGCGCATTCGCCGCGGCCAGGGTGCCGCCGCTGCGCCCGCTGCTCGCCTGGACGTTCGCTGTCGGCGCCCTGTGCTTCGCGGTCCGCGGACTCGTCTACGTCGACAGCTGGTCGTACGCGATGGTGTGGCCTGCCGTGGCTGCCCAGCTCGTCGCGCTGCTGAAATCCCCGCGCAGGCACTGGCCCGTCTACCTCGCCTCGTTCGCCGTCATCCAGATCCTGCCCGCGCGTTTCGCGCTCGGCCTGTCGCCGGAGGTCGGCGTGCTGTCGACGATGACGGCGGCCGCGTTCGCCGCGCTGATGCTGCACCGCGACCAGGACTGGGTGAGCGGCCGTAGCGACTCGCTGCTCAGCTGGCGCCGATTCCTGTTCTACGGCGTCTTCCTCGCGCCGCTTCTGGCAAGCCCGATCGGCATCGCGAGCCTGGTCTGGAACGGTGAGATCGCCCCGACCCGGAGCTCGCTGGTCTACGCCGCGATGGCCTGGTACCTCACCGAGGCCGTCGGCATCGCGTTCCTCGTCCCGCTGATGCTGCGCTGGGACCACTACCGGCGCAGGCACACCCGGCGCGAGGTGCTGTGGTTCACGGCGATGACGGCGCTGACGGTCGGGCTGTGCGCCGCGTCGGCGACCAAGTCCAGCTTCGTCCTCGTCTTCCTGACCGGCCTGCCGGCACTGCTCGTGTTGATCCGGTCCGGGATCGCGGCCGCGTTCGCCGAGATGGCCGTCGGATCGGGCCTCGTGCTCGGCAGCACGTTCGCCGGCTACGGGCCGTTCGCGGCGTCGCTGGACAACCCGGGGCAGGCGATGATCTCCGCCCAGGTGTTCGTCCTCGGTGCGTTCACGATGGTGGTCATGGTCGCCGCGGCGCTCGAGGACCGGATGCGGCTGGCGGCGCTCGACAACGCCAGCTACAAGGCCTACGAGCTGGTCGCCGAGCTGACCGGTGACGTGGTGATTCTCGTCGACGCGGACGGCAACCTGCTGCGCCGGGCCACGCCCGGCCACGAGATCCTGGACCTCCCGGACGGCCGGATCGACAAGGAGATGTGGCTGGAGCAGGTGCATCCCGACGACCGGGCCAGCCGCGCCGACTTCCCCGAATCAGGTGCGCTCGGGCCGTCCGACCCGTTCCGCATCCGCAAGAAGAACGGCACGTGGGGCTGGTACATCGTGCACAGCAGGCGTACCCCTGACGGGCTGACCGCGGTGGTGCTACGGGACGTGACATTGGAACGCGAAGTGCAGGATTCGCTGACCGACATGGCCAACACCGACCCGCTGACCGGTCTGGCCAACCGGCGCGGTCTGGCGCTGCGGGCCGCCGAGATCTGGGAACGCGCCCGCACCGACGGTGAACAGGTCACGGCGCTGTTCATCGATCTGGACCACTTCAAGTCGTTCAACGACCTCTACGGCCATCAGGCCGGCGACGAATGTCTGCGCCAGATCGCCCGCGTGCTCAAGAACCTCGCCGACCCGTGCCTGTGCGTGCCTGCGCGCTACGGCGGCGAGGAGTTCGCCGTCGTGCTGTCCGGATGCGACATGCCGCACGAGTTCGCCGGCGGGCTCGCCGCGGCGATCCGCGCCCTCCGGATACCGCACCTCGGCACGGACTCGGAGACGGTGACGATCAGCGCGGGCGTCGCGACGCTGCGGCCGTGGCACACCACAGCCGCCGATGCCGACACCGCCGTCGCCGAACTCCTCGACCGCGCCGACAAGGCGCTCTATGTCGCAAAGTCGAACGGCCGCAACGCGATTGCAGTGTTCAGCAAAGACGGTACAGACACCGTGCTAATCGGCGAGCAGGTTCACCACGCGGGAGAACACCCGCGGGAGGCCGCAGGCAGCGGGCACGATGAGTGACCGCAGCGGCGAGGAGCTTGCGTGCAGCACACCGGCGGTGAGCAGCCGGTAGCGGCGGGTGACCTCGCGCCACTGCAGCTCGTAGTCGCCGGGCCGGTCGGCGATCACGCTGTCGACGAGCAGGCGCGAGGCGGCAAACGCCAGACCCAGGCCCTCCCCGGTGAGCGCGTCGACGTAGCCGGCCGCATCGCCGACCAGCATCACCCGGCCCGCGACGCGGCTTCGTACCCGCTGACGCAACGGGCCCGCCGCGCGGTCGGGTTCGTGGGCCAGCCCGTCGATGCGCTGGCGCAGCCCCGGAAACGCGGCGAGGTGCTGCTCGAAGCGCCCCTGCCGCGAGGTGAGGATCGCGATGCCGACGCAGTCGTCGCCGACGGGCGTGATGTAGGCCTCGGTGTGTTCGGACCAGTACACCTCGACGAACTCACTCCACGGGGCCACGGCGACGTGGCGTTTGATGCCCCATCGTTTCGTCCTGCCCGGGGCCAGCTGCAGACCGAGTTCGGTCCGGATGGGGGAGTGCAGCCCATCGGCCGCGGCGAGGTAGCGGGCCCGGATCCCGTTGACCGTCACCGATTCCGCGTCCTGGGTCAGGGGGCCGGCCTTGTCGTGCACGAGTTTCACACCGGCCCGCTCGGCTTCGGTGAGCAGTGCGGAGTGCAACATCGTGCGGCGCACTCCGAAACCATGCCCACTGGTGAAGTGCGCTGTGACAGCGCGCTTCCCGTCGAAGTACGAGATGCCCTTGAACGGTTTGCCCTCGGGCTGCGCGCCGAGGAGGGCGAGCCGGCGAACGGCGTGCGGCATCAGCCCCTCCCCGCACGCCTTGTCGATGGGTCCGGTGCGCTTCTCGATCACGACCGTCTCCAGGCCGGCGCGAGCGGCGTGGATGGCAGTGGCGAGCCCTGCGGGCCCGCCCCCGACAACCACGAGGTCGATCACCGCGGTGCGGCCGTCAGCGACTGGAGGGCCTTGTTCTCCACCGAGATCCGCACCCACAGCAGCAGCGCGTTTAGCACGGTGAACACCAGTGCGGTGACCCAGGCGGTGTGCACGAGCGGCAGCGCGATGCCCTCCACAACGACCGCGACGTAGTTGGGGTGCGACATGAACCGGTACGGCCCTCCGGTGACGCGTCCCGCGTCGGGCACGACCACGACCCTGGTGTTCCATTGGTGGCCGAGTGTGGTGATGCACCACCAACGCAGGACCTGGGCGGCCACCGCGACGACGACCATCGACCAGCCCAGCAGCGGGATGAAGTCCCGGTGTGCGGCTTCGTAGAGGCAGCCGACCAGCAGGCCGGTGTGCAGCACCACCATGACGGGATAGTGGGAAAGGCCGAACTCGATGCCGCCGTGGGCTTTGCTCCACTTCAGATTACGTTGGGAGACAACCAGTTCGACGACGCGTTCGACCGCGACGGCGGCGATGAGAACCGTATACGCGAGCATCGCTCCGTCTCTCACTGCCAGCGCAGAAGGACGAGTTCGGAGCAGAAGCCGGGCCCCATCGCCATCAGCAGGCCGGGCTCGCCGGCCGTCGGCCGCTTGGCGATGGTGTCGCGGAAGATGTGCAGCACCGACGACGACGACATGTTGCCCACCTCGGCCAGCGACCGCCACGACAGCTCGAGGGCGTCGTCGCCGAGGTCGAGAGCCGCGGCGATCGCTTCGAGGACTTTCGGGCCGCCGGGGTGGGAGACCCAGGTTGCGATGTCGGCGACGCGGAGGTCGTGCTCACCGAGGAACCCGCTCATGTCGTCGGGCAGATAGCGCATGATGAGCTCGGGAAGTTCCGGGGACAGGACGAGCTGGAATCCGTTGCGATTCACCGTCCATCCCATGATGTCCAGCGAGTCGGGGTACATCCGGCTGCGGGTGTCGAGCACTGCGGGTCCGGCTGCGTCGATCGCGCCGGCACGGTCGGCACCCGCGGCGATGACGGCGGCCGCACCATCACCGAACAGCGCGCTGCCGACCAGGCTGCCGATGGTCGGCGTGAGTGCGGGACGGGTGAGCGAGCACAGCTCGACCGACACCAGCGCGGCGATGTGGTCGGGTGCGCCCTTGAGGTAGTCGTGCACCCGGGCGATGCCCGCCGCGCCCGCGACGCAGCCGAGGCCGAACAGCGGCACCCGGCGCACGTCGGGCCGCAGCCCCAGCCGCGCGGCGATGCGCGCGTCCAGCGACGGTACGGCGATGCCGGTGACGGTCGTCGACATGATCATGTCGAGATCGGTTGGCTTGAGCCCGGATTCGTCGAGCGCGGCGACAAGCGCCTCGCAGGCGAGGTCGACCGCGTGCTCGATGTAGAGATCGTTGGCGTCGCCGAAGTCGAGGAGTTCGCCGTAGCGCTCCAGCGGCAGGACCAGATGACGGGCGTCGACCTTGGCGTTCTTGTGGAGGCCGCGCACAAGATCCTTGACGCCCTGGAAGGCGGGCACGGCGAGAAAGGCCTCGGTCACTTCGTCTTGCGTGTATCGGTGCGGCGGCAGTGCGCCCTGCACCGCTGCGATGACGCTGATCGGTTTTTCACTCATGTGCTGACCTGTTCTGTCTCTTTGATTTTGGGTTTCGCCGCCGGTTCTTCACTGAAGCCGAGGCGCTCGTGCACACGTTTGAGGAAAGGTGGCGCCCACCAGTTCACGCGACCCATCAGATGCATGAACGCGGGAACGAGGACCATCCGGACCAGGGTGGCGTCGACGAGGACCGCCAGGGTGAGCCCGAGGCCGAACATCCGCATGAACGACACATTCGCCGCGATCAGCGCCGCGAACGAGATGGACATGATCAGTGCGGCGGCGGTGATGATGCGTCCGGTGTGGGCGATGCCGAGCGCCACTGCTTCGTCGTTCTCGTGGCCGTCCAACAGGAATTCTCGGATCCGTGCGACCAGGAACACCTCGTAGTCCATCGACAGGCCGAACGCGATGCAGAACAGCAGCACCGGCATGTTCGCGACGAGCGTGCCCGTCGAGGTGGTACCGAGGCCGGACAGATGGCCGTCCTGGAAGATCCACACCAGCGCCCCGAATGCGGCAGTGAGCGAAAGTATGTTCAGCACAAGCGCTTTCAACGGCACGACGATGCTGCCGGTGAGCAGGAACAGCAACGCGAACATGATGACGGCGATCAGGCCCAGTACCAGTGGCAGCTTGTCGGTGATCGCGTCGACGCTGTCGCGGTTGATCTGGGCGGTGCCCGTCATCTGAACGTCGCGCCCGCCCGGCCCTTCGACGGCGTGCATCCGGTCGAGCTGGGTCTCGGACGCGTCGGAGAACAGCGGCGCGGAACTGGTGACGGTGAGGAAGGCGCTTCCGTCCTTCTCGCCGGTCGGCGCCGACGGCGGGCCGGCCTTGGCGCCGTCGACGAACGTCCCCGTCGGCGCCGAGACCGCTGGGACGTCGGGGACGCGGGAGAGTTCCATCGCGTACGTGGTCAGGTCGGCCGGGTTCAGTCCGGCGCTGTCCGGGAGGACGATCGTGACGTTCGTGTCGGTGTTTTCGGCGAACTCATTGCGCAGCTGGTCGCCGACCTGGTGAGCAGACGCGGTCTGCGGCAGCACGCGGTCGTCGGGGAAGCCCCATTTGACGCCGAGGAACGGGGCGCCGAGCACCAGCAGCAGCACGACGACGATCAGCCCGAGCGGCAGCGCGCGGCGCATCACCGACGTTGCACAGCGGTACCAGAACCGCTGCTCGACGGGCACCGGCTGCGGTTCGGGCCTGCGCAGGATGCGACGCACCAGCTTGCGGACGTCGAATGAATCGAGGCGGTCACCGAGCAGAACCAGGGCCGCGGGCGTGATGACGACCGCGGCTGCCGCGGCGAAGGCGACGGTCGCCACCCCGGCATAGGCGAACGACTTGAGGAAGTGCATCGGGAACAGCACCATCGCCGACATCGACAGTGCCACCGTCGTCGCCGAGAAGATGACCGTGCGCCCGGCCGTCGTCATCGTGCGCTTGATCGCCTCCGGGCGGTCCGCACCCGCGGCGAGTTCGTCGCGGTAGCGCGACAGGATCAGCAGTGTGTAGTCGATGGCCAGCGCCAGACCCATCGCGGTGGCCAGGTTCAGCGCGAAGATCGACACGTCTGTGGTGAATGTGACCAGCCGCAGCACGGCGAGTGCCCCGATGATCGCCATGCCACCGATGGCCACCGGCAGCGCGGCGGCGAGCAGTCCGCCGAACACCCAGACCAGAACGAGGAAGCTCAGCGGGATCGCGAGCGACTCCATGACCAGCAGGTCGCGTTGGGACTGTTCGGTGATCTGGACGTTGACCATGGCGGTGCCGCCGGTTTTGACGACGATCCCGTCTGGGTCCTCGGCGGCACGGCTGACCTGATCGGAGATCTGTTTGGCCCAGCTCTGCTGCTGCGCCTCGGTGCCCTTGATGCCCGCGACGATCAGGCCCGCCGTGCGATCGCGGCTGACAAGGTCGGCCGCCGCGGCCGGAGGGGTGGTCCAGGGGGAGGACACGCCTGCGACGTGCGGATTCTCGTTGAGATCGGCGACGATGCCGGTTCCGACGTCGCGGACTCGCTGCGCGTCGATGCCGTCGGGGGACGACACGACGATGAGCATCTGGACGTCGCCCTGCTCGAACTTGTCGGTCAGCAGCGCCGCGGCGTGCGCGGATTCCGAGCCCGGGTCGGAGAAGCCGCTCGGTGACAGAGTCTTGGCGACCGGAACTCCGAGCACCCCGAGCGCGACCGTCAGCAGCGCCGCCGCAACAAGGATGCGGCGTGGGGCGGCAAGGGCCACGAGGGCGATTCTGTGAAGCAGTTGAGTCTCCAGTCCAAGAGGAAAGCGCCTCAATTTACGACACGGAATACCGCCTGTGGGGGTTCACCTTTCGGACATATTCGGACCGGGGTCCGCGCGGTGTCAGCGAATCTCGAAGTGTTGGTAGTCCAGCGGTGATTGCCAGTGGCCACCCCAACGCCAGCCCCTGTCGACGAATGCGCGCACCGCAACGTCCCCGTCGTTCAACATCCCGGGCTCGATGCGGGATCGATCGACCCACGGCCCGGCGTTGGCGGGCTCGTATCTCCCGCTGCTGGGCACATAGGGATTCAACTTGGGATTGATGTCGATCGCGCGGCCGTAGGCGTGCAGCGACCAGCTGTCCGAACCGGGGATGCCGCGGCAATTGAACGCCGAGGTGTTGTTGTCGCGCATCGACAGCTCGTCGTCGGCGCCGGGGTAGTCGTCCACGGTGCGCATCTTCTCGATCGGGAACCGCAGCCGGTGGAGTTGGTCGAACACCTCGATGACCCTGTCGGTCAGGCTCCGGTGCACCACCAGCCTGCCGCGGTGGGTCTGCCCGTCGAATCCCCAGAAGTCCAGGTCGACGCGCATGAGTTCGTCGGGACCGGCAGGACAACCGGGACGCCATGTGGTCCCCAGGTCGGCGACGCTGACGGGACTGGTCACCGCGGGCTTCGCCTGCGGCGTCGGGGTCACACTGCTGAACGTCTCCGGTGGCAGTTCCGGGATCGCCGGCGCCGGCGACGGTTCGGAAGGCGGCGGTTCGGACGGCGGCGGCGCCGGGTTCGACGTCGGCGCGCACTGCACCAGCGCCGCCGCCATGACGGTCAGCGCGGCCATTCCCGCAACTCTCACCGACGCCAACCTACCCGCCCGAAATCGCGATTAGGCACGCTAATCACTTCTGTTAGTGGGGCTTTCGAAATTGACGGATAGATCACAAACCTGCCGTCATTCATGTGATGTGTGCCATTGCCGCGTTATATTGTGTCCGTCATCACAGAGAGGACGTGTCATGGTCGGAATCGGTGAGGGCGCAATGGTCCCGCAGGCTGTCGACTCGCGCCGTGCGGCGCATGCGTCCGGCCAGGTGAACTGGGTGCTCGCCTTCCTCATGCTGACGATCCTGGTCGCTGCCATCGCAGGTGTCACGGTCGCGCTCTTCGGCGGTATGCCGACGATTGCGCTGGTGATCGCGCTGATCACGGGCGCAATCTTCGCCGGCGTGGCCTGCTGACCCGTCAGGGGCGCGCCAGAAAATCGACCAGCTCCTCACGCTGCGCAAGAGGGACGCGCGGCGATTTGGCGTTCGACAGATGCAGCGCGCCGATGCCGATGGCGAACAGCCATTTCGACCGTTGTTCGGCGACGGCCTCGCTCAAACCGAGATCGAGAAATGCCTGTCGAACCGCTGCGCGGGCACGGCGGTCGGCGGCCATGACGCTGCGGGCGGCCGCCCGATCCGATCGGGCCCATTCGCGCATCGCCCGCTCCAGCATCCACTGACGAGGGCTGAGCAGGAAGGCCGTCATCTGGATCAATCGGTCGCGGGGTTCCAGCCTTTCGAGGTCGGCGAACCGGCGGTGGTCATCGTCGCGCCACTGCGCCCAGGCCGACACGAGTGCGGCCTTGTAAGCACCCATGTCGGTGAAGTGCCAGTAGAAGCTGCCCTTGGTCATCCCGAGGCGGGCCGAGAGGGTGTCGATCTTGAGTGACGTGAAGCCGTCCTCCGCCAGGATCGCGAACCCAGCCTGCAGCCACTCCTCGGGGGTGCTGCGCCCCGCCCCGCGGCGCCCGGGTCTGGCCACCGCGTCAGCTTAAGACTCCGCGACACCCGGCCCAGGATGGCCACCGCGGTTCGCGGGCGCGCACGCCCGTCCGGCACGTCGCCGGGACGGCCGTTCGTCCCCGCGCCGGCGCCGCCGCAGCAAGCCGATTCGGTGCCTCATGATCTGATGACATTGTCCTGCAGCACAATTCGATAGACCCCTGATATCAACTCATCGTCCCTTGAATTAGGTTGCGGGCTTCGGCAGATGGTCGGCTACCTGGCCGGGGCCAGCATGTCCTTCCACTCCTCTCCCGTCGGGACAGGCGAATTCACCCTGAAGACCGTGCCGTCGGCGGCGACGACCTGGCCGCGCGACACGTCGTAGATCGTCGAAGAGATGTCTGCGGGTGTATAGGTGCACTGCACAGGTTGCTGCCCACTGCACTGAGTCGTACCCGAACGCGGCGGTGTCAGCGGATCGCTCATCGGTGGCGGTGACGGGGACAGCGCGTCCGCCGGCGCGGGATTGCGGCCGTTGTTGATACTGGGCGCGGGGATGACCATTCCTGGGTTGACGGGTTGATCGCACCGCGCCCCGGGTGCGGGACACGCGAGGATCTGGTTCGGATCGCCGTACCAGGGATTGGTCCCCGCCGGGATATAGGGCTCCTCGCCGCGGCACTCCTCCGGATTGGCGGCTCGCTTGCCGGGTACGTCCGCGCACGGGTAATTGCGCGCCCCACGCACCACATTGGCCTGAAAGTCCTTGGGGATCTTGCAATACGCGCGCGCCGGCGGATCGATGGTCGTGGTCTCCGCGGGTGATCGCCACTCGGAGGCCGGCAGGAAGCCCGTCAGACACGGTGGAGGTTCGTTGATGGCCAGCCGGAAGTCGAGCGCTGCGGAGTCGGGGAAGGGGGCGACGACGGTCTGGGCGATGGACGCCCCCTGAGGCAGGAACACGAGGCCCTGTTCGACGCCGGCGTTGTACCGCTTCAGCATGTCGAACACCACCGCGGTGTTGGCGAGCACCTGCGGAAGTGCCTCCTGCACACCGCCGAAGACGGCACCCAACTGCTCCGCGGTGGGGGCGGCGGTCCGCAGGATCGCGCGCACCGATTCGTCCTGCTGTGCGCTCTGACGCGCGAGGTCAGCCACGTTGCGCGCCCACCGGTTGATCGCGGCGCCGGAAGAGACCTGGCTTTCGAGGAGGGGGCCCGAGTCGTCGATCAGGGCATCGAGCGAATCGGCGTTGGCCGCGAGATCGCCGCCCAGAGCCTGTGCCGAGTCCACCAATCGCTGCAGCGTTGGACCGAGGTCGCCCACCGACCTCGATGTCTCCTTCAACAGCGCGGCGAGCTTGTCCTGAGGAAGGGCATCGACGGCTTGGTTGGCCGCGTCGATCAGCGGCCCGATGGGTTGCGGGACAGTGCTTCTGACGATCGTCTGGCCGTCGGCGAGGAACTGTGCGCTGGAGCCGTCGTCGACGAGGTCGAGGAACTGCTCTCCGACCGCCGACACCGAGTGCACGTTGGCCACCACGTCGACGGGCACCCGGTACCGGTCGTCGACTGACAGCGTGGCCCGCACGCGGCCACCGATCGGTTCCACCGAGGTGACTTTGCCGATGGTGGTGCCGCGGTAGGTGACGTTGGCGGTCGGATACAGCCCACCGGAGGATTCGAGCTCGACATTGAGTGTGTACCGGCCGATCCCGACGAGGGCCGGCAGGCGCAGGTAGTAGATCCCCAGCACTCCCACGGAGATGACGGTCAGTATCGCGAACACGATGAGCTGCACGCGGCGGCCTCTGCTGAGCATCGCTACCGCCCCCGCTCAGGGGGGAGGTCGGCGGGGTTCGGCGTGTAGCGGACATCGGGGATCATCGTGGCCGGGTCACGTCCCCACGCCTGCTCGAGGGCGCGCAGCGCCCCGGAGAACCCGGTGCCGCTCAACAGCGCGTTGTCGATGGCGCTGAGCGTGAAATCGAGGGTCGCCGAGATGTTCACGTAGTCTCCGCGCACCACCTTGGGCACGTCGTCGATGTTGAACGGGGCGGTGAGAAGGACTTTCAGCGCGCCGAGCACATACGGCGCCGCATAGCCGAGCTGGGTGAGCGGCCGTTGCAGAAGGGCCAGGTTGGTTTCGAGGTCGGCCCGGGAAGCCTCGACGGCGTCGCCGGTGACCCTCGACAGGCGCCCCAGGGCGATCGTCGCGTCGGCGAACACCTCGCGCTGCGCGTCGAAATGCGCGATCAGAGGCGGCAATTCGGTGAGCGCCGCGTCGACGACGTTGTTGCCCGCAGCAAGGATCTTCAGCAGGCTGTCGGTGGCGTCGAGGGCGCGGGTGATGCCGTCGCGCTGAGCGTTGAGTTCGGTGACGAAGGTGTCGAGCCGGCCGAGGAACTCCCTGATCTGTTCGGCGCGGCCGGTGAACAGCTTGTCGAGCTCGGTCGAGATGGAGTCGAGGTTGGAGATGCCGCCGCCACGCACGACGGTGGCGATGCTGGCCAGGGTCCGCTCCGTTGTCGGGAATGCCGCGGTGCGCGCCAGCGGAATGGTGTCGCCGGTGCGTAGCGGCTGCGGGGACGGATCAGGCGGGGCAGCCAGCTCGACATGCTGGCTGCCGAGCACGCTGGTCTGGCCCACCTTCGCCGTCGCATTGCGGGGCAGCCTGACCCCGGCGTCCAGGTCCAGCGTCAACAATGCCTTCCACGGCCGGAACTCGATCTTCGACACACGCCCGACGAACACGTCGGCGACGCGAACGCGACTGTTCACGTTGAGCGCCAGGGTATTTCGCAGCTCGACGTAGATGGTCGAATGGTCGGGGCCGGT
The DNA here is from genome assembly GCF_041287165.2 of Mycobacterium bulgaricum. NCBI lineage: Bacteria > Bacillati > Actinomycetota > Actinomycetes > Mycobacteriales > Mycobacteriaceae > Mycobacterium > Mycobacterium bulgaricum. The sequence goes on along the minus strand of NZ_JBGGKV020000002.1, from coordinate 501,567 downwards.
TCCCGGCCCGCCGGGCATGGGAACGTTGGCCAGGCCGCGCCATGAGCCACAGCCGCTGACGAGCACCAGGCAGCACAGGAGCGCAACGGCTTTCCCGATGGGGTGTCTCACGGCTGTCCTCCCACTTCGGCGGCCAGGGGCGGTGTCGAGGGTGCAACGGTCGGGGTCGGCGCAGGCTGCGGATACCACGGTGGCGGGAGCGGGTTGTTCTGATCGTAGGAGTTGGGCGGTGCTCCGCCCCGGACCCCGGCCTGAGGTGGCGCGGGATCGGGGCCGCCGAGGAGTGCGGACAGTGAATCGGGCGTCAGCATCTGACGTGTCAGGGCCTGGACGTCGAGTCCCTGCATGCCGGGTGCCACCACCCAGCCCGGTTCGTGATTGCCGTGGGAGAACAACGTGTCGCGGGCCCACAGCCCGGGAACCGTGGTGTCCTTGAATCCAGGGGGCGGGCGCAGCCGCTCCTCGGAATATGCGACGTATTTCGGCAGGGTGCTGGCGGTGGTGAGGGGCTGCATGCCGAAGGGCAGGTAGTTGAATTTGATCGCGTCGAGGATGGGAGCCAGGTACTGCGCGCACAGTTCCGCGGACTCCTGATATCCCAGCCGGCTGCCCGCCTGGATCGAACTGCAGAGCAGCTGAAGTGGATTGGCGAAGTTGTTGAGCACCGGCACGGCGGTCAGGGCGCCGTTCACCGGCGAGTAGATGTTGACGAAGTTGCCGCCGAACGACGGCAGGACATGGAGGGTGTTCTCCAGGCCCCGGCGGGCTTCGGGCTGCAGCAGCGCGTCGGTGACCTCGCGCAGGTTGTTGACGTCGGTGACGGCGACATCACCGTTGAGCGCGAGGAAGTCACTGGTCCGGTTGAGTAGTCGCCGGAATTCCTCGACGCCGCGCGCGAGTTCGTCATCGGAGTCGCTGAGCGCGCCCGTCAACGTCGCCAGATCGGTGTTGAAAGCGCTGAACTGCTGATCGCTGGTGCGCAGCGTGCTGACGAACAGGGCGAGGTTCCGCACCACGGAAAACAGGTCGCCGCGTCCCTCGTTAAACGCGGACAGGGCATTCGACAGACTGGTGAACGTCGCGTTGAGCTGATCGCCTTTCCCGGCCAGACCGTCGGCGAACGCCGAAACGACCTCCCCGACGGGGCCCTGGGGTTGTTCCGGTGTCGGTCCCAGACCGTCGAGAACAGCCGCGAGCTGCGCACGGAGATCGTCCCACTCGACCGGAATCCTGGTGCGTTCCAGAGGGATCACCGCTCCGTCGGCCAGGGCCTGCCCGCCACGGTAGGGCGGTGAGAGCTGGATCGCGCGGGAGGCGACAAGGCTGGGGTTGACGATGGATGCCGTCGCGTCGGCAGGAACCTTGACCGAATCGTCGAAGTGCAGAACGACCTTCGATCTCCCGCCGCCGGGTTCGATCGAATCGATGGTGCCCACCCGAACACCCATCACCAGCACCTGGTCGCCCGGGTACAGCGCGATGGTGCTGGGGAAGTAGGCGGTGACCGTGGTCGTCGTCAGGTTGCGGTAGACCCGGTGGCCGAAGACGGCCGCACCTACTACGGCGACCGCCGCCACGATCGCCACCACCACGAGTACGCCGATGCGGCGGGGTGTCATCTCCGGCAGTCTCATCACGTCACTGACCCACCTGTGCCGGCGGGGGCGCCGTGGGGACGGTCCGCGCGCCGGAGGGCGCGTCGGGAAGAGGCACCGGCGTGCCGGGCACGACCGGCGGCGCCTGGCCCGGAATCGCGGCGACCGGAATCCCTGGCGCAGGAACGCGATCGGGCTGCGGATCGGATACGGCGACTCTGGGCGGTCCGTAGTTCGGGCCATAGGGATTGTCGCCGAAGGGTCCTGTCGTTTCCCGGCTGCAGGGGAGAGGGTCGCCGGGGGACGGCAGCGCGCCGGGGGTGTAGGAGCACGGTGAGCCCTTCTCTACCGCAGGCCCCGGGAATTCGGGGGTGCCCTCCAGCGGTGCCGGAGACGGAGGCGGCGCGCCGTTGGGGAAGCCTCGGCCGTTGGGGTCGGGAAATCTGAAGGCGGGCAGGCCCGCATCGCCCCAGAACTTCTGCGGGTCGATCCCGCGCTGCTTGAAGGCGGCGTCGATGAACGGCTGCAGGATCTGCCCCGGGATCAGGTTGGCCACCATCACCTTGAAATACGGGCCCGACGCGACGGCCTCGGAGATCGCACCGACGAACCTGTCGACCGTCGCCAGGGTCTGTGTGAGTTTCGCCCTGTTCTCGACCAGGGTCTGGGAGAGCGTCCGCAGCTGTATCAACACCGCGTTGAGGTTGGGGTTGTCGTCGATGAGTCCCGCCACCTGAGTCGAAACGGCGCTGACATTGCCCAGCAGCGTGTCGATATCGGATTGGCGGGCATTGAATTTCGCCAGCAGAGCCTGCGCGTTGACGACCAGCTCGTTGATGTTGTCGCTGCGATTGCCGAGCACCGTGGCGACCTGATCGGCGTTGGCGAGCAGTTCGTTGAGCTGATCGTCGCGGGTGCCGATCGTGTCGGAGAACGCGGCGACGCCCTCGAGTGCGGTGGACAATTCCGGTGCGGTCGCGGTGATGGTCTCCGACAGCACGTTCAGCGACTCCTTGAGGCTGTCGATGTCCCACCCGGCAGTCGAGCGGGTGAGATCGTCGAAGGCGTCGTAGATCTGGTACGGCGTCGTGCTCTGGTCCAGTGGCAGCGTCGCGTTGGCTCTCAGCCGGGTCGAGCCGCGCGGTTCGATCTCCAACGTCTTCTTGCCCAGGATGGTGTCGGTACGGATACTCACGCGGCTGTCGGTTCCGACCGTCGTCGCCCCCAGCGTGAACCCGACACGGACCCGGTCGCCATCCACCTTGACCGACGACACCGACCCCACGTCCATGCCGTTGAGCCGCACCGTGTCTCCGGTGTGCAGACCGCCGCTCTCGCTGAACTGCCCGAAGTACTCCGGGGTGGCGAACAACATCGGAACGGTCGTGATGCTCTGCCCGACACCGGTCACCAGCGCGGTGATCACGATGCCCATGAAACCGTTGCGGACGAGCTTGCCGGAGGACAGTGTTCTCATTTCGGAGTACACCGTCCCGACGGCTGACCGAGCAGCTTGACCGTGCGTACCGGACCGCCGGGTTGCAGCCCGTTGAGCTTAAGACTGGCGTCGCAGAGGTAGAAGTTGAAGAAGTCGCCGTAGATGCCACCGGACCGGGCCAGTATCGCCAGCGCATCCGGCAACCTGTTCAGCAGATCCGCGAACTGCTCGGTCTGGCCGACCAGCGGCTCCTGCACCGTCTGCAGTTTCGACACCGTGCTCTGCAGGACGGGACGATTGTCGGCGAGCAGATCGGCCAGGGTTCCGGCGACGTCTCCGATGTCAGCGACTCCCGCCGCGATCGCGTCACCCCGCTCGTTGAGCCCGGCGACCAGATTGCGCAGATCGACCACCATCCCGTCGAGGTCCTGCTGGTGTCGAGCTGTGGTCTGCAGCAGCACGTTGAGGTTGGAGATGACCTCACCGATGACGCGATCGCGTTGCGCCAGGGTCTGCGTCAGCTGCCCTGCCTGGATGAGGATGTCGTTGATCGTGCCGCCCTGCCCCTGGAAGACAGTGATCAGCGATCGGGCAATGGTGTTGACCTTGTCCGGGTCGAGGGACTTGAAGAGAGGTTCGAAGCCGCCGATGAGCGCGTCGAGGTCGAGCGCGGGTTGGGTGCGTTCCACGGGGATCACCCCACCGGGCATCAGCGGTGCGGCCGGTGTGTCGATGGGCCCCTGCTCGAGCTCGAGGAAGCGGTTGCCGATGAGGTCGGCGTACCGGATGCGGGCTCGCGTTCCCTCATCGAGGGGCAGGGACTCGTCGACATCGAACGCGACGACGATGGTGTGACCGTCGGCGTCGAGGTGGATGTCGCCGACCTTGCCGACCTCCACTCCGGCGGCACGGACGAACTGGCCGGGCCGGATTCCGCTGGCATTGCTGAACTTTGCGAGATAGGTGTGCGTGCGATCGAACCGCAGCTGACCGAACACCACGATGATCACCGCGGTGAACGTCAACAGGACCAGCGAGGCGGCGCCGAGCTTGAGCGCGGTGTGTCGAAGCGTCATGGATTGACCGTGTACTCACCGACCTGGCGGCCCCACACATACTCGTTGAGCAGGGGTTGTCCCAGTTCGAAGTGGTTGAAGGGGGCCACAGAAGCCCCCGTGTCCATGACCAGAGCAGGCGCCGGCCACAGGTCGCGGGTGATGGGCTGCCAGCAGCCGGCGGAGCCGCCCGGCCCGCCCCTGGCGTTGGTACGGGGCAGGTTGTCGGGGTAGACGTAGGGCGCGGCACCGCCCAGCAGTTCCGTGGACGTCACCGCGGCGTATCCGTTCTTCCCCAGTGCCGCTGAAACTTTCGGGGCCACGTCGTGATAGTTGCGAATGGTGCAGAACAATGCGGGCGAATACTCGTCGAGCAGTGCCGCGGTGGGCGTCAGGTCTGCCTGGCCGCGCACCAGAAACGGTGTCGAGCGCTCGATCGTATCGGCGCCGGGCTCTGCAAACCCCAGCGCAGCCAGCAGCGTGGCGTCGAGGCTGTCGCGCTCGTCGTAGAGTGTCCGGGCGGTGACGACCGCGTCCCGGAGTCCGTCGAGCAGGGGCTGCGCGGCTCCCCGGTAGATGTCGGCGAGGGCGGCGAGCCGATCGATGTCCTGCCGCACCTGTGGCATTCGTGGATTCACCCGGGTGAGAACCGAATTGGCGTCCACCAGGGATCGGCCGAAGTCGTCGCCGAGCCCCGTCAGGGCGGTCGCCGTCGCCTTCAGCGTCATGTTGAGCTCGATCGGGTCCACCTTTTCGGCAATGTCGGTCACCGCCTCGAAGAGGGTGTTGAATTCGGTCGTCACCGCCCCCTGTGCGACGTGTAGTACGTCCGACGACGTGACAGGGCGCTGGGGTTCGCGCGGCGAACGGAACGACACGTACTTGTTGCCGAACACCGTTGACGCCGTGATGGTCGTCTCGACGTTCACGGGCAGCACCGGCAGGTATTTGGGGTCGACGTCGACAAGGATGCGCGCGGATGGAACGTCTCCGTCGCTGATCAACTGCACCTGTGTGACCCGCCCGATCGGCACACCGTCGAGGGTGACCTTGGACCCGGGGTCGAGCACCAGGCCTGCGCGCGACGCCAGCACCGTCAGTTGGGCCGAGGGCGCCAGTGCTCCCCGGAACTGAAGGTAGACCAGCGTCAGCACCGCCACCGCCACCACGACGAGCAATGCACCAGCCGGCTTGTAGGACCGCCGGCCCCGTCGTTCGGCGGAGCGGGTCACAGTCGGCGCGGTCCGTCGTGGCGTCGGCCGATCAGGCCTGCTCGCGGTGAGGACTGCATGGGCCGCCCCTCGATCAATGCGCCGTGTGCGTCGCGCCAGTACAACATACTTTTCCGTACAGAGATCCGGTTTCGGCAAACACGGAAAATTGACGGGCACGCTTGGGTGTGGCCGGTCTCCGAAGGTGGCGTCGACAGTTCCGGCGATCAGTGATGTGCCATACTTTAAAGTATGGAATCCGTGCCGCGGGCCGAGAGTCCGTGCGATCCTTCGGCCCTCAGCCCGTTCTGGGACAGCGACATCGACACGCGCCTCGCAGACTTCGCTGCGATGCGCGAGCGCAGCGGCGGGGTCGAGTTCATTCCGCAGCGCTCGGGGACCGGCTTCTGGTCGGTGACCTCTCATGCCGCCGTGCGCGAGGTGACCCGTGATCCAACAAGTTTCACCAGCACGCGCGGCTTCTCGCTCGACGACATGCCCCCCGAACTCCTGGAGATGCTCGGATCCATCATCGCGATGGACGACCCCAAACACCAGCAGTACCGTCGCCTGGTCCAGGTGGCGTTCTCACCACGAGCGATCCGGCAGATGACGGATTATGTCGCCGACCTATCAGCCGCGATCGTCGAGACCATCAGGGAACGCCGCGACTTCGACTTCGTGGAGACCGTCGGCGCCAATCTGCCCTTCCAGGTGATCGCCGACCTGTTGGGCATCCCCACTGCCGACCGTCCGCGGCTGCGGGAACTCATCGACCTCATCCTCGGGGTCAACGACGGAGAGGTCAGCGACATCGAGACCAGCCTGCGGGCGGTCGCCGAGTTCTTCGAATACACCGTCGATCTGGGTCGGAGCCGGCGTCAGAATCCCGGGGACGACATCACCTCGCACCTGATGCACGCCGAAGTCGACGGAAAACGGCTGACGGCAGCAGAATTCGGGTCATTCGTCATCTTGCTGGCTGCAGCGGGGAACGACACCACACGCACCGGCCTGTCGTGGGCGATGCACCTGTTGAGCCGGCATCCCGACCAGAAGGCGGCGTTGGCCGACGATTTCGACGGGCTGGCGGCCAATGCCATCGAGGAGGTGCTGCGGTGGTCGTCACCGGTGCTGCACATGCGTCGCACAGCGACCGTCGACGTTCCGCTCGGCAACCACGTCATCGCCGCCGGGGACAAGGTCGTGGTGTGGTACCTGGCCGCGAACCACGATCCGGGCCTCTTCGTCGACCCGACTCGCTTCGACATCTACCGCGAGAACGCCCGCGACAACGTCGCCTTCGGTGCCGGCGGTCCGCACTTCTGTCTGGGCGCCGGATTGGCGCGGATGGAGATCCGGGTGGTGCTGGGCACGCTACTGGCGGCATTCCCGAATCTGCACACGACGGCACCGCCGGATCTGCTGCGGTCGGTGTTCGTGCACGGTATCAAGGCGCTGCCCTGCACAATCGACTGAGACCGTCGTCAGCGCGCAGAGCCGACGAACGGAATAGACACGGACGGAGTAGTTTTCGGATCGGGTGCGTAGAGCCCGCGCTGCCGCAGCAGCGGCACGACACCTTCGCCGAGCCAGAACAGCTCCTCCAGGTGTGGGTAGCCGGAGAAGATGAACTCGTCGATGCCGACCTCGGCGTACTCGGCGATGCGGTCGGCGACCTCATCATGGCTGCCGACCAGTGCGGTGCCCGCGCCGCCGCGCACCAGTCCGACCCCGGCCCACAGGTTCGGCGCGATCTCCAACGCGCGGGCGTCGTGCCAGCTGCCGTTCGCCCGATGCTGCGCATGCAGGGCCACCATGCGCTTCTGACCCTCGGACTGACTGCGGCCCAACCCTTCCTGCGCGCTGCGCACGGTCTCCTCGTCGAGGGCTCCGACGAGCCTGTCCGCCTCGGCCCACGCCGCCGCAGAGGTGTCCCTGGCGATCACGTGCAGCCTGATGCCGAAACGCGGCTTCCTGCCCTGCTTGGCCGCCAGTCTGCGTATCCAGTCGATCTTCTCGGCCACGGCGGCCGGCGGTTCGCCCCACGTCAGGTAGACGTCGGCGTGGCGTGCCGCCACCGGGCCCGCGGCTGCGGAGCTGCCTCCGAAGTACAAGGGCGGCACCGGGTTCGGCGGTGTCGCCAGGGACGCGTCCTCGACCTGGATGTGCTCCCCGTCCAGCGAGACCGTCTGCCCGTCCCACAGCCGGCGCACGACATCGAGGAATTCGTCGGCGCGGGCGTAGCGGGCGTCCTTGTCGAGATGATCGCCGAACGCGCGCTGCTCATGCGCCTCGCCGCCCACCACCACGTTGAGCAGGAGCCGGCCCGGGGCGTGCCGCGCGAAGGTGGCTGCCATCTGGGCCGAGAGCGTGGGGCTGACGAGACCAGGGCGGAAGGCCACCAGGAAACCGAGCGACGTTGTCTCCCTTGCCAACAGGGCCGCGGTGATGAAGGCGTCCTCGCACCAGGCGCCCGTCGGGATCAGCGCGCCGGTGAAGCCGAACGTCTCGGCGGCGCGCACGATGGAGGCGAGGTAGTCGATCGATGCGTCACGGTCGCTGTGCGCCGCGCCTGCCGGTGTGCCGTGACCGCCGCCGACGATCAGCCGACTGTCGCCGTAGGTCGGGAGAAACCAGTGCAGTTTGATCGCATGAGTCACCACGGAATGTTCCCTGGCGCCCGTGGTGCTCGTCACGGGTTTGCGTCACGCCGATTCTTTGGGTGGTGATGGGCGCGGTCAACCGCGGCGAGCGCGCGCGAAAGGCCGACATTTGCGGCGTGTTGGCGGGCAGACGCGCGCGCTCGCGGTGCTAGACCATCTCCTTGTTGGTGAGCCACCGCATGATCGGCCACCCGAGGAACACCGGCAGCCAGCAGGTCAGGATCCGGTACAGCAACACCGAGGGCACCGCGACCGCGGCGGGCACACCGAAGGCGGCGAGCCCGCCGATCAGCGCGGCCTCGACGGCGCCGACACCGCCGGGGGTGGGGGCGGCCGAGGCCAGCGTCCCGCCGACCATCGTCACGATCGTGACCGTGACGAAGCTCGCGTCCCCGCCGAACGCCTCGATGCTCGCCCACAGCGCCAGCGCCGAACCGAGAGTCGTTGTCGCACAACCCAAAATGATGACCGCCAGGCGCTTGGGCTCTCGCGCTAGCAGCACGAGATCGTCGAGGACCTCCTTGAGCCTGGGGCGCACCGCGGTGCCGAGCCAGTGCCGCAGCTTCGGCACGAACAGTGAAATCCCGACCGCGCCGAGTACCACGCCTGCGATCAGATAGATCACCGTCGCATCCGGCACGAAGCGCGACAGGTTCGCCGACGCGCCCGCGACGGTACTGAAGATGATCAGCAACGTGATGTGCGTGATCACCTGGACCGACTGCTGCATCGCCACGGCGGTCGTGGCCCGCAGCGCGCCCAGCCCTCCCTTCTGGAGAAACCTGGTGCTCAGCGCGAGACCGCCGACGCCAGCGGGCGTCGTCGTCGCAGCGAACGTGTTGGCCACCTGCATCACCGACAACGTCCAGTAGCCGACCATGCCGTCCGCGCACGCCCACAGCGCCGCCGCCGCACCAAGGTACTTCAGCGCCGACACGAGCAGCCCTGCCAGCGCCCACCACCAGTTCGCCGACTGCAGTTCGGAGAAGAACACCGGCACCGAGCTGATGAACGGGTACGCGACATAGACCAGAGCGACCAACAGCCCGATCTGGATCAGCTGGCTTCTGGTGAACCGCGTGATCGTCGCCGTCTTGATCTGATCGGCACCGGTCTGGTACTTCACCTCGTCGCGCACCGTCGCCATCGCGGTGCCCGCGTCGCGCACCGAATCTCTAACCCGCTTCGGCACAGCGGCTTTCGTCAATCGCCGTGATGCCGCCAGCACCACGTCGTTGCCGAGGACGGTGATGGCCGCGGCGACGGCTTTCGGAGCGCCGTAGAGGTCGGCCGTGGTGAGGAGAAGCTGGGCGACGTCGGTGTGCAGGTGCGCATCCGACGCGCCGTACTCGGCGCCGCTGAACCCGCCGAACAGCGGTGTGCCGTCGACCACGGTGATCTCCGAGCAGCGCAGGTCGCCGTGCGAGATCTGCTGACTGTGCAGCACCCCCAGCGAGTCCCAGACCCGGCCCACCGGGGTGTCGTCGGCACATGCCGCGAGCGGGATGCCCCGCGCCGGCTTGTGCGCGTACACCGTCCACCCGCGGTCCAGCATCGCCACCGCGATCGGCGACGTGTTGGCCATCCCGAGATTCCCGACCGCCAGCGCCATCAGCGCCCGATGCTCGACGGCGCGACGCAGCGACGGCTGGATCGGCGCGGTCTCGCTGTCGCGGAGCCGCAGCTTGCGCCAGAACTGGCGCAGGAAGCCGCCGCCGCGTTGATGCGGGCCGTACAGCTCGACGACCGCGGTCTCCCCCTCGGGCCCGTCCTGCGTGGCCGTCAACACCATCGGTCCCTGACCCGCGGGGCGGACCACCTGCAGCGCCGACACCGGGAAGCCGCGCCGGGTGATCGCGCGGACCGCCCCGTCGAGGGGGACCTCCAGCGCCGGGGTGCCGCTGACCAGGACGACCAGCGCGCCGACGAACCACCCGACCGCCAGGCCCAGCAGCGAGCGGGCCGGGACGACAGCGCTGACGACCAGATGGATCGGCACGAACGCCAGCAACAGCGCCCACCACCAGTGCCGCCATCGTGCGGGCAGCCACGGTCCCGACACCGTCAGCACCGCCGCGAGCATCGCGATCCACCGCGGGTCGTCCAGGAACTGCGACAGCAGCGTGTCGAGCCGCTCGGTCAGGTCGAAATGCCAGCGTGGCGCGGCGATGCCGTTGCCGGTGATCGACAGAGCCAAGATGGCGAGAAGACCGGCTGCCGCATACGCGCCCAGCAGTTTCCACTGCCGCGCCAGGATGAGACCGATCAGAATGAAGAACGGCAATCCGATAATGGCGATGCCGTAGATCAGGTAGACGGTGTTGGACTGTGTCGGGCTGAGCACCCCCACGATGCCGGAGATCGAACGCTCCAGGGCGTCCCATTCGTTGCGGGTGATCAGCGAGCTGGTGACGACCACGACCAGGAACACCCCGGCCAGCGACAGCCGCACGATGTCGTTGGTACGTCGGGTCAGCGGCTGGAGCAGGTTGCCCGAGACAGCGACGTCCCGCCCGTCAACTCGCATGTGCCAACGATCTCTCCGATTGGTTCGTGAACCGCTATCGGCTCACCGACAAAATAGCGACTGTTCGGTGACGATCGGTACACGCACCTCAGCGGATGCTGACGTAATACAGGTAGCCCGTGGTCGTCTGCTGGTACGTGCGGTTGCCGAACTCGTCCATGACAGTGCCCCGGATCGCGGGGCCGCGCGTGATTCGCACGACGTCGGCCTGATCCAGCGGCGCGTCGGACAGCCTGTGCACGAGGACGCGGTTGCCGTCGGCTTCGAGCATGCCGATCGTGGTGGCGGCGTCGCCCTCGCCCCCGGGGGCAGCCGCCGCGGGGACGGCGAAACCGATGACGGCGGCGGCGAGCGCGGTGGCGCCTGTGACGGTGACGGAGATCTTCATGACAGACCCTGCTCTTTCTGGTGTTTTCGGATACCGACGAATGGTGTCCGCGGCGAGCAGATTCGTTACATGGATAGTTGGGGCGGAAATGCAGAAGGGGCGCCCCGCATGTGCGGGACGCCCCTTACTGCGTCGGCGGATCAGCGGACGGCGACGTAGACCAGGCCCTGCGAGCCCTGCTGGTCGCTGTCCCACGCCATTTCCCGGACGTCGGCGCCGGTGCGCACGGAGACCACCGAGGCCTCCTGCAGCGGGACGTCCGACAACCGGTCGACGATCACCCGGTTGCCCAGCTTCTCGAGCCTGCTGATGGTCTCGCTGGCGCTACCGGGCCCGGAGGGGCCTGCACTCGCGACACCGGCCAGCCCGATGGCGGCCGCAGCGAGTCCGGCGGCAAGACCGGTGGCGGTGGTGACGTACTTCATTGCTGTTTTCCTGCTCTTCCCTTGATCGGGTCGGAGCCGTGGAGCGAATCGCGCGGTTCTGACAATGCTTTAAACCGCCATGACCCTGAAATCATTTCTGCGCGCGCCGGCGGCGCAGACGCCGGGCCAGGCCGGAGGCGCGGGTGGCCCGGCGGCCGACCGCGGCCCGCACCGACGCCTCGGTGCCGACGACGTGGACGCGCTTCTTGGCCCGGGTGACGGCGGTGTAGAACAGCTCGCGGGTCAGCAGCCGAGAATCCTCGGGCGGCATCAGCACCGTCACCTCGTCGGCCTGGCTGCCCTGGCTCTTGTGGATCGTCATCGCGAACATCGTGTCGACGTCGCCGAGGCGCCCCGGCGCGAACCGCAGCGGACCGACGTGCGCTCGCAACCCGTCGGGCGCCGCGACGACGACGCCCGTGTCGCCGTTGTAGACACCGAGGCCGTAGTCGTTGGCTGTGACCAGCAACGGCCGGCCCGGGTACCACTGCGACCACATCGACTGCCCTGTCCTGTCCGAGAGCCAGCGTTCGACCCGACGGTTCCAGTGCGTCACCCCATAGGGCCCGTTGCGGTGCGCGCACAGCAGCCGGTGCGAATCCAGGATGCCCAGCGCGGTCCCGGCGTCGCCCAGCAGCGCGGCCTCCCGCAGCTGCGCCGCCCGGTCGGTCAAGGGCTCACGGAGGGCGTCGGACGCGTCATCGGTGTCGAGCCATGCGACCGCGTCCCCGCCCGCGCGCAACAGGTCGACGGTGGCGTCGGCGTCGCCGCCGCGGATCGCCTGCGCCAGCGCGCCGATCGTCTCCCCGAAGCGGTGCGAGGTCTGCAGTTCGACGACGCCCGACGAGCCCAAGCCGTCCACCAGATCGGCCAGGACGGCGCCGGCGTCCACCGAAGCCAGCTGATCGGGGTCGCCGACGAACAGCAGCCGGGCGCCGGGCCGGACCGCCTCGAGGAGCCGGGCCATCATCGTCAGCGACACCATCGACGTCTCGTCGACCACGATCACGTCGTGGGGGAGGCGGTTGCCGCGGTGGTGGCGGAATCTCGACGAGGTGTCCGGACGGCTGCCGAGCAGCCGGTGCAGGGTGGTGGCCCGCAGTCCCGAGAGCCGGGTCTTGTCGACGTCGGCGAGCTTGCCGACCTCGGCCGCCACCGCGTCGGCGAGCCGCGCGGCGGCCTTCCCGGTGGGTGCGGCCAGGGCCATCCGCGGTGGGGCGGTGCCGGCGATGTCGGCCTGCTCGGCGACCGCGGCGAGCAGCCGCGCGACGGTCGTCGTCTTTCCGGTTCCCGGCCCTCCGGTCAGCACGGTCAGCGGTTGCCGCAGCGCGGCGTCGGCGGCGGCCCGCTGCTCTTCCCACCCGGCGGGGAACAGGCGGTTGAGGTTCGGCACGGTCGCGCGCGGCGGCGCGGACAGCAGCGCCAGCACGTCGTCGCACACCTGCTGTTCCTCCCGCCAGTAGCGGTCGAGATACAGAAGATCGGCGTCCCCGTCGGAGTAGAGGCGCAACACGTGCCGGTCGGCCAGCGGACTGGCCGCCACGGCCTCGCGCCATTCCCGCGGTTGCGGCCACGGCAACTCCGGCACGCCGACCTGCTCGGCGACCGAACGCAGGTCCACACACACCGAGCCGCTCCGCACCGCCCGCACCGCCAACGCGATGGCGAGTGCCACCCGGTCGTCGCTGTCTTGACCCAGCGCGCTCAGGCGTTGCGCCACATGGAGATCCGCGGGCTCGAACAACTCGGCGAACGCGTCGATCGTCACGGCGCCTCCGCCCCGGCGTCCAGCAGATCCGACAGGGCCTCGATCAGCGCCGCGGGGGGCTGCCAGCTGAAGACCCCGGCCGGATGGCCGTCGACGACGGGTGTGTCCGCACCGCACATCCCGCGCACGAACAGATACAGCACCCCGCCGATGTGCTTCTGCGGCAAGTATCCCGGCACCCGCCATCGCAAGAAACGGTGCAGCACAACGCAGTACAGCAGCGCCTGCAGCGGGTAATCCGAATGCAGCATCGCCTCGGCGAGCCGTGCCCGCCCGTAATCCGCGGATGTCAGTGGCCGGCCCGGTTCGCCGAGCCAGTTCGTCTTGTAGTCGACCACCACGTAGCGGTCCGCGACGCGCAGCACAGCGTCCAGCGAGCCGTTCAGATATCCTTTCAGCGGCTGGGTGGCCAGCGCACTGCCCTTGAGCCGGTCGGCATACGAGGCCAGTGGGTCATCGGCGGTCATGTGCTCGTCGAGCAGGCGGCCGACGTCGGCCAGCGAGATCACCGGCGCCTTGCCGCGGCGATCGCCGCCGGCCAGCGGAAACTCGAACTCCAACTCCCGCAACCTATCTCGCAAACCAATTCCGCGCAGCGTCACGCCGGGCAGCAGTGGGCCCAAGGGCGTGTCGTGCATCGGCACGAGTGCCGCGGCGAGATCGCCCGGTGCCACGTCGACCGGCCACCACACCGCATGCTCATCGACCCTGGCCTCCAGTTCGGCAGCCAGATCGGCGGCGAGCGGATCGGCGGTCTCGAGCACGGAGTGCACCAGCGTGCCGAACGTCGCACCCATCGGCAGTTGGCCCATCGGGGACGGGACCTCGGGGACCTCGGGCTCGGCAGGCAGCTCCGGCAGCGGCACCTCGGCAACCTCGTCGTCGAGTTCGACGACCTCGGGTTCGCTGGTCACACCCGGCGCAGCTTCGGCGGCCCGCACCAGACCCGAGTACGACGTCCGCCGCCACGACGCGTCGATGCGGCGATGGAAGTGCCGCACCGTGAGTTCGTCTGGGGGGCTGGGCAACTCGACGTCAACGGGTGGAGCGAGGATCGACTCCTCGAGCACGGGTCCGCCCTGGTCCGCCCACGCCCGCAGCAGCGCCATGGCGTCCGGGTCGTCGATCCTGGGGGGATCGCAGCGGTCCGGTACCACCGGGTCGCCCGGTGCGCGACCGCGTAACAGGCGCGACAGCCCACCGTTGGGTTCGTCGTTGGACGGCGCCCACCACGCCACCACCTGCGACTGGGCGCGGGTCATCGCGACGTAGGTGAGGCGGACGTCGTCGCCGGCGGCCTCGCGCCTGCCCTGCTGCTGCACCGCCGCGAAGTCGGGGCTGAGCTCACCGCCGATGTGCAGGCAGCGGGTGTCCTGGTCGTGGAACATCACCACATCGCGTGTCTGGATGTTGCGGTTGAACGCGAACGGCAGATACACCACCGGGAACTGCAGACCCTTGCTCACCCAGACCGTCATGATCTGCACTGCCGCGGCGTCGCTGTCCAGACGGCGATTGCGTTCGGTTGTGCCGCCGCGTGTCCCGCCCTTCTCATCCCGCTGCGTACGCAACCAGTCACGCAGCGCGGGCAGGCCGAAGTGCTCGCGGTGCGCGGTGTCGTGGAGCACCTGGGTCAGGTGCGCGAGATCGGTCATGTGCCGCTCGCCATCCACCCACGCGAGCACCCGCGCGCCCATCCCGCTGAGCTGTGCGGCCTCGAACACGGCCGCGACTCCGCGTTCCCTGGCGAAGTCGGCCCACTTGCGCAGCGTCTCGGCGACGTCGTCGGTCAGCGAATCACCCTGCGTTGCAAGATCTTCTGCGGTGTTGCCGAAGAACATCGTGGCCGCGGCGGCCCGCACCAACCCCGAGCGGTGGGGCTGGTCGAAGGCTTCGAGCAGGCAGAGCCAGTCATCGGCGGCGGGGGAGCTGAACACATCCGAGTCCCCGGCATACACAGCGGGCACCCCGGCCCTGGTCAGTGCGTCGAAGCACGCGTGCCCGTCGCGGTGGCTCTCCACGATCACCGCGACGTCGCGGGGCTGCAGCGGTTCGCCGCAGAATGTCGCCCCGCCGGCCAGCAATGCCGCGACGTCGGCGGCCAGGTCGTTCGGGATGTGTTGGCGCAGCTTGTCTATCGGGATGACGCGGTCGGGCCTGGTGCCGAACTGATCCCGGTTGACCACGCGCAGCCGGAACGGGGCGTTGCGCGGCGCGCCCTGCAGACGGTGCTCGGTGTGGTTCGCCTCGACCCGGTGCACCACGATCCGGGGATCGCCGAGCTGCGCGTCACGCATGACGGCCTGCAAGCTGTCGACGAGCGGGCCGTCGCTGCGGTAGTTGGTGCCGAGGGTCTTCTGCACGCCGGCCGTCGACGCGGCGTGCAGGTAGGTCACGATGTCGCCGCCACGGAACGCATAGATCGCCTGCTTGGGGTCGCCGATGAGGATCACCGTGGAGTGTCCACTGAAGGCGCGGTCGATCACCTGCCACTGCACCGGATCGGTGTCCTGGAACTCGTCGACCATCACGATCGACCAGCGGCGCTGCATCCGCGCTCGCGCAGGCGATTCCGGCGACTCCAGCGCGTCGGCCAGCCGGGACAGCAGATCGTCGTAGTGCAGGACACCGAGCTTGCGTTTGCGCATCTCCAGCTCCGCGCACACCGCCTTCGCGAAGTGCACCCGCACCGCGGGATCGAAACCCGGAGCCGGATTGTCGGGCCGCAGCTCGGTGTGTGCGTTCGCGACCACCTCCCGTGCCAGGCTCAGCGCCGCGTCATACGACAGCAGCGGCTCGTCACGCTGCTGCCCGAAATGCGCCAGATACAGGTCGTCGACGATCTCGGCCACCACCTCGTCGAGGCTTTCCACGAGCTCGACGCCCGAATCCGTGTCACCGGCCACGCCCAGCGAGCGCAGCACCAATTGGCAGAACTGATGCGTGGTGGCGATGGTCGCGGCATCGAAACCGGCCAGGGCGTCGCGCAGCCGCTGCCGGCGGTCCGCACGGTCCTCGGTGGAGCCGGCCAGCAGATGCGCGATGACCTCGTTGTCGCCGGCAGTCGCCGGATCGTCGAAAGCGCGCAGCGCGTCCCGGATCTGACCGCGCACCCGCTCCCGCAGCTCCTGGCTGGCAGCGCGCCCGAACGTGATCAACAGCATCTGATCCAGCGTCGCCACCCCTTCGGCGACATAGCGGGTGACGAGCCCGGCAAGGGTGAATGTCTTGCCGGTCCCCGCGCTGGCCTCCAGCACCGTCGTGGTCCGCGGCGCGGGCAGCGGACCGAGCAGATCGAAGCTCTCCGTCATTCCCCGGCCCTCTCGGCACGCAGCATCGGCAGCCACAGGCGGGCGGCGTAGGCGCCCAACCGGGTCTTCTCGTCGTCACACTCCTCGCCGGGCTGCACCGGTGTCATCAGGACCTCGACCGCGGACCGTTTACCCCAGACGAGTTCGTGTGCGGGTTGCTCGTTCTCACCGGGGAACTTTGCGCTGGCCCACTTGAACCGGGCCTCGCGCTCCGGCCAGCCGCGGCTGTACCGCGCCTCCGCCCACGCATAGGAGGTCTTCAGCGGCAACGGGATCGGTGCGCGCCGGCCCGCGTCGTACATCGCGACCAGGTCTCGCAACACGTCGGCGGCGGATTCGGGCGGCCCGAGCACACGCTGTCTCGTCTCATCGCCTCTCCTGCCCCTGCCGATGCACACCGCCAGCCACTCCGTGTCCGAGTGTCGAGCGGTCAACGCCACCAGGCGAATCCACGACGCCAGCAGATGTCTGCCATCCAGCTTCGAGTACGTGACGTCCACCATCCGCTCGCCGTAGAGCCGCGGGACGGTGCCGGTCAGCCTCCGCTGCGGCCCGATATCGATATCGATGTCGACAGCGTGCGGCTCCTGCACGCGGTGCTGCTGCGCGGCGCCCGCCAGCGCCGCGGAGCGCCCCGCGATCTCCTGGGCTCGGCGCCAGCCGAGGCGCCCGGGGGGAAGTGACCCGCGCCGCCACTCCGCCTGTTGCGCGTCGGCCGGCGCCATTCCGCGCAGCATGTCGTCGAGCATCCGCTCGCCGATCTTCCACTCCTGCAATGCATCGACATCGACGGGCATCGCGTCGTCGATCGCGTCGACATCCCACGGCAGCGTGTAGTCCAGTGCCCGGAAGAAACCCTTGACCGGATCCCGGAAGAACGCGACGAGATCGTCGAGCGCGACGTCGGTGGGAGGCTGGGCAGGCAACGGCTCACCGAGCAGGGGCGGACGGTCCTCGCGGTGACCGGCGGCGACCCGGGCGGCGTTCAGTGTCGTCGTGTCGAAGGTGAAGGGTTGGTCTGCGGGCATCCCGAGTGCGCCGGGGGTGACGTTCTCGATATCGAAGGGCTGCAACGGATGTTCGACCAGGACGTGCCGGCGAACCGGTTCGGGCGTGGTGAGGTCGAGAACGTCGAGCAGCTCCACCACCGGTACGGCAGGAGGTTTGCGCTGCCCGCTGTACTCGTTGGTGCCCGCGTAGGTGAGCACCAGCTTCTCGGTGGCCGCCCCGATCGCGTCGAGCAGCAATTGCCGGTCCTCGGAGCGGATGTCGCGTTCGCCGGTCCATGGTTGGCGGGCCAGTACGTCGTCGCCGTCGATCGCACCCAGGCGTGGGAAGACGCCGTCGTCGAGTCCGACCAGACACACCACCCGGTGCGGCACCGACCGCATCGGCACCATCGTGCACACCGTCAGGGTGCCGGTCCGGAAGTTGGCGCGTGTCGGCCGCCCCGCCAGATGGCGCTCCAGCAAGGCCTTCACATCGGAGAGCCTCAGCAGGATGCCGCTGCGGATGCCCGCATCGGTGTGAATCGCGCCGAACTCGCGCTCCATCTGACTGCTCTGCCAGAGGTCGCTGTCGCCGACGGCGGTCAGCGCCGCCACACCTGCAGACAGCGCAGTCAGCCACTCACTCAACGGCTTCGTCCCCGAGAGCGATTCGACGGCGACCCGCAGCTGCTCGACGTAGTTCGCGAGGCGGCCGGCGAGCTCGACACGATTGCTGCTGACGTCGTCGAGCGGAAGCGTGGTATCGAGCCACGCGTGTGAGTCGTCCGACATCGCGACCCCGGCCAGCACCCGGTCGATTCCGAATTGCCACGTGTTCTGCACGAAGTCGACACCGTAGGGGTGACGATGGTCGCGGTCGAACCCCCAGCGGATGTTGGCCTCACGCACCCAGTCGCCGATCGCGTCGAGATCGTCGTCGGAGAACCCGAACCGGTGCCGCACGGGTGGCGCCTCGGCGAGATTGAGGACCTCGCTGGCCGTGGCACGTCCACCCGCGAGCCCGAGCAACTCACGGGCGACACCGAGCAGCGGATTGGTCTGCGTGAGCGCGCGATCGGCCAGTTTCACCCGCAACTGGTGGGCCGGGTGCGCGCCGGCGACGACGTCCCCGAGGCCGAATCCCGCGACGATCAGCGGTGCGTAGGTCTCGATGTCGGGGCACATGACGAGGATGTCGCGGGGCTCCAGCGTCGGATCGTCGGCAAGCAGCCCGAGCAGCACCTCCCGCAGCACGTCGATCTGGCGTGCTGGGCCGTGACAGCTGTGCACCTGGACCGAGCGGTCGGCCGGATCGTGGGAACGCCCCTGTGGCCGTGCGGCATTGGCGGCGATGTCGGACTGCAGCCAGCCGAGCAGCGTGTGCGGTCGCTCGGCGGAGCCGAGGCACTCGTCGGACCCGAGCGCGGCGGGAAGACCACGCTGCAGCTCGCGCAGGTCGCGACCGAGGGTGGCGAGCAGCGGGTGGCCGACATCGCGGTGCGAGGTGTCGTCGCAGCGGGGCACGACGCCGCCGACATCGCGCAGCGAGGCCCACAGATCGTCGCTGGGATGCGGGAGCCACAGGTGCAGCTCGTGGTGGGTGCTCAAGGCCGCGAGCAACTCGATCTCGGTGGCCGGCAACCGGGTGTGCCCGAAAAGCGACAGCCGATCCGGCAGATCGGTGCGTGAATTCGCCAGCCGCGCAACGGCTTCAGCGTGCCGAACGTGCGGGGGGTCGGCGTCGACCCTGGCGAGCAGCGCGCGGTAGAGCTCGGGCTGCCACAGCAGATCCCGATCCAGATCGCCGGTGCGGCCCTCGGCCCAGTCGGCCAGCAGGTGCGGACGCTGGCTCGCGTAGGAGGCGAACAGTCCTGCGAGCCTGCGTGCCACGGCGTAGCGCCTACCCTGACGCAGCTCCTTCTCCTCGCCGGCGGCGAAATGACCGAGGTGGGTCGCGAGCGTGGTGCACCAGGGCTCGTCGAGGCTGTCGTCGACGGCGTCGAGCAGCGGCCACACCATCGCCTCCGCCGACCACGGGTCGGCCTGCGCGGTTCCGGTCAGTTCGGCGATCAGCGACCGGGGATGGCGGAACGTCACACCGGCGCAGATCCCGTCCTGGTGCGTACCCGTGCCGAGGATGTGCGAGAGCCGCTGGCTGAGCCACCGTTCGGTGCCGCGCGCCGACACCAGGACGAGGTCTTCGGCGAACGGATCGGCGGGCGGGATGGCCAGCATCGCGCCGAGGCCGTCGGCGAGCAGATCGGTGCGGTCGGCCCGATGGAGGTGGAGCGCCATCGGCGGTCAGACTACGACGGCTCCGGAGAGTTCGTCGACGACCCGGTCCTTTCGCTCATCCCTGCTCGATGATGTTGCCGGGTCCGGAGTTGGTGATCTGCGGTTCCCCTGAACGGAAGGTCACCCGGTTCTCGAAGCCCGACGCGCTGATGGCCTGCGACGTTTCGACGGTGACGGTGTTGTTCATGCCGGACACCGACACTGCCGCGCAGCTGCCCTGGATCTCGACGACGTTCTCCACACCGCTGACGGCCACGGTTCCGCCGTTGCAGATGACGGTCTGGTTCTCGTCGATGCCGCTGACGCTGACCGAGCCGCCCGCCTCGACCGTGATGACCTGTTCCTCCGGGGCGACCGGCAGCTGCGGGTCGATCGGTGGCACCCCGACCGGCGGCGCGGGGCTGTCGAGCCGGCCGCCGCCGCCGGAGATCGTCGGACCGGGGTCGGCAGTGTAGGCGTCGGTGCCGGCGGAGCTGAAGTACACGACGACGGCGACGGCCCCGGCCACGATGATTGCTCCGACGACGAGCGGGACGAGCCACAGCGCGGTGGTCGAGGAACGCTTGCGGACGACCTGCTGGGGGGCCGCGTAGTACGGCGACGTGTACTGCGGGGTGCCGTACTGGGAGCCGTACTGGCCGTAGGTCTGCGCCTGATACGGATCCGTCGGCGGGGGCGGTGCTTCGTAAGGCTGAGTGCCCAACTCGTTGGACTGGGCCCGGTCTGCGAGCGGGCGCTCCAGATCCCGGATCCGGGCTTCGGGATCCCCGTACGGCTCCATGCGCAGATGTTTTCACACCTGGACGCGTGCGCGGAGAGCAACTGACAGCGAATCTGACCAAAGGCTGACGGCGATGCCGCGGCCGGGATTGAGGCCGTTCCGACGGTGGTATCCCCGAGGCATGTCCGCACCGGGATTCCTCGCCATCGGCAGTGGTCCGGCGGGCATCAGCGCTGCGGAGACCTTCCGCCGCAGGCACCCGCGCATCCCCGTCCGGATCCTCTCCGCCGACCCCGCGCTGCCCTACGCCAAGCCCCCTCTCAGCAAGGAATTCCTCGGGGGTGGCCACACGAACCTCGACCTCCACAGCGCAGGCTGGTTCGCCCGCCACAACATCGACCTCCTGCTGGGCGTCACCGTCGACCACATCGACGTCGACGCCCAGGAGGTCGTCACCCTCGGCGGCGCGCGCTACCCCTACTGGCATCTCGTCGTGGCGTCCGGTTCGGCCGCGGTGCCGCTCGGGGTGCCCGGCGGCGACACCGCGCAGCAGCTGCGTTCGTTCGCCGACGCGGTCGCCCTGAAGATGGCCGCCCGCTTCGCCGACTCCGCCGTCGTGATCGGCGGCGGACTGATCGGGTGCGAGACCGCCAGCTGCCTGGCAGGCCTCGGGCTCGCGACCACCGTCGTGGTTCCCGAGGACGCGCCGCTGCGCCGCCGATTCGGGATCGACGTCGGCAAGCGCGTCGCCGACATGCTCTCCGAGGCAGGCGTGCGCGTCGTGCCGGGAGCGACCGTCGAAGCCGTCGGCGACACGACCGTCACGCTCTCGTCGGGAGACACGGTGCACGGTGACGTCATCGTCGCCGCCACGGGGGTCAAGCCCGACATCCGGCTGGCCGCCGAGGCCGGTCTCGCGACCGACAGCGGGCGCGTCGTCGTCGACCAGCACATGCGCACCTCGGTCCGGAACATTTACGCCGCAGGCGATGTCGCCATCGCACACAATGTCGCCGCAGGCCGGCGCGTCATCGCCGAACACTGGCGCGACGCCGCCCAGCAGGGCCTGGTGGCCGGCCTCACCGCGGCAGGCGCCTCCGCGGCGTGGGACAAGGTACCCGGATTCAGCTGTGCCATCGGGCAATTCGCGCTGAGCTACCGTGGCTGGGGAAACGGCTACGCATCGTCGGACCTCACCGAGCGAGATGACGGTTTCTTCGTGACCTATCGGACGGCCGGCCGTGTCGTGGGAACACTGGACGTCACAGCCAATCCCGCGCCCTGAACATCCGGTACAACACCAGCACGATCACGATGATGAGCGACGTGCTGGTCACGAAACCGCCCACCGTCTCGATCCCTGGATACTGGACGTTCTGCCCGTAGAAGCCGGTGATTGCGGTGGGCACCGCGATGATGGCCGCCCACCCCGTCAGCTTCTTCATCACCGTGTTCAGCCGCGCGTCCTGAAGGGACAGGTTCGTCTCGAACACCGTGGTCACCATGTCCCGCAGCGATTCGGTCCACTCGGACACCCGCAGCACATGGTCGTACAGATCGGCGTAGACCGGATCGAGCTCGACCGAGGTCTTGGCGTCCATCCTGCGGTGCTGGATCGCCGTGACGACCTCCCTCATCGGCAGCACCACCCTGCGCAGTGCGACAAGATCTTTGCGGAGTTGAAACGTCTTGCGCTGCAACCCACCTCGCAGCGGACGCTCGTCGAACAGATCGTCTTCGAGGGCCTCGATGCTGTCGTCGAGCGCCTGGACCGCGACGAAGTGGCCGTCGACCACCACATCGAGCAGGCCGTGCACCAGTGACCCCACGCCGTACTCCTGGCCACCGAGTTCGTCGAAGCGCTGCGACACCTGGTCCATGTCGAAATGCGGTGAGAGCCGGACGGTGATCAGGCCGCGGGGCAGCACGAACCCGGAGATCCGGTGGATCTCCAGCGTGGACTCGGCTACGTCGGTGGGCGCCGGATCCTTGACCGACACGCTGTACACGGTGAAGAACGTGTGCGACCGGTAGACGACGGCTTTCGTTCGTTCGGCGTCGGCGATGGCGTCCTCGACGGCCCATTCGTTGAGGCCGAGCTCCTGCGCGAGGTCTTTGAGAATGGCGTGGTCGGGGTCGAAGATGTCACACCACACCAGGGTGTCGTCGGCGGCGAGGCAATCCGAGATCCTGGAGAACTCGAAGTCGTCGACAGGCTTGCCGTCGCGCCAGATCCGGCCGCGGACATGGGTCACGGGGCCATCATCGCACCCGGTACTCCGATCGCAGCCGGGATTGCTGTTCCGCGCGGGTGGGGAGATCTAGCCAAGGCTGAATTCGGTTGCCAGGCCGTCGATACCGGCCTGGATCGCCTCGAGCGCGCCCTTGCGGGCTTTGAGCTTGGTCGCCAGGTGGGCGCCCGCGTTGAGCGTGGCCGCCGCTTCCATGGCCACCTGCCGAGCGCGGGCGAGGACCTGGTCGGCCTCGACGATCTCGTCGAGCCAGCCACCCGCGACGGCCTCGTCGCCCACGAACGTGGCTGCCAGTGCGGCGCCCCGCTCGAACGCCGCGGGGGTCAGTCGCGCACGCATGATCTCCAGCGCCGAGATCGGGATCGTCATGCCGATGGCCACCTCGATCGCCTGGCACCGCGACTTGGGTTGGCCCACACGATGATCGGCTGACAGCAGCAGGAACGATCCCATCGCGATCGCGGGACCCGTCGCGGCGATGATCACCGGAACGGGGAACGTCAACGTCCGCAGCGACAGCCTGAAACCTCCGGCGAGCATGCCCAACGCCGCCGCGGCGTCGCCGGACTGGAACACCGCAAGGTCGAAGCCCCCACTGAAGACCCGCGAGTTGCCGGCGAGTACGACGGCCTTGGCCTTGTCGGCCTCGGCGCGGTCGAGTGCCTCGTTGATCTGGGCCTGCATGTCGGGCCCGAGCACATTCACCTTGCCGTCGTCGAGGGTGATGGTGGCCACGGAATCGGCGAGCTCGTAGGACACGGTGCTGGTCATGGGACGAACGTAACAGCGGTGCGGGCGGCACTACCTAGGCGGGCATCGCCGGGCGTGCCGAGAAGAGGTAGTCGACTACTCGCGACTGCGGGCGCCCCGATTCCTAGCGTCATCTCTGCGCGGTACACGAGGGGGTACCGCGCCTCATACCGAAGGAGATGCCATGCGCGCGAAACGGAAGCAGCCCGCCGAGCATCTGGAGTCCGAGCGCAGTGCCCGGCGCCGCCGCACCCGCCCGAACAGCGGTGTGCCGAAGCTCGGTCTGTGGGAGTGCGGGGTCGGCTCAGCCTGGAAGTAGGTGGGGGACGGCCGGTGCCGGGATCTCCGTGGCGGATGGGGGCGTCGCGGAACCCGGCACCGGACGCCGGGGGCCCTGGTGGCCGGCGTCAGCCGCCCATCAGCATCCGCCACTGGTCCAGATTGCTCGCGCGGTACACGTAGTTGGTGTTCCGCACGTCCGACAGCGGAGCGCTCGGTTCGGCGGAATACCAGTGCCCGGGGAAGACGACGGGGTCACCGGACAACTGCGCGAGCGCCTGCAGGCTGCGGAACATGGCGTCGACGTCGCCACCCGGGAAGTCGGTGCGGCCGCAGCCTTCCAGGAAGAGGGTGTCGCCGGCGACCAGGCGCCCGTCGAGCAGGAAGCACTGGCTGCCCGGGGTGTGGCCCGGTGTGTGCAGCAGCTCGATCTCGATGTCGCCCACCGAGACCTTGTCCCCGTGCTGGTGGGCGGTCAGCTCACTGCCGGCGATCCCGGTGACGCGTGAAACCCAGTCGGCCTCGTGAGCGTTGACGTGCACCGGCACACTGGTCCGCTCCAGCAGTTCGGCCAGCCCTTTGAGCTCGAAGCCCATCATCGAACCGCCGATGTGGTCGGGGTGGTGATGGGTGACGAGCACCCCCGACAGGTGCATTCCGTCGGCCTCGAGTGCGTCCACCAGGTCCTGCGCCGCGTACGCCGGATCGACGACGACCGTGTCGCCTGTCTCGCGGTCTCCGATCAGATAGGCGAAATTGCGCATCTGCTGGGCGATCATGTCGCCCGCGGCGAAGTCGCGGCCCGAGAGCAACTGCTTGAAGTAGAGGCGGTCGGTGTCAGCCATGGGGCCAGCGTAGGCTTCCAGCTGTGAGAGCCCGGCGATGACCAGCGGTTTGGCGCCGGAAACGGTGAGAATGTACCCTCTTTAAGGCTCGCGGCACTTTCGCGAGCGCAGGCCCCCTTAGCTCAGTCGGCAGAGCGTTTCCATGGTAAGGAAAAGGTCAACGGTTCGATTCCGTTAGGGGGCTCGGTGGATACCGGGCGGTGCGCCGCCCGTATGCCCGGGGCGGTGTAGCTCAGCTGGTTAGAGCGCACGACTCATAATCGTGAGGTCGGGAGATCGAGCCTCCCCACCGCTACAGCAACGAACGCGAACGCAGAAGAAAGAGACGACTGACGTGGCCTCCAGTACCGACGTACGGCCCAAGATCACCTTGGCCTGCGAGGTGTGCAAGCACCGCAACTACATCACCAAGAAGAACCGCCGCAACGATCCCGACCGCCTCGAGATCAAGAAGTTCTGCCCGAACTGCGGCAAGCACCAGGCCCACAAAGAGTCGCGCTGAGCGACACGACCGGGCCTGCGCCGTCGCTGCAACGGTTACCGAGGCCTACTAGGTAGGTTCAACACTCGTGTCTTTCCTGGACGCTCTCGTCGGGGTGCACTACCGCCACCCCGACCATTACGTCGTCGGACGCGAGAAGATCCGCGAGTACGCCACCGCAGTCAAGAACGACGATCCCGCCTTCCACGAGGAGGCCGCCGCGTCGGCGCTCGGCTACGACCGGCTCGTCGCCCCGCTGACCTTCCTCTCGGTCTTCGGCTATCAGGCCCAGCTGGCGATGTTCGCCGCCAACAACATCGGCATCAGCGATGCCAAGATCGTCCAGGTGGACCAGGTGGTCAAGTACCTCGCGCCGATCAAAGCCGGCGACACGCTGTACTGCGACGTGTGGGTGGACTCGATCCGCAAGGCGCACGGCACCGACATCATCGTCACGAAGAACATCGTCAGCAACGAGAAGGGCGATGTCGTTCAGGAGAACTACACCACCCTCGCGGGGCGTAGCGAAGAAGACGGAGAGAGTGGCTTCACAGATGGCACTGCGTGAGTTCAGTTCGGTCAACGTCGGCGACCAGCTGCCCGAGAAGGTCATCCCGCTGACGCGGGCCGACCTCGTCAACTATGCGGGCGTGTCCGGCGACCTCAACCCCATCCACTGGGACGACGAGATCGCCAAGCAGGTCGGTCTCGACACCGCGATCGCCCACGGCATGCTGACCATGGGCCTGGGCGGCGGCTATGTCACCGCATGGGTCGGCGACCCCGGCGCCGTAACCGAGTACAACGTGCGCTTCACCGCTGTCGTGCCGGTTCCCAACGACGGTGTCGGCGCCGAGATCGTGTTCAGCGGTCGCGTGAAATCCGTTGACGCCGAAGCGAAGTCGGTCACCATCGCACTCACGGCGACGGCCGGGGGGAAGAAGATCTTCGGTCGCGCCGTCGCTGTCGCGAAGCTCGCATAGGTAGGGAGAGATGGCACTCAAGACAGACATCCGCGGGATGATCTGGGAGTACCCGGACGTCTTCGTTGTCGGCCGCGAACAGATTCGGCAGTACGCGAACTCCGTCAAGGCCAAGGATCCGGCGAGCCACGACACAGCGGCCGCAGCCGAACTCGGGCACAGCGGTCTCATCGCGTCCCCGACGTTCATGTCGATCTTCGCGGT
This sequence comes from Mycobacterium bulgaricum, assembly GCF_041287165.2. NCBI lineage: Bacteria > Bacillati > Actinomycetota > Actinomycetes > Mycobacteriales > Mycobacteriaceae > Mycobacterium > Mycobacterium bulgaricum. The sequence continues at coordinate 475,384 of NZ_JBGGKV020000002.1, read as the reverse complement.
GATGATCCAGAATCATTTCTTCCAGCACGTCGATGTGGGCCTGGAGACTTTGCAGATCGTCCAGGTCGACCAGAAGTTCCTGTTCCACCGTCCGATACAGGAGGGTGACCGGCTGCGCGGCGCGCTGACGATCATGACGGTCGACGAGCGCTTCGGCGCCGACATCGTCACCACCCGTAACGTGCTCACCGACGACACGGGCGCGGTCGTCATGGAGTCGTTCACCACCCTGATGGGCCACGAGGGCGACAACTCGATCTCGGCGGGATGGGACCCCGAAACCGGTCAGGTACTGCGCAAGCCGGTCCAGCACGCCGAGTCCGAGGCCGGCGTCGCCACGGGTACGGATTAGTAACTGGGCACCGGGTCGCGCTACACTCGGGCTTCGGGGTTTTCCCAGTTGAGCGCGCTGTCCGTCGGCTCTGATCGACCGAACGGGGAGCGCGCGAATTGTGTGAGCCCTGAACATCGCTGAAGGGGCGTAGCTCAACTGGCAGAGCAGCGGTCTCCAAAACCGCAGGTTGCAGGTTCAAGTCCTGTCGCCCCTGCTCAACTGAATACTCGACAAGGGTGGGAACGTCCGGTTGCAATACTGGAGGATGACAACCCGGCAACGAACGAAAGGCATGCGGTGAGCGACGAGCGCGACGGTGTCAGCTCCGCGGACACCGACAGCGGCAACGAGACCGACGACGGTGACACCCGCGGCCAGACCGCGGTGGTGACGCGGCCCCTGCGGCCCACCGGGAAGCGGTCGCGTCGCGTGGTCGACGAGACCGACGCCGAGGATGCCGACGACGCCCTTGAGGCGGACAGTGCGGGGTCGAAGGACGACGGTAGCGGGCCGAAACGCAAGAAGAAGACGGCCCAGAAGCCCAAGGACGGGCCGTCCCGCAATCCCATCGCGTACGTCGTCAACTACCTGAGGGAAGTTGTCGGCGAGCTCCGGAAGGTCATCTGGCCGAACCGCAAGCAGATGGCCAGCTACACGACCGTCGTGCTGCTGTTCCTGATCTTCATGGTGGCGATGATCGGCGGGGTCGACCTGGGCCTGGCGAAGCTCGTGACCTGGATCTTCGGCTGACCGCAGCCCCAGGGACACGAGACACATCAAGAGAGGACTGACACGTGACCAGCTTCGACGGCGAGACAGCCGCGAGCGTGTCCGAGGCGCGCGCCGAGGCCGCAGACCCTGCGGTCGTGATCGCCGATGAAGCCGCCGAGCATCTCGAGCAGAGCAGCACGGCCGAGGCCGTCGAGGACACCGCGCCCGCCGGGGTGACCGACGTGATCGAAGGCAGCGATGCCTTCGACAACACCGACGAGGCCGCCGGGGAAGCCCCGGAAGCAGCCGTCGAGGACGAGGACCCGGCCGTCGCGCTGAAGAAGGAACTGCGCCTCAAGCCGGGCGAGTGGTACGTCATCCACTCCTACGCCGGCTACGAGAACAAGGTGAAGGCCAACCTCGAGACCCGCGTCCAGAACCTCGACGTCGGCGACTACATCTTCCAGGTCGAGGTGCCCACCGAAGAGGTCACCGAGATCAAGAACGGCCAGCGCAAGCAGGTCAACCGCAAGGTGCTGCCCGGCTACATCCTGGTGCGCATGGAACTCAACGACGAGTCGTGGGGCGCGGTGCGCAACACGCCCGGCGTGACGGGCTTCGTCGGCGCGACCTCGCGTCCGTCGCCGCTGTCGCTCGACGACGTCGTGAAGTTCCTGTTGCCGCCCGCCGCGGCCAAGAAGCCCGGCAAGGCCGCCGCGTCGTCCGCGGCGGCTGCAGCATCGGAGACCGGCGGCATCGAGCGTCCGGTCATCGAGGTGGACTTCGAGGTCGGCGAGTCGGTCACCGTCATGGACGGCCCCTTCGCGACGCTGCCCGCCTCCATCAGCGAGGTCAACGCCGAGCAGCAGAAGCTCAAGGTGCTGGTGTCCATCTTCGGACGTGAGACACCGGTCGAACTGACCTTCAACCAGGTCGCCAAGATTTAAGACGGGCCCCGAGCCCACCAGGAAGAGAAAGAGAAAGCACAGCCATGCCCCCGAAGAAGAAGGTCGTCGGGCTGATCAAGCTGCAGATCCAGGCCGGGCAGGCCAACCCCGCCCCGCCGGTCGGTCCCGCGCTCGGCCAGCACGGCGTCAACATCATGGAGTTCTGCAAGGCGTACAACGCCGCGACGGAGTCGCAGCGCGGCAACGTCATCCCCGTGGAGATCACCGTCTACGAGGACCGGAGCTTCACGTTCGCGCTGAAGACCCCGCCCGCCGCCAAGCTGCTGCTCAAGGCCGCCGGTGTGCAGAAGGGTTCCGGCGAGCCGCACAAGACCAAGGTCGCCAAGGTGACCTGGGATCAGGTGCGCGAGATCGCCGAGACGAAGAAGGAAGACCTGAACGCGAACGACATCGATCAGGCCGCCAAGATCATCGCCGGCACCGCCCGGTCGATGGGCATCACGGTCGAGTAGGACCGATCCCGTGGGAGAGCCGGCTCGGCTCGCACCAACCACAACTCAGTAACCAGGAGAAACCAATGAGCAAGAACAGCAAGGCATACAGGGAAGCGGCCGAGAAGGTCGACAAGACCCGTCTCTACTCACCGCTGGAGGCCGCGAAGCTGGCCAAGGAGACGTCGTCGAAGAAGCAGGACGCCACCGTCGAGGTCGCGATCCGCCTCGGCGTCGACCCGCGCAAGGCAGACCAGATGGTCCGCGGCACGGTGAACCTGCCCAACGGCACCGGCAAGACCGCGCGCGTCGCCGTGTTCGCCGTGGGTGACAAGGCCGAAGCCGCCGAGGCCGCAGGCGCCGACATCGTCGGTAGCGACGACCTGATCGAGAAGATCCAGGGCGGGTTCCTCGACTTCGACGCCGCGATCGCCACGCCCGACCAGATGGCCAAGGTCGGCCGCATCGCCCGCATCCTCGGTCCCCGCGGCCTGATGCCGAACCCGAAGACGGGAACGGTCACCCCCGATGTCGCGAAGGCTGTGAACGACATCAAGGGCGGCAAGATCAACTTCCGCGTCGACAAGCAGGCCAACCTGCACTTCGTGATCGGCAAGGCCTCGTTCGACGAGAAGAAGCTCGCCGAGAACTACGGAGCCGCGCTCGACGAAATCCTGCGTGCCAAGCCGTCGTCGTCGAAGGGCCGCTACCTGAAGAAGGTCGTCGTCTCGACCACGACGGGCCCGGGCATCCCGGTCGACCCGTCGGTGACCCGCAACTTCACGGAGGAGCCGGCGAGCTGACCCGCCAGCCGATTACCACCAACCGACGAGAAGCCCCGCACCACCGGTGCGGGGCTTCTTGCGTCGGAAGGTCTTCGAGAGTGCTCCTCGGTCACCGACCCTGGCCCCGCCGGACAGGCCATCCCCCACGAACGGCAAATCAGACGAAACGGCCAGAGGTCTACGGTGTCCCCCTGGTGACCCGTGACGCGGCGGCCGAAGAGCACCCTCGCGCAGCAACATAGCATCGCGCTCGTCAATTCCGCCGTTGAACGGTGAAAGTGCCCGCGCTGGGGCGGAACTCCCGATCGGCGGCGTGTTTCAGTGCGCGACGAGCCGCTCCGCCGTTTCGTCCTCGGGACCACCCGCGCCTGACAGCAAACGCACGTCCGGCCGCCCGGAGATCAGGCGGGCCACCACGTCGGCCGACAGCCGTTGCTGGGGGATGCCGGCATGCTCGCAGGTGGCCACCACGGCGTCGGGGGAGTCCGCGTCGAAGACGCCGTAGAGAACCTCGTCGCTGGGCACCGACAACGTCGCCACCAGACGCACGCGGGCACCCCCGCTGGTGAGCCCGGATGCCGCCGCGTGCAGGCGCTCGACGATGTCGTCGACCCTCGCGTCGGCCAGATCGGGCAGATACCACTCGGCGAGGAAGCTCGTGGTTGCGCGGACATCACCCATTCCGTCGACGGTAGCGACGTGGCGTCGCGGAGGAATCGGGTGTTTCCCTAAATCTTCGGGGGTCCGACACCGACGTGAACGCCGAAACCGCAGACGAGGACCGACGGAGGCGAGATACTGGCATCGAGACCGACACCCCCGGCTGCGGCCTTCGGGCCAGTATGGAGAATCCCCCGCATTCAGGCGTGCGGGGGATTCTTCATGTCGCGGACGGCGGCGCTAGGCGGCGACCGCCGGCTTGAGGTAGGTGACCAGGCTGACGTCGATCGACTCGTCGATGAAGTAGTACTGGCAGCCCTTCAGGTAGCGCATGTAGCGGTGGTAGTTCTCCTCGTCGGTCGCCGCGATGGCGGCGTCCTTGTTCTTCTCGAGGCGGTCCGCCCAGATGCCGAGTGTCTTGATGTAGTGGTTACGCAGCGAGATCGCTTCCGGCACCGTGAAGCCGGCCTTCTCACCGTGCTCGATCATCATCTCGGTGGTGGGGAGGCGGCCGCCGGGGAAGATCTCGGTGATCATGAACTTGATGAAGCGCGCCAGCTCGAAGGTCAGCTTCTTTCCGCGCTCGGCCAGGTTGTACGGGTGGTAGCCGACGCTGCTCTGGATCGTCATCCGGCCGTCCTCGGGCAGGATGTCGTAGCACGTCTTGAAGAAGTCGTCGTAGCGCTCGAAGCCGAAGTGCTCGAACGCCTCGATCGAGACGATCCGGTCGACGGGGGAGTGGAACTGCTCCCAGCCCTCCAGCCGGACGTCGAAGGTGCGGTCGGACTCGGCCTTGGCCAGCAGCTGATCGCAGTAGGCCTTCTGGTTCTTCGACAGGGTCAGGCCGATGACGTTGACGTCGTACTTCTCCATGGCGCGCTGCAGCGTCAGACCCCACCCGCAGCCGACCTCGAGCAGCGTCATGCCCGGCTTCAGATCCAGCTTGTCGAGGTGCTGGTCGACGTTGGCGACCTGCGCTTCGGACAGCGTGCAGTTCGGGCCGGTGAAGAAGCCGGAGCTGTACTTGCGTGTCGGATCCTGGAACACGCCGAAAAAGTCGTCTGACAGGTCGTAATGGGCCTGGATGTCCTCGAAATGAGGCGTCATATCCTTCGTGCCGCTGGATTGGTCAGACATATTTCCCCTGCTCCGCGCTCTCTGTCGACACCACGTCAAATACCTGTGGAAGACCGTACCGAAGGCGCGGCTCGACTCTTCTGCAAACACGCGCCCTAGGGGCAAGAGCCTAGCGTTTGACCTGCCGAACGATCCAATCCGGCCGGGCCGACTACTTTGCGAGGGTGAACTGGTTGACGTCGATGTAGCCGACCCGGAAGCCCTTCGCGCAGCCCGTCAGGTAGTGCATGTAGCGGTCGTAGACCTCCTCGGACTGGACCGCGATCGCCTCGTCCCGGTGGGACTCCAGTGCTTCGGACCAGAGGTCGAGTGTGCGCGCGTAGTGCGGCTGAAGAGACTGGGTGCGGGTCAGGTCGAAACCCGCCTTGCCGGCGTGCTCGCCCACCAGCTCGATGGTCGGCAGATATCCGCCCGGGAAGATCTCGGTGAGGATGAACTTGACGAACCGCGCCACCGAGAACGTCAACGGCATCCCGCGTTCGGTCATCTGAGGCATCGTCAGCGCCGTGATGGTGTGCAACAGCATCACCCCGTCGTCGGGCAGCACCCGGTGAGCCATCGCGAAGAAGTCGTCCCAGCGGTCGCGACCGAAGTGTTCGAACGCGCCGATCGACACGATCCGGTCGACGGGCCTGTCGAACTGTTCCCAGCCCTGGAGCAGGATCTCTTTGCTCCTGGAATCGTCGGACGCCGCGAAAATCCTTTCGACATGCGCCTTTTGGTTCTCGCTCAGCGTCAATCCGATGACGTCGACGTCATACTTCTCGACCGCGCGCATCATCGTGGCGCCCCAACCGCACCCGATGTCCAGCAGCGTCATGCCGGGCTCCAGGCCGAGCTTGCCGAGAGCCAGGTCGACTTTGGCCAGCTGAGCCTCCTCCAGCGTCATGTCGTCGCGTTCGAAGTAGGCGCAGCTGTACGTCTGCGACGGGTCGAGGAACAGCCGGAAGAATTCGTCCGACAGGTCGTAATGGGCCTGCACATCGTCGAAATGTGGTGTGAGGTCGCGGGTTTTTCGTGAGGCCATGAGGCGGCCTTCCTGCGGACACAGCCCGAAGAGGATCTCCTGTAAGACGGCGCGATCGTGCCCTGCCCGGGATGCTACGCGCATCTGCGCACGCGTGAATTTACGTGTGAGTCAGGGCACTTCGGCGAACGTGGTCGTCAGCTCACCGACGATGTCGTCCCACAGCGGCTCGGGGAGTTCGTGGCCCATGCCGTCGAACAGCACCAGTCGCGAGTTCCTGATGGCACGCGCGATCGCCCGTCCGCCCGACGGGCGCATCAGCTTGTCGGCCTTTCCGTGGATCACCACCGTGGGCGCCGCGATCTTCCGGTCATAATGGCGGAGACTGCCACTGCCGAGGATCGCCGCGAACTGCCGTCCGACGCCTGCGGGGTAGTAGCTGCGGTCATACCCTTCGATCGCCTCGGCGCGCACCCTGTCCTCTGACGCCGGATAGCCGGGGCTGCCGATGATCTTCGACACGCGGACCGTGTTGTCGATGATGGCGTCGCGGGACGTGCCCTTGGGCTTCTGCAGGACCGCCAGCAGTTGCGCGGGGCCCGGCGGCGGCAGCATCGACTGGTTGTTGCTGGAGAAGATCACGCCGAGGGTCTTGAGGCGCGCGGGGTGCCGCGCCGCGAAAACCTGCGCGATCATGCCGCCCATCGAACCGCCGACCACATGGGCCTTGTCGATGCCGAGGTGATCGAGCAGTGCGGCGGCATCGTCGCTCATGTCCTCGAGCGTGTACGCCGCCGGGCTGGCCAGCCCGACGAACGACCGGGCCATTCGCGGAAGCAGCGGTGCGCCGGCATGGGCGCCCGGCAGCTTGCTCGACAGGCCCACGTCACGGTTGTCGAACCGGATCACCCGCAGCCCCTGGTTGACGAGCTTCTCGCAGAATTCGGTGCGCCAGAACACCAATTGCGCACCGAGACCCATGATCAGCAAGACCGCGGGGTCGTCCGGGTCGCCCATGTCCTCGTAATAGATGTCCAGGTCTCCGGACGGGGCGGTGCCGGTGCGAATCTCCATCTACGCGTCGAGCTGGTCGTCGTGTTCCCGGGCGACGTCGACCATGAAGTTCGCGAAGTATCCGGTCAACGCGGGGTCGCTCATCATCTGCCATTTCGGGGCGAGCAACTTCATGTAGCGCTCGACGTAGAGAAATTGCTTGCCGATGAGCACCAGCTCCCGTGGCAGCTTCACGTCGTATGCGTCGGCGAGCGCGGACAGCTGCTTGCCGATCTCGGCATAGCTCAAGTCTCCCAACGACTTCAGCGTCAGCGGGGTCGCGAACTTCTCCAGATCCTTGGCGGCCTCCGCCTCGGGCCGCACGGTGCCGACGGCGCCCATCAGCACGACGATCTTGCCGGCGGCGGCGTGGTCCTTCTTCACCAGCAGGGCATAGACGAGCTCGCGCAGCAGCCATCGTGTCCGCGGGTCGATGCGGCCCATGATTCCGAAGTCGAAGAACACGATCTTGCCTGCGTCGTCGACGTACAGGTTGCCCGCATGCAGGTCGCCGTGGAACAGCCCGTGGCGCAGGCCGCCCTCGAACACGCTGAACAGGAGCGCCTTCACCAATTCGGTGCCGTCGAAGCCCCTCTTGCGGATCTCGGCGACGTCGTCGATGCGCACGCCGGAGATGCGTTCCATCGTCAGCACGCGCTCGCTGGTCAGGTCCCAGTAGACCTGCGGCACGCGGATGTTCTCGCCCAGCGGCGACGCGTGCATGTGCGCCACCCACGCATCCATCGACTGGGCCTCGAGCCGGAAGTCGAGCTCCTCGGCGAGGTTGTCCGCGAAGTCGGCGACGACGTCCTGAGCCGACAGGCGCCTGCCCGTCTTGGCCAGCTCCACGAGCTGAGCGCCCCGCTTGAGGATTTGCAGGTCGGCGGCGACGCGACGGCGGATTCCCGGGCGCTGGATCTTGACCACGACCTCCTCGCCGGAATGCAGCGTGGCGTAGTGGACCTGGGCGATCGATGCCGACGCGAAAGGCTTCTCGTCGAACGACTTGAAGAGGTTCTGCGGCTCGTCGCCGAGTTCCTCACGGAACAGCTTGTGGACGGCGTCGGTGTCTGCGGGCGGGACGCGGTCGAGAAGGCCGCGGAACTCCCGGCTCAGCGGCTCGCCGAACGCGCCGGGGCTCGAAGCGATGATCTGGCCGAACTTGACGTAGGTCGGCCCCAGGTCGGCGAACGTCTGCGGGATCTGTTTGACGACCTTCTGCTGCAGCGTTCCGCGCCCGGTCAACGTGGACAGGACACGGGCGCCGGTGCGAGTTATCTGCCAGCCGGTGACTCCGATACGCGCCGCCTCGACCGGAAGCGGTACGCGGTCCAACCTGGCAACCTCGCGATGTGTCGACTTGCGCGGTGCACTCATCAGGCCAGTGTCTCAAAAGGCGCCGCGCGCGCGAAAAAGCTGTGGACCAGGTCACACAGAAGCGCGGCCGTCACGCGAAGGCGTTCTCCAGCTCCTCGCGGGTCCGCGCCGGGTCGGTTCCTGGTTGATACGTCGGCACCGTGTGAGGCGCCAGGTCGGGGTCGATGCCGCCGGCGACACGGGCCCTGGCCTGCTCGTACTCCGGTAGCGGGCCCGACGCAGTGCTGATCCCGTTGATCACCGACCACACCATGGCCCTGCGCGCGGTCCGCTCGACGATGTTCGGATCCCGGTGCGCGATCATTCCCTTGGCCCAGGACGGCATCGTGTCGCGGACCGCCCAGTTCACCGCGGCCAACTGCAGGGGTAGGCCCGGGCCGGTGGCCATGGCCGTGCCGTAGGTGACGGCCAGCTTGGGCAGATACGACTTCAGGCAGTCCAGCGTCTCGGCCTTGGTGGAGGGAAGGTCGGTGCCGCCCAGCGCGTGCCCGACGCGGACGAACTCGCCGTAGTAGCGATCGATCTTCTTGCCCCGCAACGGGTTCGGATGGTACAGCTCGTGTGCGGTGGCGATCCCCCACACCACGGTGGCGTAGTTCCAGCGCAGCCAGTCGGGGTCGTCGGCGTCATAGCGGGCGCCGTCGGGCCGGGTGCCCTTGATGGTGTGATGCATCGACCTCACGGCCAGCGCGAGCCGCTCGGCGGTGGGTGTCGAGCCGTAGGCGGTGCCGATGAAGAACGCGACCGAGTGGCCCAGCCGCGCCCCGAGACCCTCGGGATCGAGCTCGGGCATCGGGTCGTTCTTGGTCTCGGGCTTGACGAGCCGGGAGTGGTGCACGCCCATCCAGTAGATGGACGGGTCGAGTCGCTCGATGAATGCCGCGCACTGGAGCCCGAAGATCAGCGCATGGGTATGGGAGTGGACGTGCCAGACGGCGCTGCCGGGGCCGAACCAGCCCGGGTCACCCGCCGGGCCCGCGAAATCCATGCCCCGGAAGAAGTACTTGCGGACGCGGGCGTCGAACTGCTTGTTCAACTCGTTAGCGACGATCTGATGCGGCAGGAACATGGCGCCTCCAAACTGGTCACGGCTGTCGCCAGAATAACCTTTGGCTACGGATGTGGCCAGAAGTGAGAGCACATTGCCTACGCTGTAGCGATGTCCAGTGCGGCGTCGAGTCCGACGAGGTGGGCGGGCGTCCCGCTGACCGACCGGCGTGCTGAACGCCGCGTACTGCTGATCGACGCTGCCTACCGCCTGTTCGGTGACGGCGGCGAGGCCGCGCTGTCGGTGCGTTCGGTGTCGCGGGAGTGCGGGCTGAACACCCGCTACTTCTACGAGAGCTTCGCCGACACCGATCAGCTGCTCGGCGCCGTGTACGACCGGGTCAGCGCCGAACTGGCAGACACGGTCGAGGAAGCGATGACTCGCGCGGACGACTCGCTGCGTGCACGCACCCGCGCGGGGATGGCGGCGGTGCTGCACTTCAGCTCCGTCGATCCCCGCCGCGGCCGCGTGCTGTTCACCGACGCCCGCTCCAACCCGATGCTCATCGCGCGTCGCGCCGCCACCCAGGACCTGCTCAGGGAAGCCGTCCTCACCGAAGGATGGCGGCTCCAGCCGGGCTCCGATCCCGTCGCCGCCGTCGTGGGCGCCGCGATGTACACCGGGGCCATGGCCGAACTGGCCCAGCAGTGGTTGGCCGGCAGCCTCGGCACCGACCTCGACGCCGTCGTCGACCACGCGCTGCGGCTGGTCCTGCGGTAGGTCAGGCGGTGGCCGGCTTGAACGGCTTCAGCCACTCCGTCTCGGGCCACCCCTCCAGGCCGGCGAGCAGCTCGTAAAGGGTTGCGCCGTCGATGGTTTCGCGGATGATGTCGCCCTGGCCGGCGTGCCTGGCGAGCTCCTCGATCATGTGGAAGAACACCCAGCGCACCGACCACGCGGGCACGTCCTTGGGGAACCACGGCACGTCCTGCGGAATGGGCACCGCCGCGCCGAGATCGGCCGTCTCCACCAGGCGCAGCGTCTCGGCATTCTGGCGGTCGAACGCGGCCAGCACGTCGGCGAGCGTCTCGTCTTCGCGCATCACGAACTGGTCCTCGTAGTCGGCCGCCTGGTCTTCCATCGGCCGCGTGTCCGTCGCGCACAGCTCGGGTGCCGCGGCGACGCGCTCCATCCAGCCGCGCTGGCAGTGCGTCACGTGCTTGATGAGCCCGCCGATCGACAGCGCGCTCACCGATGGCGCGGAGCGGGCCTGCTCGTCGGTGAGCCCGAACGCGATCGCGTGGAACGCATACTGCTGTGCCTTCACGTACTCCTTCAGTCCGGCGCGCTCGTCGGCGATGGGTGGGGGCAGTGCGGCCATGGGATCAGATTCCTTTCGCGGGGTGGGTGGTGTGAACGTAAAGGTCGCGGAGCAAAGCGATTTCAGCTCCGTGATGGATCATCTCGCGGTTGATGTGCAAAACCAGCGTGCTCATTGTCTCCTCGGCGTACGGGCCTTCCGCCGGTCCACACGGTTTCGCCAGTTCGTCATCGTCGAGGCCACGGACGCCGGTCATCCAGCCGGTGTAGGCGTCGTCGAGCTGTGTGAGCGCCTCGTCGGCAGTCGTCGCGTACCGCCACGACTGGTAGTCCGCGGCGGGTCCGCCGAAATGCGAGTGCGTCCGCATCGCGAGGACGCCGACGATGAGGTGGGCGAGGCGCCAGGCGATGGTGGTCACGGGTTCCGGTTGCGGCGCTGGGTAGGAGAAGTCGATGCTGCCGTCGCGGTGCACGGTCCAGCAGCCGGGCACGGGCTCCCAGAAGTACTCGTCGTCGCTGAGACCCTCCAACCTCGGCCGGAGCTGTTTCGTCCAATGCCAGTCGAGCTGTTCTGCCAGGTGAGAAGCCAGATGGTTGCTCATGAACATCACTCTTGCACCTCTTTAGGACAGTTTCGGTCCTAAAAGTGCCGCAGACTGGTGACCATGTCCGAAACCACTGGTCGGGTGCTGCAACTGCTCGGTCTGCTGCAGGCGCGCCGGGTGTGGAGCGGCGATGAACTCGCCGACCGTCTCGGAGTCACCACCCGAAGTGTCCGCCGCGACGTAGACCGGCTGCGGGAACTCGGCTATCCGGTGCACGCGAGCACCGGCCACGGCGGTGGCTACCAACTCGGGGCGGGCGCGGCGCTGCCGCCGCTGCTGCTCGATCCGGACGAGGCGGTCGCGATGGCGGTCTGTCTTCGGGTCGCCGCGGGCGGCAGCGTGGCGGGCGTCGGGGAGTCTGCGCTGCGCGCACTGAGCAAGCTCGACCAGGTCATGCCCGCGCGACTGCGATCGCAGGTGACGGCCGTCCACGACGCGACGGTGACGCTGAGCGGTGCGACAGACACCCCGGTCGAACCCGACGTGCTCATGACGCTGGCGAGGGCCAGCCGCGACCGTGAGCACGTGAGCGCCGGCTACACCGACATCCGCGGCAACGTCACGCGGCGCCGACTGGAGCCCTACCAGCTCGTGACGACGGGCAGGCGGTGGTACCTGATGTGTTTCGACCGCGACCGCGACGACTGGCGCAGCCTGCGGCTGGATCGGATGTCCGAGGTGCGGGCGGTCGGCACGACGTTCACGCCGCGCGAGGCGCCCGACGCGGCGTCGTACGTACGCAGGGCGATCTCGTCCTCGCCGTACCCCTACGTGGCGCGGGTCCGTTACTTCGCGCCGTCCGACGTTGTCGCGCAGACGTTCCCGGTCGCATCGGTCCAGATCGAACCCGACGGCCCCGACGCCTGCATCGTCACCACCGGCGCCGACGACCCCGAGCGCATGGTGCCGTGGCTCGCCATGCCGGGATGCGACTTCGAGGTGCTCGAGCCGCCGGAGGTCGTCGACGCCGTACGCACGGTGGCAGGCCGAATCGCCCGTGCCGCGTCGGGTGACGCCGTAGGGTGCTGACGTGGACATCACCGCCGCCGGGTCGACGGAGCTGTTCACCGGGCCGCCGGACGCGCTGTCGCAGGTGGTTCGGGTGGCCTACCGCGGCTGCATTGCTGCGACGCCGCTACGCGTCGACGGGCCGGGACTCAAAACCGTCGGCGAGCCCATTGCCGCCGCCGGCCACGGCACGGTCGAGGTCGCGGTCCGCGTCGACGATCCCGTCCCGGGGGAGACGCGCGCGGCGGTCGCTGTCGCGGGGGACCGCTCCGCCGAGTTCGCCTTCGTGGTCGCCGAACCCGGCTGGACGATGTTCATGATCAGCCACTTCCACTACGACCCCGTGTGGTGGAACACCCAGGCCGCCTACACCAGTCTGTGGACCGAGGAGCCCCAGGGCCGCTGCCGCCAGACCAACGGGTTCGAACTCGTCCGCGCACACCTCGAAATGGCAAGACGGGAACCCGAATACAAGTTCGTGCTGGCGGAGGTGGACTACCTCAAACCGTTCTGGGACACCCATCCGTGGGAGCGCGCCGACCTGCGCAGACTGATCGCCGAGGGCCGCGTCGAGATCATGGGCGGCACATACAACGAGCCCAACACCAACCTGACGAGCCCGGAGACGGCGATCCGGAACTTCGTGCACGGCATCGGCTTTCAGCGTGACGTCATGGGCGCCGATCCCACCACCGCATGGCAGCTCGACGTCTTCGGGCACGACCCACAGTTCCCGGGGATGGCGGCCGACGCGGGCCTGACGTCGAGCTCGTGGGCGCGGGGTCCGTTCCACCAATGGGGGCCGATGGCCGCTGAAAACGGACAGGCCGGCGACCCCGAGCGGATGCAGTTCGCCAGCGAATTCGAATGGATGGCGCCGTCGGGGCGCGGCCTTCTCACCCACTACATGCCCGCGCACTACGCGGCGGGCTGGTGGATGGACTCGGCGGCGTCGCTGCAGGAGGCGCAGGACGCCACCTATGAGCTGTTCACCCAGATGAAGAAGGTCGCGCTGACCCGCAACGTGCTGCTGCCCGTCGGCACCGACTACACGCCACCGAACAAGTGGGTCACCGACATCCACCGCGACTGGAATGCCCGCTACACATGGCCGCGCTTCGTCTGCGCGCTGCCGCGCGAGTTCTTCGCGGCGGTACGCGCCGAGCTCGAGGTACGCGGTGGTCTGCCGTCGCCGCAGACCCGGGACATGAACCCGATCTACACCGGCAAGGACGTCTCCTACATCGATACCAAGCAGGCCAACCGCGCGGCGGAGAACGTGACGCTGGAGGCCGAACAGTTCGCGGTGTTCGCGGGCCTGCTGACCGGTGCCACGTATCCGGAGGCCGCGCTGGCCAAGTCGTGGGTGCAGCTGGCCTACGGCGCGCACCACGACGCGATCACCGGATCGGAATCCGATCAGGTCTACCTCGATCTGCTCACCGGGTGGCGGGATGCCTGGCAGCTGGGCCGCGACGCCCGCGATCGCGCGCTGCAGCTGCTCTCCGGTGCGGTGGACGCCTCGGTGGTGGTGTGGAACCCGTTGTCGCACAACCGCACCGACGTGGTGACCATCCGGCTGGACGAGCCGTTCGCCGGGCGGGTGGTCGACCATGAAGGGCAGGACGTCGCCGTGCTGACCGAGCACGGCGGGCGGTCGCTGACCTGGCTGGCGAGAAGCGTGCCGTCGATGGGATGGCAGTCCTACCGGCTGATGCCCGACGGTTCGGCGTCGACCTGGGAACCGTTGGGCGGTCACGAGATCGGCAACGAGCACTACCGCCTGCGGGTCGATCCGGCGCGCGGCGGCGCGGTGAGCTCGCTGTCGGTGGGAGGCCGCGAACTGATCGCCGACGGCAGGGTCGGCAACGAACTCGCCGTCTACGACGAGCATCCGGCGCACCCCACCGCGGGCGAGGGGCCGTGGCACCTGCTGCCCAAGGGGCCCGTGGTCACGTCCGCCGAGAGCCCCGCGACATCGGTGCGCGCCTATCGCTGCGCGCTCGGAGAACGGCTCGTCGTCACCGGTGAGATCCTCGGCCTCCTGCGCTACACGCAGACGGTGACGCTGTGGCGCGATGTCGACCGCGTTGACTGCCGCACCACCATCGACGACTTCACCGGAGCCGACCGGCTGATGCGCCTGCGGTGGCCGTGTCCGGTGACCGGCGCGATGCCCGTCAGTGAGGTCGGCGACGCGGTGATCGGACGCGGCTTCGCACTGCTGCACGAACCCGGCACAACGAATTCTGTTGACACAGCTACCTTTCCGTACACGCTGGACAACCCCGCGTACGGCTGGTTCGGTCTGTCGTCGGCGCTGCGGGTGCGCTTCCGCGCGGGCGCCGCGCGAGCCGTCTCGGTCGCCGAGGTCATCTCGCCCAGCGGGGCCGAACCGGAGGTTCGCGACCTCGTCACCGCACTCGCCCGAATTGGTGTCACGGCCACCTGCACCGCGGCTGCGGCACCACGCTACGGCGACCTGTCCGTCGACTCCAACCTGCCGGACATGCGCATCAGTGTCGGTCAAAACTCCTTCACCGCAACGGTGCACGGAGACGTTGGCCCGTCGGAACGGACGTGGATCCCGGCGGCGCGGCCGCTGCGGGAGGTGTGGCTTCCCGGCGCCGACCTTCGCGACCCGGCGGCCCTTCCCGTGCTTGTGGTCGGCTTCGACGCGGTGGCCGCGCTGATCGACGACCTGGCCGACGCGGAGATCGACGTCGACCAGGACATTGTCGAGCCGTTCGAATCGCACACGGTCGCGATGATCAACCGAGGCGTGCCCGGGTTCGCCGTCGAAGCCGACGGCACGCTCCACGCCTCGCTGATGCGGTCGTGCACCGGCTGGCCGTCGGGCACGTGGATCGATCCGCCACGGCGCACCCACCCCGACGGGTCCAATTTTCAGCTGCAGCACTGGACCCACACCTTCGACTACGCCGTCGTCTCTGGCGCGGGCGACTGGCGCGACAACCAGATCCCCTCGCGCAGTGCCGAATTCAATCAGCCGCTGATCGCCGCCGTGGCCGACCACGACAACGCAGGCGGCGGACTGCCGCAGTGGGGCTCGCTGCTCGAAGTGCAACCGGAACGCGCCGTGCGGGTGGGCGCACTCAAAGCATTCGGCAATCCCACCGCGCGGGGCAGCGCACTGCACGACGGCCCAGCCGGGGGCGTGACCGTCCGCGTCGTGGAGACGCTGGGCCGTGCCGCAGACGTCTCCGTTCAGTCTGGTCTGCGGCACCTCTCCGCGCCGCGGCGGCTCGATCTCATCGAGAACCCACTCGACGCGGGCCCACCGGACATTCGCCTCGCTGGCTACGAAATCGCCACGCTCCGAACAGAACTCAACCTACCCCGGGTGCTCAACGCCGAACACGTCGCGCTCGGGGCCGAGGCCGAACCCGTGCAGCCCCTCTATGCGAGGTACTGGCTGCACAACCGCGGCCCCGCCCCGCTGGGCGGCCTGCCCGCCGTCGCGCACCTGCATCCGCATCGGCTGGAGAGCGTGGGCGACGAGGTGATCGCACTGCGGCTCACTGCCACCAGCGACGCCACCGACACCGCACTGCACGGCAGGGTGCGGGTCGTTGCGCCGGCAGGCTGGGAGCTCAGCGTCGCCGAACTGCCCTTCGTCCTTCCTCCGGGCGAGTACCTGGAATCGACGGTCGACGTTGCCGTCCCCGCGACCACGCAGCCCGGGCTGTACCCGGTGCGCGCCGAACTGGCTGCCACCGGTGGTGCGATACCGGCCGCCTGGCACCAGACGGTCGAGGACGTTGCGGTCGTCTCAGTGGGGAGCCACGATGACCGACTGCTCAAACTCGTGCGGGAGCCGGCTGCGATCGAGGTCACCGCGGGGGAGACCGCCCGGCTCAGCATCGAGGTGGGGACCGACGCGTACGCCGACCTCACCGTCGAAGCCCACCTGATCTCGCCGTGGGGAACATGGGAGTGGTTGAACCCCAATATCATCGGCGATATCGTTCCCGCGAGGGGAACGGTGGAGCTGGCGTTCGACGTGACCCCGCCGATGTGGCTCGAGCCGGGGCAGTGGTGGGCGCTGATCAGGGTGGCGTGCTCGGGCGAGCTTGTGTATTCGCCTGCGGTCAGCGTGGTGGTGAGGTGAGCGCCGTCGCGGCGTACGTCGGGTCCGAGGTGGTCACCGTCGCGGATGTCGATGCCCGGGAGCGCGAGATCAGGTCCGGGGGGCGAGAGCATGCTCTGCCCCGGCCGGGCACCAGCGAGGCCAGGCAGTTACGCCGTTGGCTCACACAGGTTCTGGTGGCCGATCGGGTGACAGCTGCGACCGAGGCGGGCGACGGCCCGGTCCCGACGGAGGCGGAGCTGCTCCCGGATGCCGTCGCGCGCATGGAGATCGGCAGCGTCGCCGCCGCCACGCTGGCCGACCCGCACGGCCGGGCGGTGTTCGCGGCGGTCACGGCGGACGTCGCGATCACCGATCGCGAGGTGGCCGATTATCACGCCCGCAACCCTGGGAGGTTCGCGAGGGCCGACGGGGTGCGGGGCGGTTGGCGGCGGGCCGCACCACGCGCCGAGTTCGAGCTGGCCCGATCGGACATCGCCGCCCACCTTCTGGCGGCCGCCCGGCGGCGGCAGTACCGCCGGTGGCTGGACGCCCGCTGCGCCGAACTCGTCACGCTGGCCAACGGATTCGAGCATCCCGGCGACCCGCGCCAGCCCGACAACACCCACAGGCACTGATGAGCGAGTTGACTCTGGCGCTCGACGTCGGCGGCACCAAGATCGCCGCCGGGCTGGTCGACGCCGACGGAACCCTGGTGCACCGCGTGCAACGACCCACGCCCGACGGTGATGCCGAGACCGTCTGGGACGCGGTGGCCGGACTGCTGACCGAAACCCTGGCCGCCGCAGACCGGCCCGTGGGCGCCGTCGGCGTCGCCTCGGCAGGCCCCATCGACGTCCCGGGCGGCACCGTCAGCCCGATCAACATCACCGAGTGGATGCACTTCCCGATCGTCGACCGGGTCTCCGCGGCAACAGGATTGCCGGCGCGCCTCGGCGGCGACGGTCTGTGCATGGCGTTGGGGGAGCAATGGCGGGGCGCGGGCCGCGGTGCCCGCTTCATGCTCGGGATGGTCGTGTCGACGGGCATCGGGGGAGGGCTGGTGCTTGACGGGTCGCCATTCCACGGCCGTACCGGCAATGCGGGCCACGTCGGTCACGTCGTCGTCGAACCAGGCGGTGCGCTGTGCACCTGTGGCGGGCGGGGATGCGTCGAGACCGTCGCGTCGGGGCCGCATCTGGCGCAGTGGGCGCGCGCACACGGCTGGTCCGCGCCGCCGGAGGCCGATGCCAAAGAGCTCGCCGAGGCCGCGGGGCGCGGTGACGAGCTCGCGGTGCGGGCTTTCCGCCGAGGCGCTGACGCGGTCGCGCGGATGATCGCGTCGGTGGCCGCGGTGTGCGACCTCGATCTCGTCGTCGTGGGAGGCGGCGTCGCGAAGTCTGGCGCGCTGCTGTTCGATCCGCTCCGCGATGCGCTTTCGGTCTACGCGGGTCTGGACTTCATCCGGGACGTGCGTGTGCTGCCTGCCGAACTCGGTGGCGATGCGGGTTTGGTCGGGGCGGCGGTGTTGGCGCGGTCGTGAGCGGCGAGCGCGGCGAAAAGCCGGAGAACGCGGCGCGTCGGCGTGCAGACGCGCGCGCTCGCGGTGCAAGGGAGGGCGTTTTGGCTGATCGGGGCGCGGCACGCTATCCTTGCCGGGTTCCACCGAAGACCGTCGGTCACCGAGCAATCGGTTGAAGGTCCGGGATTTCCCGGCGGCCCACGCAGGAGGACGAGGCTGGCGCGTCATCGACGCGCTGCACTTGCAGAAAAAGTGCGCCCCGACCTGTTGCGTCGGGGCGTTCGTCATTTCCGGCCCCTCGTGTCCGTCGGTTGGTGGACGTCCAACCATCACGAGGAGGCAAGCATGGCCAAGGCTGACAAGGCCACCGCGGTCGCCGACATCGCCGAGAAGTTCAAGGAGTCGACGGCCACCGTCGTCACCGAGTACCGCGGCCTGACGGTGTCCCACCTTGCCGAGCTGCGCAGGTCGCTGGGTTCGTCCGCGACCTACACCGTCGCCAAGAACACCCTGGTGAAGCGTGCCGCGGCGGAAGCGGGAATCGAGGGGCTCGACGAGCTCTTCGCAGGCCCGACCGCCATCGCGTTCATCGAGGGTGAGCCGGTCGACGCCGCCAAGGCGATCAAGAAGTTCGCCAAGGACAACAAGGCGCTGATCGTCAAGGGCGGCTACATGGACGGCAAAGCGCTGTCCGTCGCCGAGGTCGAGAAGATCGCCGACCTCGAATCGCGCGAGGTGCTGCTGTCGAAGCTGGCCGGCGCGATGAAGGCGAAGCAGTCCCAGGCCGCGGCGCTGTTCGTGGCGCCCGCGTCCCAGATCGCCCGCCTGGCCGCAGCTCTGCAAGAAAAGAAGGGCGCCGACGAGTCGGCCGCCTGAGACCAACCAAACCCATACATAGAGATAAGGAATCACCATGGCCAAGCTGTCCACCGATGAACTGCTCGACGCGTTCAAGGAAATGACCCTGCTGGAGCTCTCCGAGTTCGTGAAGCAGTTCGAGGAGACCTTCGACGTCACCGCCGCCGCTCCGGTCGCGGTTGCCGCTGCCGGCCCCGCCGCCGGTGGTGCCCCCGCCGAGGCCGCCGAAGAGCAGAGCGAGTTCGACGTCATCCTCGAAGCCGCCGGCGACAAGAAGATCGGCGTCATCAAGGTCGTTCGCGAGATCGTCTCCGGTCTGGGCCTCAAGGAAGCCAAGGACCTCGTCGACAGCGCCCCCAAGCCGCTGCTGGAGAAGGTCAACAAGGAAGCCGCCGACGACGCCAAGGCCAAGCTCGAGGCCGCCGGCGCTTCGGTGTCCGTCAAGTAAGAAGAATCACGTCGGCATATTGACGCCGGTGTGACGTTCGACGTCAGCTGTGGGGCTGGCCTGGCAAACAGGCCGGCCCCACAGTCGTTTCCGCTAGTCTGCGAGCGAGTGTTCGCAGACCGTGTGTGGCGGTGAGGGCGGGTAGGTTACAGTGACTCAAGCCACAGGCGGGGAGCCTGTGGCGTGCAAGTTTGGCACTGGCGAGAGGAATTCGCGTGGGCATCGGAATTCAGGTTGAGGGACTGACCAAGTCCTTCGGCTCACAGCGAATCTGGGAAGACGTCACCTTCGACCTTCCCGCTGGTGAAGTCAGCGTTCTGCTGGGCCCGTCGGGTACCGGTAAGTCCGTCTTCCTGAAGTCCCTGATCGGTCTGCTGCGTCCCGAGCGCGGCAAGATCATCGTCGACGGCACCAACATCATCGAGTGCTCCGCCAAGGAGCTCTACGAGATCCGCACGCTGTTCGGCGTGATGTTCCAGGACGGCGCGCTGTTCGGCTCGATGAGCCTGTACGACAACACCGCGTTCCCGCTTCGTGAGCACACGAAGAAGAAGGAATCCGAGATCCGTCAGATCGTGATGGAGAAGCTCGACCTGGTCGGTCTGGGCGGCGACGAGAACAAGTTCCCCGGTGAGATCTCCGGTGGTATGCGCAAGCGCGCCGGCCTCGCGCGCTCGCTGGTCCTCGACCCCCAGATCATCCTTTGTGACGAGCCCGACTCGGGTCTCGATCCGGTGCGTACGGCCTACCTGTCGCAGCTGTTGATCGACATCAACGCTCAGATCGACTGCACGATCCTCATCGTCACGCACAACATCAACATCGCGCGTACGGTGCCCGACAACATGGGCATGTTGTTCCGCAAGCACTTGGTGATGTTCGGTCCCCGCGAGGTTCTGCTCACCAGCGACGAGCCGGTGGTGAAGCAGTTCCTCAACGGCCGGCGTATCGGCCCGATCGGCATGTCCGAGGAAAAGGACGAGTCGACCATGGCCGAGGAGCAGGCCCTGATCGATGCCGGCCACCACGACGGTGGTGTCGAGGAGATCGAAGGTGTGCCGCCGCAGGTCTCCGCGACGCCGGGTATGCCGGAGCGTAAGGCCGTCGCCCGCCGCCAGGCGCGCGTGCGCGAGATCATGCACACCCTGCCGCCTGCCGCGCAGGAAGCCATCCGCGACGACCTCGAAGGCACCCACAAGTACTCGAGCCACGAGCCGGGCCACGCCGGAACGCGCCACCACGAGGACGACGCGCCGACCGGACGCATTCCGGTCTCCGGGGAGCGCTGACCTCCTCGCTTTCTCGACGCTGACACCGCCTGGCGCTGCCGGGCGGTGTTTGTCGTCTCTGCCCTGCGCCAGCGCACCCGCGCCGTTCCTGCGATCAGTGGGTAAGGTGCGACTGCCGTTGCTGTAGTGGAACGATCGTTGACAGACTGGCTGCCGCCCGGTCCGGCAAAGTTGGAACGTGTTCCATCCCGAGGTTGCTGAGCCGCGCCCGAACAGTTGGTTTCCGAGATACCCGTCGTTGACGTCAATTTCTGCCTGCTACATCTTGAATGTTGGTCTGACTGGCTATACAGTTTGCCAGGATCGCGCGTCCGTGCGGAAAAGCCCAGTCAGCAGTCCTCTGCTCGGTGGATCCTCGCGATCACTACACCAGGAGAGACATGGTCGACCGCTATCGGGTCTGGTTGGGGGCAGGCGTACTGGCGGGGGGAATGTCAGCAGCGATGCTGACGGGCGCGGGTGTGGCCGCGGCCGAGGACGGCACGACATCGAGCACAGGCAGTCAAGCGACCGGAGGATCCGACGACGACGGCAGTTCCGGCGCCGTCGACACCCAGGTTGACGCGGACGAGTCCGAGGCCGCCGAGACGGACGTCGAGGAGACCGACGAAGAGCCTGAGGAGTCGGACCCGGCCGACGAGGACGTGGAGGACGCCGAGAAGGCCGAGGACGCAGAAGATTCCGAGGGCGGCGAGGACGCAGAAGATTCCGAGGACGTCGAGGACACAGAAGATTCCGAGGACGTCGAGAACGTCGAAATCGGCGAGGACGTGGACGTCGAGGACGTTAAGGCCGCCGACGAGGAGCCGGTCCAGCAGCCCGAGGAGCCGACACAGCCCGCCGAGAGCGACGACCACTACGCCGGGCTCACGTCCCCATTCGTCAGAAGCATCGAAACCGACCTCTCCTCTAGCGAGGGCGCCGCGGTGATGCAGACGATGGCGGTGCAGTCCCCGGGAATAGTCACCGGACTGCTGAACCTGCTCGACACGCTCAACGACATCGGCACCGCGTTCTACAACTTCTACACCGGGGCGATGCAGTTCCTCGCCGGCCCCGCTCGCGCGCCGTTCGGCAGCCGGGTGCGCGTGGAGAGCTCATCGCTGACGATCGGCCACGGCTCAGGGGACGAGGTCGTCGTCCCTGTCGACTGGTACTTCCCGCCGGGCAATGCCGAACCCAAAGGCCTCATCTATCTGCAGCACGGCATGCTCGCGACATCGGCCTTCTATGGCGCCACCGCCGCCTATCTGGCGGAGAAGACGCACAGCATCGTCGTCGCCCCCACGCTCACGTGGAACATTTTCGACGTCGAGAACCTGCCGCTGATGCTGTCGCACACCCACAAAGCCATCGCCGACCTGTTCATCGGGGATCGGGCCGCGCTGACCGCCAGCGCACGGATCGCCGGGTACACCGAAGCCCTGCCGACCAAGATCGTGCTCGCCGGGCATTCGGCGGGCGGCGGGCTGGTCGTCGGGACCGCGCGCTACCTGGTCGAACGGGGTCTTGAGGCCGACCTGGCCGGCGTGGTGATGCTCGACGGCGCCGGCTTCGCGAGCCTCAGTACGGATCTGGCGAAGGTCCCCCGGTCCATCCCCGTCTACAACCTGGCGGCCGAACCGGACACCTGGAACAACTTCGGCGATGCCACCCGAAGGCTCGAACAGGCGCGTCCCGACGCCTTCACCGGCATCGTCATCGCCGGCGGACGTCACTCCGACTCCATGCAGAGCAGCAGCTTGCTGGTGCAGATCGCCGCGTACGTCGCCACCGGCTTCTCGTCGCCGTTCAACATCGCGATCAATCAGATCCTGGCGTCGGGATGGATCGGCGACATGCTGAACGGCACCCACACCCCCCGGCTCTACGGTTCCTCGGGTTCGGCGGCGACCGTCGCGGCGGGGATGCTCATCGGTGCCCGAAGGGTGTCGGTCACCGTGGCGCCGACAGTGGGAAGCGCCGCGACGGATGTTTGCGTGGCCGACCGGCCGGGGTCGGCATGCTCGTCGGTGCCGGCCGGGTTGTGGCACGCCTGAACGCCGTCGGCCGATTCGGGCAATCCGCTTCCCGCCCCTGATCCCCGCGGTACTGTTTGCCAGGTTTCGAACAGAGGGGCTGTGGCATGGTCGATCGGCTATCCGCTCTCGTTGGGGCGGGCGTGATCACCGCCGGAGTGTCGGCGGCGATGCTGGCGGGGGCCGGGGTGGCCGTCGCGTCGCCGGACGCGACCCAAAGCGGCAGCGCCACGACG
Source organism: Mycobacterium bulgaricum (assembly GCF_041287165.2). Lineage (NCBI taxonomy): Bacteria > Bacillati > Actinomycetota > Actinomycetes > Mycobacteriales > Mycobacteriaceae > Mycobacterium > Mycobacterium bulgaricum. Next base: position 452,579 of record NZ_JBGGKV020000002.1, on the reverse strand, counting down.
ACCGCGGAATCCTCGGAGCCCTCGGAATCGAGTGACATCGAGGCGGGTCTGCACGATCACGCCACCAAGGGCGATGGCCGCGACACGGCCGAGGACACCGACCCGTCCGAAGACACCGACCAGGCCGACCCGTCGGACGAATCGGCCCCCGACGTCGACGAAGACGTGGACGGCAGCGCCGACACCGAGGGTGCAGACGGCGACGCCGCAGCCCCGGTGGCCGAGGAGCCGTCCGCAGAACTGCCCGCAGACGTGCCCGCCGTCGTCGACGACGTCATCACCGAGGCTCCCGTCGAGGCGCCGGAGGAAGTCGCCACCGCAGAGACGGTCGAACTCGTCGCGCAGGAGCCCGAGCCTCGAACGGCTGCGCCGGGGGAGGCGACCGGAACGTCGACGACGGTCAAACCCGTCGCCGCCCTGCGCGCGCTCGACACAGCCTCGGAAGCGGCTGCCACCCCGCCGCGGCAGACGTTGCTCAGCCTCGTCGGCACCGTCATCTTCAACATCTATTCGGTCGCGATCCGGGTCCTCGGCGGCCCGCCGATCCTGCCCCCGAACAGCACCGTCACGGTGAAGAGTTCGAAACTTCTGATCGACTGCGGCGACGGCTACGAGGTTCCCGCCGACTGGTACGTCCCCGAGGGCGTGACACCCACCCGGCTGATCTACTTCCAGCACGGTTTCATGGCCGCCGGACCTTTCTACAGCTACACCGCGGCCCGCCTCGCCGAGGCGACCCACAGCATCGTCGTCGCGACCTCGCTGACGTCGAACTTCCTGTCCTGCGACGGCTGCTGGGTCGGCGGCTCGCCGATGCACAAGGCCGTCGCCGACCTCTTCGCCGACGGCAACACCGCACTCGCCGAGAGCGCGCTGGCGGCCGGTTACGGAGCCACCCTGCTGAGCGGCGTCGACAAGGTCGCGCTGATCGGGCACTCCGCGGGTGGCGGGCTGTCCGCGGGCGCCGCCGGGTACATGGCGCGCAACGGCACGCTCGACAAGCTCGCCGGGGTCGTGATGCTCGACGGTGTGGGCTTCGGTGACGTCACACCCGAGGCGCTGGCCAAGCTGCCGCACGACTTCCCGATCTACAACCTCGCGGCGAGGGCCTACTACTGGAACATGTCCGGGATCACCAACACCGCGATGGAGACCTGGCGGCCCGGCGAGTTCAACGGGGTGATGCTCACGAACAGCTCCCACGGCGACGCGATGACCGGCGGAAACCTGTTCGTCCAGGTCGCGATGAACCTCGTGACCGGATGGCCGAAGCCGGCCAATGTGAAAGCCGCCGAGATGATCAGCGCCGGGTGGTTGAACGACATGTTCGCGGGTACCAGGGACTCCGGCTTCTACGGCGCGCCCGACGAGACCATCGCGATCGAGACGAGCAGCGGCACCGCCACCGCGGACGTCTTGCCGGGCTGGACGCAGACGCCGACGCTGATCGACTGGCTCTTCACGTTCGGCGCGAGGATCCTTTTCGGCATCGACTTCGCCACATGCGCCGCCGACCCCGACGAACTCGTCGCCGAAATGGTTGTGCCAAACACCGCGTTATCTCTTGACGGAAGGACGAAAGCGGGCCAATCTATTGGCCAGCAATGTGTACACGGATGACTAAGGATCAGTGCGCCAGCCAGCGCCCAAGTTCCGTAGCACACGGTGCTGCCTCGAGGGTTGAGGAATAGGCCGTCCTGCGCTATCGTTGGACGTTGCGCTGGCTGCATCCTGCCCACCCTCATTCGCACTCGACGTCGTTCTCAGCCTGAGCTCTGCTCAGCGATCTAGACGCGTGCCGTGCGTCCGGGAGGTCTGGTGGAGCCGGCCGAACCGACGCAGATAAGCGGCAGCGGAACCGGCTCCCCCGGCACTCCAACAGCCGCGTGAGGTGCTGGAAGGATGCATCTTGGCAGGGTCCCGCCAGATCGAGTCAACCACTAATAACTCCGTTCCCGGAGCACCAAACCGAATTTCTTTTGCAAAGCTCCGTGAGCCTCTTGAGGTTCCGGGGCTTCTCGACGTGCAGACCGAGTCATTCGAATGGCTGATCGGCGCCGAGGATTGGTTCCAGCGTGCTGTCGACCGCGGCGACGTAGACCCCAAGGGCGGTCTGCAAGAGGTTCTCGAAGAGCTCTCCCCGATCGAGGACTTCTCCGGCTCGATGTCGCTGAGCTTCTCGGACCCGCGCTTCGACGAGGTCAAGGCGCCGGTCGACGAGTGCAAAGACAAGGACATGACGTACGCGGCTCCGCTGTTCGTCACGGCCGAGTTCATCAACAACAACACCGGTGAGATCAAGAGCCAGACGGTCTTCATGGGCGACTTCCCGATGATGACCGAGAAGGGCACCTTCATCATCAACGGCACCGAGCGCGTCGTCGTGTCGCAGCTCGTCCGTTCGCCCGGTGTGTACTTCGACGAGAGCATCGACAAGTCCACCGAGAAGACACTGCACAGCGTCAAGGTGATCCCCGGCCGTGGCGCATGGCTGGAGTTCGATGTCGACAAGCGCGACACGGTCGGCGTCCGCATCGACCGCAAGCGTCGTCAGCCCGTCACCGTGCTGCTCAAGGCGCTCGGCTGGACCAACGAGCAGATCGTGGAGCGCTTCGGCTTCTCCGAGATCATGATGAGCACGCTGGAGAAGGACAACACCGCAGGCACCGACGAGGCCCTGTTGGACATCTACCGCAAGCTGCGTCCGGGCGAGCCGCCGACCAAGGAGTCCGCGCAGACCCTGCTGGAGAACCTGTTCTTCAAGGAGAAGCGCTACGACCTGGCCCGCGTCGGCCGCTACAAGGTCAACAAGAAGCTCGGGCTGAACGTCGGTGAGCCGATCACCAGCTCGACGCTGACCGAAGAGGACGTCGTCGCGACCATCGAGTACCTGGTCCGTCTGCATCAGGGTGACCAGACGATGACCGCGCCCGGTGGCTCCGAGGTGCCCGTCGAGGTCGACGACATCGACCACTTCGGCAACCGTCGTCTGCGCACCGTGGGCGAGCTGATCCAGAACCAGATCCGCGTCGGCCTCTCGCGTATGGAGCGCGTCGTGCGTGAGCGCATGACCACCCAGGACGTCGAGGCGATCACGCCGCAGACCCTGATCAACATCCGTCCCGTCGTGGCGGCGATCAAGGAGTTCTTCGGCACGAGCCAGCTGTCGCAGTTCATGGACCAGAACAACCCGCTCTCCGGGCTCACCCACAAGCGCCGCCTGTCGGCGTTGGGCCCCGGCGGTCTGTCCCGTGAGCGCGCCGGCCTCGAGGTCCGCGACGTCCACTCGTCGCACTACGGCCGCATGTGCCCGATCGAGACCCCCGAGGGTCCGAACATCGGTCTGATCGGTTCGCTGTCGGTGTACGCGCGGGTCAACCCGTTCGGCTTCATCGAGACCCCGTACCGCAAGGTCATCGACGGCAAGGTCAGCGACCAGATCGACTACCTGACCGCCGACGAGGAGGACCGCCACGTCGTGGCGCAGGCCAACTCGCCACTCGACGGTGAAGGCCGCTTCGCCGAGGAGCGCGTCCTGGTCCGTCGTAAGGGCGGCGAGGTCGAGTTCGTCTCGGCGACCGAGGTCGACTACATGGACGTCTCGCCGCGCCAGATGGTGTCGGTCGCGACGGCGATGATCCCGTTCCTCGAACACGATGACGCCAACCGTGCCCTGATGGGTGCCAACATGCAGCGCCAGGCGGTTCCGCTGGTGCGCAGCGAGGCCCCGCTGGTCGGCACCGGTATGGAGCTGCGCGCCGCGATCGACGCCGGCGACGTGGTCGTCACCGACAAGGCCGGTGTGGTCGAGGAGGTCTCCGCCGACTACATCACCGTGATGGCCGACGACGGCACCCGGCACACCTACCGGATGCGCAAGTTCGCCCGCTCCAACCACGGCACGTGCGCCAACCAGCGCCCGATCGTGGACGCCGGGCAGCGCGTCGAGGTGGGTCAGGTTCTGGCCGACGGGCCGTGCACCGAGAACGGTGAGATGGCACTGGGCAAGAACCTGCTCGTGGCGATCATGCCGTGGGAGGGCCACAACTACGAGGACGCGATCATCCTCTCGAACCGTCTGGTCGAAGAGGACGTGCTCACCTCGATCCACATCGAAGAGCACGAGATCGATGCCCGCGACACCAAGCTGGGCGCCGAGGAGATCACCCGGGACATCCCGAACGTCTCCGATGAGGTGCTGGCCGACCTCGACGAGCGCGGCATCATCCGCATCGGCGCCGAGGTCCGCGACGGCGACATCCTGGTCGGCAAGGTCACCCCGAAGGGTGAGACGGAGCTGACCCCCGAGGAGCGCCTGCTGCGCGCCATCTTCGGTGAGAAGGCCCGCGAGGTCCGCGACACGTCGCTGAAGGTGCCCCACGGTGAGTCCGGCAAGGTCATCGGCATCCGCGTGTTCTCGCGCGAGGACGACGACGAGCTGCCCGCCGGCGTCAACGAGCTGGTCCGCGTCTACGTGGCCCAGAAGCGCAAGATCTCCGACGGCGACAAGCTCGCCGGACGCCACGGCAACAAGGGCGTCATCGGCAAGATCCTGCCCGTCGAGGACATGCCGTTCCTTCCGGACGGCACCCCGGTGGACATCATCCTGAACACCCACGGTGTGCCGCGTCGTATGAACATCGGTCAGATCTTGGAGACCCACCTCGGCTGGGTCGCCAAGGCCGGCTGGAACATCGATGTGGCAGCGACGCCGGAATGGGCGGCGAACCTGCCCGAGCAGATGCTCTCGGCTCCGCCCGACAGCATCGTCGCGACCCCGGTGTTCGACGGTGCGCAGGAAGGCGAACTGCAGGGTCTGCTCGGTGCGACGCTGCCGAACCGCGACGGCGAGACGATGGTCAACGCCGACGGCAAGGCGGTGCTGTTCGACGGACGCAGTGGCGAGCCGTTCCCGTACCCGGTGACGGTCGGCTACATGTACATCCTGAAGCTGCACCACCTCGTCGACGACAAGATCCACGCGCGTTCGACGGGTCCGTACTCGATGATCACGCAGCAGCCGCTGGGTGGTAAGGCGCAGTTCGGTGGTCAGCGTTTCGGCGAGATGGAGTGCTGGGCCATGCAGGCCTACGGCGCGGCCTACACGCTGCAGGAGCTGCTGACGATCAAGTCCGACGACACCGTCGGCCGCGTGAAGGTCTACGAGGCCATCGTCAAGGGCGAGAACATCCCCGAGCCGGGCATCCCGGAGTCGTTCAAGGTGCTTCTCAAGGAGCTGCAGTCGCTCTGCCTGAATGTTGAGGTGCTGTCTTCGGACGGCGCGGCGATCGAAATGCGTGACGGAGACGACGAGGACCTGGAGCGCGCCGCTGCCAACCTCGGCATCAACCTGTCGCGCAACGAATCCGCATCAGTCGAAGATCTGGCCTAGTCACTAAATCTCAACGCCCGCAAGGGGAAAGGAAGTTACGTGCTCGACGTCAACTTCTTCGATGAACTCCGCATCGGTCTGGCGACCGCGGACGACATCCGCAACTGGTCCTTCGGTGAGGTCAAGAAGCCGGAGACCATCAACTACCGCACGCTCAAGCCGGAAAAGGACGGCCTGTTCTGCGAGAAGATCTTCGGACCTACTCGCGACTGGGAGTGCTACTGCGGCAAGTACAAGCGCGTCCGGTTCAAGGGCATCATCTGTGAGCGCTGCGGCGTCGAGGTGACCCGCGCCAAGGTGCGCCGTGAGCGGATGGGCCACATCGAACTGGCCGCACCCGTCACGCACATCTGGTACTTCAAGGGCGTCCCGTCACGTCTGGGCTACCTGCTCGACCTGGCCCCGAAGGATCTCGAGAAGATCATCTACTTCGCGGCCTACGTGATCACCGCCGTCGACGACGAGATGCGCCACAACGAGCTCTCCACGCTCGAGGCGGAGATGGCCGTCGAGCGCAAGGCGATCGAGGATCAGCGCGACGCCGACCTCGAAGCGCGCGCCCAGAAGCTCGAAGCCGACATGAAGGAGCTCGAGGAGGAGGGCGCCAAGTCCGACGTGCGCCGCAAGGTGCGCGACGGCGGCGAGCGCGAGATGCGCCAGCTCCGTGACCGGGCCCAGCGTGAGCTGGACCGCCTCGAGGAGATCTGGACGACGTTCACCAAGCTGGCTCCCAAGCAGCTGATCGTCGACGAGCTCCTCTACCGCGAGCTGCAGGACCGCTACGGCGAGTACTTCGAGGGCGCCATGGGTGCCGAGTCGATCAAGAAGCTCATCGAGAACTTCGACATCGACGCCGAGGCCGAGTCGCTGCGCGACACCATCAAGAACGGCAAGGGCCAGAAGAAGCTGCGTGCGCTCAAGCGGCTCAAGGTCGTCGCGGCGTTCCAGAGCAACGCCAACTCGCCGATGGGCATGGTGCTCGATGCCGTTCCGGTGATCCCGCCGGAACTGCGCCCGATGGTTCAGCTCGACGGTGGCCGCTTCGCGACCTCCGACCTCAACGACCTGTACCGCCGCGTCATCAACCGCAACAACCGGCTCAAGCGACTGATCGATCTGGGCGCGCCCGAGATCATCGTGAACAACGAGAAGCGCATGCTTCAGGAGTCGGTCGACGCGCTGTTCGACAACGGCCGCCGCGGCCGTCCGGTCACCGGGCCGGGCAACCGTCCGCTCAAGTCGCTGTCCGATCTGCTCAAGGGCAAGCAGGGCCGCTTCCGTCAGAACCTGCTCGGCAAGCGCGTCGACTACTCGGGCCGTTCGGTCATCGTGGTCGGCCCGCAGCTGAAGCTGCACCAGTGCGGTCTGCCGAAGCTGATGGCTCTCGAGCTGTTCAAGCCGTTCGTGATGAAGCGTCTGGTCGACTTGAACCATGCGCAGAACATCAAGAGCGCCAAGCGCATGGTGGAGCGTCAGCGTCCCCAGGTGTGGGATGTCCTCGAAGAGGTCATCGCCGAGCATCCGGTGTTGCTGAACCGCGCACCCACGCTGCACCGTCTCGGTATCCAGGCCTTCGAGCCGCAGCTGGTCGAAGGCAAGGCCATCCAGCTGCACCCGCTGGTCTGTGAGGCGTTCAACGCCGACTTCGACGGTGACCAGATGGCCGTGCACCTTCCGCTGTCGGCGGAGGCGCAGGCCGAGGCGCGCATTCTGATGCTGTCGTCGAACAACATCCTGTCGCCGGCGTCGGGCCGCCCGCTGGCCATGCCGCGTCTGGACATGGTGACCGGTCTGTTCTTCCTGACCACCGAGATCGAGGGCGACCTCGGCGAGTACACGCCGGCGTCCAAAGATCAGCCGGAGACGGGTGTCTACAGCTCACCGGCCGAGGCCATCATGGCGATGGACCGCGGCGCGCTGAGCGTGCGGGCCAAGATCCGGGTGCGGCTGACGCAGGTGCGTCCGCCCGCCGAGGTCGAGGGCGAGTTGTTCCCGGACGGCTGGTCGATCGGCGATGCGTGGACGGCGGAGACCACCCTGGGTCGCGTGCTCTTCAACGAGCTGCTGCCGCGGGGCTATCCGTTCGTCAACAAGCAGATGCACAAGAAGGTGCAGGCCGCGATCATCAACGATCTGGCCGAGCGCTACCCGATGATCGTCGTCGCGCAGACCGTCGACAAGCTCAAGGACGCCGGCTTCCACTGGGCCACCCGCTCGGGTGTGACGGTGTCCATGGCCGACGTGCTGGTTCCGCCGGAGAAGACCGAGATCCTCGAGCGCTACGAGGCGGAAGCCGACGGCATCGAGAAGCAGTACCAGCGCGGCAAGCTCAACAAGGACGAGCGCAACGAAGCGTTGGTGAAGATCTGGCAGGACGCGACCGAAGAGGTCGGTCAGGCGCTGCGGACGCACTACCCGAAGGACAACCCGATCATCACGATCGTGGACTCGGGCGCCACGGGTAACTTCACCCAGACGCGGACCCTGGCCGGCATGAAGGGTCTGGTGACCAACCCGAAGGGTGAATTCATCCCGCGTCCCATCAAGTCCTCGTTCCGCGAGGGCCTGACGGTGTTGGAGTACTTCATCAACACCCACGGTGCGCGTAAGGGTCTGGCCGACACGGCGCTTCGTACCGCCGACTCGGGCTACCTGACCCGTCGTCTGGTCGATGTGTCGCAGGACGTCATCGTGCGCGAGACCGACTGCGAGACCGAGCGCGGTATCAACGTCACGCTGGCCGAGCTGCAGGGCGAAGCCCTGGTGCGCGATCAGCACATCGAGACGTCGGCCTACGCCCGGACACTGGCCACCGACGCGGTCGACTCGGACGGCCGTGTTGTCGTCGAGCGCGGTCACGATCTCGGTGACCCGGCGATCGACGCTCTGCTGGCTGCCGGCATCACCGAGGTGAAGGTCCGCTCCGTGCTGACCTGCGCCACGGGCACCGGCGTGTGTGCGATGTGCTACGGCCGTTCGATGGCGACCGGCAAGCTGGTCGACATCGGCGAGGCCGTCGGCATCGTGGCCGCGCAGTCCATCGGTGAGCCCGGCACGCAGCTGACGATGCGTACCTTCCACCAGGGTGGTGTCACCGGTGGCGCCGACATCGTCGGTGGTCTGCCGCGTGTCCAGGAGCTGTTCGAGGCGCGCGTTCCGCGTAACCGCGCCCCGATCGCCGACGTCTCCGGGCGGGTCCGCCTGGAGGAGAGCGAGAAGTTCTACAAGATCACCATCGTTCCCGATGACGGGGGCGAGGAGGTCGTGTACGACAAGCTCTCGCGTCGTCAGCGCCTGAAGGTGTTCAAGCACGACGACGGCTCCGAGCGTCTGCTGACCGACGGCGACCATGTCGAGGTCGGACAGCAGCTGCTGGAAGGCTCGGCCGACCCGCACGAGGTGCTGCGCGTCCAAGGCCCCCGCGAGGTGCAGATCCACCTCGTCAAGGAGGTCCAGGAGGTGTACCGCGCCCAGGGTGTGTCGATCCACGACAAGCACATCGAGGTCATCGTCCGGCAGATGCTGCGTCGCGTCACGATCATCGATTCGGGCTCGACGGAGTTCCTGCCCGGCTCGCTGACCGAGCGCGGCGAGTTCGAGACCGAGAACCGTCGCGTCGTGGCCGAGGGTGGCGAGCCCGCCGCCGGCCGCCCGGTGCTGATGGGTATCACGAAGGCGTCGCTGGCCACCGATTCGTGGCTGTCTGCGGCGTCGTTCCAGGAGACCACGCGTGTGCTCACCGATGCGGCGATCAACTGCCGCAGCGACAAGCTGCAGGGTCTGAAGGAGAACGTGATCATCGGCAAGCTGATCCCGGCCGGTACCGGCATCAACCGGTACCGCAACATCCAGGTTCAGCCGACCGAAGAAGCCCGCGCTGCCGCGTACACGATCCCGTCCTACGAGGATCAGTACTACAGCCCGGACTTCGGTCAGGCCACCGGTGCTGCGGTGCCGCTGGACGATTACGGGTACAGCGACTACCGGTAAGTCGAGCAACGGAAGAGCCCCCGCTTCGGCGGGGGCTTTTTCGTGGGACGGGCCTTGTTGCGCACGCAATCACCGGCGGATCCGTCGATCCAAAACACCGTGTGCAGCAAAGCGTGTGCGCTACCGTGACGGCATGTCGAGCACGCTTGTCGCCAGCGAGGTCGAGCGTCAGGAGTTCTGGCGCGACCTGTGCCCGCACATGACGATCGAGGGCGCGGGGATATCGTCACCGGCCGCGGTCGGTGACACGACGCTGCTGATGTCAGACCTCAAGCGCGAGGGCTACATTCAGGTCGCCGACGCGTTCGGCGAACGGTGCACAGGCCCGATCCGCGATGCCGTGACCACGCTGTGGCAGCGGGGGATTCCGCTGCCCTTCGCCTTCGTGTACGACGAGCTGTGGCTCGCGTTCCAGGGCCTGTCGGCGTTCCTGTCGACAGCACTCGGCCAGGATTACCGTGCACTGCCGGACTTCTGGGTGTGGTACGTGCAGCCGAACGAGAACGCGGCGGGGTGGGGGCCGCACCGCGACCGCGTGCAACCGACGCTCGACGCCGACAACTCACCGCACACACTGACGGTCTGGCTTCCGTTCACCGACGCCACGCCACTCAACGGCTGCATGTATGTCCTTCCGGCACACCACGATCCGCGATTCGTGGAGCGTCGCTGGGACGGCGAGGGCAACAACGTCGTACACAACCCGCAGGACATCCGCGCGCTGCCTGCGACCGCGGGCAGTCTTCTGGCCTGGAACCAGGCCGTGCTGCACTGGGGGAGTAGGGGGAGCCGGCTCGGAAAGGCGGCGCGCATCAGCGCCGCGCTCGAATTCCAGCGAGGCGATCACGCCCCGTTCAACAGCCCTCTGCTCGACCCCGGCCGGGTGCCCACCTTCGACGAGCGCCTCGGACTGATCGGTAAGCAGGTGCTGCAGTACCGGCACATGTATCCGCTCGGCGACGACGTGGCGGCGGTGGCCGCGGCGTTGTACGACAGCTACATGCCGAGGACGGCAGTCACCCTCCGAGGCTGACACGCTCGGTGTCACCGGGCGCGCCTAGAGTGGGCGTCGTGCTCATTGGTTCGCATGTCCACGGTGACGATCCCCTGGCGGCGGCGGAGGCCGACGGCGCCGACGTCGTTCAGTTCTTCCTCGGCAATCCCCAGAGCTGGAAGAAACCGCCCCCACGCGACGACGCCGAAGTGCTCAAAGCCTCGCCGATGCCGATCTACGTGCATGCGCCCTACCTCATCAACGTCGCGTCGGCGAACAATCGGGTGCGGATCCCGTCGCGAAAGATCCTGCAGGACACCTGCGATGCGGCGTCGGCCATCGATGCCACCGCTGTCATCGTCCACGGCGGGCACGCCGACGACAACGACATGGATGCCGGTTTCGAGCGCTGGGCGAAGGCGCTGTCCTATCTGAAGACCGACGTGCCCGTCTACCTGGAGAACACGGCAGGCGGTGACCACGCCATGGCGCGGCACTTCGACACCATCGCGCGGCTGTGGGACCACATCGGCGACACGGGCATCGGGTTCTGCCTCGACACCTGCCACGCGTGGGCGGCGGGCGAAGCGCTCATCGATGCGGTGGAGCGCATCAAAGGCATCACGGGCCGCATCGACCTCGTCCACTGCAACGATTCGCGCGACGCGGCGGGTTCGGGCGCCGACCGTCATGCGAACTTCGGTACCGGGCAGATCGATCCGCAGCTGCTGGTCGCGGTCGTGAACGCTGCCGGCGCGCCGGTAATCTGCGAGACGTCCGACGACGGTCGCAAGGACGACATCGCTTTCCTGCGCGAGCACCTGGCCTGAGTCAGGCGCCCAGCAGTTGTAGACAGCGTTTCTGCGCTCCGGCATCGAGTGATCCACGGTGTTCGAGCAACATCACGCAGCGAAGCGCGAGATCGGTCGAGCCGTAGCAGTGATGGGCGATCAGCGCGAGATGCTTGAGCTGTTCGTCGCTCATCAGGTCCGGCTTCGAGAAGTCGCGGACGTAGACGATGTCGGCTTCCAGTAGTTGGTTCAGCGGTAGGCGAGGGTCTTCGGCCGCAACGTACGGCGCGATCGGCCACCTCTTGACGGCGGCGAAGCAGTGCGGAATGAAGCCTTGACCGCGGAGTTCCCGATCGATCTCGCCCATGGCGGGCTGATCTTCGTACAGTGTGACGAACGAGACCTCGGTCTGGATGGCGACCGCATCGGCGAGCTTGGTGCGGCCGTTCTGAAAGACCGCCAGTTCACCGCCCTGTATGTCGATCTTTAGGTAGTCGAGGTAGGTGATGTCGTCGATGTCGTCGAGGCGTCGGGTCGTGACCTTGATGCGGTCGATGACCTCCGCGTACGGCTCTAGGACTTCGAACATGCGCAGCGTGTCCATATCCAGTGGGAAGAGGCTCGACATGCCCGAGCCGCGGCAGATGTTGAGGGTGTGTGCGCCGCCGTCGCCCACCGCGTATGGAAGGTATCTTTCGTACGGTCCCTTTCTGAGCTGAAGTTCCTGCAATGCTTCGGCTTGTGGCTCGAACCCGGTGACGCGGCAGAGGCCAGCGTCCAGTATCGGAAGATAGGGAGGCTCGCCGTCGATGGGATTGGCGCCGACGTCGACGACGTCAATGAGCCGCTGCGGAGCGAGAAAATCTCGAAAAGCCGTGTTCATGTGGGCCGCCTCCGTGCGGTGTACCAACCGGGTGGCAATGGGTGAGACGAATCTAGCGTGCCGGCAGTGGCGCAGTGGGCGCTTCGCGGCACGGCCCCCTTTTCGTTTATTGGACAATCAAAAGTGACTTGAGGGCTGGCAAGCAACGCTTAGCACTCTGTATCTGGGTTTGCTGATTGGCGGCGTCATCCGAACGTATCAATTTGTCCGCGGAAGCCGGGCGTCGTTGCCAGCGAGTTCATTTGGGCCTCGGACCGGGCTGTGGGGAAGGCCGTCGGGTCCCACGTCGGCAGGTTTTGCGATGAGCCGCCCAACATGGTCGAGCGCAACGCCGAACCAATTTGCCTGTAGATCTTTGTTGACGGGGTGTCAACTAAGGACCTGCGGTGTGTCGCACCTCACAGGCAATGCACGTGGAAGACGTCTTGTCCATAGCGGTCTACCAGCCTGTTCACTACACCTGCAGCGATTTGCAGCAAACTTACGTCAGCGCAAAAAGTTGCTTATGCACAAATTCTCGCGAATAGCTAGTTGCAAACAGAACATTTACGAAATTTTGCCTGCGGAAAACATTCGAACTGGGATTTCCGGGTGCTAATTTCCGACGGTCTGCGCTCCTGCAGGCACCGATCGGGTTCTCAGTAGGGGGTTGTTCGCCTTGTCCAATCGACGTAAGCAAAAGTCTGGCGGTACCAAGAGTGTGGTCCGCCCTGTAATCACCACCGGCCTCGCCGGCGCCGGAATGGTCGCCGCGGGAATGATGTTCCTGGCGCCTCCAGGGGGGCCGGGACCGGTCAGCGCCGCCATTCAATTGACGTCTACAGGGTCGGAAGCGACCGAGCCGTGGTACACGGTGCACTTCGGCAACTCTGCCAACCCGAACGCACTTCTCCAGGCGACCATCAACTACAACTCCCCCTGCGGCCTGATCTGCAACGGTGCCAACGGCACCGAAGAGAACCCGAACGGCCAGGCCGGCGGCATCCTCTTCGGCAATGGCGGCAACGGCTGGAACAGCACCATCGCCGGCGTGGCCGGCGGTAACGGCGGCAACGGCGGCCTGTTCAGCGGCAATGGAGGCCGCGGCGGTGATGGCGGGTTCGGCGCCAACGGCGGCAACGGCGGCAACGCCGGTGGCTTCTCCTTCTTCGGGCGGGGCGGCGACGGCGGCAACGGCGGAAGTGGACAGACCGGCGCGACCGGAGCCATCGGCCCGTCAGGCAACGCAGGTGTATCCGGCCTCGCCGGTACTACCGGAACCGTCGTGGGAGCGACGGGCGCAGGTGCGACCGGAGTCGGAAAGGCCGGCACGGTCGGCACGGTGGGTGCCACGGGCAGCACCGGCGCCGCCGGTACCGCGGGCACGGCGGGCGCCGCAGGCAAGGCCGGGTCGACCGGCAGCACAGGCGCAGCCGGAGCAACGGGAACCCCAGGTACTGAGGGCACGGCCGGAGCGGTCGGCGCGACAGGTGCTGCCGGCGGAACGGGCGCTGGCGGAACAGGCGCTGCCGGTGGGACCGGCGGCACGGGTGGCACCGGTGGCACCGGTGGCGCCGGTGCGGCAGGCGGAGCCGGCGGGGTCGGTGAAGCCGGCGGAGCGGGTGGCACCGGCGGTGTCGGCGTCACGGGCGGCGTCGGCGGCCAGGGCGGCCAGGGCGGCGTCGGCGGCAAGGGCGAGAAGGGCGGCACGGGCGGCACCGGACAGGCAGGCGGCAACGGTGGCACGGGTGGCACCGGCAGTGACGCACCGCAGGTGACCGGCGGCGTCGGCGGCGTCGGCGGAAAGGGTGGCAACGGCGGTAACGGCGGCAGCGGCGGCCTGTTCGGCAAGGGCGGCAACGCAGGTAATGCCGGTAACGGCGGCACCGGTGGTGCCGGCGGAGCGGGTGGCACCGGCGGTGCAGGCGGCACGGGTGGCACCGGTGGTGCCGGCGCCGCGGGCGGCAAGGGTGGCGCAGGCGCCACCGGCGGCGTTGGCGGCACGGGCGGCACGGGCGGCATCGGCGGCAAGGGTGGCACCGGTGGAACCGGCGGCACGGGTGGTACCGGTGGCGCCGGCGGCGTTGGCGGTATCGGCGGCACGGGTGGCACCGGCGGCGTTGGTGGCACGGGTGGCACCGGTGGAACCGGCGGCAAGGGCGGCCAGGGTGCCGGTGGCACCGGCGCAGGCGGCGGAACCGGCGGCCAGGGTGGCCTCGGCGGCTTCGGTGGCACGGGTGGCGTCGGTGGTGAAGGCGGCACCGGCGGCATTGGCGGTACCGGTGGCACGGGTGGCGTCGGCGGCGCCGGCGGCCAGGGTGGCACCGGTGGCGTTGGCGGCACGGGTGGCGTCGGAGGTGTCGGCGGTGCCGGCGGCGACGGCGGTGACGGCGGTGCCGGCGGCGCAGGTGGCCTCGGCGGTGCGGGCGGTGTCGGCGGCAAGGGCGGCCTCGGTGGGGCGACCGGCGGCGCCGGCGGCCAGGCTGGAACCGCAGGTACGGCCGGTAAGGGCGGCATTTTCGGGAGCTCCGGTGCGGCCGGTAAGGGCGGCGTGACCGGTGCACAGGGTGCCAGCGGCGCTACGGGCGCACAGGGTGCCACCGGCGCGACCGGTGCGCAGGGTGCACCCGGCATGACTGGTGCCACTGGCTCCAGTGGCGCCGCGGGCGCAACCGGTGCCACGGGTGCGGCCGGCTCGGCCGGCTCGGCCGGTACCGAGGGCTCGGCCGGCTCGGCCGGTTCGGCGGGTCAGACCGGTGCTGCCGGTGGCAAGGGTGCCGCTGGTTCGTCCGGCAAGGCCGGCACGGGCGGCTCCAACGGCACGCCCGGTTCCGCCGGCAAGGCTGACGGCACCGGTGGTGACGGCGGCGCCGGCGGCAAGGGTGGCTCGGGCGGTGACGGCGGCGCCGGTGGCTCGGGCGGCTCGGGTGGTGGCTCGGGTGCCGGCGGTGCCGGTGGCTCGGGTGGCTCGGGCGGTGCCGGTGGCTCCGGTGGGTCGGGTGGCTCCGGTGGATCCGGTGGATCCGGTGGTGCCGCAGGATAGCCCGACAACCGATCGGGTTGGCCCCCCTCCTTCGGGAGGGGGGCCTTCCCCATTTTCGAAGCCAGGTTTCGGGCTACGTTGTCGCGATCGGGCGACGTTCAGAGGCAGATGGTCTGGTTGCCGAAGCGGATGACGCGGTCTTCGCAATGCCATAGCACCGCGCGCGACAACACAGCACGCTCGACATCGGCGCCTAAGCGGACGAGATCGTCCACGCTGTGGCGATGGTCCACCCGCACCACGTCCTGTTCGATGATCGGTCCCTCGTCCAGGTCATCCGTGACGTAATGTGCCGTCGCGCCAACGAGTTTGACGCCCCGCTCCTTCGCGCGCCGGTACGGTGAAGCGCCGATGAAGGCAGGAAGGAACGAGTGGTGGATGTTGATCATCGGACACCCGACCTGTTCGATGAACGACGGCGTGAGGATCTGCATGTAGCGCGCCAACACCACCAAGTCGACGTTGCCTCGGAGCAGGTCGAGCTGGCGTTGTTCGGCCTCGTCGCGAATGTCCCTGCGCGCAGGCACATAGAGGAACGGCACGCCGAAAGGCCGGACCGCGTCGGCGAGATCAGGGTGGTTGGCCACCACCATCACGACGGACATGTCGAGCTCGCCGCGCCGGTTCCGCCATAACAGATCAAGGAGGCAGTGGTCTTCCTTCGAGGCCATGATCGCCACACGTTTTGGCTTGGCGGCTTCGGTGAGCCGGAAATCCATGCCGAACTGATTCGCCACCTTCTCGGAGAAGTCGCGCTCCAGGCCGTCTCGGGCCGCGGCCAGCCCGGGTAGATGAAAGATGGTGCGCTGCATGAACGTTCCGCCGGTGCGCTCCGTCGAGTGCTGGTCGAGCGAGATGATGTTGGCGCCTGTCTCGGCAAGGAATGTGCTCACCGCGGCAACCAGGCCGGGTCGGTCTTCGCATCGCAGCAGCAGTCGACCGATGTCTGTGGGTGCGTGAACGTCGGAGCCCGTGTGTTCGGTCATCGGATCACACCTGACGGATGCACAGCACTTCGTCGAGAGTCGCTGTGCCCAGATCGGTTTCGCAGCCCCCGCGCGAACAATCGACCATCGCGGGACCCTCGGCCGCGGCGCCGGTCATTACGTAGCGCCCAGTGCCCTGGCCGCTGCGGGTGGAGCTCAGCGGGGCGACCCGTCCCGTCAGCTGGTCTGCGTCGCCGTAGTTGATACCGACCTGGTAGATGCCGGGCTCGGCGTCCAGGATCGACGTGAGTCTGCCGAGGACGTCGTCTGAGCTGAAGAACTGCCAGCCCATGCCGAGGTGCAACCAATACCGCGTGGTGATGAACTCCCTGACTCCAGAGGGCTGCACTCCGGGTGGTGCGGTCTCGAACTGCACAGCGGGATACCGCTGGGTCAGCGCAGCCCGGTCCTCGGGCCACATGCCGATATCGAGGATCAGCACGCGCCGTACCCGTGAAAGGTCAGAACGGCTGTGCAGCAGCGAGTTCAGCGTGCGCTCGGTGGCGGACCGGTCGGGGCCGCCGACGACGGTGATCGTGATATCGCCGCCACTCGGGTTCACGGAGAGGTCGCCGTCGTATTCGCGAGCCTGTGCCAGGACCGTCGGCACGCAGACGTCGCGGTTCGAGGCAATGCGCTGCCGGTCCTCTTCGGGGATGTCGGCACGGTGCAGCAGTTGCCGGCAGATGCGAAAAGATTCGTCCTGCTTGCCGATCCACGACGCGCAGACGGCCTGCTCGTCGAGAGCGCGCCAGTTGTACACCTCCGCGTTGACGAACAGTAGGTCCTGTTCGGGCAGCGGAATGGCGGCGGCGCGTTCGGCGAACAGATACGCGAGTTGGTAGCGCTGCTGGTCTCGATACCAACGTGCGATGGCGTGCAGCGCTTCTGCCCGGGTCGGCCGGAACTCCCAGGCGTGTAGGTAGGCGTCCTGCACCAACGGCCACGACTCACCAAGCTGCAGCAGCGTGTCCCCGACGCGCACCAGCGAGTAGTAGATCTCCTCGTCGAAGCCGCCCATCTCGGTGCGGCGCGTGTACCACCGGTGCGCGTTCGCCCAATCGCCGTAGTCGTAATAACTCTGAGCGAGGTAGAAGACCGACCGCGGGTCGTCGGGGTCGCGCTCGACTTCGGCGAGCAGAATCTCGGCATCGCGGGCGTACTTCTGCGGATCGAGATTGCGGCCGCCAAGACGCCGGGACTCGATGTAGTAGTTGCCGTCCAGACGGTCCTCGACGCATGGCTGGTCGCACTCGGCGTACTCGTGGAGTACACCGATATAGCGCCACGGCAGGCCGTCCCGAAAGAGTTGGCGTCGCCAGTAGGAGACGTCGGGCCCGTAGTGCAGCTGATAGACATCGGCGGTGAGCCCGCTGAAATCCGGTGTGCCGACCAGCAAGTCGTCGGCATCCATCACCCAGATGTAATCGCCGTTGCCGCGGGCGAGGGTGATGGCCTCGGACCTGTTGTGTCCGAAGTTGCGCCACGGCCGTTCATGCAGCTTCCCCGGTATGCCAAGCCTGGCCATGTGGTCGCGGATCTTGTCCTGCGTCCCGTCGTCCGAGCCGGTATCCACGATCACCCACGAGCTGATGTACGGGGCGACCGAGTCGAGGACCTCGTGGACGACGTGCGCCTCGTTGCGCACGATCATGTTCAGGCAGATCGCGGGCCTGCCGCCGGACATCGAGGCTATCCAGTCTTCTGGTAGACCAGCCACCGCATCTCGACGGGTGATTGCTCCCGGGGAACGTCGAAGATGTCCTGCCCGCTGACCCATTCGGCATACCAGCCAGTCGGCGGCCATACGCCCGCGGGCAGGTTGGCCTTCTCGTACTCGTACACCGAGTCGTTCGTCTGCAACCGCAACGGCAATCCCGCTGCGGCGATGTCGATCTCCTCGCCGGTGAAGATCCCGGAGTACACCTGCTGTGCCAGCTCTCGTGCTGCCTGCGCCAGCTGATTCACGGCATCGTCGGACATGTAACCGGGACGAGGCATGAACACGTTGAACACCAAACAGCCGCCCGGAGCCAGGCATTCGGCTGCGAGCTCGAACACCGCCCGCAATTGCTGGACGTTCCTGAAGTCCGGGGTGACCTCGGACAGGAGGATCAGCTGGTAGTCCTTCTGCAGATCGTCGAGGGTGTCGAAGATGTCGCGATCGATCACCTGCAAAGTCAGCAGGTGCTTGTACGACTCGGCGCGCAGAATTTCGGCGAACTTCGGCGTGAGTTCGACCGCGTCGACGGGATGCCCGCCGCGCGCGAGCGCGAGCGCGTTGCGGCCGGTGCCTGCGCCGATGTCGAGCACCCGAGCTGTCGTCGGATCGTTGATCTCAGATGCCAAGGCGGACACCCGGGCGTCGGGGTGAGTGCCGAACAGGGGTGGTTTGCGGGTGGCCACCCAGTTGTCGTAGGTATCGGCGAGCGATGTCGCCTGCGGGAGGATGTGATAGTTCAACACCGACCCGATGGGCGCGTCGTAGGAAATGACGATGTTGGACCGGTTCGACGCCGCGAATGCGTTATCCAATTCTTTCGCAAGCAAAGACCTCAGGTGGTCGATCTCGCCCGTCGAGAATTTTCTCCCCAGGGCCGCAAACGTCTTACTGCACAACGCAACATACTCTTCGAGCATGGCTGGAACTGCGGGAAGCGTGATCTGCCCGCTGGATACGCCTCGCCTCAGTAGGCGGCGCGCCATTGCCTCGCGCATGTAATTGGTGTCGATCGACATCAGTGCACCCCTCAGATTCTCTCCCCCGACGGCTGACAATACACATCACATCGATAGCGGGGGAACGTAAGTCGGAGGTGACGATCGGGTCGCCAAAATATAGCTATTTGGACATTCTCGACACGTCGTGACAACGAATCGCTCTACCATCGCGTCGTGACCGATCCTGCAGAAAACGCAACTTCCACGCATCGCGACCACCGTGTGTCGCGTGTCCCGCAGAAGGTGACGGTCACGAGCTCGCCGCTCACGCCAATCGCTTTGCTGCTTGCGCTGATTGCGGTCGGACTCTCGGTGTGGGCGCTTGTCAGCGTCCCCGAGCCCACGCCGGTCGCATCCACCACCGGGGCGCCGCTGTCCGGCGATTCCAAGGAGCGGGTCTGCACGACCGCACATGTGGTCGCGATGGCCGTTCAGCTTCAGACGAACGCCAACGTCGGCGAAGACCGCGCCGCCATTGAGGCGGTGGCGAGCAACGCGCGACTGGCGATGCTCGGCGGCGGTGACTATCTGCTTAGCCAGATCAGCGATGACACACCGCAGGAACTCGCAGAAACCGCACGAACCTTCGGAAACACGCTGCAGCAGCTCGGCATCAATGCGCTGGCAGGTGTCGCCAACGACGAACCGCTTCAGGCCGGGCGCTATCGCGACGCCGAGACGGCCAGGGACAAACTCAGCCGCCTCTGCAGCAACTAGGCCATATTACAGTTCTTGTGCGATCGTCTGAATGATGTAACAGTGGTCGCATGCAGGACACGCATGTCGTCACCAATCAGGCGCCGCCGCTGGAGAACTACAACCCCGCCACGTCACCGGTGCTCGCCGAGGCGCTGATCCGCGAAGGCGGCGAGTGGGGCGTCGACGAGGTCTGGACTCTCGGAGCGCTGGCCGGCTCGGCTCAGGCGCAGCGATGGGGCGAGCTCGCCGATCGTCACCGCCCCGTGCTGCACACCCACGACCGCTACGGTCACCGCGTCGACGAGATCGAGTTCGATCCGGCCTATCACGAGCTGATGACCGTCGCCGTGGGCCACGGCCTGCACGCCGCCCCCTGGGCCGACGAGCGTGACGGTGCCCATGTGGTGCGCGCGGCCAAGACGTCGGTGTGGACTCCCGAGCCCGGCCACGTGTGTCCGATCTCGATGACGTACGCCGTCGTGCCCGCGCTGCGCCACAACCCTGAGCTCGCTGCGGTGTACGAACCGCTGCTGACCAGCCGCGTCTACGATCCCGAACTGGCGGTGCCCACCACGAAGCCGGGAATCACCGCGGGCATGTCGATGACCGAGAAGCAGGGTGGCTCCGACGTCCGCGCCGGCACCACGCAGGCGACCCCGAACGGTGACGGCACCTACTCGCTTCGGGGTCACAAGTGGTTCACCTCGGCGCCGATGTGCGACATCTTCCTGGTCCTTGCCCAGGCCCCGGGCGGACTGAGTTGTTTCTTCCTCCCGCGCGTCCTGCCCGACGGCACGCGCAATCGGATGTTTCTGCAGCGCCTCAAGGACAAGCTGGGCAACCACGCCAACGCCTCGAGCGAGGTGGAGTACGACGGCGCGACGGCATGGCTGGTGGGGGAGGAGGGGCGCGGGGTTCCGACCATCATCGAGATGGTGAACCTGACCCGGCTGGACTGCACGCTCGGCAGCGCGACGAGCATGCGCAACGGGCTGATGCGTGCCACCCACCACGCGCAGCACCGGATGGCGTTCGGCGCCTACCTGATCGATCAACCGCTGATGCGCAATGTGCTCGCCGACCTCGCCGTCGAGGCCGAGGCCGCGACCATGCTCGCGATGCGCATGGCAGGGGCGACCGACCGGGCCGTGCGCGGCGACGAACGCGAAACACTCTTGCGCCGAATCGGATTGGCCGCCGCCAAATACTGGGTGTGCAAGCGCGCCACCCCGCATGCCGCGGAGGCGATGGAGTGCCTCGGCGGCAACGGCTACGTCGAGGACTTCGGTGTGGCGCGCCTCTACCGGGAGGCGCCGCTGATGGGCATCTGGGAGGGCTCGGGCAATGTGAGCGCGCTGGATACGCTGCGCGCCATGGCAACTCGACCTGAGTGCATCGACGTGCTGTTCGACGAGCTGGCCCTCACGACCGGCCACGACCCGCGTCTGGACGCGCACGTGGCCACGCTGAGGCCGCAGCTCGACGAGGTCGAGACGATCCAGTACCGGGGCAGACAAGTTGCCGAGGACATCTCGCTGGCGCTGCAGGGTTCGCTGCTCGTTCGCCATGGCCATCCGGCCGTCGCCGAGGCGTTCCTGGCCAGCAGGCTCGGCGGGCAGTGGGGCGGCGCGTTCGGCACGCTGCCCACCGGACTGAACCTTTCGCCGATCATCGAGCGCGCGCTGGTGAAAGCCTGATGACGCACGCGATCAGGCCCGTCGACTTCGACAATCTCAGGACGATGACCTACGAGGTCACCGGCCGCGTCGCCCGTATCACGTTCAACCGCCCGGACAAGGGCAACGCGATCATCGCCGACACCCCGTTGGAACTGTCGGCACTCGTCGAACGGGCCGACCTCGACCCCGATGTACACGTCATCCTGGTGTCGGGTCGCGGTGAGGGCTTCTGTGCGGGCTTCGACCTGTCGGCCTATGCCGAAGGGTCGTCGTCGGCGGGCGGCGGGAGTCCGTACAAGGACACCGTCCTGTCGGGAAAAACCCAGGCGATCAACCACCTTCCCGATCAGCCGTGGGATCCGATGATCGACTACCAGATGATGAGCCGCTTCGTACGCGGCTTCTCCAGCCTGATGCGCTGCGACAAGCCGACGGTGGTCAAGATCCACGGTTACTGCGTGGCGGGCGGCACCGACATCGCCCTGCATGCCGACCAGGTGATCGCCGCGTCCGACGCGAAGATCGGGTACCCGCCGACCCGCGTGTGGGGCGTCCCCGCCGCAGGCATGTGGGCGCACCGGCTCGGTGATCAGCGGGCGAAACGTCTTCTGCTGACCGGAGATACGATCACCGGCGCGCAGGCGGCCGAATGGGGTCTCGCGGTCGAGGCACCCGAGCCGGCCGACTTGGATGACCGGGTCGAGCGGCTCGTCGAACGGATCGCCGCTGTGCCCGTCAACCAGCTGATCATGGTCAAGCTTGCGATGAACAGCGCGCTGTACAACCAGGGTGTGGCCAACAGCGCGATGATCTCCACGGTGTTCGACGGCATCGCCCGGCACACACCCGAGGGCCACGCGTTCGTCGCGCAGTCGCGCGAACACGGCTTCCGCGAAGCGGTGCGACAGCGCGACGAGCCGTTCGGCGATTACGGACGGAAGACGTCGGGGGTCTGACGTTGACACGGATGACGGCGCGCTCGGTGGTGCTGAGCGTGTTGCTCGGTGCGCATCCTGCCTGGGCAACCGCCGCCGAGCTGGTCCGTCTCACCGGCGATTTCGGCATCAGGGAGTCGACCGTCCGGGTCGCGCTGACACGCATGGTCAGCGCGGGCGACCTCGTCCGGTCCGAGGACGGCTACCGGCTCGCCGACCGGCTGCTCGCCCGGCAGCGCCGCCAGGACGACGCGATCAGCCCGGCGGGCCATGCGTGGGACGGCAGCTGGCTGACGCTCGTCGTCACGAGCACGGGCAACGATGCCAAGACCCGCGCCCAGCTACGAAACCAGCTGCAGGACAAACGTTTCGGAGAGCTCCGTGAAGGCGTATGGATGCGCCCGGACAACGTGAGAGTCGACCTGGGCGAGGACATCCGCAGCAGGGTGCGAATTCTGCGGGCTCATGACGAGAGACCCGCCGAACTCGCCGCCGAACTCTGGGACCTCGACGGCTGGGCGAAGACAGGCACCGACCTGCTGACCGACATGCAGCGAGCCGACGACGTACCCGGTCGCTTCGTCGTCGCCGCCGCGATGGTGCGTCACCTGCTGACCGATCCGGTGCTGCCCGACGAGCTGCTACCAGCGGGTTGGCCCGGCGCCGAACTACGGAGCGCCTATCAAGATTTCGCCGCCGAACTGGTCGCGCGGCGCGACGACGTAGAACTGATGGAGGCGCAGTGAGCATCAGGGTCGAGAAGAACGGTCCGGTGACAACCGTCATCATGGACCGCCCCCACGCCCGCAACGCCGTCGACGGCCCCACGGCGCTAGCGCTGCATGCGGCGTTCGACGACTTCGACAAAGACGATGACGCATCCGTCGCGGTGTTGTGGGGTGACAACGGAACCTTCTGTGCTGGAGCCGATCTCAAGGCGATGGGCACCGCGGATTCCAACCCGGTCCATCGGACGGGTCCCGGTCCGATGGGTCCGAGCCGGATGGTGCTGTCCAAACCGGTGATCGCCGCGGTCAGCGGCTATGCCGTCGCAGGCGGTCTCGAGCTGGGGCTGTGGTGCGACATGCGCGTGGTCGAGCAGGACGCGGTGATGGGGGTCTTCTGCAGGCGGTGGGGTGTGCCGCTGATCGACGGTGGCACGGTGCGGCTGCCCCGGCTGATCGGGCACAGCCGTGCGATGGACCTGATCCTCACCGGTCGTGCTGTCCGGGCCGACGAGGCGTTGGCGATTGGGTTGGCCAACCGCGTGGTCCCGACGGGACAGGCGCGCGCCAAAGCCGAGGAGCTCGCCGCCGAGTTGGCCGCGCTGCCGCAGCAGTGCATGAGGTCGGACCGGATGTCGGTGCTCAACCAGTGGGGGATGTCGGAGGCCGAGGCCATGGATGTCGAGTTCGGCAGTCTGTCCCGGGTCGCCGCGGAATCACTGGAAGGCGCGTCGCGGTTCGCGAAGGGCGCGGGTAGGCACGGCGCGCCAGCGACGGAACAGGCCAAGGCTTAGCCCCTACTGACCGTGTTGTTGGACCCGGTGTCGTTGACCGTCGGATCGCCGTCGCGGTAGGTGACGGTGTTGTTGATGCCGACGACGGACAGCTCGGTGTCGACGCGTTGAAAGCTGATCCTGTTGTCGGCGCCGCCGACGTTGACGTTGGTGCATGTGCCCACGACGGTCAGCGTGTTGTTCGACCCGCCGACGTTGAGCGCTTTGCCGTCCGCGCAGTCGATCTCGGCGGTCGTGCCGAACGAGCCGTAGTTGATCGTGTTGCCGATCTCGACCTGGGCGCCGGAGGTGCCCGCCGTGACCGTCGGATCGCCGTCTGCACCGGATCCGCACCCGGCAAGTGCAACCGCAACGACGCCGAGACTGCCGAGGACACCGATGCGGCGAGAAGACATGCTCAGGCGGGTACCCGATCGATGCGGTTCGTCATCCCCAGTTCGCGGCCGCGGTCCCACACGAACGGCGTGCCGTTCTTGTAGAAGACGGTCTGGTCGAACCCGTACACGGTGATGTCGTTCACGACGTTGTCGGCGACGACCACGTTCGAGGAGCCCTGCACAGTCACCGCATAGCAGTTGCCGAGCGCGAAGATCTGGTTGCCCGTGCCCATCACGAACAGCGTCGCCCCACCGCAGTCCAGGGTCCTCACGACGCCCTGACCGGTGATGTGGGTGTCGCCGTTCTCCGCGTGCGCCACGGGGGAAATCGACATCAGCGTCGCCGACGCGGCCAGCACACCGACAGCCACCACTCGTCCAACAGCCGTTGCAGTCACAGGGGCAGCCTACGACGTCGTCCGCTCGGACTGTCGGGGTTCGCCGAGACGAGTAGCGTGAGCGGCGATGCTCCAGCGTGCAGGCCGTGTGGCACTTTTCTTGACGGTGGCGGTCACGACGACGGCGACCGCGGTGGGCTGTTCGCACACGGTCTCGGGGACGGCGCAGCGCTCCGACCCCGGCGTCCCCGACCCGGACCGCAGCTATGGATACGTCGACGACCGGTGCGGCCTCCTCGACGACAGCACGGTGCAGGCCACCCTCGGTGCCGACGAGGTGACGCGCCCGTTCAGCGGCGCCGTCTGCCAGTACATCCTTTTCCGCGGCTCGGGTGGTGACGCCGCGACCATCGACGTCGTCTTCTCGTGGTTCGACGCGGGCAGCCTGGAACGCGAGCGCGCCGTCGCCGCTGCGCGCGGCGCCGCGATCACCGACGTCGTGGTCGAGCGGCACAAGGGTTTCTTCGCGCGCCGCGACACCACGGGAGCGGCCTGCTCGGCCACCGCCGCCGCCGGCAGCGGAGTGCTGAGCTGGTGGGTCCAGTACCGCGGGCAGTCCACCGGGGATCCTTGTCGCGACGCCGAAACGCTGCTCTCGGCGACTCTGCGCTCGGACCTGTGACATGGGCGCGACGATCACTGCCCGCCTCTGCGCGGCGCTGACTCTCAGCGCGCTGCTGGCAGGCTGCGGCGGATCGGAGCAACCCGACGAGCCGACGGCCGCCCCCGGTACACAGGACTCGGGGGAGGGGTTTCAGAGCGTGGACTGCAACGGCATCACCGATGCTGACGTCGCCGAGGCCGCGGGCTCCGAACTGTTCTCACCGGCGGTCGTCAGCGACGCGGGCTGCTTCTGGCAGGAAGACTCCATGATCGACAACTTCGGTGCGGGCATGGGCATCTCGACGTGGTGGTACCGGGGCAGTGACATGGACACCGAACGTGAATTGGAGCAACTCGCGGGCCGGACACTGACCGAGCTGTCCATCGACGACAACAAGGGGTTCAAGGCGTTCGACGACACCGCGTGCAGCATCTACGTGGCCAAGGGCGGCGATGTGATCACGTGGTCCATCCAGACGATGAACTCCCAGACCATGCCCGATCTCTGCTCGATCATCGAACAACTGGCGGAGCTCAGCCAACAACGGGTGAACTAGAGTTGCCTGCTGACCCGGCTCAACCCTGGGTGAACTGACTGATCCGAGGGGGATGGGACATGGCAACTCGGCCGCCGCGTTCGGCGAAGCTGAGCCGTGACTCCATCGTCAACGCCGCGCTGACATTCCTGGACCGCGAAGGTTGGGATGCCTTGACGATCAACGCGCTGGCCAACCAGCTCGGCACCAAGGGTCCCTCGCTGTACAACCACGTGCACAGCCTCGACGACCTGCGTCGCACCGTGCGGATGCGCGTGGTCGGCGACATCATCGACATGCTGAACACCGTCGGCCAGGGCCGTAGCCCCGACGACGCGGTCGTCGTGATGGCCAGCGCCTACCGCAGCTACGCCCACCATCACCCCGGTAGGTACTCGGCGTTCACCCGGATGCCGCTGGGCGGCGGTGACGATCCGGAGTTCACCGAGGTCACCCGTGCCGCTGCCGCGCCGGTCATCGCGGTGCTGGCGTCCTATGGACTCGATGACGAAGCGGGCTTCTACGCGGCGCTGGAATTCTGGTCGGCGATGCACGGGTTCGTGCTGCTGGAGATGACCGGGGTCATGAGCGGCATCGACACCGATGCGGTGTTCACCGACATGGTGATGCGCCTGGCCACGGGGATGCAGTCGAGATAACGCAGGTCAGCGGGTTTTGTCGAGGTATCCCGCCCTGGTATTGTGGACGTTCGTGCCTGGCAGATAAAGGCGCTTGCGTTCCTGAGGGGCTCAAGCATGCCTGCACGCCGGGCCACTTCGCATGTCCCGCCTCGTGGAGTGCCTTGGAAATTATCCGAGAAACCGCGGCGCACGCGTGCGACACGCCCGGCCGCGGGGGAACCAGCGCGGGCATAACAGCAGTACAGAGAACTTAGACAAGCAAGCACGACGAGGAATACAGAAAGCCGGTACATGCCAACCATCAACCAGCTGGTCCGTAAGGGTCGCCGCGACAAGATCGCCAAGGTGAAGACCGCGGCCCTCAAGGGCAGCCCGCAGCGTCGCGGCGTGTGCACTCGCGTGTACACGACGACCCCGAAGAAGCCGAACTCGGCGCTTCGCAAGGTCGCGCGCGTGCGCCTGACCAGCGCGGTCGAGGTCACCGCCTACATCCCGGGTGAGGGTCACAACCTGCAGGAGCACTCGATGGTGCTGGTGCGCGGCGGCCGTGTGAAGGACCTCCCCGGTGTGCGCTACAAGATCATCCGCGGCTCGCTGGACACCCAGGGCGTCAAGAACCGCAAGCAAGCCCGCAGCCGCTACGGCGCCAAGAAGGAGAAGAGCTGATGCCGCGCAAGGGCCCCGCACCCAAGCGTCCGCTGGTCAACGATCCGGTCTACGGGTCCCAGCTGGTCACCCAACTGGTCAACAAAGTCCTGCTCGACGGGAAGAAATCGCTGGCTGAGCGCATTGTTTATGGTGCGCTCGAGCAGGCCCGCGACAAGACCGGCACCGATCCGGTGGTGACTCTCAAGCGCGCTCTCGACAACGTCAAGCCGGCCCTTGAGGTCCGCAGCCGCCGCGTCGGTGGCGCGACGTACCAGGTTCCGGTCGAGGTCCGCCCCGATCGTTCGGTCACGCTGGCCCTGCGCTGGTTGGTCAGCTTCTCCAAGGCCCGCCGCGAGAAGACCATGGTCGAGCGCCTGGCCAACGAGATCCTCGATGCCAGCAACGGCCTGGGTGCCGCCGTCAAGCGACGCGAAGACACCCACAAAATGGCCGAGGCCAACCGCGCCTTCGCGCACTACCGCTGGTGATTTAGCACCCCCGGCAGTGTTGCCGAGGGTGGTGCAAGACGACAGCAACCGAGCAAGCGAAAGAGTGGGAATTTAGCCGTGGCACAGGACGTGCTGACAGACCTCACGAAGGTCCGCAACATCGGCATCATGGCGCACATCGATGCCGGCAAGACGACGACGACCGAGCGCATCCTCTTCTACACCGGTATCAGCTACAAGATCGGTGAGGTGCACGACGGCGCCGCGACGATGGACTGGATGGAGCAGGAGCAGGAGCGGGGTATCACGATCACCTCGGCTGCCACCACCTGCTTCTGGAACGACAACCAGATCAATATCATCGACACCCCCGGACACGTCGACTTCACCGTCGAGGTGGAGCGCTCGCTGCGCGTGCTCGACGGTGCCGTGGCCGTGTTCGACGGCAAAGAGGGTGTCGAGCCCCAGTCCGAGCAGGTCTGGCGGCAGGCCGACAAGTACGACGTTCCGCGCATCTGCTTCGTCAACAAGATGGACAAGCTGGGCGCCGACTTCTACTTCTCGGTGCAGACCATGAAGGATCGCCTCGGCGCCAACGTCGTCCCGATCCAGCTGCCGATCGGTTCCGAAGGTGACTTCGAGGGCATCGTCGACCTGGTCGAGATGAAGGCCAAGGTGTGGCGCGGCGAGACCAAGCTCGGCGAGAAGTACGACACCGTCGACATCCCGGCCGACCTGCAGGAGAAGGCCGAGGAGTACCGCACCGCGATGATCGAGGCCATCGCCGAGACGGACGACGATCTCATGGAGAAGTACCTGGGCGGCGAAGAGCTCACGAACGACGAGATCAAGTCGGGTCTGCGCAAGCTGACCATCTCCAGCCAGGGCTACCCGGTGCTGTGCGGCTCCGCGTTCAAGAACAAGGGCGTGCAGCCCATGCTCGACGCGGTCATCGATTACCTGCCGAACCCGCTGGACGTCCCGGCCGCCGAAGGTCACGTCCCGGGCAAGGAAGACGAGGTCATCTCGCGTAAGCCGTCCGCCGACGAGCCGTTCTCCGGCCTGGCGTTCAAGGTCGCGACGCACCCGTTCTTCGGCAAGCTCACCTACGTCCGCGTCTACTCGGGCAAGGTCGACTCCGGTTCGCAGGTCGTCAACTCCACCAAGGGCAAGAAGGAGCGGCTCGGCAAGCTGTTCCAGATGCACTCCAACAAGGAGAACCCGGTCGAGACGGCGTCTGCCGGCCACATCTACGCGGTGATCGGCCTCAAGGACACCACCACCGGTGACACCCTGAGCGATCCGAACGAGCAGATCGTCCTCGAGTCGATGACGTTCCCGGATCCGGTCATCGAGGTGGCCATCGAGCCTAAGACCAAGAGCGACCAGGAGAAGCTGGGCACCGCGATCCAGAAGCTCGCGGAAGAGGATCCGACGTTCAAGGTGCATCTGGACCAGGAGACCGGCCAGACCGTCATCGGCGGTATGGGCGAGCTCCACCTGGACATCCTGGTGGACCGCATGCGTCGCGAGTTCAAGGTCGAGGCCAATGTCGGTAAGCCGCAGGTGGCCTACCGCGAGACGATCCGCCGCAAGGTCGAGAAGGTCGAGTACACCCACAAGAAGCAGACGGGTGGCTCCGGCCAGTTCGCGAAGGTCCTCATCGACCTCGAGCCGTTCAGCGGCGAGGACGGTGCGACCTACGAGTTCGAGAACAAGGTCACCGGTGGCCGCATCCCGCGCGAGTACATCCCTTCGGTGGATGCCGGTGCGCAGGACGCGATGCAGTACGGCGTGCTCGCCGGCTACCCGCTGGTGAACCTGAAGGTCACCCTGCTCGACGGTGCTTTCCACGAGGTCGACTCGTCGGAAATGGCGTTCAAGGTGGCCGGCTCGCAGGTGCTCAAGAAGGCCGCGCAGGCCGCGCAGCCTGTCATCCTCGAGCCCATCATGGCCGTCGAGGTCACCACACCCGAGGACTACATGGGTGACGTGATCGGCGACCTGAACTCCCGCCGTGGTCAGATCCAGGCCATGGAAGAGCGCAGTGGTGCCCGTGTCGTCAAGGCGCAGGTTCCGCTGTCGGAGATGTTCGGCTACGTCGGAGACCTTCGGTCGAAGACCCAGGGCCGAGCCAACTACTCCATGGTGTTCGACTCGTACGCCGAAGTGCCGGCGAACGTGGCGAAGGAGATCATCGCGAAGGCGACGGGTCAGTAATCTGACCTGCCGCCGCCGCGGCGAACCACAACTGCAAAAATCATCACTGCTTAAGTAAGAGCACCAACAAGTCCAGGAGGACACAGAAGTGGCGAAGGCGAAGTTCGAGCGGACGAAGCCGCACGTCAACATCGGGACCATCGGTCACGTTGACCACGGCAAGACCACTCTCACTGCAGCAATCACCAAGGTTCTGCACGACAAGTACCCCGATTTGAACGAGTCGCGCGCATTCGACCAGATCGACAATGCGCCCGAGGAGCGTCAGCGCGGTATCACGATCAACATCTCCCACGTGGAGTACCAGACCGACAAGCGTCACTACGCCCACGTGGACGCCCCCGGTCACGCTGACTACATCAAGAACATGATCACCGGTGCCGCCCAGATGGACGGCGCGATCCTGGTGGTCGCCGCCACGGACGGCCCGATGCCGCAGACCCGCGAGCACGTGCTGCTGGCCCGCCAGGTCGGTGTGCCCTACATCCTGGTCGCCCTGAACAAGGCCGACATGGTCGACGACGAAGAGCTCATCGAGCTCGTCGAGATGGAGGTCCGCGAACTGCTGGCCGCCCAGGACTTCGACGAGGAAGCGCCGGTCATCAAGGTGTCCGCGCTGAAGGCCCTCGAGGGCGACCCGGAGTGGGTCAAGTCGGTCGAGGATCTGATGGAGGCCGTCGACGAGTCGATCCCGGATCCGGTTCGCGAGACCGACAAGCCGTTCCTGATGCCCGTCGAGGACGTCTTCACGATCACCGGCCGCGGCACCGTGGTCACCGGTCGTGTCGAGCGCGGCGTGATCAACGTGAACGAGGAAGTCGAGATCGTCGGCATCCGCCCGACCGTCACCAAGACCACCGTCACCGGTGTCGAGATGTTCCGCAAGCTGCTCGACCAGGGTATGGCGGGCGACAACGTCGGTCTGCTGGTTCGCGGTATCAAGCGTGAGGACGTCGAGCGCGGCCAGGTCGTGGTCAAGCCCGGCACCACCACCCCGCACACCGAGTTCGACGGCAGCGTCTACATCCTGTCCAAGGACGAGGGTGGCCGCCACACGCCGTTCTTCAACAACTACCGTCCGCAGTTCTACTTCCGTACCACGGACGTGACCGGCGTGGTGACCCTGCCCGAGGGCACCGAGATGGTGATGCCCGGTGACAACACCGACATCTCCGTCAAGCTGATCCAGCCCGTCGCCATGGACGAGGGCCTGCGCTTCGCGATCCGCGAGGGCGGCCGCACCGTCGGCGCCGGCCGCGTGACCAAGATCCACAAGTGATCTAGGTTCCAGCCAACGAGAGTGGCGCTCACCCGAAAGGGTGGGCGCCACTTTTGTTTTCAGGCCCTTCGCGGGCCGCGAAAGACGTAGCCCCCACAAGCAGAGCCCGCATTGATAGCGTGGCGCGCGACATGGATGAGACGGAACCGATCTCGGCCGAGGCGCGACGCAAGGTCGATCCCTGGAAGATCCTGGCCGGCGTGTCCACGGCGGTGTCGGTGGCCACGATCGCGACACTCGTGTGGACGGTCAACAAGGTGTCCGACGACGAGCCGACCGCAGCCGAGCGCATGAGTGTGGCGGCCGGAGTCACCCCTGCAGCCGCACCGCCGGCAGCACCGATCACCGTCACCGAGACGGTCGAGCCGGCCGCACCGGCCCCGCAGCCGGAACCGGTTGCGCGAACGTCGAATTCGACGAACTGGGACCGGTCGCTGAACCAGTTCTTCCCGATGGCAGCGACCGCACCGGCCCGCGGTCCGGAGTGGACGCCACCGCCGCCGGGAGCTGGAGCACCCGCGCTTCCTCCCGTCAACCTCACGCCGAACATCATGGTGAACCCCGGCTTCAGCATCGATGCCATCATCGGCGCGGTGTCCGGGACGGCAGGCTGGGTCGGCGGCGGCACGCTGAACCTGATCGGCGATGCGCTCGTCGCGTCGGCCATGAACAACCAGCGACCACCCGATCCCCTCGCCGCTCTCACCAGGATCCCGCCGCCGCAGCTACCGCCACCGCCCCAGTGGCCGCGAGAGCTGGACATCACGAAGATCCCACCCCCTCACGTGCACTGGGACCGCATCCTGCCCCGGTTCTGACGTGTAACACCTCCCCATCACCGACCGATGTATGGGGCGACGGCTGTCGAGGGGTCGGCCGGGGTTTGAGGTAAAGGTTCACGTGTTGAAAAGCATTTCTGCAGGCGTCGCCGCCTTCGCGGCCTCGGTCGTCGTGGGCGGCGCTGCCACGGTCGGTCTGACCGCCGGTGTCGCATCCGCGCAACTGGCGTGCCCTGACGTCCACTGGATCGGCGCCGCCGGTTCGGGTGAGCGCGCGCCGGGGGATCTCGTCGCCGACGCCGGCATGGGCCGAGTGGTGTACAAGTCCTACCGCGACTTCGCCGCCATGGTGCAGCAGAGCGGCCGCACGATCACCGCCGAGGCGGTCAACTACCCGGCCACGGCCGTGCCCGAGGACGGCGGCGCGCTGGACTGGCTGGGCTTCATGGGCAGCGTCGACACCGGCGCCGCCGCGCTGGGCCAGCAGTATCAGGCCTTCGTCGCGCAGTGCCCGACGTCGCAGGTTGTGCTCGCCGGCTACTCCCAGGGTGCGATGGTGGTGCACCGCAATCTGCATGCTCTCGACGCGAGCCCCAACCTGGCGGCCGCGCTGCTCGTCGCCGACGGTGACCGCCTGCCGCAGGACCCGACGATCAACATCGGTTCGGTGGTGTCGGTTCCCGGCGCGGGCAAGGGCGTCGCGCAGGACTGGCCCATTCTGGCCCACGCCCCTGCTCCGCTGCCTCCGACGATGGGTGCCAGGACGATCAGTGTCTGCAATCTCGGCGACGCGGTCTGCGACTACGACCCGGAGTCCGAGGAAGAGATGAGCCCGGCGGCGGTCGCGGTGCACACCAGCTACGCGCGCAGCTCGGCGGCGATGGATCCGTGGACCATGCCGCTGTATCAGCTGGCGGCAGCGCACCCGCCCGTGCCCGCTCCGCTCTCCCCGTTGAACGCGGAGACTCCCGCTCCCTGACCGCCGCCATGGCGCTAATCTGTCGCGGTGTCCACCTTCTGGCGATACGTGAAGATCCAGCTCTTCGTGCTGCTGTGCGGCATCGTCGGGCCGATATTCCTCGTCATCTACTTCGCGGCCGGCGCCGATCCGATGCTGCAGTGGATGCTGTGGACGGGCCTGCTGGTCACCGCCCTCGACGTCCTGATCGCCGTGGTCATGACAGGCTTCGGAGCGAGATCAGCGGCGAAGACCAAGGCTCTTGAGGCATCCGGGGTCCTGGCGCTGGCGCAGATCGTCGGAATTCACGAAACCAACACCCGCATCAACGAGCAGCCGCTGGTGAAGCTCGACCTGCAGGTCTCGGGGCCGGGAATCACGCCGTTCTCGACGCAGGATCAGGTGGTCGCATCGGTGGGCCGGCTGCCGATGATCACCAGCCGCAAGCTTGTCGCCCTCGTGGACCCGGTGACGAAGGACTACCAAATCGATTGGGAGCGCAGCGCTCTGGTAGCCGGCCTGATGCCGGCCACGTTCAGCGTGGCCGAGGACAACCGGACCTATGACTTGACGGGGCAGACCGAGCCGCTGATGGAGATTCTTCAGGTGCTCAAGTCCCACGGCATCAGCATGAACAATATGATCGACCTTCGTTCCAACCCGGCTGCCCGCCAGCAGGTGCAGGCCATCGTCCGGCACGCCGCCGCTGCGCAGGCCGCGGCGCCCCCGGTGCCCGCCGGGGCGCCGTACGTCGCACCGTCGGCCGAACCGACCATCGCGCAACGTCTTCAGGAGCTCGAGACGCTGCGGGCGACCGGATCGATCACCGAAGCCGAATACACCGCCAAGCGCCAGCAGATCATCGCCGACATCTGATCGCCAGACTCTAGAACGCGTTCTAGTTCTGCTGTTAGCCTGATGCCCATGTCCTCAGGTGCACCCTTGGAAGGCCGTGTCGCGCTGATCACCGGAGCGGCGCGCGGTCAGGGCCGGGCCCATGCGGTCCGCCTGGCCAACGACGGCGCCGACATCGTCGCGATCGATGTCTGCAAGCCGGTTTCGGAGGCGGTCACCTATCCGATGCCGACGACCGAGGACCTGGCCGAGACCGTGCGCCTCGTCGAGGCGACGGGCCGGAAGGTGCTTTCCCGCGAGGTCGACATCCGCGACCTGGCCGCCCAACAGCAGCTTGTCGCAGATGCAATCGAGCAGTTCGGCCGCCTCGACATCGTCGTCGCGAACGCGGGCATCTTGAGCTGGGGTCGCATCTGGGAGATGTCAGAGGAGCAGTGGGACAGCGTCATCGACGTCAACCTGAACGGCACGTGGCGCACCATCAAGGCGACGGTGCCCGCGATGATCGAGGCGGGCAACGGCGGTTCGATCGTCATCGTCAGTTCGTCGGCCGGCACCAAGGCCACTCCTGGCAACGCGCACTATGCGGCGTCGAAGCACGGTCTGGTCGCGCTGACGAATGCGCTCGCGATCGAGGCGGGGGAATTCGGCATCCGGGTCAACTCGATTCACCCCTACTCGATCGACACCCCGATGGTCGAGCCCGAAGAGATGATGAAGATCTTCGGCAAGTACCCGGCCTTCCTCCACAGCTTCTCTCCGATGCCGTACAAACCCGTTGCGCACGACGGCAAGCCGGGTCTGCAGGAGTTCATGACGCCCGAAGAGGTGTCCGACGTGGTGGCGTGGCTGGCCGGCGACGGGTCGGCGACGATCTCGGGATCCCAGATCGCCGTAGACCGCGGCACCGCGAAGTACTAGCCCCGCAGGACGTCGGCGAATTGGCCTACGGCCCAATCGATTTCGTCCGCAGTGATCACCAGCGGCGGTGCGAATCGCAGCGTCGAGCCGTGAGTGTCCTTGACGAGCACGCCGCCTTCGGCGAGTCGCAGGCTGACCTCCTTGCCGGTGCCGTGCACCGGGTCGATCTCCACGCCGGCCCAGAGGCCCTTGCCGCGCACCGCGAGCACACCGTGCCCGATCAGGTCTCGTAGCCGGCGGTGCAGATGCTCGCCGAGTTCGGTTGAGCGCTGCTGGAATTCACCTCGCGCCAGCATGGCGACGACGGTGGAGCCGATTGCCGCAGCCAGCGGATTGCCGCCGAAGGTGGAGCCGTGCTCACCCGGATGCAGGACCTCCAGAACGTGGCGGTCGGCGACGACCGCCGACAGCGGCATCACCCCGCCGCCAAGAGCCTTACCCAGCAGATAGATGTCGGGAACGACGCCCCAGTGGTCGCAGGCGAAGGTGCGTCCGGTCCGCGCGAGGCCGGATTGGATTTCGTCGGCGATCATCAGCACGTTGCGTTCGGTGCACAGGGCGCGCACCCGCGGCAGGTAGTCGTCGGCAGGCACGATGATCCCGGCCTCGCCCTGGATGGGTTCGAGCAGGACGGCGACCGTGTTCCCGTCGATCGCGCGGGCCATGGCGTCGGCGTCGCCGAACGGCACCGACCGGAATCCAGGGGTGTAGGGGCCGAAGCCGCGGCGCGCCGTCTCGTCGTCGGAAAAGCTGATGATCGTGGTGGTTCGGCCGTGGAAGTTGTTCTGCGCCACCACGATGTTCGAGTTGTCGACTCCCTTGACGTCGGTGCCCCACTTGCGTGCGACCTTGATGCCGCTTTCGACAGCCTCGGCGCCGCTGTTCATCGGCAGCACCATGTCCTTGCCGCACAGGTCGGCCAACGCGGCGCAGAACGGGGCGAGCCGGTCGGAGTGAAAGGCGCGGCTGACGAGTGTCACGGCGTCGAGCTGCGCATGCGCGGCGGCGGTCACCTCGGGGTTGCGATGTCCGAAGTTAACGGCGGAATACGCGGCGAGGCAGTCCAGGTAGCGACGGCCTTCGACGTCGGTGATCCAGACACCCTCGGCGCTGGCCGCGACGACCGGCAGCGGAGAGTAGTTGTGAGCGACGTGGCGGTTGTCGAGCTCGACGATAGCCTCGGTCACGGATTTCATGGCCGTCACGAATGTACCTCCAGCGTGCAACATTTCACCGAACCGCCGCCCTTGAGCAGTTCGGAGAGGTCCACCCCGACGGGGCGAAAACCGGCGAGTCGGAGTTGTTCGGCGAACCCGGTGGCCGCGGCGGGCAGCACGACGTTGCGGCCGTCGGAGACGACGTTGAGGCCGAGGACGTAGGCGTCGGCGCTGGTGACCTCGATGGCGTCGGGGAACATCCGCTCCAGTACGACGCGGGACTCGTCAGAGAACGCCGGCGGGTAGTACGCAACGGTCGAGTCGTCGAGGACCGCGAGCGCGGTGTCGAGGTGATAGAAGCGAGGGTCGACCAGTTCCAGGCTGACGACGTCCATTCCGACGTGGTCGGCGACCTCGTCGTGAGCGCGACTGTCGGTGCGGAAGCCGAAGCCGGCCAGGATGCGGGCGCCGACGGCCAGGAAGTCGCCCTGCCCCTCGTTGACATGGCGCGTCTCGAACGGTTGGTATCCGTTGTCCGCCATCCACCTCGCGTAAGCGATTGCCTCGCCTGCCCGCTCCGCGTGGGCAAAACGGGCGACGACGGCGCGTCCGTTGATGATGGTGCCGCCGTTGGCCGCGTAGACCATGTCGGGAAGCCCGGTGATGGGCTCGATGATCTCCACGCGGTGACCGAGGTCGAGGTATGTCCTGCGCAGCGCGTCCCACTGGGCCAGCGCGAGGTTTGTGTCGACGGGGGTGGACGCATCCATCCACGGATTGATGACGTACTCGACTGCGAAGAACGTCGGGGTGGTCATGAGGTAGCGACGGGTGCGGGCGGCGCGGCGGTCGGCGGCGGGTTCGGCGACTGGTGCAGCGGCGATGTCCATCGTCATACGAGCAACGATATGACCGGCAATTCGCGCAATCAATCGACGGTCATTGCGTGTCTGGTTAAGATTCGTTACGCGTTAGGTAGCGAAACGGCGTTTTATTGCGTAGGGGTGAATGTGGACCGTCTGGACGAAACAGACGAACAAATTCTGGCTGAACTCGCCGACAACGCGCGGGCCACGTTCGCCGACATCGGACAGCGGGTGAACCTGTCGGCGCCGGCGGTCAAGCGACGAGTCGACCGCATGCTGGACCACGGTGTGATCAAGGGCTTCACCACGGTGATCGATCGCAA
Source organism: Mycobacterium bulgaricum (assembly GCF_041287165.2). Classification (NCBI taxonomy): domain Bacteria; kingdom Bacillati; phylum Actinomycetota; class Actinomycetes; order Mycobacteriales; family Mycobacteriaceae; genus Mycobacterium; species Mycobacterium bulgaricum. The sequence continues at coordinate 415,958 of NZ_JBGGKV020000002.1, read as the reverse complement.
CGCGCTCGGGTGGACGACGGAGGCGTTCGTCCAGGTGTTCTGCCACGGCACCATCGCCCCCGCCGAGCTGCGCGCGGCGTGGAAGGACATACCCGAGGTTGTCGGCGCGGCAACGGTGACGGGCACGGCCGATGCGATGCTGCACGTGCTGGCACGCGACATGCGGCACCTGGAGGAGGCGTTGGAGCGGATCCGCTCGAGCGCGGACATCGAGCGCAGCGAGAGCATCGTCGTGTTGTCCAACATCATCGAGCGCGCTCCGAGCTGAGCACCTGCGCGTGGGGTGGCGCGCATCAGATCTGGTCCATCGTGTAAAACACCCAAGTGGGCACATCAGAGGTTTCCGGCGGCTCCCTCGGTTCAGGCGGCGTCGTGATCGTCGGTGGAGGGCTTGCCGCCGCTCGTACCGCCGAGCAGCTGCGCCGCTCCGAGTACTCCGGCGCGGTCACGATCGTCTCCGACGAGGATCACCTTCCGTATGACCGGCCGCCGTTGTCGAAGGAAGTGCTACGTGCCGAGACCGATGACGTCACGCTGAAGCCGGCCGAGTTCTACGCCGAGAACAACATCACCGTGCTGCTCGGCAACGGCGCGAAATCGGTCGACACCGCTGCCAGGACGTTGACGCTGGCCGACGGCTCGCAGTTGGGCTACGACGAGCTCGTCATCGCGACGGGACTGGTGCCCAAGCGCATCAAGTCGTTCCCCGACCTGCCGGGCATCCATGTGCTGCGCAACTTCGACGAGAGCCTGGCTCTGCGCAAGGAAGCGGACACGGCCAGCCGCGCGGTCGTCGTCGGCGCGGGGTTCATTGGCTGCGAGGTCGCGGCGAGCCTGCGCAAGATGGGTGTCGACGTCGTTCTGGTCGAGCCACAGGCCGCGCCGCTGGCCTCTGTGCTCGGCCAGCAGATCGGCGATCTGGTGACCCGGCTGCATCGTGCCGAAGGTGTCGATGTGCGTTGTGGTGTCGGGGTTTCCGATGTGAGCGGCGACGACCGGGTGCGGAAGGTGACGCTGAGTGACGGGACGGAACTCGACGCCGACATCGTGATCGTCGGGATCGGGTCCCATCCGGCGACGGCGTGGCTGGAGGACAGTGGCCTTGAGATCGACAACGGCGTGGTCTGTGACGAGGCCGGGCGCACCAGCGCACCGAACGTATGGGCGATCGGTGATGTCGCCTCTTGGCGCGACACCGTCGGAGGCCAAGTGCGCGTGGAGCATTGGAGCAACGTGGCCGACCAGGCGCGAGTGCTGGTGCCGTCGATGCTCGGCCAGGAACCACCGGCCGCGGTGTCGGTGCCGTACTTCTGGAGCGACCAGTACGACGTAAAGATTCAGGCCCTCGGCGAGCCCGAGGCCACCGACACCGTGCACATCGTCGAGGACGACGGTCGCAAGTTCCTCGCCTACTACGAGCGTGACGGGGTGGTCGTCGGCGTGGTCGGCGGCGGATTCCCGGGTAAGGTCATGAAGGTGCGGGCGAAAATTGCTGCGGGAGCGCCGATTTCAGACTTGATCGGTTAGTCACTTCACGTTGACGTAGTAGACGTAGCCGGTGATGGTCTGCTGGTAGGTGCGGTCGCCGAAGTTGTCCATCACGGTGCCGCGGATGGGGGCGCCGCGGTTGACGCTGACCACGTCGGCGTCGGCCAGCGAGGCATCGGACTGCTTCTGGACGATGACGCGGTTGCCGTCGGCTTCGAGCTGCGCGATGGTGGCTTGAGCGTCGCCGGCGCCGGACGGGGCGGCCAGTGCGGGGGCGGCCAGACCCAGGAACGCGGCGGACAGGGTGGCGGCTGCGGCGGTGGCGGTGGTCAGGTTCTTCATGGTGTTGCTTCTTTCTCGGTTGTCGATCTTGGTGATCTGATTGGTTGAACCCCCAGCTCATCGCGTCCATTTCGGTTGGCAGGGATTGACGGGCGGCTGGCAGAAATCGGTGCGTTGATCCGTCGGTGGGGCCGGGCATAATAGAACACATGTTCGATGATCTTTATGAGGGGCGAGATGAGTCGGCCCTTTTGGCCGCCATCGAACAGGCTGCGCGCGAGGAGGCCCAGGCCGGTGCGCGGAAGTTGGCCGCGATCGCCGAATTGGTGGATCTGACTGTCGAGGAGGACGACGAACGCGGCCTGTGGGCCTTCGATCCATGGAGGAATGCGGCATGCCATGTCGGAGCCGCGCTGACGATGAGTCAGCACCGCGCCTCGGCTCAGATGTGCATCGCGACGGCGCTGCGCTACCGGCTGCCCAAGGTCGCAGCGCTCTATGTGCGAGGGCGGCTGAGCGCTCGGCTGATCTCCGAGATCACCTGGCGCACCCGTCTGGTCACCGACCAGGTCATCGCCGTCGTTGACGCGGCACTGGCGGCGAAGACCGAGACGTGGGGGCCGCTGTCGGACGAGAAGCTGGTCAAGGAGATCAACGCCGAGATCGAGCGCTACGACCCCGACGCGGTGCGTCGCACGAAGGAAGTCCTCAAGAAGCGGGACATCCACATCGGCGCTCATGACGACCCCACCGACGTCACGTCGATGTGGGGACTTCTGCTGCCTCCCGACGCCGCGGCGTACCGGACTCGGATCGCCAGACTCGTGAAGGGTCTCTGTGACTCGGATCCGCGGTCGATGGGGGAGCGGCGGTCGGACGCGATGGGTGCGATCGGCCGCGGCGAAGACCACCTGCCCTGCCGATGTGGATCGCCGAAGTGCGCCACCAGAGGCCCGGTGAAATCGAACGTGGTCATTCATGTGATCGCCGATCAGGCCGCGGTCGATTCCGCGCAGCAGTTGGTCGCGTCCGAAGGCAAGTCCGAGTCCGATTCCCATGCGAAGGATTCCGGCGTGGCGTTGCTACCCGGGGCGCAGGTCCTGCCTGTTGCAGTATTGGCAGAGACGATCCGCGGCGGAGCGACGATCAAGCCGCTGTGGCAGCCCGGCCCCGATCCCGAGCCGCACTATCAGCCGTCGGCCAAGCTGGCCGCATTCGTTCGCGCCCGCGACATGTTCTGTCGCTTCCCGGGGTGCGACGTTCCCGCGGACCGCTGCGATGTCGACCACGTCGTGCCCTACCCCTACGGTCCCACTCATGCGTCAAACCTGCACTGCAAGTGCCGAACTCATCACCTCATGAAGACCTTCTGGGGTGGTCCCGACGGCTGGCGCGATAGGCAGTTGCCCGACGGCACGGTCATCTGGACGACTCCTTCCGGCCAGGCCTACACAACGACACCCGGCAGTCGGCTGTTTTTTCCCGCGTGGAACACGACGACGGCCGAACTGCCGCCGATGACCCAGCCGCCACCGGATTTCGACAAGATCGATCAGATGCCCAAGCGGCAGCGCACTCGCGCCGCCGACAGGGCGGCACGCATCAAAGCCGAACGTGAGGACAACGCTGCCCAACGCGCCCTTGAGCTACAGGCACAGCGCCCGCAGCCGCCACCCGACTGCGGCGACGACCCGCCGCCCTTCTAACGCTGGGCTTTGACTCTGGCGGCGAGCATTGCCGTCCATTCAGCGAGATACTCCTCATCGCTGACGCGTGCCTCCGGCTGGCGGAAGAGGCTCGTCGAGAACCGTGCACCGAGAATGCTGTTGATGCCCAGCGAGGCGAGAACGGTGACCTGCTGCGCCGGCAATTGCGGTGCCCACGCCGAGACCCATTCGCCGAGTTCGGCATTGAGACCGTTGACCAGTGCGGCATACGCGGTGTCGAGGCGGGCGGATCGTCCACTGGGGGTGCGCGCCGCGATCTGCAATAGCTCGATCTCCTCGTCGACCACTGTCAGCAGATAGCGACCCAGTGCGGTGAGCTCGGCATCGAGGTCGCCCAATCCGGCGAACAGCGCGCGGATATCCGACATGGCGCTGCGACGATCCAGCTGACGGTCGATGCCGGCGTCAAGCAGCGCTTCCTTGGACTTGAAGTGGTGATAGAGGGCCCCTGATCCGGCGGCAAGACCGGCGGCCGATTCAATTTGGGCCACGCTGGTCGCCTCGAATCCTTTGGCGCTGAACAGCCGCATCGCTTCGATGACCAGCCGTTCTCGCGTCGGTGCGGCTGCTGCCATTGACCTCTCCCAAGTGATCACTTAACTTGAAACAGTAGTCACTTTACTACGGTAAGCAGTCTCTGGAGGTGAGCATGGCGGACAGTGGTCGTGCCGTTCCCCGTGGGCGCGTCCGGCGGACGATGCCGCTGGCCGGCTTCACCGCCAGGGCGGCGGGCGGGCGCGTCGTGGCCGGACTGCGCGAGCGGGCGGGCGACGGCGGCGCTGTCGACCGGTTCCACGAACGCACCGCGGAGCGCTACGCGGAACTCCTCGGGCACTCGCGGGGCGTGCTGATGAAGGCCGGCCAGATTCTGTCCATGATCGACGCCGGTTCGATGGGGACGGGCGGCTTCGACCCGTATCAGAAGGCTTTGGCCCGGCTGCAGGCCGACGCACCGCCCATGCATCGCGACCTGGTCCACGAGGTTCTCGCATCGGAAATCGGGTCCACTGCTGAACATTTCGTCGACTTCGACGACGAGCCTTTGGCCGCCGCATCGATCGGCCAGGTGCACCGGGCAGTACTGCGCGACGGGCGTGACGTCGTCGTGAAGATCCAGTATCCCGGCGTAGCGCGGGCGATCCGAGACGATCTCGCGAATACCGAACTGGTGGTGAGCTTCCTCCGCTTCGCGATGGCAGCGTCGGGCATGAAGCTCGATCTGCGCGCCGTCGCCCGCGAAGCGGCGGCGCGGATCGCCGATGAGGTCGACTATCGGCATGAAGCGAACATGATCACGGCCTTCAGTGAGTTGTATCGCGGTCATCCGTTCATCTGTGTCCCCGAGGTGATTCGGAGCGCATCGAATGATCGGGTCGTGACGATGACGCATCTCGACGGAATGGGCTGGGGCGCGGCGCAGCGCGCCGAGCAGGATCTGAAAAACACCTGGACCGAGGTGATCAGTCGGTTCATCGAGGGTAACTACCGGCATTCGAATCTGGTCCATGCCGATCCGCATCCGGGCAACTACCGCTTCCACCCTGACGGGACGGTGGGTTTCCTCGACTTCGGTTGTGTCTCCACGCTGCCCGAAGACCTTCGGTGGGTGTGGGTGGCGAACCTGCGCGCAGCGATCGACGGGCGGATGGAGGACTGTCGAAAGTACATGGCGCAGTTGGGCTTCATCGAGCCCGGCTCGTCTCTGGACGCCGAGGACCTGCGCCCCTGGCTGAGCACTGCCACGCGCGAGATCTCGGGTCCGCAACCGGCGACCTACACCTCTGACGCTTTCGGCAGTGTGATCAGTGGCTTCTTCGCCGTGCACGACGACCGCAATGTGATTTCGCAGCTGACCCTGTCCGCAGAGTTTGCGTTCACCTCACGGATCACAATGGCTTTCACCGCGGTGGCCGTCGGATTGAATGCCACGTTGCCGATCCGCGCGATCGGAGAGGACATCGACGGGGTTGCCGAGCCCGTGACCGAACTCGGCAAGCTGCATCACGCGTGGGTCCGCGAGCGCGGCCTCCCGCTCGGATTGGACCACCATGACCGCCCCTGACACCACGCGGTTGCCCTGGGACGCTGCCGACCCGTACCCGTATTACGAGCGACGTCGGCGAGAGGGCGACGTGGTCTGGGACGACGCCACCCGAAGCTGGCTGATCCTCGGCTATCGCGCCGCGCAGCACGCCCTGGCCGGCGCAGGCTGGACCAGCGATCTCGCGGCGAACCCCATCGCGGCACCGTTCCTGCGCGTCACAGACCCAGAACTACTGCACCGCAACATGTTGGCCACCGACGGCGCCAACCATCAGCGGCTGCGCGGCGCCGTCCGCGACGTGTTCACCCGGTCATTCATCGCTGGCCTCCAAGAGGGCATCGACGCGATCGCCGCGGCGGCCATCGACACCATCCCCACCGGCGCGGCCTTCGATTTCATGTCAGACATCGCGCTGCCCCTGCCTATCGCGGTCGCGGCCGCCTGGCTGGGCCTCGAGATCGACTCCGCCCGACTGCTCCGCGAAGAGTCTCACGCCGTCGCGCGGATGCTCAGCGACATCGGGGATCCCGAGGCAATCCAGCATGGCGCTGCCGCGTTGGCCACGCTGCTGACGGAGTTTCTGCCCCTGGCCGCGGACCGACGCGCTCACCCGGGCGACGACCTGCTCAGCTTCATCGCGACCGGCGCAGACCTCGAGCTCGACGACGTCGTGGTCACCGCGGTGATCATCGCCGTCGCCGGGCACGAGACGACGGCCAACCTGTTGGGCGCAGGCCTGGTGCGGTTGCTCGCACTCGAAGAGCAGCCTGCCGTGGACGCGGACCTGATCACCGAACTGCTCCGCCTGGACGGGCCCGTGCAGGCGGTTGCGAGAACCGCAACCCGGGACCAGACGATGGGCGACGTGACGATCCGCGCCGGCGAGCCAGCGCTGGTGGTCCTCGCATCCGCCAATCGTGATCCGCTGATCTTCGACGATGCCGACAGCTTGCGTCCCGACCGGAAAGGCCCCGCCCCGTTGTCTTTCGGCTACGGAGCGCACTACTGCCTGGGCTCCGCGCTGGCCCGGTCGGAACTGACCACAGCGCTGCGTCGAGTCCTGGGGCGTACCCCGGCTCTGGTGGGCGCCCCGGTCTGGCGCGACACGCCTGCGATCCGCGGCCCGCAGTCGCTGGCGGTCGCCTTCGGTCAGAACTCCCCGAGGTAGAAGCGGGTGTCCTGGTCGTCGGTGCACAGCGCCGATATCCCGTACGGCTGCCGCGACGGGTCCTCGATCACCGTGCCACCCGCCTCCCGGACTCGACGGACGGCGGACTCGATATCTGCAACCGTCCACATCGGCACGGTCACCGGTGCGGCGCTGCCTCCCGCCGCCCCTGCCATCGGATGCGTCGACGTGACCTGCCAGCCGTCGTCGATGTGACCCGGTTCGAAAGTCCAGAACAGCAGTCGGCTGTAGAACGCCTTGAAGGCCGCCGAATCCGGCACTTCGTAGGTGATGTAGGACAGCTCGCCGGGGCCCCCGCCGTTCAGCAACGGCCGCGGTTGGCCGGAAGTCGGCTCGTACACGGCGAATTCACCGCCCTGCGGGTCGGTTGCGCCGAGAACGGACCCGAAATCGAATTCCGTCACATCGTCGACGCTGCCGCCGCCGGCCACGATGGCGGCGCGCGCGCCGTCGAGGTCCGTGACCGCGTAGCAGCAGAACAGGGTGTTCTTTCCCGGGACCGAGAAGATGCCGATGCGCTGCCCGGTGTTGGTCACCCTGTGTGACCCGGGGTCGTACACCCATCCGAGCACGTGACCGTAGAAGGCAGCGGCCCGCTCCGCATCCGGCGTCCACACCGAGACGTACCCGACATCGCCGTGCTGGATGGGCACGGCGGCGCCGGTGGTCGGGCCGGTCAGCATCCACCGATGCCCGAACGGGTCGACAATCGTCGCGGTGCGCGATCCGTAGTTCTCGTAGGGTTCGCGCTGCACCTGCGCGCCCCGGGCGCGGGCGAGCTCCAGCACACGGTCGGCTGAGTCGACCGTGAGCATCAGGCTCACCGAAACAGCCTGTGGCGACGGGGCTTTCAGCCCGATCTCCGGGTATTCGTCAGCCAGGTAGAGCACGCCGGTCCCAACCGCCAGTTCGGCGTGGCCGATGCGGCCGTCGTCCATTTCGACCGGGTCTGCGATCAGCCGGGCGCCGAGGACGTCGACGTACCAGGTGAGGGCGGCTCGGGCGTCGTTGACCGTCAGATAGGGGACCGCCGCACCGGCCAGGGCCGTGTCGGTACCACTCATGGTCACTCCTTGCGTTCGATCGGGTTGCTGCTCAACAAGATTCACCACCGCTTCGAGACGTGACCGCAGCCGCGCCGCGAACAGCGGGTCCGGTGCGACAGGGAGGTCGCCGGTGTGAAGCACGTCCAATGGGTCTGTCACGGGTGGCCTCCCTCCGGTTGCGGGTAGTGCGCTCGGAACGCCCGTCGTGCCCGCACCAGCAGTGCTTCTGTCGCGTGCACGGTGCGTCCGATCAGCTCGGCGCACTCGGGCACCGAGCAGTCGTCGAGATAGCGCAGCGTCAGCACGGTGCGGTGCTGCTCGGGCAGGCCGGCCAGAACGTGCTCGGCGACAATGCGGTCGAGCTCGGCGTCCCATTCGTCTGCGGGGTCGGTCGGCTCGGGTATCTCGGCCACCGGCACCGAATGGCGCCGGCGGTAATGGTCGGCCAGTTTGTGGCGCGCCACTCCGATCAGCCACGGCACGCTGATCTGCGGCGGCGACGGTTTTCTGGCGGCATCCATCGCCGCCAGAAAAGTCTCCGACGTGAGGTCCTCGGCCGTCCCCCGGTCACCGCACCGCCTGACGAAATACCCGTAGACCGCGGGCAGGGCGTCGTCGTACAGCTCGAGCAGGGTCCGGGGAGCGGTGCCGCCCTCCGATCTGGTGCTCACATCTCTATCGTCGCCGCCGGCGCCCGAACTCCGACACCCCGATTTCGAGATCGGCGAGACCTGACGCGAGCAGGTCGAACGCATCGCCGAGCGACTGCGCCAACGACGCGGACTCATCGGCCAGCCAGTACTCGTAGGCCGACAGGGACACCGCGAGCATCGTCCAGGCCACCGTCTGCGGCACGAGATCGGACTCGGACACCTGCAGGCGGCCGGCTACGAATGCGGCGACCACCGCCCGCCAGCCTGCATACATTGTCATCGAATAGGCTTGCAGTGCTTCGGTTTCCAGGATCAGGCGCATACGTTGCCGGTGCCTGTCGCCGTCGTCGAAGTCGTTGAACGCCAGCAGCGCGGTGCGCAGCGCATCGCGGATCGGCACGCTGGGGTCGAGCTCGGCCAGCATCCCGCGCATCATGTCGAGGTGGGCGTCGAAGTCGCCCCAGGGCAGCGCGCTCTTGGAGGGGTAGTAGCGGAACAGCGTCCTGCGGGCGATTCCGGCCGCGGCGGCGACGTCGTCGACGCTGACGTCGTCGAATCCGCGCGCCACGAACAGGTCGATCGCGACGTCGCTGATGTGTTCCCAGCTCGTCGTGCGACGACGACCCACGCGCGGCTTGGTGGCGCCCGTCACGATCCGGCCTTCCGTTTCGGCACTCGGTGTCTTATTGTTAGCGACCTACGTCACAAATGTCGAGAGTGAGGTCAGTATGGAGCCAAATCAGCACGAGACCGAGGAACTGGTCACCGAGAGCCTCGTCGAAGAGGTCTCGATCGACGGGATGTGCGGGGTCTACTGAGCATGACCGCGCCGACGACTTTCGATGCCGACCGGCACTGGCGGTTGCACCCGCAGGTGGCGGTGCGGCCCGAACCGTTCGGCGCGCTGCTCTACCACTTCGGAACCCGCAAGCTGTCGTTCCTGAAGAACCGGACGATCGTCGAGGTGATCAACTCGCTGTCCGATCACCCCGACGCTCGATCCGCCTGCCGCGCCGCAGGAATCGACGACAACGATCAGGCGCCCTACTTGCACGCGCTGGGCGTGCTCGTCCAGTCCAAGATGCTGATCGCCGATCCAGGAGAGAATTCATGACACTGGCAGCCCCGGTGCCCCGTCTGGTCGACCAGTTCGAGCGCGGCCTCGACGCGCCGATCTGTCTGACCTGGGAGCTGACGTACGCGTGCAATCTGTCGTGTGTGCACTGCCTCTCGTCGTCGGGCAAGCGCGATCCGCGCGAGCTGTCGACCGAGCAGTGCAAGGCGATCATCGACGAGCTCGAGCGGATGCAGGTGTTCTACGTGAACATCGGCGGTGGCGAGCCGACGGTACGCAGCGACTTCTGGGAGCTCGTGGACTACGCCACCGAGCACCACGTCGGCGTGAAGTTCTCCACCAACGGCGTGCGGATCGACAAAGAGGTGGCCGCCAAGCTCGCCGCCAGCGACTACGTCGACGTCCAGATCTCCCTGGACGGAGCCACGGCGGAGGTCAACGACGCCGTGCGCGGCCCCGGTTCGTTCGCGATGGCCGTGCGCGCGTTGGAAAACCTCAAAGAGGCCGGCTTCAAAGACGCCAAGATCTCGGTCGTCGTCACCCGCCACAACATCGACCAACTCGACGATTTCAAGGCGCTCGCCGACAACTACGGCGCCACGCTGCGCATCACCCGGCTGCGCCCGTCCGGCCGCGGCGCCGACGTGTGGGACGACCTGCACCCGACATCCGCCCAGCAGGTCCAGCTCTACGACTGGCTCGTCGCCCATGGGGAGCGCGTGCTCACCGGCGATTCGTTCTTCCACCTGTCGGGTCTTGGTGAGCCCGGCGCGCTGGCCGGCCTCAACCTGTGCGGCGCGGGCCGCGTGGTCTGCCTGATCGACCCGGTCGGCGATGTGTACGCCTGCCCGTTCGCCATCCACGACAAGTTCCTGGCAGGAAACATCCTGTCCAGCAATGGTTTCCAGGACGTGTGGCGAAATTCCGAGCTCTTCCGTGAGCTCCGCGAACCGCAATCCGCAGGCGCCTGCGGCGGTTGCGACCACTACGACGCGTGCCGCGGCGGATGCATGGCCGCCAAGTTCTTCACGGGCCTGCCGATGGACGGCCCCGACCCCGAGTGCGTGCAGGGCTACGGCGAGCCTGCGTTGGCGCTCGAACGTGACAAGCCGAAGTCGAGCGTGGATCACTCCCGCGCCGGCGGACGCAACACGCCGAAAGGCCCGATTCCGCTCACCCTGCTGAGCGCTCCTCCCCGGCGCCCGGTCGGTGCCGGAGCGCCTCCGAAGAAGTTCTGCAACGAAAGTCCAGTCTGACAATGGCACGAGATGCATGGTTCGAAACCGTCGCGATCGCCCAGCAACGGGCGAAGAAGCGGCTCCCGAAATCCGCCTACTCGTCGCTGATCTCCGCCAGCGAAAAAGGCGTGTCGGTCTCCGACAACGTCGAGGCGTTCGCCGAACTAGGCTTCGCCCCGCACGTCGTGGGCGCCACCGAGAAGCGTGAGATGGCGACAACCGTGATGGGACAGGACATTCCGTTCCCCGTCATCATCTCGCCCACGGGCGTGCAGGCTGTTCATCCCGACGGTGAGGTCGCCGTGGCGCGGGCCGCCGCGGCGCGCGGCACCGCGATGGGCCTGTCGTCGTTCGCGAGCAAGCCGATGGAGGAAGTGACCGCGGTCAACGACAAGATCTTCTTCCAGATCTACTGGCTGGGCAGCCGCGACGCCATCGCCGCGCGCATGGAGCGCGCCAGGGCCGCGGGCGCCAAGGGTCTGATCCTGACCACCGACTGGAGCTTCAGCCACGGTCGCGACTGGGGGAGTCCGAAGATCCCGGAGCAGATGGATCTGAAGACCATGATCCGCATGGCGCCCGAGGTGTTGACGAGGCCTCGCTGGCTGTGGAGCTTCGGTAAGGGCCTGCGCCCGCCGGACCTGCGGGTTCCCAACCAGGGCAGGCTGGGCGAGCCGGGGCCCACCTTCTTCGAGGCCTACGGCGAATGGATGGGGACACCACCTCCGACCTGGGAAGACGTGGCCTGGCTGCGGGAGCAGTGGGGTGGGCCTTTCCTGCTCAAGGGCATGGTCCGGGTGGATGACGCGAAACGTGCTGTGGACGCGGGGGTTTCAGCGATCACCGTGTCCAACCACGGTGGCAACAACCTCGACGGCACCCCTGCCGCGATCCGTTGCCTGCCCGCGATCGCCGACGCGGTCGGCGACCAGGTCGAGGTTTTGCTGGACGGCGGGATCCGGCGTGGGAGCGACGTCGTCAAGGCGGTAGCTCTGGGTGCTCGCGCGGTCATGATCGGCCGGGCGTACCTCTGGGGCCTGGCGGCCAACGGCCAGGCGGGTGTGGAGAACGTTCTGGACATTCTCAGCGGTGGTATCGACTCGGCGCTGAGGGGCCTCGGCAAATCCTCGATCCACGAGCTGACCCGTGAGGACATCCTCGTTCCCGACGGGTTCACGCGCACCCTCGGAGCCTGACGCAGGCACGGACGCCCTGGTGCTGGCGTGGCTGCGGGGGCTGCCGTGAACGTGCGGCTCCCGGACCCGCCGGGCGACGGGAAATCAATTGCCACGCATGCGCCAACATTTGGCGCACGCCAGGTGAATTCGGCCTACCATCGTCGCGTGGTCTTCCCCCGTGAGCTCGGGAACTCGACGTCGAGGCAGCTCAATGACGCATCTGCGGCGCTGATCGTTCCCGTTGGTTCCACCGAGCAGCACGGACCCCACCTCCCGCTGGACACGGATACACGCATCGCCACGGCCGTCGCAGAGTCGCTCGTCACGCTGCTGCGGACCCGTGAGGAAGCCACGTGGCTCCTCGCCCCGGCCATCGCCTACGGCGCGAGTGGCGAGCACGAAGGCTTTGCCGGCACAGTGTCGATCGGCACACAGGCACTGGCGGAACTTCTGGTCGAATTCGCCCGATCTGCCTGTCGGTGGTCGTCGCGGCTGGTCTTCGTCAACGGGCACGGTGGAAACGTCGAGGCACTGCGGCGTGCGGTCGCGCTGCTGCGGTACGAGGGGCGCGACGCGGCATGGTGCCCCTGCGTCGCCAGCAACGCCGATGCCCATGCCGGGCATACCGAAACATCTGTATTGCTACATATTTCACCCGACGTGGTGAGGCAAGATGAACGGGTAGCGGGAAACCGGGCTCCGCTGTCGGAGCTGCTGCCAGAGATGCGTCGCGGGGGTGTTGCGGCCGTGAGTTCGCTGGGGGTCTTGGGGGACCCCACCACGGCGACAGCGGACGAGGGGAGGAAGATCTTTGCCGAAATGGTGGATGCGTGCGCAGGCCGCGTCGCTCGGTGGGCACCTGATCGCGAGGGGATGTTGACATGACGGGGCCGCGACTCCCTGACGGGTTCGCCGTCCAGGTGGACCGGCGCGTGCGCGTCCTCGGCGAGGGCGCGGCACTGCTCGGCGGATCGCCCACCCGGCTGCTCCGACTGGCCCCCGCCGCCCAGACGATGCTCAACGGCGGCAGGCTCGAGGTGCACGACGCGGTCAGCGCGCAACTGGCACGAACCCTGCTCGACGCCACCGTCGCGCACCCCCGGCCGCTGAGCGGTCCCTCGCACCGCGACGTCACCGTCGTTATTCCGGTGCGCGACAACCATTCTGGCATCATCCGGCTGGTGGCTGCCCTCCGCGGCCTGAAGGTCGTCATCGTGGACGACGGTTCGTCACGGCCGGTGCGGGAAGCCGACTTCGCGACGATGCACTGCGACGTGCGCATCCTGCGAAATGGCAGGAGCAAGGGGCCCGCGGCGGCCCGTAACGCCGGCCTGGCCGTCTGCAACACCGACTTCGTCGCGTTCCTGGACTCCGACGTGGTGCCCCGCCGCGGGTGGCTGGAAGCCCTGCTCGGCCACTTCTGCGATCCTGCGGTGGCCCTGGTGGCCCCCCGCATCATCGCTCTGGAGCACTCCGACAGCGTGGTCGCCCGCTACGAGGCGGTGCGCTCGTCGCTGGATCTCGGACTGCGCGAAGCGCCGGTGATTCCGTTCGGGACGGTGTCCTACGTGCCCAGCGCGGCGATCATCTGCCGGCGCAGCGCGCTGCTCGACGTGGGCGGCTTCGACGAGAGCCTGGCCTCCGGCGAGGATGTCGACCTGTGCTGGCGCCTCAACGAGGCGGGGGCCCGGCTGCGCTATGAACCGATCGCCCTGGTCGCTCACGATCACCGCACCGAGCTGCGAAAGTGGTTCGCCCGCAAGTCTTTCTACGGCGGTTCGGCGGCGCCGCTGACCATCCGCCATCCCGGGAAGACGGCGCCGCTGGTGATCTCGGGCTGGACCCTGGTGGTCTGGATGCTCGTCGCCATCGGCTCCGGCATCGGCTACCTCGCCTCGGTCGCCGTCGCCGCGATCACCGGACGCCGCATCGCGAAGTCGCTGTCCACCGTGCAGACCGAGCCCATGGAGGTCGCCGTCGTGGCGGCGCACGGGCTGTGGTCTGCCGCGCTGCAGCTGGCGTCGGCGATCTGCCGGCACTACTGGCCCATCGCTCTGGTGGCCGCGGTGCTGTCGAAGCGCTGTCGCCGCGTCGTGGTGGTGGCCGCCGTGCTCGACGGCGTCTTCGATTGGGCCACCCGCAACGGCAATGCCGACGAGGACACCAAACGCGTGGGGTTGCTCACCTACGTCCTGCTCAAGCGGATCGACGACATCGCCTACGGCCTCGGGCTGTGGACCGGCGTGGTCCGCGAACGTCACGCCGGAGCCCTCAAGCCGCAGATCCGGACCTGAGTGGCCGATGTACTGATCGTCGGGGCCGGCAGCGCGGGTTCGGTCCTGGCGGAACGTCTTTCCGCCGACGGCAGCTGCCAGGTCACAGTTGTGGAGGCGGGCCCCGGCCCCTCCGACCCGCGGGTCGCCAGCCAGATCCGCGACGCGCTGCGACTGCCGATCGGCGTGGCCAGCGAGCTGGTCCGCCGCTACCCGAGCGCGCTGACCGACGCGCCTCGGCGCTACACCCAGCTCATGCGCGGCCAGGTCGTCGGCGGCTCCGGCGCCGTCAACGGCGGTTACTTCTGTCGGGCCCTCCCGTCCGACGTCGACGCCTGGGGCATCGACGGCTGGACGTGGGACGAGGTCCTTCCGCACTTCAGAGCCATCGAGACCGACCTGGACTTCGCTGGTCCGCTACACGGGTCCGACGGCCCGATCAGTGTCCGGCGGGTCGCTGAATTCAACGGCTGCACAGCGTCTTTCGTCGAGGCTGCCCGCCACGCCGGCTTCGACTGGATCGACGACCTCAACGGTTCGACACCGGAGCATCCGCTGCTGCCCGGTGTCGGCGCCGTACCGCTCAACATCGATCGCGGTACCCGCGTCGGCCCGGGCGGGGCATTCCTGCAACCGGCCCTCGGGCGCCCGAACCTGACGGTGCGGACAGACACCCGGGTGGTGCGGTTGCGGCTCGCGGGTGAGCGGGTCATCGCCGTGGACTGTGTCGGTCCGGCCGGCGCGGTGTCGCTGAGCGCCGACCGGGTCGTCGTATGTGCAGGGGCCATCGCGACGGCGCAGCTGCTGATGGTGTCCGGGGTCGGCCCTGAACCCGTGCTGCGCGCCGCCGGGGTGCCCGTCACACGGAATCTTCCCGTCGGTGTCGACACCGTCGACCATCCCGAATGGGTGCTGCCGGTGACGTGGCAGGCGACCGACGGGGTGCCCCCGTTGGAAGCCGTGCTCACGACCGCAGACGGGATGGAGATGCGGCCCTACACGGCTGGTTTCGGCGCGATGACGACCGGCCGGCGTGACGACCCCACCGATCGCCCGCATCTCGGGGTGGCGCTGATGCGACCCCGGTCGCGGGGCCGCATCCGTATCGTTTCGCCCGACCCTGACACTGACCCCCTGATCGAGCATCGGTACGACAGTGCCCCCGCCGACGTCGAGCTGCTGCGCGAGGGCGCTCGTTTGGCAAGCGAATTGGCCGGTGCAACACTGCAATCCGAGGAAGTCTGGTCGACGTCGCAGCATCTGTGCGGAACGGCGAAGATGGGCGCGGTGGTCGACGGGCGCTGCCGCGTGTACGGGGTGCAGAACCTGTGGGTGGTGGACGGTTCGATCCTGCCGAACATCCCGGGCCGCGGCCCGCACGCGACGATCGCCATGGCGGGGCACCGGGCCGCCGAGTTCGTCAGCTAAGCCTCGCGGCGGAGGAACGGCCACTGCCTGCCGTCGCGGCCCGGCGCCCAGATCGCGACGAATGCAGCGGACGCGAGAAGCACTCCGGCCAGTACCAGCAGCGCGCGGTCGGCGGCTTCCAGGAACGCCGACTGTGCCAGCGTCGCGAGTTGTTCGCCCTGCGGGCCCAACTGTTCGGACAGCGACAGTGCGTGCGCCAACGAGTCGGTGGCCGCATCGCGGATCTGCTCGGGGAACGCGGTGAGCTTCGGAGCCAGCGCGCTGTGGTAGGCGGCCGCCAGAATCGAGCCGGCCACCGCGATGCCGATGGCAGCACCGACCTCGCGCGTGGCATCGTTGACTGCCGACGCCACACCCTGTTTCTCGTCGGGTACTGCTCCCATGATCGCCGACGTCGTTGGCGCCGTGCACAATCCGATGCCTGTGGCGGTGAGCAACAGTGGCCACATCAGATCGAGGAACGTCGCGTCGACCTCCAGGAACCGCATGCTGAACAGTCCGACTGCCATGAAGAGCAGGCCGACGCTGACCGCGACGCGCAATCCGACCTTGGGCAGATAGAGATGCATCGTGGCGCTGAAGGCAAGTACGGGTAATGCCAGAGGCGACAACGCAAAAGCCGTCTGTAGGGCGCTGTATCCCATCACCAGCTGCATGAACTGCATCTCGATGAAGAAGAAGCCGAAGTTGGCCAGGAACAGAAAGGTGATGCCGATGGCGCCGGTGGCGAAGTCCGGCCTGCGGAAGAGGCGGACGTCGAGCAGGGGGTGGTTCCTGCGCGACTCGACGAGTGCGAACACCACCGCCAGCGCCACACCGCCGGCGATGCAACCCAGCACCCACAGGTCGGTCCATCCGCGCACCGGCGCCTCGACGATGCCGAGGACGAAGACCGCGATCGACAGCGCTATCAGCGCCCCGCCCACCCAGTCGATCGGCGTCGAGGCCTCGTCTCGCGACGAGCCGATGGTGCACGTCAGTACGAACATCACGAAGGCGCCCGCGGCGAATCCGTAGAAGATGGACTGCCACGAGAAGAAGTGCAGCAGGACACCGGTGCCCAGGAAGCCGAAGATGGCACCGGATCCTGCGACGCCGGCCCAGATGCCGACGGCCTTGTTGCGTTCGGACTTCGGGAAGGCCGCGGTCAATAGCGACAGCGTCGCAGGCATCACGAAGGCTGCCCCGATGCCCGCGACGGCGCGGGCGATGATGATCTGCATCGGACTGTCGAGCCATACCGGGGCCAGCGACGCCACGGCGAAGATGGCGAGGCCCACCAGCAGCGCCCCCCGCCTGCCGTAGCGATCCCCGAGGGCCCCCGCTGGGAGCAGCAGGCACGCCAGCGCGAGGGTGTATCCGTCGACGACCCATGTCAGCTGGGCCTGGGTGGCCGACGTCTCCAGGGCGATGTCCGGGAGCGCCGCGTTCAACGCGACCATGGACGCGATCACCATCAGGACCGCCACGCTGGCGACGGCGAGCAACCAGATCCGCGCACGAGGCGAAAGTGTCGCCACTTCGCCGCGGATATCCTGGTCTGACTGCGGAGGCGCGTCGACCATGTCGTCTCTCTCTGCCGCGGGAAGTTTTGAGACTGTCAGTCTCAAAAGTAGATGACTCTCTGTTCCCCGTCCGGAGGTGAGGGAAACGCATGGCCGCCTCCAGCGGTGACCCGAGGCCCGCGCGCTCGCGCGCCCGTCTGCTCGAGGCGGCCACCGCCCTGCTGCGGGCGGGCGGCCCCGGAGCGGTCACCGTGGACGCCGTGACGCGGCACGCCAACGTCGCCCGCGCGACGCTCTACCGGCACTTTCCCAGCGCCAACGACCTCGTCGCGGCGTCCTTCGCCGGCCTCATCTCCCCGCCGCCGATGCCACCTGACGAGGGCAGCCTGCGAGATCGCCTGCTCGCCGTCGTCGTCGGTTGGGCCGACGCGATCGCCGAAGCTCCGATCACGCTCACCGCGATGGCCTGGGTGTCGTTCGGGCCCGAGATGCCGCGCATCCCCGACCCCGGGTCCAGTCCCGGGGTGCAGACGCTGCGACAGCGCATCGCCGAGGAGTACTCGGCGCCGTTCACCCGGCTGCTCGAGAGCCCGCAGGCGGTCGCCGAACTCAAGCCGGTGGACCTCAACACCGCTCTCGCGCTGCTGATCGGACCGCTGGCATTCGGTCGCGTCAGCACGCTGGCCGATTTCGACTACCGCGCCGTGGCTGCCGCCGCGGTCGATGCGTTCCTCACCACATACTCGCGGCGGCCGCTCAACGCAGCGAGTACCGAACCGGAAGGTGCTTGAGACCGCCGACGAAGGTCGTCGCCGCGAGCTCGGCCTCGCCGGCGAGCTCGATCGACTCCAGCCGCGGGATCAGCTCGGTGAACAGGCTGTTCATCTCCATGCGCGCCAGCGCGGCGCCGAGACAGAAGTGCACGCCGTAGCCGAACGACAGGTGCTTGTTCGGCTCGCGTCCGACATCGAAGCGGAACGGCTCGTCGAAGATCTCCTCGTCGCGGTTGCCCGAGACGTAGGCGAGGTAGACCGACTCGCCCTTGGCGATCGGCACGCCGCGCACCTCGGTGTCCTCGGCGGCGGTGCGCATGAACTCCTTGACCGGCGTCGTCCAGCGGATCATCTCCTCGACCGCCGTCGGCATCAGGTCGAGGTTGTCGCGCAGTCGCGCCAGCTCGCCGGGGTTCTCGATGAGGGCGTGCAGGCCGCCGGAGATCGCATCCTTGGTGGTGTCGTGGCCTGCGCTGGCGACGATGACGTAGTAGGACGCGGTGTCGACGTCCGACATCGGCTCGCCGTCGATCTTCCCGTTCGCGATCGCCGACGCGAGGTCGCTGGTCGGATTCTCCCGCCGCGAGGCCGTCAGCTTGGCGAAGTAGGCGAAGAAGTCGAGCAGAACCGCCATCTGCTCCTCGGGGCTGACGCCGCGCTTGTACTCGTCGTC
Organism: Mycobacterium bulgaricum; assembly: GCF_041287165.2. NCBI lineage: Bacteria > Bacillati > Actinomycetota > Actinomycetes > Mycobacteriales > Mycobacteriaceae > Mycobacterium > Mycobacterium bulgaricum. Next base: position 397,386 of record NZ_JBGGKV020000002.1, on the reverse strand, counting down.
GTCGCCGCCGAACATCTCCTGGGTGAGCGAGTGCATGCGGCCGTAGTCCTCCTCGGGCAGGCCGAGCAGCGACATGATCACGTACAGCGGGAACTGCACCGCGATGTCGGTGACGAAGTCGCACTCCGGCCCGATGTCACGCATCCGGTCCACGTAGCGCTTGGCGAGCTCGTCGACGCGAATCTTCAAGTCGCGCATGGCTTTCGGCCGGAACCAGTCGGCGCCGATGGCCCGCACCTTGCGGTGGTGCGGATCGTCCATGTGGATCAGTGTGCGCAGGCCCGTACCGGCTTCGAGCTGGGCGTTCATGTAGTCGTCGGCCTGTGCGGTGGCCAGCAGCGAGCGCGGCGCGGACAGCCACAGGTCGTTCGCCCGCTCGATGGCCATGATGTCGGCGTGCTTGGTGATCGCCCAGAACGGGCGGTACGGCTTGAGGTCGACCCACGCCACAGGCTCGTTGGCCCGAAGATGGGCGAGCGCCGTGTGAAGCCGGTCGTTGTCGGCATATGCCGTCGGGTCGGCCAGTACTTTGGCGTGCTCGTCCATGGTGGGTGTGGTCATGCCATCTCCTCGTCGGGGCTGAAGGAAACTTGACGGGTGTCAACTCCCGCCAGTGTATGTGACCGCCGCCACTTCGCGAAAGGGGACTGCCGGTTCGTCACCGTTAAGCTCGGCCTGGTGCGCGTCCTGTCCGCCCTGCTGGCGCTCTTCCTCGTCGCCGGATGCGGCGGCGAGCCCCGAGACACGGCATCGGCGGCCGCCCCCGCCGACCCCGCGGTGGTCCAGACCGCAGCCGGCGCCCTCCGCGGCACCGTCGCCGACGACCACCGCCTTTTCGCCGGAATTCCCTACGCCGCACCGCCTGTCGGCCCACTGCGCTGGCAGGATCCCGAGCCCGCCCCGCCGTGGGAGGGGGTACGCGAAGCCACCGCGTTCGGGCCGCGCTGCATGCAGGACCTCAACGGCGACATCGAGCTCGGCAGGCAGACCGACGAGGACTGCCTGAGCCTCAACGTGTGGACACCGCCGGTGCCCGAGGACGGGGACGACGCCCCCAAGCCCGTCATGGTGTGGATCCATGGCGGCTCGTTCGTGGCGGGCAGCGGCGGGATCTACGACTCGCGGCGGCTCGCGTCCCGCGGCGACATCGTCGTCGTCACCGTCAACTACCGCCTCGGCGCGCTCGGATTCCTGGCCCACCCCGCACTCGGCCCGCCCGGTGCCGTGGGCAATTACGGGCTCGCCGACCAGCAGGCCGCCCTGCGCTGGGTTCGCGACAACATCGCGGACTTCGGCGGCGACCCCGCCAAGGTGACGATCGCGGGGGAATCGGCCGGCGGGATGTCGGTATGCGATCACCTGGTGGCGCCGGGCTCGGAGGGCTTGTTCGGCGCAGCCGTCGTGATGAGCGGGCCGTGCCAGGCGCAACTCGCTCTGCCTGCCGCCCAGGAACGCAGCATCGCCTACGCCGCCGACGTGGGCTGCGCCGATCCGGCTTCCGCGGCCGAGTGCCTGCGCGGGCTGCCGGCCAACCGGCTGCGCACACCCGTCTGGTACTACGGCATCGGCGAGGATCAGCTCAGCGGACCGGTGACCGGCACAGCCGCCCTGCCGACCGATCCGGTCGCGGCGTTCGGCGACGGCACGGCGGCGCGGGTCCCGGTCCTGATGGGAACGACGCGCGACGAGTGGACGCTGTTCGTCGCGCTGCAGCGCATCCGCGACGGCAGGGACTACACGCCCGAGGAATATCCACAGCTGCTGACCGGCACCTTCGGCCCCGACGCGGCCGCGGTCGCCGAGCGCTATCCGCTCTCTGCCTTCCCGGACGTGGCGCTGGCCTACGCGGCCACCGTCACCGACGGGGTGCTCGCCTGCGCGGGGGAGCGCTGGGCGCGCGAGTTGGCCCGCGAAGAGAGCGTCTATTTCTACGAGTTCAACGATCGCAACGCCCCCGCCCCCGACCCGTTGAAGGCGTTGCCGTTCCCGGTGGGCGCCAGCCACTCCCTCGAGCTGCGCTACCTGTTCGACGTCGGGGGCGCATCACCGCCGGACCCAGCGCAGGTCGAGCTGGGGGAGCAGATGGTCGACTATTGGTCGGCCTTCGTGAAGACGGGAAAGCCCGGCGGCGGGTGGTCCGTCGTCGGCGACGGCGTGATGTCGCTGCAGCCCGACGGCAGCCGCATGATCGACGACTTCGGCGCGACCCACCAGTGCGGTTTCTGGGACGGGTTGCAGTAGGCGTTCGCGTGCAGAAAGCCCACGGTGGAGCCCTTCACCAGGGATTTGGAGCACGCCGCGATCTGAGGCATACTGTTCGGGTTGCCTTCAGCCGGGTCCGCTTGGCTGGGCATGCGACTGGCGCCCCTCGCGGGGCGCATCCGGTCCCCACCACTTTCTCGGGCGACACGCCCGACCCCGGGGACCGGTGAACCACAGACAGGTAAACAGCGGCGGCACAGCCAGGCCCGAGAGCGATTCGGGCCCGTTAGTAGTGAGGTAGGAGAAGGCGTGGCGGGACAAAAGATCCGCATCAGGCTCAAGGCCTACGACCATGAGGCGATTGACGCCTCTGCGCGCAAGATCGTCGAGACGGTCACCCGGACGGGCGCCAGCGTGGTCGGCCCGGTGCCGCTGCCGACCGAGAAGAACGTGTACTGCGTCATCCGGTCCCCGCACAAGTACAAGGATTCGCGGGAACACTTCGAGATGCGCACGCACAAGCGGCTGATCGACATCCTCGACCCCACGCCGAAGACGGTTGACGCACTCATGCGCATCGATCTGCCGGCGAGCGTCGACGTCAACATCCAATAGCTCGGTAGGAGATCCGGAAAGAAATGGCTAGAAAAGGCATTCTGGGCACCAAGCTGGGCATGACGCAGGTGTTCGACGAGAACAACAAGGTCGTGCCGGTGACGGTCGTCAAGGCCGGGCCCAACGTCGTGACGCGCATCCGCACCACGGAGCGCGACGGCTACAGCGCCGTCCAGCTCGCCTACGGCGAGATCAGCCCCCGCAAGGTGAACAAGCCCGTGACGGGCCAGTTCGCGGCCGCCGGTGTGAACCCGCGCCGCCACCTCGCCGAGCTGAGGCTCGATGACGAGGGCGCTGCCGCGGAGTACGAGGTCGGCCAGGAGCTGACGGCGGAGATCTTCGCCGACGGCGCCTACGTCGACGTCACCGGCACCAGCAAGGGCAAGGGCTTCGCGGGAACCATGAAGCGCCACGGCTTCCGCGGCCAGGGGGCGTCCCACGGTGCGCAGGCCGTGCACCGCCGCCCCGGCTCGATCGGTGGCTGTGCCACCCCGGGCCGCGTGTTCAAGGGCACGCGCATGTCGGGCCGCATGGGCAACGACCGCGTCACGACCCAGAACCTGAAGGTGCACAAGGTCGACGCCGAGAACGGCGTGTTGTTGATCAAGGGCGCCATCCCCGGACGCAACGGTGGACTGGTGGTTGTCCGCAGCGCAATCAAGCGAGGCGAGAAGTAATGGCTGACAAGACTATTGACGTATTGACGCCGGCAGGCAAGAAGGACGGCTCGGTCGAGCTGCCCGCCGCGCTGTTCGATCAGGAACCCAACATCGCGCTGATGCACCAGGTCGTCAACGCGCAGCTGGCCGCCAAGCGTCAGGGCACCCACTCCACGAAGACTCGCGGCGAGGTGTCCGGCGGTGGCAAGAAGCCGTACCGGCAGAAGGGCACCGGCCGCGCCCGCCAGGGCTCGACCCGCGCACCGCAGTTCACCGGCGGTGGGATCGTGCACGGCCCGCAGCCGCGCGACTACAGCGAGCGGACCCCGAAGAAGATGATCCGCGCCGCACTGCGCAGCGCCCTGTCCGATCGGGCCCGCAACGACCGCATCCACGCCGTCACCGAGATCGTCGAGGGTCAGGCCCCGTCGACCAAGAGCGCCAAGTCGTTCCTGGCCACGCTGACCGATCGCAGGCAGGTGCTGGTCGTGATCGGCCGCGCCGACGAGACCAGCGCGCTGAGCGTGCGCAATCTGCCTGGCGTGCACGTGATCTCGCCCGACCAGTTGAACACCTACGACGTGCTCAAGGCCGACGACGTGGTGTTCAGCGTCGAGGCGCTCAACGCGTACATCGAAGCGAACACCAAGGAGGTGTCGGCCTGATGGCAACCGTGACCGATCCCCGCGACATCATCCTGTCCCCGGTGATCTCCGAGAAGTCCTACGGACTCATCGAGGACAACGTGTACACGTTCATCGTCCACCCGGACTCGAACAAGACCCAGATCAAGATCGCGATCGAGAAGATCTTCAAGGTCAAGGTCGATTCGGTGAACACGGCCAACCGCCAGGGCAAGCGCAAGCGCACCCGCACCGGCTACGGCCAGCGCAAGGCCACCAAGCGCGCGATCGTGACGCTGGCCGCCGGAAGCAAGCCCATCGATCTGTTCGGAGCGCCGGCCTGATCGCCGGACAGGACAAGAACAGGACTGAGTAGAAGATGGCTATTCGCAAGTACAAGCCGACCACTCCGGGCCGCCGCGGCTCGAGCGTGTCCGACTTCGCCGAAATCACCCGTGATCATCCGGAGAAGTCGCTGATCCGCCCGCTGCACGGCAAGGGCGGGCGCAACGCTCACGGCCGCATCACCACTCGGCACAAGGGCGGCGGCCACAAGCGCGCCTACCGCGTCATCGACTTCCGTCGCAACGACAAGGACGGCGTCAACGCCAAGGTCGCCCACATCGAGTACGACCCCAACCGCACCGCGAACATCGCGCTGCTGCACTTCCTGGACGGCGAGAAGCGCTACATCATCGCGCCGCAGGGGCTCAAGCAGGGCGCGATCGTGGAGTCGGGCGCCAACGCCGACATCAAGCCGGGTAACAACCTGCCGCTGCGCAACATCCCCGCGGGCACACTGGTTCACGCCGTGGAGCTGCGTCCCGGTGGTGGAGCGAAGCTGGCGCGGTCGGCCGGTGCGTCGATCCAGCTGCTGGGCAAGGAGGGCACCTATGCCTCCCTGCGTATGCCCAGCGGTGAGATCCGCCGCGTCGACGTGCGCTGCCGCGCCACCGTCGGCGAGGTCGGCAACGCCGAGCAGGCCAACATCAACTGGGGCAAGGCCGGCCGTATGCGGTGGAAGGGCAAGCGCCCCACCGTCCGTGGTGTCGTGATGAACCCGGTCGACCACCCGCACGGCGGTGGTGAGGGTAAGACCTCCGGTGGCCGTCACCCCGTCAGCCCGTGGGGTAAGCCCGAGGGCCGCACTCGCAAGCCCAACAAGGCCAGCGACAAGCTCATCGTCCGTCGCCGGCGCACCGGCAAGAAGCGCTAGGGAGTCAATCGATGCCACGCAGCCTGAAGAAGGGCCCGTTCGTCGACGACCATCTGCTCAAGAAGGTCGACGTCCAGAACGAGAAGAACACCAAGCAGGTCATCAAGACCTGGTCCCGTCGGTCCACCATCATCCCCGACTTCATCGGGCACACCTTCGCCGTCCACGACGGTCGCAAGCATGTCCCGGTGTTCGTCACCGAGGCGATGGTCGGTCACAAGCTGGGCGAGTTCGCCCCCACCCGCACGTTCAAGGGTCACATCAAGGATGACCGGAAGGCGAAGCGCCGGTAATGACTACAGCGATTGAGTACCCGTCCGCGCAGGCGAAGGCGCGCTTCGTGCGCATCTCCGCCACGAAGGCGCGTCGTGTGATCGACCTGGTCCGCGGTAAGAGCGTCGAGGAAGCTCTCGACATCCTCCGCTGGGCGCCGCAGTCGGCCAGCGAGCCGGTCGCCAAGGTGATCGCCAGCGCCGCGGCCAACGCACAGAACAACGAAGGCCTGGACCCGACGACCCTCGTGGTCGCCACCGTCTTTGCCGACGAAGGTCCGACCGCCAAGCGCATCCGCCCCCGCGCGCAGGGCCGCGCCTACCGGATCCGCAAGCGCACCAGCCACATCACGGTGATCGTCGAAAGCCGGCCTCCCAAGAACGCGGGGCAGGGCTCCGCGGCTAACGCCAGGGCGCGTCGTGCTCAGGGCAGCAAGGCCGCCACCAAGAAGGGAGGCTCGGAGTAGTGGGCCAGAAGATCAACCCGCACGGCTTCCGTCTCGGCATCACCACCGACTGGAAGTCCCGCTGGTACGCCGACAAGCAGTACGCGGACTACATCAAGGAAGATGTCGCGATCCGCAAGCTGCTGGCCACCGGCCTGGAGCGCGCCGGCATCGCCGACGTCGAGATCGAGCGCACCCGTGACCGCGTGCGGGTCGACATCCACACCGCGCGTCCCGGCATCGTGATCGGCCGCCGCGGCACCGAGGCCGATCGCATCCGCGCCGACCTGGAGAAGCTGACCGGCAAGCAGGTGCAGCTGAACATTCTCGAGGTGAAGAACCCCGAGAGCCAGGCGCAGCTCGTCGCCCAGGGCGTCGCCGAGCAGCTGAGCAACCGCGTGGCCTTCCGCCGCGCGATGCGCAAGGCGATCCAGTCGGCGATGCGTCAGCCGAACGTTAAGGGCATCCGTGTCCAGTGCTCGGGCCGTCTCGGCGGCGCCGAGATGAGCCGCTCGGAGTTCTACCGCGAGGGCCGGGTGCCGCTGCACACGCTGCGCGCCGACATCGACTACGGGCTGTACGAGGCGAAGACGACCTTCGGCCGCATCGGCGTGAAGGTGTGGATCTACAAGGGCGACATCGTCGGTGGCAAGCGCGAGCTGAGCGCTGCCGCTCCCGCCGGAGCCGACCGTCCCCGTCGTGAGCGTCCGTCCGGCACCCGTCCGCGCCGCAGCGGCGCCTCGGGTACCACCGCGACGAGCACCGACGCCGGCCGCGCCGCCAGTGAAGGCACCGCAGAGGCACCCGCCGCAGCCGAAGCCACCGTGGGAACGGAAGCTGCAGCGGGCGAGAGCACGGAGAGTTAAATCATGCTGATTCCCCGCAAGGTCAAGCACCGCAAGCAGCACCACCCCCGCCAGCGCGGCATCGCCAGCGGCGGCACGTCGGTCAGCTTCGGTGACTACGGCATCCAGGCTCTGGGTCATGCCTACATCACCAACCGGCAGATCGAGTCCGCTCGTATCGCCATCAACCGGCACATCAAGCGCGGCGGCAAGGTGTGGATCAACATCTTCCCGGACCGCCCGCTGACCAAGAAGCCCGCCGAGACCCGCATGGGTTCCGGTAAGGGTTCGCCGGAGTGGTGGGTCGCCAACGTCAAGCCCGGACGCGTGCTGTTCGAGCTGAGCTACCCCGACGAGAAGGTCGCCAGGGAAGCCCTGACCCGCGCTATCCACAAGCTGCCCATCAAGGCACGCATCGTCACAAGAGAGGAGCAGTTCTGATGGCAGTCGGAGTTTCCACCGGCGAACTGCGCGAGCTCACCGACGACGAACTGACCGACAAGCTCCGCGAGTCGAAGGAAGAGCTGTTCAACCTGCGCTTCCAGATGGCGACCGGCCAGCTTGCCAACAACCGCCGGCTGCGCACAGTCCGGCAGGAGATCGCACGCGTCTACACCGTGCTGCGTGAACGTGAGTTGGGTCTGGCCGCCGGACCCGGAGGTGAGGATTCGTAATGGCAGACACACAGACGGACAAGGGCCCCAAGCACACTCCGCGCACTGAGAAGCCGCGCGGGCGTCGCAAGACCGCCATCGGCTATGTCGTGTCGGACAAGATGCAGAAGACCATCGTGGTCGAGCTCGAGGACCGCAAGATGCATCCGTTGTACGGCAAGATCATTCGGACGACGAAGAAGGTCAAGGCCCACGACGAGAACGAGGACGCCGGCATCGGCGACCGCGTCTCGTTGATGGAGACCCGGCCCACGTCGGCCACCAAGCGCTGGCGCCTCGTCGAGGTGCTCGAGCGAGCCAAGTAAGACATTTCCGACGAAACCCCCGCGCGCCCTTCGTGGCGGCGGGGGTTTTCTCGTCGGCGGGGTCGGTACGCTGACAGCGCCTGGCCGCGGCAGGCGCCACGCAGTGTTGGCATTGTATGTCATCACGTTGCGGCCCTTGTCGAATCGGCTTGTCACACCGCCCCGCCACACGATGGGCCACCGGCAGTTTTGCGGGCTCACGGTGCGTAGCGGGTGTAATCTCCGGGCGTGGCCACGGAATTCAACGGCAAGATCGAACTCGACATCCGGGATTCCGAACCGGACTGGGGCCCGTTCGCGGCGCCGACAGCGCAGCCCGATGCGCCCAACGTCCTCTATCTCGTGTGGGACGACATCGGCATCGCCACATGGGATTGTTTCGGCGGCCTCGTGGACATGCCCGCGATGAGTCGCATCGCCGAACGAGGAGTTCGGCTTTCGCAGTTCCACACCACCGCGCTGTGCTCACCCACCCGCGCGTCGCTGCTGACGGGCCGCAACCCCACGACCGTCGGCATGGCCACCATCGAAGAATTCACCGACGGTTTCCCCAACAGCAATGGGCGAATTCCCTTCGACACCGCCCTGCTGTCGGAGGTGCTCGCCGAAAACGGCTACAACACCTACTGTGTCGGCAAGTGGCACCTGACGCCGCTGGAGGAGTCGAATCTCGCGTCGACGAAGCGGCATTGGCCGCTGTCGCGCGGCTTCGAGCGGTTCTACGGGTTCATGGGCGGCGAAACCGACCAGTGGTATCCCGATCTCGTCTACGACAACCATCCGGTCGTTCCGCCCGGCACTCCGGAGGAGGGGTACCACCTCTCGAAGGACCTGGCGGACAAGACGATCGAGTTCATTCGAGACGCCAAGGTGATCGCGCCCGACAAGCCGTGGTTCTCCTACGTCTGTCCCGGCGCGGGGCACGCGCCACACCACGTCTTCAAGGAGTGGGCCGATCACTACGCGGGCCGCTTCGACATGGGGTACGAGGTCTACCGGGAAATCGTGCTCGAGAACCAGAAACGCCTCGGCATCGTCCCGGCCGACACCGAACTGTCGCCGATCAACCCGTATCTGGATGTCAGGGGGCCCAACGGCGAAGAGTGGCCGCTGCAGGACACGGTCCGTCCGTGGGAGTCGCTGAGCGACGACGAGAAGCGGCTGTTCTCGCGGATGGCCGAGGTGTTCGCCGGGTTCCTGTCCTACACCGACGCCCAGATCGGCCGCGTGCTCGACTATCTCGAAGAATCGGGACAACTCGACAACACGATCATCGTCGTCATCTCCGACAACGGGGCCAGCGGTGAGGGCGGACCCAACGGGTCGGTCAACGAGGTCAAGTTCTTCAACGGATACATCGATTCGGCCGAAGAGAGCCTGAAGGTCTTCGACGAACTCGGCGGCACATCGACCTACAACCATTACCCGATCGGCTGGGCAATGGCGTTCAACACCCCGTACAAGTTGTTCAAGCGGTACGCCTCTCACGAAGGTGGCATCGCCGACAACGCAATCATCTCCTGGCCCAACGGAATTGCCGCGCACGGTGAGGTGCGCGACAACTACGTCAACGTCGCCGACATCACGCCGACGGTGTACGACCTGCTCGACATCACCCCGCCCGCCACTGTGCGGGGGGTGGCGCAGAAGCCGCTCGACGGCGTGAGTTTCAAAGTGGCACTGGAGAATCCGACGGCTCCCACCGGCAAGGAAACCCAGTTCTACACGATGCTCGGCACCCGTGGCATCTGGCACAGGGGCTGGTTCGCCAGCGCCGTGCACGCGGCGTCGCCGGCGGGATGGTCGCATTTCGACGACGATCGGTGGGAGCTGTTCCACATCGAAACCGACCGCAGTCAGTGCCACGACCTTGCAGCCGAACATCCGGAGAAGCTCGAGGAACTCAAGGCGCTGTGGTTCAGCGAGGCCGACAAATACAACGGGCTCCCGCTCGCGGACCTCAACATGCTGGAGACGATGTCGCGGTGGCGGCCGTATCTGGCCGGTGAGCGGCAGTCCTACGGGTACTACCCGGGAACCGCCGACGTCGGGATGGGCGCAGGCGTCGAGATCAGGGGCCGGTCGTTCGCGGTGCTGGCCGAGGTCACGATCGACGACGGCGGCGCCGACGGCGTGGTGGTCAAACAGGGCGGCGCACACGGTGGCTACGTGATGTACCTGCAGGGCGGCCGGCTGTTCTTCTGCTACAACTTCCTCGGCGAGTACGACCAGACGGTGGCCTCCGCCGATCCCGTCACCCCGGGCCGGCACACCCTCGGTTTCACGTTCACCCGAACCGGAACCGCCGAGGGAAGTCACACGCCCGTCGGCGACGCCGCGCTCTACATCGACGACACGCAGGTGGCAAGCTTGGCCGAGATGCGGGCGCATCCGGGCACGTTCGGGCTCGCCGGGGCGAGTCTGAGCGTCGGGCGCAACACCGGGTCGGCGACGTCCCGCGCATTCCGGGCGCCGTTCCCGTTCGTCGGGGGCACCATCGCGCGCGTCACCGTCGACGTCTCGGGCGCCCCGTACACCGATCTGGAGCGCGACTTCGCCCGGGCGTTCGCCAGGGACTGACATCGCGACGCGCCAGGGCCCTTGGCGTCGGCTGACCTGCGATTTGGAGCATTCCCCGAGCTCACCTAGTATGTAGGGGTTGCCTAGGGCAGACCTCGGTTATCTCGATGAGAAAACCCTGCGTGCTCTTGGGTGGCAAAGACCGCGCACGCCCAGGTCTCTGGAGGCTTGCCTCCAGGACGTTCCCGCCTGGCGTGCATAAAAACCCAGGTCGAGGAGATCTAGTGATTCAGCAGGAATCGCGGCTCAAGGTCGCCGACAACACGGGTGCCAAGGAGATCTTGTGCATCCGCGTGCTCGGCGGCTCGTCGCGGCGCTACGCGGGCATCGGCGATGTCATCGTGGCGACGGTCAAGGACGCCATCCCCGGCGGCAACGTCAAGCGCGGCGACGTCGTCAAGGCCGTCGTGGTGCGCACCGTCAAGGAGCGCCGCCGCGCCGACGGCAGCTACATCAAGTTCGACGAGAACGCCGCCGTCATCATCAAGAACGACAACGATCCGCGTGGCACCCGCATCTTCGGGCCCGTCGGCCGCGAGCTGCGCGAGAAGAAGTTCATGAAGATCGTCTCGCTCGCCCCGGAGGTGTTGTAGATGAAGGTCCGCAAGGGCGACACGGTGCTCGTCATCTCGGGCAAGGACAAGGGCGCCAAGGGCAAGGTCCTGGTGGCCTACCCCGACCGCGACAAGGTCCTGGTCGAGGGCGTCAACCGAATCAAGAAGCACACCCCCGAGTCGCGCACCGAACGCGGTGCGGCCTCGGGCGGCATCGTCACGCAGGAGGCGCCGATCCCGGTGTCCAACGTGATGCTGCTCGACTCCGACGGCAAGCCGACGCGCGTCGGATTCCGCGTCGACGACGAGACCGGCAAGAAGGTCCGCATCGCCAAGAGCAACGGCAAGGACATCGTCTAATGACCACCACTGAGAAGACCCTCCCCCGACTGAAGCAGCGCTACCGCGAAGAGATCCGCGACCAGCTGCTCAAGGACTTCGGCTACGCCAACGTCATGCAGATCCCCGGCGTGGTGAAGGTCGTCGTCAACATGGGTGTCGGCGACGCCGCCCGTGACGCGAAGCTGATCAACGGCGCGGTCAACGACCTCGCCCTGATCACCGGCCAGAAGCCCGAGATCCGCAAGGCCCGCAAGTCCATCGCGCAGTTCAAGCTCCGCGAGGGCATGCCCATCGGCGCCCGCGTCACGCTGCGCGGCGACCGCATGTGGGAATTCCTGGACCGCCTGATCTCGATCTCGCTGCCGCGTATCCGCGACTTCCGCGGTCTGAGCGCCAAGCAGTTCGACGGCACCGGCAACTACACCTTCGGCCTGACCGAGCAGTCGGTGTTCCACGAGATCGACGTGGACAGCATCGACCGCCCCCGCGGCATGGACATCACCGTCGTCACCTCGGCGACGAACGACGACGAGGGACGTGCGCTTCTGCGGGCGCTCGGCTTCCCGTTCAAGGAGAACTGAGCAGATGGCAAAGAAGGCTCTGGTCAACAAGGCCAACAAGAAGCCCAAGTTCAAGGTGCGGGGCTACACGCGCTGCAACCGCTGCGGTCGTCCGCACGCGGTGTTCCGCAAGTTCGGCCTCTGCCGGATCTGCCTGCGCGAAATGGCGCACGCGGGCGAACTGCCCGGTGTGCAGAAGTCCAGCTGGTAGCAGCCGGAAACCACAGACAACACTCCAAAACAGTTGCGGTAGGCCCAGCCTGGGAACCGCCGCGAGAAAGGTGAGCCGGCTGTCATGACCATGACGGATCCGATCGCAGACTTCTTGACGCGTCTGCGCAACGCCAACTCGGCGTACCACGACGAAGTGACCTTGCCGCACAGCAAGATCAAGGCGAACATCGCCGAGATCCTGAAGTCCGAGGGTTACATCTCCGACTACCGCACCGAGGACGCCCGCGTGGGCAAGTCCCTCGTGGTGCAGCTCAAGTACGGCCCGAGCCGGGAGCGAAGCATCGCCGGCCTGCGCCGCGTGAGCAAGCCCGGTCTGCGGGTGTACGCCAAGTCCACCAACCTGCCGAAGGTGCTCGGCGGGCTCGGTGTGGCCATCATTTCCACGTCGTCCGGTTTGAGGACCGACCGCCAGGCATCCCGCGAGGGTGTCGGCGGCGAGGTTCTCGCTTACGTGTGGTGAGGGAGGTTTAGAACATGTCTCGCATTGGAAAGCAGCCGGTCCCGGTTCCCGCCGGGGTCGACGTCACGATCACCGGACAGAACGTCTCGGTCAAGGGACCCAAGGGCACGCTGACCCTCGATGTCGCCGAGCCCATCGAGGTCTCGCGCGACGAAGACGGCGCCATCGTGGTGGCCCGGCCCAACGACGAGCGCCGCAACCGCTCGCTGCACGGGCTGTCGCGCACGCTGATCGCCAACCTGGTGGAGGGTGTGACCCAGGGCTACACCACCAAGATGGAGATCTTCGGCGTCGGTTACCGCGTCGTGGCCAAGGGCAGCAACCTGGAGTTCGCTCTCGGCTACAGCCACCCGGTCCTGATCACCGCGCCCGAAGGTGTCACCTTCGCGGTCGAGACCCCCACCAAGTTCTCGATCTCCGGTATCGACAAGCAAGCTGTCGGCCAGATCGCGGCGAACATCCGCCGCCTCCGTAAGAGCGATCCCTACAAGGGCAAGGGCATCCGCTACGAGGGCGAGCAGATCCGTCGCAAGGTCGGAAAGACGGGTAAGTAACACATGGCTACCAAGAGCGCAGAGGCCGCCGGGCACACCCCGGTCGGCAAGAACATCTCCCAGACCCGCCGCACCTCGCGGCTGCGTAGGCACGCACGCCTGCGCAAGAAGGTCTCCGGCACCGCCGAGCGTCCCCGCCTGGTGGTCAACCGCTCCTCGCGGCACATCCACGTGCAGCTGGTCGACGACCTTCAGGGCGTCACCCTGGCCGCCGCCTCCTCGATCGAGGGCGACGTGCGTGCGGTCGACGGCGACAAGAAGGCCGCCAGCGCGCGGGTCGGTCAGCTGATCGCGGAGCGCGCCAAGGCCGCAGGCATCGAGGAGGTCGTGTTCGACCGCGGTGGGTACACCTACGGCGGACGGATCGCGGCACTGGCCGATGCGGCGCGCGAAGGCGGGCTGAAATTCTGATGACTGTTAACGAGAGGACTGCATAGTGGCCGAGCAGGCTGGCGCCGGTTCGGCGCAGGACAATCGCGGCGGTGGACGCGACGATCGCGGAGGACGGGGTCGCCGGGACGACCGCGGTGGCCGCGGCGGACGCGACGACCGTGAGAAGAGCAATTACCTGGAGCGGGTCGTCACGATCAACCGCGTCTCCAAGGTGGTCAAGGGCGGACGCCGGTTCAGCTTCACCGCGCTGGTGATCGTCGGTGACGGCAAGGGCATGGTCGGTGTCGGCTACGGCAAGGCCAAGGAAGTTCCCGCGGCCATCGCCAAGGGCGTGGAGGAGGCGCGCAAGAACTTCTTCCGTGTGCCTCTCATCGGCGGCACCGTGACCCACCCGGTTCAGGGTGAAGCCGCGGCCGGCGTCGTGATGCTGCGTCCGGCAAGCCCCGGTACCGGTGTCATCGCCGGTGGCGCCTGCCGTGCAGTGCTGGAATGCGCCGGCGTGCACGACGTCCTGGCCAAGTCGCTGGGTAGCGACAACGCGATCAACGTGGTGCACGCCACCGTTGCCGCGCTGAAGCTGCTGCAGCGTCCCGAAGAGGTCGCGGCGCGCCGTGGCCTGCCGATCGAAGATGTAGCGCCCGCAGGCATGCTCAGGGCTCGCCGTGAGGCCGAGGCTCTGGCCGCCAGCGCTGCGCGTGAGGGAACGGCTTAATCAATGGCAGAGCTCAAGATCACCCAGGTGCGCAGCACCATCGGTGCGCGCTGGAAGCAGCGCGAGTCGCTTCGTACGCTCGGGCTGCGCAAGATCCGCCAGTCCGTCGTCCGCGAGGACAACGCCCAGACGCGCGGTCTGATCAAGACCGTGCACCACCTCGTCACGGTTGAGGAGGTCTAACCATGGCTCCCATCAAGCTTCACGACCTGCGTCCCGCCCCCGGCGAGAAGACCGCCAAGACCCGCGTGGGTCGCGGTGAAGGCTCCAAGGGCAAGACCGCCGGTCGCGGCACGAAGGGCACCAAGGCCCGCAAGAACGTCCCCGCGATGTTCGAGGGTGGCCAGATGCCGATCCACATGCGGCTGCCGAAGCTGAAGGGCTTCCGCAACCGCTTCCGTACCGAATACGGCGTCGTCAACATCGGGGACCTGAACAAGGCCTTCCCCGAGGGCGGCACGGTCGGTGTGGACGAGTTGGTGGCCAAGGGCCTCGTTCGCAAGAACGTGTTGGTCAAGGTGCTCGGCGACGGCAAGCTGACTGCCAAGGTCGACGTGACCGCTCACAAGTTCAGCGGCAGCGCCCGCGAGGCGATCACCTCCGCCGGCGGCTCCGCCACCGAACTCTGATCGCCTCGGACGACGAGAACCCCCGCCACGGCGGGGGTTCTTTCGTTGGGCCGTCCGTAACGGCGCGACGTCGTAAGACGATCTAGAATCTGCATGTCGACACTTGAGGAGCACGCCATGATTCGCCGCCGCCGAACCGTCGCCGTTGCGATGGTCGCCGCCGGTCTCGCCATGTTAGGAGCGCAGCGACCGCGCAGGCCGAGACGCCCGACGAGCGGTTCGCCAACGCGATTGCCTCCATGGGCATTCCGACCGCACCTGACGAGGACGTGTCCCTGGTCGGGCACAAGGTGTGCGACATGCTCACCGGTGCGCTCACTGGTAATCCCAACCCGGTGCCCGCGGTGCGCGGAGTGGTGCAGACCCTCGAGAGCAACGCCGACCTCACCAAGCAGCAGGCGGTCGGCGTGATGCAGGCCTCGACCTACATCTACTGCCCTCAGTGGGCGCGCCTCATCGGCCGCTGACCCTTTCCTGAGCGTCGGTACGCTCGTTTTCATGTTCTCTCTGCTGTCCGGTGTCCCCGGGTTCGACGAAGTCCGTCAGTTCGCTCGCAAGGTCGACACCGCCCGTCACCAGGGTGTGCCCGACGGGTGCATCCTCGAGCTGGACCTGCAGAGCGCTCCGCCGGAATCGGCCGGCTTCGATCCGATGGCCCTCATCAACGGCGCAGGACGGCCACTCCTGTTGCGGGAGGCGGTCTCCGCGTTGCACCGGGCCGCCGACGATCCCCGGGTGGCGGGCCTGATCGCCCGCGTACAGATCGATGCCGCCCCGCCGGGCCCCGTGCAGGAGCTGCGCGAGGCGATCGTGGCGTTCACCGCGAAGAAGCCGTCGCTGGCATGGGCCGAGACGTACCCGGGCACGTTGTCCTACTACCTGGCCTCCGCGTTCGGCGAGGTGTGGATGCAACCGTCCGGCTCCGTCGGCCTCGTCGGCTTCGCCACCAGCGCGCTGTTCCTGCGCGATGCGCTCGACAAGCTCGGCGTCGAGGCCCAGTTCGTGGCCCGAGGTGAATACAAGTCGGCGGCCAACCTTTTCACCCAGGACCGCTACACCGAAGCCCATCGCGAGGCCGACAGCGCACTGGTCAACGGGCTGCGTGCGCAGGTGTGGGCGGGCGTGGCGGCCTCCCGGGGCATCGACGCGTCGGCACTCGATGCGCTGGCCGACCGGGCTCCGCTGCTGCGCGACGACGCCGTGACGGCGAAGCTGGTGGATCGCATCGGCTTCCGTGACGAGGCGTACGCGCGGATCGCGGAAAAGGTTGGTGCGGAGGGTATTTCGCCGGAAGAAGGGGACGCCGACGGCGAGGACGCGCCGCCAAGGCTGTATCTGGCGCGGTATGCGCGGGCCAAGAAGCCCGCCGTCCCGACGCTGAAGAGTCGTCCGCGGTTCGCTGTGGTGACGGTGGCCGGGCCGATCGTCGGCGGCAAGGGTGGGCGGCGGACGCCCATCGGCGGCTCCAGCTCCGGCGGTGACACCATCGCCGCCGCGCTGCGCCAGGCGGTGTCCGACGACGACATCGCGGCGATCGTGCTGCGCGTCGACAGCCCCGGCGGTGCGGTCTCGGCCTCGGAGACGATCTGGCGGGAGGTGGTCCGTGCTCGCGAGCGCGGCAAACCGATCGTCGCGTCGATGGGCTCCGTGGCGGCTTCGGGCGGCTACTACGTCTCGATGGCAGCGGACGCGATCGTTGCCAATCCGGGCACCATCACCGGGTCGATCGGCGTCGTCACAGGCAAGTTCATCGCCCGCGGGCTCAAGGACAAGATCGGTGTCGGCTCGGATTCGGTGCGCACCAACGCCAATGCCGATGCCTGGTCGATCGACGCGCCGTTCACCGAGGAGCAGCACGCGCACGTGGTGGCCGGTGCCGACGAGATCTACACCGACTTCGTCGAACGGGTCGCGGCGGGGCGCAACATGACGGCCGAGGCTGTCGAGCAGGTGGCGCGCGGACGGGTGTGGACGGGTGCCGACGCCCTCGAGCGCGGCCTCGTCGACGAACTCGGCGGGCTGCGCACCGCCATCCAGCGGGCCAAGGCGCTGGCCGGCATCGACGAGGACGACAAGGTCGAACTCCAATACCTCCCGGGGTCTTCGCTGCGGGATGTGTTGCGGCCCAAGCCTTCCTCGCAGCCGGCGGCGTCATCGCTGCCGGACCTGCTGAGTGACGTGGCGTTGCGGTCGGTGATGGGCGTCGTGGATCAGACTCGGCGATCGCTCACCGGGGTCAACGTGCTGTGGCTGGGGGAGACCCGCTACTGAGATGGGCGATCAGTCGTTCCACCAGTTGGCCGGGAGCGTCCTCGGGCAGTAGGTGGCCCGCGTCGTCGATCCACGTGAGGCCGCCGTTGGGGATTCGCGCCGCGATCCATTCACCGTGTGGCGCAGGCAGAATGCGATCCTCACGGCCCCACGCCAGCGTCACCGGGATGTCGACGGAGCCGAGCAGGTCCTCGTACGCGGCGGTCTCGCGCTGGCTGAGCTGTCGGTATTGCCGATAGAAGGCGGCCTGTCCTTCTTCGCCGAGCCACGGAGCCAGGTAGTGATCGAGCACGCCGGGGCGGTAATCGGTGTGGGTGCCGTTACGCAGATGCGCGGTGACGAGGGCTTCGTGTGCGTAGGCAGGGAGTTGTTCGAAGACCTCGTGGTGTTGCCGGATGAGACCGAACAGTCCGTGTTCCCACGTTCCGCCGGTGACGGCGTCGAACAGGAAAAGGTCCGCATAGGAGGCATTCTCGATCAACAGCGCGCGCAACACGATGGCACCGCCGATGTCGCAGGCGACGACGCTGGGACGTTCGAGCCCCCATTGACGGAGCAGTTCGGCGAAGTTCCGTCCCTGAGCGGCGACGGTCAGGTCCTGACCGGCACGCTTGTCGGATTGTCCATAACCGAGATGGTCGAAGACGTAGACGCGCCGGCCGGCGCGAGCCAGGGCGGGAGCGACATCGCGCCACAGGAACGACGAGTACGGCGTGCCGTGTACGAGCACGATCGGCGGCCCGTCACCGAACGAATCCCAGCGCACCACTCCGTCAGACAGCTCCACCGAGCGTTCGAGCTTCCACATCGACACGATGGTACCGATCAGTGTTCTTGTCGGCAGTTGTCAGGCGAGTGCCGCGATCAGTGCGTCGGTGACCTGCGCTGTGGAGGCCGTACCGCCGAGATCGGCAGTACGCGTGCCGGGTTCGGCCAGGGTGGCAGTCATGGCGGCCAGGACGTCATCGGCTGCCGCGTCGTGTCCGAGGTGGGTGAGCATCATCGCCGCCGACCAGATCGCGCCGACGGGATTGGCAACGCCGCGGCCGGCGATGTCCGGTGCCGAACCGTGGACGGGCTCGAACATCGACGGGTACTGCTTGGTCGGATCCAGGTTCGCCGAGGGCGCGATCCCGATGGAACCGGCCACCGCGGCCGCGAGGTCGGACAGGATGTCACCGAAAAGGTTGGAGGCCACCACCACATCGAAGCGGGACGGTTGGAGCACGAACTTCGCCGCCAGGGCATCGATGTGCTCGCTGTCGATCCTGACATCCGGATAGCGGGCGGCACGTTCGGCGACGACCTCGTCCCAGAACGGCAAGGTGTGCACGATGCCGTTGGACTTCGTCGCCGACGTCACGTACCCGCGGCGGGTCTGTGCGAGGTCGAGCGCGAAGTCGGCGATCCGCGACACACCGGCGCGCGTGAACACCGATTCCTGGATCGCCGTCTCCTCGGGGAACCCTCGGTTGAGCCGTCCTCCGATCTCGCTGTACTCGCCCTCGATGTTCTCCCTGACCACGACGAAATCGACATCATCGGCATCTCGGAGGGGGCTTTGCACACCGCGAAACACCTTGATGGGCCGCAGGTTCACGTACTGACGGAAGGCGCGCCGGATCGGGATGAGAAGGCCCCACAGTGACACGTGGTCCGGCACTCCCGGCCATCCGACGGCGCCCAGAAGGATCGCGTCGAAGTCGCGCAGGGTGTCGAGTCCGTCGGCGGGCATCATGGCGCCCTCACGCTCATAGCGTTGACATGACCAGTCGAATTCCTGGTATTCCAACGTGATTCGGTGTTTGGCGCACACCGCGTCGACGACGGCTCGCGCGGACTCGATCACGTCCACGCCGATGCCGTCACCCGGGATGACGGCGATGCGCTGCGTGCTCATGCACCCAGGCCCAACAACGCGATCAACAGTGGCAGGCACACTACGATCAGGATTGCACCGGCGATGTCGAACGAGATGCCCGAGCGGATCATCGTGGTGATGGGCACTGCGCCCGATCCGTAGACGATCGCGTTCTGCGGGGTCGAGACCGGCAACATGAACCCGAACGACGCTGCGAACGTCGCCGCGAGCGCGGGCACGAACGGATTCACACCGGCGGCGACGGCGATCGGGATGATGATCGGTACGACGACCGCAGCAGACGCGGTGTTGCTCGTCGTCTCGGACACGACGATGGCCAGCAGCACGGCGAAGATGGTGATGGCCACGACGCTGGTGAGCCCCAACGCGTCTGCGACCGAGGTGCCGATGGTCTCGGCCAATCCCGTGTCGGCCAGCAGAGAGCCGAAGATGATGCCGGTGCCGAACAAGACGACCGTTCCCCAGTCGATGGCCGCGGCGTCCTTCCACCGCAGCGTGAACTCACGCTGCGGCCAGTCCGTGGGCAGCAGGAACAGCAGGGCGGCCCCGAACACCGCGACGGTTCCCTCGTCGAGTCGGTCGCTGATCGTGGTGTAGATGTCGGAATCGTTGCCGAAGACGAGCGCGAGGATGCCGGGCAGGATCCACAGCGACACGGTGACGCCGAACGCGATCAGCGTGTTCTTTTCCGCACGTGACAGCGCGCCCATCTCGGCGCGCTGCTCGGCGACGTACTCAGACACGCCCTCGATCTTCTTGAGCTCCGGTTTGTTGAGCTTGATGAGGAGGAATGCCAGGACGGCGAACATCAGCAGGCAGATGGGCGCGGCCACAACCATCCACTGTCCGAAGCTGATTCGCTCTCCGGTCGCTTCCTCGATCAGCCCTCGTCCGATCAGATTCGGGGGGCTGCCGACCGGGGTGAGCAAGCCGCCGACGCTGGCCGAGTACGCCAGCATCAGCATCAGGGCCGCGCCCACTTTCAGCCGCAGCGGATCGAAGTCCTCGGCGACCTTGCCCTGCTTCTGCAGCAACTTCGCGATCACCCCGAGAATGCCGAGCGCCGTGGGCAGCAGCATGGCCACGGTGGCGGTGTTGGAGACGAAGGCCGACAGCAGAGCCGTGATGGCGCCGAAGGCCAGGATGACCCCGGTGGTCGATTGGCCGGCGCGGGGCAGCGCGAGGATGCGGAACGCGAAGCGCCGCGCCAACCCGTGCTTGAGCATCGCCTGGGCAAGGATGAAGGCTCCGATGAACGTGAAAACCGTCGATGAGCCGAAGGGGCCCAGAACATCGTCGGCCGGGGCTACGCCCAGGAAGACGATCAGGGCTACCCCGAGCAGGCCCCCGATCGGTATGGGCACGGGCTCGGTGACCCACAACACGATGACGCCGAGAAGTACCCCGGCCAAGGTCTGCTGCTGTGGCGGAATGTCGAGCGGGAGTAGAAGGAACGCGATGGCCACGACGGGAGCCAGGAAAAGACCGACCGTCCGGCGCCCCTTCTCGAAGCGCTCCTCGGCTGGGCTCAGACGCTGCTCGCCCAGGCTGCGATAGGTGGCGCCACCCAGCAGTGACTTGTCGACGTCGGTGGGTTTCAGCGGGTTGTCCGCAGTCATCAGCATCTCCTGACCCGTAAACGCCGCCGGTGTGGCATGCGTCACTCGACCCTTCCGGGACGGGAGTGCCCTGCGGTCACAGAAGTTAATCCGCGGCCGGCGAATTTGTGCCGGTGCCGGTCAGCGAGCCAGCGTCGCGCTGACGTAGATGATCTCCCCGAGGGGATCGGTGTCGTCAGACATCACCGGTAGCGCGCGGCCGTAACGCGTGAACAGCTCTTCGCGTGGCGCTCCGCTGACCTGCCAACCCTTGTCGCCGAGATAGCCCATCACCTGGTTGCGGGCTCCGGCGTACACCAGCGACGACATGTCGATGTCGAACCCGTGCTCGCGCAGCGGCTCCGACAGTGCGGTGGCCTTGCCCGCGTCGAAGTCCACGATGCCCGGCGCGTATTCGGTCGCGATGGTGCTCCCCGGCGCCGACAGTTCGGTGATCTGGTCGAACAACCCGTCCTGGGCCTCTGGGGGCAGATAGATCAGCAGGCCCTCGGCCAGCCACGCGGTGGGTTGCGCCGGAGAGAACCCGGCCTCCCGTAGGGCGGTGGGCCAGTCGCCGCGCAGGTCGACCGCCACCGGCCGATGGGTTGCCGTCGGCTCGGCGCCGATGTCACGCAGCGTCCGGGTCTTGAATTCGATGACGTCGGGCTGATCCAGTTCATAGACCACCGTTCCCGGCGGCCAGGGAAGGCGATAGGCCCTGGCGTCCAGTCCGGATGCCAGGATCACCACCTGAGCGACGCCGGCCGTGGTCGCCGCGGCGCAACAGTCGTCGAAGAACTTGGTGCGCACGGCCATTCCGTCGATCATCGCCTGCGCTCGCTCAGCGGAGCTGTCGGGGAACCGGGTCAGGTCGAGTTCGCCGTCGAGCAGCTTGACGAAGAAATCGAGACCGACCGCCCGCACCAGCGGTTCGGCGTACGGATCGTTGATCAGGGGGTCGGGACCGGCACTGGCCACCGCGCGGCCCGCGGCCACCATCGTCGCCGTCGCACCCACACTGGAGGCCGGGTCCCAGGAATCGTCCGCGGTGCGTGCCATCGAATCAGCCTAGACGCGCCGTCATCCGAGCTGCGCCGACAAGTAGCCGGAGTCGCCCACCATTGCGGCAAGCTGATCATTGGGTGGTTCGAAACCGTTGGCGGCGTAGGCCTCTGCGTTCGGCAGGACGGTGACCTCCCAGCCCTGCCCGCGAAGGTGGTCGCCCGCCGGTGTCCTCGGCCCGCTGTAGAACAGCTGGGTCAGGTCGATGTCGCTGCCGTAGCGGCGGCCGCGGTCGCTGAGCTGTTTGGCCCAGTCGCCGGTGAGGGCTTTCGCGTCCATGTGCTCGGTCGCCAGCATGCTGCCCGGTGCGCTCAACGCCGTGATGTTGTCCAGCAGCCGGTCCTGCGCGTCTGGCGGCAGGTAGATCAGCAGCCCTTCGGCGATCCACGCCGTCGGTCGAGAGGCATCGAAACCGGCCTCGCGCAGTGCGGCCGGCCAGTCCTCGCGCAGATCGATGGACACCGTTCTGCGGTCGGCTGCCGGCGTTGCGCCCGCGTCGGCCAGCACGGTGGTCTTGAATTCGATCACCGCGGGCTGGTCGATCTCGAACACCACGGAGCCGTCGGCCCAGGGGAGCCGGTAGGCGCGGGTGTCGAGTCCCGATGCCAGGATCACCGCCTGCCGGATGCCCTGTCGTCCCGCGGCGGTGAAGAAGTCGTCGAAGAACCGGGTTCGCACGGCGATGTGTTCGCGCATCTGCTGCGCGCCGAACAGCGGATCGGCCTCGTCGCCGAGCTCGCCGTTGGCCACCTTGATGAAGTGCGGCAGGCCGACGGCTTCGACGAGCGCCGCGGCGTAGGGGTCGTCGATCAGTGGGTCGGGACCGCGGCTGGCCAGTGCCCGCGTGGCGGCCACCGACGTCGCGGTGGCACCGACGCTGGTTGCCAGGTCCCAGGTGTCGCCTTCAGCGCGCGGCATCTGCGCTCCTCTCAGGTAGGACTGCGGTCAGTGCTTTCGAATCACGCAGTGCGGCAAGGGTTTCAGGAACACGGAACTCGCGACCGTACTGCGCGAAGACATCGGGCCGCGACTGGCCGCTGACCTGCCAACCCAGCGCGGCCAGGTAGTCGGCCGGGGGAGTGCGCTCCCCGGTGTGGAACAGGCTCGCCACGTCGAGATCCAGGCCCTGGTCCTGCCACTGGTCGCGCAACGCCCGGCTGCGCTCACCGATGCTGGCTCCGGCGTCGGGGTGGTACTCGGTCGCCAGCCTGCTCCCCGGTGCGCTCAGCGCGGTGATCGCGTCGAACAACCGGTCCTGCGCGTCGGGCGGCAGATAGACCAGCAGCCCCTCGGCGATCCACGCCGTCGGCACCGTCGTGTCGAACCCGGCTCGGCGCAATGCGGCCGGCCAGTCGTTGCGCAGGTCCTCCGCGACGGTGTGAAGCTGCGCCGACGGAGTCGCGCCGAGCGCGGCCAGCGTCGCCGTCTTGAACTCGATGACGGCGGGCTGGTCGATCTCGAAGACCGTGGCGCCCGCCGGCCAATCGAGCCGATAGGCACGCGAATCGAGACCCGACGCGAGGATGACGGCCTGCCGGATGCCTGCCCGGCCGGCGTCGGCGAAGAAGTCGTCGAAGAACCGGGTGCGGACCGCCATCACATCCGTCATGAGCGCGGCGGTCCCGGAGTCGTCCCCGGCGGCGTAGTCGATCTCGCCGTCGACGACCTTGGTGAAGAATCCGATCCCGACCGCGCGCACCAAGGGCGCCGCATACGGGTCGTCGATCAGCGGGTCGGCTTCCCGGCTGGCGACGGCACGCGCGGCCGCGACCATCGTCGCCGTGGCCCCGACGCTGGAGGCCAGGTCCCAGGTGTCGCCCTCCGTGCGCGCCACCCCCGGTTCCCTACTTGCTCGCGCTGACGTAGACGACGTCGGCGAAACCTTCGTCGCTGTCGAGCGGGGCCAGTCCGTAGCGCACCAGAAGATCGTTGGTCGGTGTGCCCTCGACCGTCCAGCCCTGCGCGCGCAGATATCCGGTGACCTCGTTGCGGTCACCCAGGAAAACCAACTCGGAGAAGTCCAGATCGAAGCCGTGATCGCGCCAGCGGTCGGTCGACTGCTGCATCTTCTCGCGCATCTCCTCCTGGTCGGCGTCGTGGTGGGACGGCACGGCCTCCACCGCGAGCCTGCTGCCGGGCGCGCTGAGCTCCCCGATGGTGTCCAGGAGGCGGTCCTGCGCGTCGGGCGGCAGGTAGCCGAGCAGGCCCTCGGCAATCCACGCCGTCGGAGCACTCGCGTCGAAACCGGCCTCTGCGAGGGCGGCAGGCCAGTCGTTGCGCAGATCCACCGCGACCGTCTTGAGGTTCGTCGACGGCTGGGCGCCGAGTCCGGCGAGCGTGGTGGCCTTGAACTCGATGACGTCGGGCTGGTCGATCTCGAACAGCGTCATGTCCTCGGGCCAGGTGAGGCGGTACCCGCGGGCGTCGAGCCCCGAGGCGAGGATCACGGCCTGTCGGACACCGGAGGCGACCGCGTCGGCGAAGAAGTCGTCGAAGAACCGGGTGCGGGCGGCCATGCCGTCGGCGAAACGGCTCATCCCGACGGGCGACTCGCCGGCCTCGCCGGTGTCCAGATCCGCCGGGGTCAGTTCACCGCTGGCGAGGCGGCTGAAGAAGTCGACACCGACGGCGCGCACGAGCGGTTCGGCGAACGGATCGTTGATCACGGGCTGCTCGGCCCGGGTGGCCACTGCGCGGGCCGCGGCGACCATGGTGGCGGTGGCCCCCACGCTGGAGGCGAGGTCCCAGGTGTCGTCTGCGGTACGGGGCATGTCACGTCCTTTTAATTAGATGAATTAACAACTGTCGCCACGGTACGCGCCGAAGCTGAGCATCGACTGAGCGGCGGGATTCGGGCGGGAGAACCTGCAACTGTTAGTCTCGTAGACTGTTTGAACGCGCGACTCGGGCAGGTTATTTCGCCTGCTCATACGGTCGCGCTATACGACTTGACCACGACTGGTGACGCCAGCTACACGAGCACGCCGCGATCGACAGCACGGCCGTGCAGGAGGAAAGAGTGCTCTCGGCCTTCATCTCGTCCTTGCGGACAGTCGATCTGAGACGAAAGATCCTGTTCACGCTGGGCATCGTGATCCTTTACCGGGTCGGTGCCTCCATCCCGTCCCCCGGTGTGAACTACCCCAACGTGCAGCAGTGCATCGCGCAGGTCAGCGGCGGGGAGTCGGGTCAGATCTACTCGCTGATCAACCTGTTCTCCGGCGGCGCGCTCCTACAGCTTTCGGTGTTCGCGGTGGGCATCATGCCCTACATCACCGCCAGCATCATCGTGCAGCTGCTCGGTGTCGTCATCCCCCGCTTCGAACAGCTCCGCAAGGAGGGCCAGGCGGGCCAGACGAAACTGACGCAGTACACGCGTTACCTCGCGATCGCGCTGGCGATCCTGCAGGCGACCAGCATCGTCGCGCTCGCCGCCAACGGCGGCCTGCTGCAGGGCTGCTCCCTCGACATCATCCAGGGGCAGAGCGAAGGCCTCAACATCTGGACGCTGGCGGTCATCGTCATCGTCATGACCGCCGGTGCCGCGCTGGTCATGTGGATGGGTGAGCTCGTCACCGAGCGCGGCGTCGGCAACGGCATGTCGCTGATCATCTTCGCCAGCATCGCCTCGGCGATCCCCGGCGAAGGCAAGAACATCCTGGACAGCCGCGGCGGCATGGTCTTCACGCTGGTCTGCGTGGCGGCCCTGGTGATCGTCATCGGCGTGGTCTTCGTCGAGCAGGGCCAGCGCCGTATCCCCGTGCAGTACGCCAAGCGCATGGTCGGCCGCAAGATGTACGGCGGCACGTCGACCTACCTGCCGCTGAAGGTGAACCAGGCAGGCGTCATCCCGGTCATCTTCGCGTCGTCGCTGATCTACATCCCGCACCTGATCACGCAGCTGATCACCAGCGGCAGCTCCAACCCGAGCACGGGGTGGTGGCAGACCTTCGTGGCCGACTACCTGACCGACCCGAGCAGCCCGGTCTACATCGCGATCTACTTCGGCCTGATCATCTTCTTCACCTACTTCTATGTGTCCATCACGTTCAACCCCGAGGAACGTGCCGACGAGATGAAGAAGTACGGCGGCTTCATCCCCGGCATCCGCCCGGGCAAGCCGACCGCCGAATACCTGAGCTTCGTCCTGTCGAGGATCACCCTTCCGGGCTCGATCTACCTGGGCGTCATCGCCGTCCTGCCGAACCTCTTCCTGGAGATCGGCAACACCGGCTCGGTGCAGAACCTGCCGTTCGGCGGTACGGCTGTCCTCATCGCCGTGGGCGTCGGCCTGGACACCGTGAAGCAGATCGAAAGCCAGCTGATGCAGCGCAACTACGAAGGTTTTCTGAAGTGAGAGAGGGTTTCCTACGTTGAGAATCGTGTTGTTGGGACCGCCGGGTGCGGGCAAGGGAACTCAGGCGGAGAAGCTGGCCGACAAGCTGGGCGTCCCGCACGTCTCCACCGGCGACCTGTTCCGGTACAACATCAGCAACAACACCGAGCTGGGCGTCGAGGCGAAGAAGTACCTCGACGCCGGCGACCTGGTTCCGGCCACGCTCACCAACGCGCTGGTCGACGACCGGCTGGACGACGACGACGCCAAGCAGGGCTTCATCCTCGACGGCTTCCCGCGCTCGGTCGAGCAGGCCGAAGCGCTCGCCCAGATGCTCCAGAAGCGCGGTCTGGCGCTGGATGCGGTGCTGGAGTTCCGGGTGCCCGAGGAAGAGCTCGTGTCCCGCCTGCAGGGTCGCGGCCGCGCCGACGACACCGAGGACGTCATCCGCAACCGGTTCAAGGTCTACCGCGACGAGACCGCACCGCTGCTCGACTTCTACTCCGACGACCTCAAGACGGTCGACGCCGTCGGTGAGCTCGACGAGGTGTTCGCCCGCGCGCTGAAGGCCCTCGGCCGCTAGATGGTTTCTCTGCCCGGACTGCGCAGCCGCAAGGTTGTTCCGCAGCGCACCGCCGGCGAACTCGATGCGATGGCCGCGGCGGGCGCACTCGTTGCCGCCGCATTGAAAGCCGTGCAGGCGGCCGCCGCGCCGGGTGTGTCGACCCTTGAGCTCGACGCCGTCGCCGAGTCGGTGATCCGCGACGGGGGAGGCACCCCGTCGTTCCTCGGCTACCACGGCTTTCCCGCCACCATCTGTTCGTCGGTCAACGACCGCGTCGTGCACGGCATCCCGAACGACGCCGAAAAGCTGGCCGCGGGCGATCTGGTGTCGATCGACTGCGGCGCGATCCTGGACGGCTGGCACGGCGACTCGGCGTTCACCTTCGGCGTCGGCGAGCTGATCCCCGCCGACGAGGTGCTGTCGGCCGCGACACGGGATTCGATGGAGGCCGGCATCGCCGCCATGATCCCCGGCAACCGCCTGACCGATGTCTCCCACGCCATCGAGCAGGGCACCAAAGCCGCCGAGGCCCGCTACGGCCGCACATTCGGCATCGTCGCCGGCTACGGCGGGCACGGCATCGGCCGCGAGATGCACATGGATCCGTTCCTGCCCAACGAGGGCTCACCCGGGCGCGGACCGTATCTGGCCGTCGGCTCCGTGTTGGCCATCGAGCCGATGCTCACCCTCGGCACCCGCAAAACGGCTGTGCTGGACGACAACTGGACGGTCGTCACCACCGACGGGTCCCGCGCCGCACACTGGGAGCACACCGTCGCGGTCACTGACGACGGACCCCGCATCCTGACAGCGCGCTGAACCGAGCGGCCGTCGCCGTCGTGTCATCGGCGGAGGATGGCTGCAGTGAACCACCGGAACGACCCCGAAGCCGCGGTGATGCGCGCGCTCTACACCGAGCACGCCGCCGCCCTGTGGCGCTATGCGCTGCGGCTCACCGGGGACCGGTCGCGGGCCGAGGACGTGGTTCAGGAGACGCTGCTGCGCGCGTGGCGACACCCCGATGTCACCGCCGACGTGGACCGTTCTGCCAGGGCGTGGCTGTTCACCGTCGCGCGCAACATGATCATCGACGAACGTCGCAGTGCCCGGTTCCGGCACGAGACGGGCGTGCCCGACCCCGAGCTCGCCGCAGACGTGGCCTCGCCCGATGAAGTGGACACGGCGCTGGACCGCATCCTGGTGGGCACAGCGCTGCGCCAGCTCTCCGACGAACACCGCGCGGTGATTCGGCGGGCCTACTACCAGGGCTGGACGACCGGGCAGATCGCAGCCGATCTGCAGATCCCGGAGGGAACCGTGAAGTCCCGGCTGCACTACGCCGTCCGCGCGCTGCGGCTCGGCCTACAGGAGATGGGGGTGACTCGATGATGAGTGATGACACCTACCTGACGTGGGACGCCGCCTACGTGCTGGGTGCGCTGTCCGGTGACGAACGGCGGGAGTACGAGGCGCACCTGCAATCGTGCACCCGTTGCCGCACGGCGGTCGCCGAACTCGGCGGCATGCCGGCTCTGCTGTCGATGCTCGACCTCGATGAGGTCGGTGCACTCGACGACGAAGCACCCGACCCGCCGCTGCGGCCCGGGGTACTCACCTCGGTCATCGACCGCGCCGGTGTGCGCAGGCGCCGGGCCCGCCGGGCGACGATGTCGGCTGTCGGGGTGGCCGCGGTGTTGACGGCCCTCGCACTGGTGGTCGCCGTCCGGCCGGAGGTCTTCGGATTTCACAGGGCGCCAACACAACAGCCGACCGCGCAGATGCTCGGCATGAGCAAGGTCTCCGAGACCCCGATCAACGCGAGCGTTGCGCTGACCGGCTACGGCTGGGGCACCCGCATCGACATGGAGTGTTCGTACGGCGACTGGGGTCAGAGTCCTCACGGCGTCACGCCGCAGGACCTCGGCATGGTGGTGATCGGCGACGACGGCAGCCGGCAGCAGATCGCCACCTGGCTGGGCCTGTCCGGCGCCACGGCTCTGCCGAGCGGCACCACCCCGATGGGCAGGGACGAAATCGCTGCTGTGCAACTGGTTTCGACCACCGACGGCACTGTGCTGCTCGAGAAGCAGATATAAAGAGGCGTGGCATCCGAGCGGCGGGACCCGATCGCCATCGCGCGCGACAACTGGGAGCGCTCGGGCTGGAGCGATGTCGCCGACGGGATGGTGGCGGTGACGTCGGTGATGCGCGCCCACCAGATCCTGCTGGCCCGCGTCGAGACCGCGCTGCGTCCCTACGACCTGAGCTTCTCGCGCTACGAGCTGCTGCGCCTCTTGGCATTCAGCCGCACCGGGGCGCTTCCGATCACCAAAGCTTCCGACCGGCTGCAAGTGCATGTCACCAGCGTCACGCACGCGATACGGCGGCTGGAGTCCGACGGCCTCGTCGAACGGCTTCCGCACCCGACCGACGGACGCACCACGCTGGTGCGGATCACCGACCTCGGCCGCTCCACCGTCGAGGACGCGACGGTCACGCTCAACAAGGACGTCTTCGGTGACATCGGCATCTCCGACGAGCAGTCCCGCACACTCGCGGCGTCGATCGAGACGCTCCGACGCAGCGCAGGCGACTTCTAGCGGTCGGCGCTGGAGGGAACCGGGATCGTCGCCGTCACCGCGGTGCCGTTGCCGGGGCGCGAGCGGATGTGGAGCCTTCCGCCGACGATCTCGGCGCGCTCGGCCATCGACAGCAGCCCGTAGCCGCCCATCTCGTCGCCGCCCAGCGGGCGCTCCAAGGTGTCGAAGCCAACGCCGTCGTCGACGATCTCCAGCCGCGCGACCTCACCGTTCTCGGTCCTGTCCACGGCGAACGTGAGCCGGGCATGGTCGGCGCGGGCGTGCTTGACGACGTTCTGCAGACACTCCTGCGCGATGCGGTACAGCGCCAGCTCGATGTGGTCGGGCACCCGGTCCTCGGCAAGGGTGACCTCGATGCCGATCTGCGGGATCGACCGGGCCAGGCTGGCCAGCCCGCCGGAGAGCCCCAGGTCGTCGAGCACCGGCGGACGGAGCCCGCTGATCGCGGCCCGCGCCTCCTGCAGCGTCAGGTCGGCGAGTTCCCGTGCGCGGTCGAGCTGCTCGGTCAGCGCGGCGCGGTCGTCGGGCGACTTCGCGGCCTGCGCGGCCGCGTCGAGGCGATAGGACAGTGTCACGAGCCGCTGCGAAATGCCGTCGTGGATGTCGCCGGCGAGCCTGCGGCGCTCCAGCTCCTGGGCCTCGATGACCTGTTCCACGAAATTCTCGTGCGCGCGTTCGCGCGCGACCAACTGCCGATGCAACCGGGCCTGGTGCATGGCGCCGGCGATCAGCCTGCCGATCACCAGCAGCATCTCCACGTCGCGGTCGCGGAATTCACGCTCGGCGACGGTGTGCACGTTCAGGACGCCGACGAGTCCGCCTGGATCGGTCTCCATCGGGACCGACACCATCGACGTGAAGTCCCGGCCGCGCAGCGAGCGGAACGGCAGGTAGCGCGGGTCGGACTCCTTGTCCGTCCTGATCACCACCGGCTCCCGGTGGCTGGCCACCCATCCCGAAATACCCTGTCCCAGAGGCAGTCTGATCTTGCCGACCTCGGAGTCGAACGGCGGTGTCGCGCCGGCGAGCGTCAGCGACCGTTCCGTGTCGTCGAGCACGTGCACGAAGCAGACGTCACTGTCGGTGGCCGCGGTGATCATCCTGGCCGCCGCGGCCGCCAGCGGTTCGACGCCCGGCCCGCTGGAGGCGGCCTGGATCAGCTCGCGCAGCAATGCCAACTCGCGGTCGGCGGTCAGCAACGGCCGCGTCACTGGAAGATCCCCTCACGCAGGGCGGTCGCCACCGCGCCGGTGCGGTCGCTGACGCTGAGCTTGCGGTAGATCGAGCTCAGGTGCGTCTTGACGGTCTCGTCGCCGATCACGAGCTTCGCCGCGATCGCGCGGTTGGACAGGCCGTTGACCACCAGTTCCAAGATCTCGCTCTCGCGCTGGGTGAGTCCCTGCCGGGCGCCCGGCCACTCCACAACGCGGGACGCCATGCTCGGATCGATCGCGGTCTGGCCGCCGTGCACCAGTTCGAGCTGGCGGACCAGCTCCTCGCTGCTGATGCTCTTCAGCAGATATCCGGACGCACCCACCCGAAGGGCCTGGAACAGGTACTGCTCGTCGTCGTAGACCGACAGCATCACCACCTTGCGGTCGGGCTCGCGGGATCGCAGGTGCCGGCACACGTCCAGGCCGCTGGAGCCCTGCATGCGGACGTCACAGAGAACGATGTCGGGGTCCAGGTCGGCCACCACGCTCATCACCCGGTCCGCGCCCACTGCCTGGCCGACGACGGTGACGCGACTACCGAACGCGGCCAACATCGCCTTGAGGCCTTCGATGACCATCTCGTGGTCGTCGACCAGCACTATTCGCACCGGATGGGCGCCCTGCATCGCCCCACTGTAAGGAATCCCCCGTGTGGGGGAGGTGCCCGGGGTGTGACGTGGGCCACCATTTACCTCGTGCAGCCCTCACAGCAGAAAGCATGGCGTGCCGGTCGGTTCTGGTGGGACTGGTCCTCCGGAGAGGCCGAGCCCACGCCGCCGCAGCCCCTGAAGACGCTCAGCGCGGTCCTCTTCGACCTCGACGCGCTCGCCGACGTGGAGGGCGCGGGCCACCGGCCCGCGTTCAACGCCGCCTTCGCGTCGCTCGGACTCGACATCGAATGGTCGGTCGCGCGGTACCGCCAGCTGCAGGCCCTGACCGACGAACGCCGTCGGGTCGCGGCCGAGCTGCGCAAACGCGGCGTGAGCACCGAGTGCGACGTGCTCGCCGAGCTGCTCGTCG
Organism: Mycobacterium bulgaricum; assembly: GCF_041287165.2. Lineage (NCBI taxonomy): Bacteria > Bacillati > Actinomycetota > Actinomycetes > Mycobacteriales > Mycobacteriaceae > Mycobacterium > Mycobacterium bulgaricum. The sequence continues at coordinate 365,963 of NZ_JBGGKV020000002.1, read as the reverse complement.
ACGAAATCTGCATGACCAAGGCGATGATCCTCGACGAGACGATCCTCGATGCCGACATCGCCGCCCGGCCCGGGATGGTCGACCTGATCACCGAGGCCTACGGTGCCGGCGTCGCGGTCGGCATCGTCAGCACGGGCAGCCACACCTGGGTGGAGCCGCTAGTACGGCAGCTGATCGGAACGGGCATCGCCGGCGCGGTGGTGACCACCGACGACGCACCGCGCGGCGAGCTCTACGCGGCCGCGCTGGCCGAACTCGGTGCGCCGGCCCACGACTCACTTGCGTTCGCGGGGTCGCAGGTGAGCCAGCGCACGGCCACCGCGGCCGGGCTGGCGACGGTCCTGGTCGATGACGGTTCGGCACCACTGCGGGTGGTCGACTGTCAACGTGCCCACGACGTGTGGTGGCAGACGCATCCGAGGCCGACGGCCGCCTGAGCGGCGATCACGCGCCTAGCGCCTATCCTTGCCCGAATGAGCCCGGGGCGATCGCGCAATGCGCTCCAGACGCGTGCCGACATCCTCGAGGCCGCTCGGCGGCGATTCGGGTCCGAGGGCTACCAGGCGACCACTCTGCGTGGCGTCGCGTCGGACGTCGGTGTCGATCCGGCGTTGATCATCCGCTACTTCGGAAACAAGCAGAACCTGTTCGCCGAGGCCGCAGAGTTCAGAATCGAGCTGCCTGACCTGACTGAGGTCGGCAGAGACGACGTGCCCGATGTCCTTCTCTCACGCTTCTTCGCGGTGTGGGAACAGGACACCACGTTCCTTGCACTGCTGCGCGCGGCGATGACCAGTGAATCGGCCGCCGACACCATGCGTCGAGTGTTCGCCACCCAGGTGGCACCGGCGCTGGCTTCTGTGGCGCCGGACCATCCTGCCCAGCGCGCAGGAATGCTGGGCGCTTTCGTCATCGGTTTGGCCACCACGCGTTATGTGCTGGCCAACCCGGGGGTCGCGAACCTCAGCCATGACGAGCTGATTCGCTTCGCCCGTCCGGTGATCCTCCATCTGTTGTTCGGGTCCACCGCGCCGTAGCCCCGCGAACCACTGCACCATCCTAAGTCATCAACCGTTGACAACGGGTGGACACCGGCTTACTGTCAGCAAGTCACCAATTGTTGACTTGAGTCGAGGAGGCGCCGTGGCTCAGCCAGTCGGGACACGCACGGTAATGACCCGCGTGGCCGGTGCGGCCCTCGCCGCTCCCCGGCACTTCCTCGTGGTGGCGCTGCTCGCCACGGTCGCGGCAGGGTTGTTCGGAATTCCGGTCGCGAAGTCGTTGTGCGCGTGCGGTTTCGAAGATCCATCGGCGGAGTCGGCGCGGGCATCCGAAATGCTGACCGACGTCTTCGGGCAGGGTGAATCGCAGCTGCTGATCGCCGTCACAGCGCAGGACGGGCGGGACGGCGACCGGATGCGCCAAGTCGGCGCAGAGATCGCGGCCGAGCTAGAACGTTCGCCGTACGTCGCGACGGTGTCGTCGACATGGAAGCCTACGGTCGGTCTGATCGCCGCTGGCATCGACGGCGAGGACGGTGAGATCCAGCGACGCAGCACGGAGCTGGCGGACCGGCTGGCCTACGACCGCGAGGGCGTCACCGTGCTTGCCGGCGGGGCTGCGATGGTCGACGTCCAGATCACCGAGCAGTCCCAGCGCGATCTGCTGCTGATGGAGTCGCTGGCAATCCCGTTGAGCTTTCTGGTGCTGGTATGGGTATTCGGCGGTCTACTGGCCGCGGCCATCCCCGTCGCAGTCGGCGTCATGGCCGTTGTCGGTGCCCTGGCGGTACTGCGCGCGGTCACGCTGTTCACCGATGTGTCGATCTTCGCGCTGAACCTCAGCGCTGCAATGGGACTCGCCCTGGCCATCGACTACACGCTGTTGATGATCAGTCGGTACCGCGACGAGCTGGCCGCCGGCGCGGACCGTCACGACGCCGTGATGACGATGATGGCGACCGCCGGCCGGACCGTGGTCTTCTCTGCCACGATCGTCGCGTTGTCGATGGCAGCCATGGTGCTGTTCCCGATGCACTTCCTCAAATCGTTCGCCTACGCCGGAGTGGCAACGGTCGGTTTCGCCGCCCTCGCCGCGCTGTTGGTGACTCCCGCCGCCCTCGCTCTGCTCGGAGACCGCCTCGACCGCTTCGCCTTGGGGCCGAAGTCGCCATCGCGGCTGGTGCAGGGACAGTTCCTGTATCGCTGGACGAAGCGCGTCATGCGCCGCGCACTGCCATTCGGGCTGGGGGTCGTCGCGCTGCTCGTACTTCTCGGAGCGCCCTTCGGTGGGGTCACGTGGGGATTCCCCGACGATCGGGTCCTGCCGGCCGACGCGTCCGCCCATCAGGTCGGTGACCAGTTGCGCGCCGAATTCGCCGGTATCGCAACAGCTGTCACCGTCGTCGTCCCCGACACGGCCGGCCTGTCCACCGCTGATGCCGAGGCGTACCGGAGCCGGCTGGACCGGGTCGCCGACGTATCCGCGGTGTCGCCGTTCACATTCACCGATGACCGCGGCTTCCTGACCGTTCAGAGCACGGCCCCGTTGTTCTCGCAGGCATCTGAAAGGCAGCTCGACGCACTGCACGCCGTCGAGGGACCCGGGGGGCGCGAAGTGATGTTCACCGGAACCGCGCAAACCAACCGCGACAGCGTCGAGGCCATCACGTCACGGCTCCCGATCGTGCTCGGGGCTATCGCGGCGATCATGTTCGTGCTGTTGTTTCTGCTCACCGGGAGCGTCGCGATCCCCATCAAAGCGCTTGTCCTCAACATTCTTTCACTCACAGCCGCGTTCGGTGCGATGGTGTGGGTCTTTCAGGATGGCCATCTGGGCGGCCTGGGCACCACAGCTACGGGAACGCTGGTCGCCAACATCCCTGTGCTGCTGTTCTGCATCGCCTTTGGCTTGTCGATGGACTACGAAGTCTTCCTCGTCTCCCGCATCCGCGAGTTCCGGCTCGACGGTCATCCGAACGACGAGGCCGTCGCCCTCGGCATCGCGCGCACCGGGAGGGTCGTCACCGCCGCGGCGCTTGTCATGTCGATCTCGTTCGCAGCACTGATCGCCGCCGAGGTGTCGTTCATGCGGATGTTCGGTCTCGGCCTGACCCTGGCCGTGCTGGCCGACGCGACACTCGTCCGGATGGCTTTGATGCCTGCGTTCATGCATGCGCTCGGTGAGTGGAACTGGTGGGCGCCCAAATGGATGGCGCAGTTGCACAACCGTATCGGGCTGCACGAAGGAGCCGACGTGACACCGGGTCGCGTCCTCAGTGAAGGGAGAGCGTCATGACTGTTGTAGCTGCTGTGCGGGGGGAAGTGCCGCCGAATCGCTACACCCAGGCGGAGATCACCGAGGCCCTCATCGCGATGCCGGGCTACCAGGAGTACGGGAACAGCATCCGCGCGTTGCACAGGAGCGCCAAGGTGGACACCCGACACTTCGTGTTGCCGCTGGACGAGTACGCCGGATTGAGCGGGTTCGGCAGAGCGAACGATGTGTTCATCGAGCACGCGGTGGAACTCGGCAGCGCCGCGCTGGCGGGTGCACTCGACGACGCCGGCGTGAGTGCGTCGGATGTCGACATGATCATGACAACCACGGTGACCGGGATCGCGGTGCCTTCGCTGGATGCCCGGATCGCGGCGAGGGTGGGCTTGCGGCCCGACGTCCGGCGGGTGCCGATGTTCGGATTGGGTTGCGTCGCAGGCGCGGCGGGAGTGGCCCGGTTGCACGATTATCTACGCGGCAATCCCGACGGTGTTGCGGTTCTGCTCGCGGTCGAGCTGTGTTCGCTGGTGTCCAAGACCGACCCGTCGATGGCCACCGTGGTGGGCAGCAGTCTGTTCGGCGACGGTGCGGCAGCAGTCGTGGCGGTCGGAGACCGGCGCGCCGACCACGTCGCAGGTCCAGAGGTCATCGACTCGCGAAGCCATCTCTACCCAGAGTCGTTGCGCACCATGGGTTGGGACGTCGACGACAGCGGGTTCCGCCTTATCCTCTCGCCAGATGTGCCGCGGGTCGTCGAGCGCTATCTCGGCACCGACGTCACCGGCTTTCTGCACGGTCACGGCCTCGACTTCGACGACATCGGCACATGGGTCAGCCATCCCGGCGGTCCGAAGGTTATCGAGGCGATCACGTCGACGCTCGGACTGGCTGACGACGCACTGGAATTGACGTGGCGATCCTTGGCCGAGGTGGGCAACCTGTCGTCGGCGTCGGTGCTGCACGTACTGCGAGACACTATGGCGAAGTGCCCGCCGGCGGGGACTCGGGGGCTGATGCTCGCGATGGGCCCCGGTTTCTGCTCTGAGCTCGTGCTGCTGCGCTGGCGTTGATCATGACCTGGTATGTCCTGCTGGTCGCAGCGGTAGCCGTTGAGCGGCTGGTCGAAGTGGCTGTCGCCGAGAAGAATCGGCGGTGGAGTATGTCGCGGGGCGGAATCGAGGTCGGAGCCCGCCACTACCCGGTGATGGTGGTGTTGCATGCGGCGCTGCTGGCCGGCTGCCTGCTGGAGACCGCCGTTCTGCACCGGTCATTTGACCCCGCTGTGGGATTGCCGATGCTCGCGCTCGTGGTGGCTGCCCAGGTACTGCGGTGGTGGTGCATCAACACGCTGGGCCCGCAATGGAACACCCGCGTCATCGTCGTTCCCGGTACGGCACGCGTCACCAGCGGCCCGTACCGGCTGATTCCGCACCCCAACTACGTCGCCGTCGTCGTCGAAGGTTTCGCGCTGCCGCTGGTTCACGGAGCCTGGATCACCGCGGTCACGTTCACGATCCTCAATGCGGCGCTGCTGAGGACCAGGATCGCGGTCGAGAACTCGGCGCTCGCGGGGTTGCGATGATCGACCTTCTGGTCGCGGGTGGCGGACCCGCGGGGCTGGCGACCGCGATCTACGGTGCCAAGGCTGGTTTGGAAGTCGTCGTCGTCGAAAAGCGCTGCGGGGCGGTGGACAAGGCGTGCGGTGAGGGGATGTTGCCGCACACCCTGCGGCACCTGGAGCGGCTCGGCGTGTCTGCGCAGGGCATGCCGCTGCGGGGGATCGCGTACGTCGACGGTGCCGACCGGATCGACGCGGCGTTCCGAACCGGACCCGGCCGCGGCGTACGCCGCACCGTGCTGCATGCCGCGATGCTGCGCGCGGCCGACGAGGCCGGTGTGCGGCGTGTCCACGGTCGGATCGAGCGGGTCGCCCAGGATCCGTATTCGGTGTGCGCCGGCGGGTTTCGTGCCAGATATCTCGCTGCTGCAGACGGTCTGCACTCACCGATCCGCAGCGCGCTCGGCCTCGCCCGACCGTGCACGGATCACCGCCGGTGGGGCATCCGCCGGCACGTGCAGATTGCGCCGTGGAGCGATCGCGTCGAAGTGCACTGGGCGGCGGGTAGCGAGGCCTACGTGACACCGGTGGCCCCCGATTGTGTCGGCATCGCCGTGCTCAGTTCGACTCGTGGAGGTTTCGACCGGCAGCTTGCTGACTTTCCGGAACTCACGGATCGGTTCGCGGGCGTTGCACACGGCCCGGACCGTGCGGCGGGTCCGCTGCGGCAGGGGGCGCGTCGTAGGTCGGCGGGCCGGGTGTTGCTCGTCGGGGACGCTGCCGGCTACATCGACGCGCTGACGGGTGAGGGGATGGGGCTGGCTTTCGGCGGAGCGCAGGCCCTGGTGAATTGCGTTGTCGCCGAGAGTCCCGGCGACTACGACCGTCAGTGGCGCACGTTGACGAGGCGCTACCGACTGCTCACCGCAGGTCTGGTGCGTGCCGGATCGATGCCGATGATCCGCTCCCGCATCGTGCCGGCGGCGCGGGCGATGCCCGCGGTGTTCAACGGAATCGTCAACCAACTCGCCGCATGAATACCGACAGGAGAACACCATGGACATCTCGGCCCGATCGTTGCTCACCGTAGGCGTCTCGCTGAGCGCCGCCTCGGCCATCGCCCTGGCGCCGGTGGCAGCGAACCCGTCGGCCCTGACCGTCACCAAGCCTGATGCCCCGCCCGCCGTGGTATCCGACGTCCGGCTCAGCGCAGTTTCCGATGAGATCGAGGTGGGCATCGCGAATCTGCAGGCGTTCCTGGACGCCGCGGCCGTCACCGTCGCCGACGTCGTCGGACTACCGGGCCGGGACCTCATCGGCGTTGCCGGGGGTATCGAGACGCTGTTCGACGTGGCGTTGACGGGCTGGATCGATGCGATGTCGGATCCGACTGCCGCTGCGTCGCTGTCCATCGTGCGCACTTTGGCAGTGGATGCATGGGCGAAGCTGGAGGAGAACCTGGGCCTGGGCAACGCCGTCATCACCGAGGCCACCGAGCAGGTGGGAAGGTTGATCAGCGGTGCTTTCACCGGCTCTGGCCGCAACCTGCTCATCGCCGGTGCCAACGTGCTCACCACCCCGCTGTCGGTTCCCGCCTACGCGGGAGTGCTCTCGGCCGGACTTGCCAGCGGACAGTTGGTGATCGGTAACGGTCTGCGGGTGATCCAGACGGTTGGCGGCGCCGCATTCGATGTCGCGGGTATTGCTGTGCGCGAGTTGACCTTTCAGCTCACCAATCTGCTAGGCGGGGCAAGCGCACTTTTCACCCAGCTCGGCGAGTCGTCCGACAGCCCACTCATCGAGGCGGTCCTGGGCGCGGTGCGTGACCTCGCGCTGGCTCCTGTGCGTGCGGTGGTGAACCTGGGGTCGGGTGTGATCCAAACCGTCCTGATGACCGCCAACGCTGGATTCGATGTGGTGCTCGACGTCGCCATCAACGCGGTCGACCCGGTGGATTCGGAGCCGTCCGAGATGGGCGACCGGGGCGCGGCGGTGCCGGTCGCCACCTTGAGCGCCCCCGAGGAGGACCCCGCCAAAGGGGACATTCCCGAAGAGGACATCCCCGATGAGGACACTCCCGTGGCAGAAGCGTCGGAGCAGGAGTTGGCCGCTGAGGAAGCCACCGAGAAATCCGAAGAGGACTCTGCCGAGGAGAGTGTGGAGCAAATCGAGAGGGAAGCGCCCACCCGAAATGAACCTACCGACGATGACACCGCCGGTGCCGAACCTGAAGATGGGCACGATCATCGATCGAAATCCGGGACATAAGTTCAGATTCGGCGAGGTCTGTCAGCCGCGCAGCGCCTCGATGACGGCGCTGAAGTCCTTGTCGGCGTGGTCTTCATTGAATTGGCGGTAGATCTCGGCGGCGTGGGTGCCCAGCGGCGCGTTGGATCCGGTCGAGGTCACCGCATCCATCGCCAGTCCGAGGTCTTTGTTCATCAGCGCCGTCGCGAATCCGGGCTTGAAGTCGTTGTTGGCCGGCGACGTCGGGACAGGGCCCGGCACAGGGCAATTGGTGTGTACCGACCAGCAGTTGCCCGTCGCGCCGGTGATCACGTCGAACAGCGACTGCGCGGGCAGTTCGAGCTTCTCGGCGAGCACGAACGCCTCACCGATCGCGATCTGCTGCACCGCCAGCACCATGTTGTTGCACAGCTTGGCGGCCTGCCCTGCGCCCGAGGCTCCGCAGTGGATGATCTTGCCCGCCATGGGTTCCAGCACCGGCTTGGCGCGCTCGAATGCGTCGTCCTCGCCTCCCACCATGAAGGCCAGCGTGCCCGCGGCAGCACCTTTGATACCGCCGGAGACAGGCGCGTCGAGCTGGGCGAGACCGCGTCCGGTCGCCTGGGCGTGAATGTCGCGGGCGTCGTCGACGGAGATGGTCGACGTGTCGATCAGCAGCGCACCATCTTTGACGGCGGGCAGGATCTCGGCGTAGGCGGCCTTGACGATCGCGCCGTTCGGCAGCGACGTGATCACCACATCGGCGTCGGCGACGGCTGCCGCGCCACTGTCGAACACGATGGCGCCGTTGGCTTTCGCGGTCTCCTGCAGCGCAGCCACCGGGTCGAAACCGTTCACCGTGTGACCGGCCGACACCAGGTTCGCGGCCATCGGGCCGCCCATGTTGCCCAGCCCCAGGAATGCGATCGTCGTCATCCTCGGTCCTTCCTCGTCATGATGCGCGGGCCCGGGCCGCCGCCGAGCGACCGATGACCACGCGCATGATCTCATTGCTGCCCTCGAGAATCCGGTGCACTCGCAGATCGCGCACGATCTTCTCGAGGCCGTACTCGCGCAGGTACCCGTAGCCGCCGTGCAATTGCAGCGCCTGGTCGGCAACCTCGAAGCACGCGTCGGTGACGTAGCGCTTCGCCATCGCGCACAACTCGACCCGGTCGGGGTGGTCGTTGTCCAGAGCCGTTGCGGCACGCCACAACAGCGCCCGCGACGTCTGTAGCGCGGTGGCCATGTCGGCCAGTGTGAACCGGATCGTCGGCTCGTCGAGCAGCGCGCCGCCGAACGCCTGCCGGTCGGCCAGGTAGGAGACCGCCTTGTCGTAGGCGGCCTGCGCGCCACCGAGTGAGCACGCCGCGATGTTGATGCGGCCGCCGTTGAGGCCTTTCATCGCGATCCCGAAGCCGGCACCCTCAACACCGCCGAGCAGCGCATCGGCGGGCAGTCGGGCACCGTCGAAGACGACCTGCGCGGTGGGCTGGGCGTTCCAGCCCATCTTCTCCTCGTTCGCGCCGAAGCTCAGCCCCGGCGTGTCCTTGGGGACCACGAATGCCGAGATGCCCTTCGGGCCTTCGCCACCCGTGCGCGCCATCACCACGTACACGTCGGATTCGCCTGCGCCCGAGATGAATTGCTTGACACCGTCGAGCACCCACTCGTCGCCGGAGCGCACCGCCCTGGTGCGCAGCGCCGACGCGTCGGATCCCGCGCCCGGCTCGGTCAGGCAGTAGCTCGCGATGGCATCCATCGACGCCAGCTTCGGCACCCATGCCTTGCGCTGCTCGTCGGTGCCGAAGCTGTCGACCATCCATGCGCACATGTTGTGGATCGACAGGAACGCCGCCACCGTCGGATCGGCGTACGACAACTTCTCGAAGATGCGTACCGCGTCGATGCGCCGCAGCTCGCTGCCGCCGACATCGTCGCGGCAGTAGATGGCGGCCATCCCGAGTTCGGCGGCCTCCCGCAGCACGTCGGTGGGGAAATGGTGCGTGGCGTCCCACTCAAGAGCGTTGGGTGCCAACCGCTTTTCGGCGAACGCCGCCGCTGTCTCGGCGATGACGCGCTCGTCGTCGTCCAACCCGAAGTAGTCCATGCGATTACTTCATGGTGGGAATGACGAACTCCGCGCCATCCTTGATGCCCGACGGCCACCGCTCGGTGACGGTCTTGACCTTGGTGTAGAACTGGATCGACGCCGGTCCGTGCTGGTTGAGATCGCCGAAGCCGGAGCGCTTCCAGCCACCGAAGGTGTGGTAGGCCACCGGAACCGGAATCGGCACGTTGACGCCGACCATGCCGACCTGTACGCGCGAGACGAAATCGCGGGCGGCGTCGCCGTCGCGGGTGAAGATCGCGACGCCGTTGCCGTACTCGTGCTTGGTCGGAAGGCTCAGTGCCTCTTCGTAATCGGCGGCCCGGACGATGCACAGCACCGGGCCGAAGATTTCGTCGGTGTAGATCGACATGTCGGTGGTGACGTGGTCGAAGAGCGTGGGGCCGATGAAGAAGCCCTTCGAGAGGTCCTGGTCGTCGAAGGTGAGTTCGTCGGTGGCGCGTTCGCGGCCGTCGACCACCAGATCGGCGCCGGATTCCACGCCCTGGCCGATGTAGTCGCGCACCCGATCCAGCGCGGCGCCGGTGACCAGCGGACCGTAGTCGGCTTTCGGGTCGAGGCTGTGGCCGACGCGAAGCTGGTTGACCCTCTCCACCAGCCGGTTGCGCAGGCGGTTGGCGGTCTCTTCGCCCACCGGTACCGCGACGCTGATCGCCATGCAGCGCTCACCGGCGCTGCCGTAGCCCGCCCCGATCAGCGCGTCGACGGCCTGGTCGAGGTCGGCGTCGGGCATCACGATCATGTGGTTCTTCGCGCCGCCGAAGCACTGGCTGCGCTTCCCGTTGGCCGCGGCGGTGGAGTAGATGTACTGCGCGATGTCCGAGGACCCGACGAAGCCGATGGCCTGGATGTCGGGGTGGGTGAGGATCGCGTCGACGGCCTCTTTGTCGCCCTGCACGACCTGGAAGACGCCCGCGGGCAGGCCGGCCTCGAGGAACAGCTCGGCCAGGCGCACCGGCACCGACGGGTCGCGCTCCGAGGGCTTGAGGATGAACGCGTTTCCGCACGCGAGCGCCGGACCCGCCTTCCACAGCGGGATCATCGCGGGGAAGTTGAACGGGGTGATGCCTGCCACGACGCCGAGGGGCTGGCGGATCGAGTAGACGTCGATGCCGCCGCCGGCGCCCTCGGTGAACTCCCCCTTGAGCAGGTGCGGGATGCCGATGGCGAACTCGATGACCTCGACGCCGCGCTGGATGTCGCCCTTGGAGTCGGGGACGGTCTTGCCGTGTTCGAGGGACAGCAGCTCGGCCAGCTCGTCGACGTTCTGGTTGACCAGGTCGATGAACTTCATCATCACGCGGGCGCGGCGCTGCGGGTTCCACGCGGCCCACTCCTTCTGCGCCTCGACCGCGGAGGCGACGGCGGTGTCGACGTCGGCTTTCGAGGCGAGCACGACCTCGGCCTGCACCTCGCCGGTGCTGGGATTCAGCACGCCGGCGGTGCGGGTGGATGCCAGCTCGCTGCGCTTGCCGTCGATGAAGTGGGGGATCCGTGTGGACATGAGCCGGCCTTCCAGAAGGTACTGAGTGAAGATACTTGGATATCCTAGTAATGCGCCTCGCGGCTCCGCAAGGTCGATTTTCCTGGACAGAAGGGCTTTCAGCGCTGCCGGAGTGCGTCGACGAACGCCTGCGTCTGCTCCCAGGTGGGAAGCAGGCCGCCGGCGCGTGCCTGCTCGAGGGTGAGGGCGTCACGGTCGCGGTCGGACAGGATCAGCTCCCGGCCTGGAAGCCACGATCGCCATTCGATGCCGAGCGCCGGATCGAGCGGGCTGACGGTGTGTTCGCGGGTCGGGTCGTAGCCGGCCGAACACAGGTAGGCGACCGTCGAATCGTCGCGCAGCGCGAGGAAGGCGTGGCCGAGCCCTTCGGAGAGATACACCGCACGATGCGAGCTGTCGTCGAGCGTGACGGCATCCCAGGCGCCGAACGTCGGGGACCCCACCCGGATGTCGACGACGACGTCGACGACCGAACCACGCACGCACGTCACGTATTTGGCCTGGCTGGGCGGCAGCTGGGCGAAGTGCACGCCGCGCAGCACCCCGGCCTTCGACACCGAGCAGTTGGCCTGCCGCAGGTCCAGCCGGTGCCCGGTCGCCGCGGTGAACGACGCGTCGGTGAACCACTCGAAGAAGGCGCCGCGCGAATCCGCGTGCACCACAGGGGTGATCTCCCACGCACCCGCGACGCCGAGCTCACGCGTCTTCACTGTCGGCGCTCCTCATATGTCGTCTCCACCGCGTCTTTGAGCGGCCCCCACCAGGATTGGTTCTCGCGATACCACGCGATCGTGTCGCGCAGCCCGGTTTCGAAATCGGTGCGCGCCGGCTGCCAGCCGAGCTCGTCGCGCAGGGGAGTCGCGTCGATGGCGTAGCGCAGATCGTGGCCCGCCCGGTCGACGACGTGATCGAAGTCGTCGGGGGAGCGGTCCATCAACCGCAGGATCATCCGCATCACGGACAAATTGTCCCGTTCACCGTCGGCGCCGATCAGGTACGTGCGACCGATCGCCCCGTGCGACAGGATCCGCCACACCGCGCTGTTGTGGTCGTCGACGTGGATCCAGTCGCGGACGTTGGCGCCGGTGCCGTACAGCTTGGGCCGCCGTCCGGTCAGCACGTTGGTGATCTGGCGCGGGATGAACTTCTCCACGTGCTGGAACGGGCCGTAGTTGTTCGAGCAGTTCGACAGCGTCGCCGCGACCCCATAGGAGCGCACCCACGCCCGCACCAGCAGGTCGGCGGCGGCCTTGGTCGACGAATACGGACTCGACGGGTTGTAGGGCGTCGACTCGGTGAACCGCCCGGGATCGCCGAGGGCCAGGTCGCCGTACACCTCGTCCGTCGAAATATGGTGCAGGCGAACCGCTTTGGAGGAGGATGCGTGCCGGACCGCCTCCAGGATCGTGAACGTTCCCAGCACGTTGGAGTGGACGAACGGTTCGGGGTCGGCCAGCGCGTTGTCGACGTGGGTCTCGGCGGCGAAGTGCACCACTGCGTCCGAGTCGGCGACGAGCTTGCCGACCACGGCGCCGTCGGTGATGTCGCCTTCGACCAGCCGTATCGCAGAATCGACATCGGCGAGCGCTTCGCGGCTACCCGCGTAGGTCAGCGAATCCAGCACGGTGACGCGGACATCGGGACGTTCTCGCACCGCGTTCCGGACGAAGTTGGCGCCGATGAAGCCGGCACCGCCGGTGACCAGCAACCGCATGAGGACAGACCCTATCGAGTGCAGGTGGGTCTGGAACCGCACGCCCTGTGATCACACCTTGAGCGGCCCCGCCAGCTCCTCCAGCGTCGACAGCAGTTCGTCATCTCCGCCGAGCACCTGGATCGCGACGTGGTCCGCACCCGCGGCCAGGTGTTCGGACAGGCGCGCCGCGATCTGCTCCGGTGAGCCGTACGCGACGACCGCGTCGATGAACCGGTCGCTGCCGGGCCGCACCAGGTCCTCTTCGGTGAATCCGAGCCGCTTCCAGCTGTTCACGTAGTTCGACAGGCCCAAATAGAAGTCGACGGTCTCGCGGCCGATCTCGCGGGCCTTTTCCGCGTCGTTGGTCAGCACCACCTTGTGCTCGGGCGCGATGAACACAGTCGGCCCCAGCTGTTCGCGCGCCTGGCCGGTGTGCACCGGTGTCGTCAGGTATGGGTGCGCACCGGCGCTGCGCTGGGCAGACAACTGCAGCACCTGGGGGCCCAGCGCCGCCACGACCCGCCTGCTGGTCGGCACCTTCTTCGCGTCGAGTTTGTCGAGGTAGTCGACCAGCGCCTGATAGGGCTTCGTGTACTCCTGGGTGTGCTCTGGATGTCCGACGCCGACGCCCAGAAGGAATCGGCCGGGGAACGCCTTCTCGATGCGGTGGTAGGACTCCGCCACCTCGTCGGCGTCCGCCGTCCAGATGTTGACGATGCCGGTGGCCACCTGCAGCGTCTCGGTCTTCTCCAGAATCGGCTCGACGAACGCGAGATCAGCGGCGGGTGAGGCGCCGACCCACACCGTCCCGTACCCCAGCTTCTCGATCTCGACGGCCTGCTCGGGCGAGACCGGCTTCCCCGTCCACACCCCGAATCGGCCCTGCGCGGGCTTGAGCGACGGCCCCTCGGAGTTGATCTCACCCTCGGTCATCGTGTCGATCCCTTCAGTTCGTCGATCCGGTCAGTCCCAGCGGCTCTGCGAGCTCGGCCAGCGCGGGCACCAGCTTGTCGCTTCCGGTGAGCACCTGCACGGGCACGTGGTCGGCGCCGGCGTCGAGGTGCTCTCGGAGCCGGGCCGCGATGGCGTCGACGGTGCCGTAGGCCACGACGGCGTCCACCAGACGGTCACTACCCGGTTTTGCCAGGTCTTGATCACTGAAGCCGAGGCGTTTCCAGGAGTTCAGGTAGTTGGCCAGGTTGAGATAGACGTCGAGGGCTTTGCGCCCGACCTCGCGTGCCCTGTCGGGATCGGTGGTCAGCACCACCTTGTGTTCGGGCGCGAGGAACGCCTCGGGCCCGAGCAGTTCGCGGGCCATGGCGGTGTGCTCGGGCGTCGTCAGGTACGGGTGTGCGCCTGCCGAGCGCTTGGCCGACAGCGTGAGAACCTGCGGGCCGAGCGCGGCCACGACGCGGCGTCCGCGGGGGACGCCGTATTCGTCGAGCTTGTCGAGGTAGTCGCGCAGTGCGTCGATGGGCTTGCGGTATTCCTGATGGGCCTCGGGATGGCCGACGCCGATGCCGAGCAGGAATCGGCCGGGGTGCGCGGTCTCGATCCGATGGAACGATTCGGCGACCGGTCCCGCCGCGGCGGTCCAGATGTTCACGATGCCGGTCGCGACCGTGAGCGTGGTGGTCGCGTCGAGGAGGGGCTCGACCCAGTCGAGTTCCGCGGGCGGCGAGCCGCCGACCCACACCGCGCCGTAGCCCAGCGCCTCGATCTCTCTGGCCTGCTGCGGGGTGACCCCGAGGCCGAACGATCCGAACGTGCCCAGATCGGGCTTGACGTCACTCACCGACGACGTAGTTCTCCGGGGCGGGCGCTTCGAGTGGTAGGCAGACGCTGAACGTGGTGCGGCCGGGCTGCGACTGCACCGACAGGTTGCCGTGGTGCTTTTCGACGATGATCCGCCAGGCGAGGTCCAGGCCCAGGCCGGTGCCCTCACCGAACGGTTTGGTCGTGAAAAACGGCGTGAAGATGCGTTCGATGATGTCTTCGGGGATGCCCGGCCCGTCGTCTTCGATCTCGACCCGGATGGTGTCCTCGTTCTCGCGCATGGTCCGCAGCGTCAGCGTGCCCTCGCCGCCCATGGCCTGGATGGCGTTGTCGATGATGTTCGTCCACACCTGATTGAGATCGCCTGGGTAGCAGAGCAATTGGGGCAGGGTCTTGTCGCAGTCCTTGACGAGTTTGATCGGGTTGTTCTTGCCGATCTTGTCGCCGAACATCATCAGCGTGCTGTGCAGCAGCTCATGCACGTCGGCGCTCTGGTAGGGCGCACGGTCCATCTGCGAGTACTGCTTGGCGCCGGCCAGCAGCGCCGAGATGCGCTTGGAGGCTTCGGCGATCTGGTTCATCAGCAGCTCGTTGTCGATCGTGTACTTCAGCCAGCCGATCGCGCCCGGCAGTGTCGCCGAGCAGTCGACGTCGTCCACCGAGGCCTCGACGCGCTCCAGCCAGTCGACGTCGAGACCCGCCTCCACGAACGTCGGTGCGTAGTCCCATGCGGACGAGATGCCGTGGTCTTCGAGCCAGTCGCCGATCTGGTCCTCGCGGTCGGAGGTCTCCAACGCGGTCAACTCCTGGCCTTTGGACTTGGCCACCTGCTCGGCGACTTCGTCCTGGATGCTCACCAGCACGCGCAGCGCTTCGGGGGTGAACTTGCCGTCGGCGAGCATCGCGAGCTTGTGCCGCATCTTGCCGACGCCCTCCCGCAGGTCGGCCACGGCGCGGGCGGTGGCACCCGCCGGGTTGTTGAGCTGGTGGGTCAAGCCCGCCGACAGCTGGCCGAGGGCCAGCAGCTTCTCGCGGGTGTCGATGATCTGGCGCTGCCGCATACCGCCGACCATGTGCCCCTCCAGCAGGTGCACCGCCATCGGGAACTCTTTCTGCATGAATGCGGCGAACGCCGCCGCGTCGAGCACGAAGAACCGCGACGGGCGGGTGACGCGTACAGAGGCCTGGTACGTCTTCTCCTCGCCGGGCACGTAGGCCGACCATGCACCGCAGTACACGCCGCGCTGCGACGTCCGGTTGGTCTCGAGGTCGACCCCGCCGGAGCGTTTCGACATCACCAGCTCACCGTCGATCAGGACGTAGAAGCACGTCGCCGGATCGCCCTCGGTGCAGATCGGACCCGGCTCGTAGGTGGCGATGTGGCCGTTGTCGCAGAGCGTCTCCAACTGCTCATCGGTCAGCTTCTCGAACAGGAACAACGTCCGAAGCTCGGAGGGCAGGCACTTTTCGCCCATGGCGGATCCTTCCTATGGCCTGTCGTCGGCGGACGCTCGCGGGTTCTGGGCAGCCAGTAACGGCAGTGCAGTAATGAAACGCGTGTCGCCGGGGATTGATTCCACCCACAGGCTGCCGAGGTGCTGGTCGACGATCCGGGCGGCGATGTCGAGGCCGAGCCCGGTGCCGTCCCCGAACGGCTTGGTGGTGAAGAACGGGTCGAAGACGCGCGCCAGCACGTCGTCGGGAATTCCTGCGCCGGTGTCGCACACCTCGACGCGCACCATGTCGCGTTCACGGCGGGTGCGCAACGTGAGCACGCCCTCGTCGGTGCCCAGAGCGTCAAGCGCGTTGTTGATCAGATTTGTCCAGACCTGATTGAGCTCGGCCGGATAGCACGGCAGCTGGGGCAACCCGAGGTCGAACTCGCGGACCACCGACACGTTCGGGCCGAGCCGGTGCGAGAGCATCGCCAGCGTCGCCTCCAGCAGCTCGTGGACATCGGCGACGTCGAACGGTGCGCGGTCGAGCTGGGTGTACTGCTTGGCCTGACCGACGAGTGTCGAGATGCGTTTCGTGGCGTCGGTGATCTCGGTGAGCAGCAGCTCGGTCTCGGCGGTGCTCGCGAGCCAGCGGATCACGGGCGTCAATCCGTTCCGATCAGGCCCGCAGCACGGCGAGGTCGAGATCCGCTCCATCCAGTCGATGTCCAGGCCCGCCTCGGCGAAGATCGCGGCGTGATCCCAGGCGCCCTCGACACCGTGGTCCTCCAGCCATCGGCCGAGCGCCTCCTCCAGGTCGGACTTCTCCACCGAGGTGAGGTCTCCGGGCTTGCCCGCGAGTTCGGCAACCCGGTCCTGAAGTTCGACGAGCGAGTCCATCGCGTCAGGCGCCACCGCCGACGGCAGTTCCGCGCGACGGTGCCGCATACCGGCGATCTGGGTGCGCAGCCCGTTGGCGGCCCTCACCGCGGCGGCCGCGGGGTTGTTCAGCTCGTGGGTGAGCCCCGCGGTCATCTGACCCAGCTGCACCAGTCGGTCGTGGGGGCCCAGGATCCGGCGCTGATGGAACCGGCCGTGCGAATGCCCGACGAGCAGGTGGGTGGCCATCGTGAAATCGCGGACCAGAAGGTTCCCGAGCGTGGTCGCCGGTATCGCGAGCACGCGCGACGGCCGGGTCAGGGTGGCGGTGTTCTCGTAGGTGGTCTCCTCGTCGAGCAGGAATGCCGACCACGCGCCGAAGTACGAGCCGGGCGTGGCCGCCCGCCAGATGTCGATGTCCCTGGTGCCGGACCGCTTCGACAAGGCCACCTCGCCGTCGAGCAACACGTAGAAGTATTCGGCCGGCTCGCCTTCCCGGCACAGCTCGCCCGCGGGGTAGGTCTCGACCCAACCGTCGGCGCACAGCGTCATCAGCTGCGCGTCGGTCAGGCCCTCGAAGATGAAGAGCCCGCGTAGTTCGTCGAGATCACACGTCGACACGATGTTCTACGTCTCGGCCAGGTACCTGTGCACGAGCATCACCGCCATCGAACCTTCGCCGACCGCGGCGGCGACCCGCTTGGCCGACTCCGCCCGGACGTCCCCGGCGACGAAGACCCCGGGAACGCTGGACTCCAGATGGTGCGGCGGCCGCTCGAGCGTCCATCCGCTGACATCCCGCAGGTCCGGCCCGGACAGGATGAACCCGTGGTCGTCGCGGACGACGACGCCGTCGAGCCAGTCCGTGCGCGGCTCGGCGCCGATGAAGATGAACATCCGTCCGCAGTTGTGCTCCTCGCGCTCACCCGTCTGTGTGTTCTCCAGGCAGATGCCCTCCAGGTGGCCGTCGCCCTTGACCGCGTGCACGACGGTGTTCGGGAGCTCCCTGATGTTGTCCTGGGCCCGGATCTGCTGGATCAGGTAGTGCGACATCGAATCTTCGAGCGTGCGCCGGATGACGATGTTGACCGTCTTGGCGGTCCGCGACAGGTACATCGCGGCCTGTCCTGCCGAGTTCGCGCCGCCGATGACGTAGACCTCGTCGTCGTCGCAGTCCGACGCCACCGATGCGGTGGCGCCGTAGTAGACCCCGGCGCCGGTGAGCCCGTCGCACCCTTCGGCTTCCAGTTGCCGGTATTCGACGCCCATCGCCAGGATCACCGCGCGGGTGCCGATGGTGCGGCCGTCGGACAGATGGATGGTGCGGGCGTTGCCGTCGACCTCGAGCTTGGTCACCTCGGCCGCCGTGATCAGTTCGGCCTCGAACTTCTCGGCCTGCCTACGAGCGCGCTCGGCCAACTGGGCCCCCGACAGTCCGTCCGGGAAGCCCAGGTAGTTCTCGATGCGGGAGCTCTGCCCCGCCTGACCGCCGGTTGCGGTGCGCTCGATGAGCACGGTCTTGAGGCCTTCGGAAGCGCCGTACACCGCGGCGGCCAGGCCGGCGGGCCCGCCGCCGATGACGACCAGGTCGTAGAAGTTCTCCGACGGCGTCGTCGTCAGACCAAGGGTGGCGCCGAGTTCGGCGTCGGTCGGGTCGACGAGCGTCTCGCCCTGCTCGGTGATGATGACCGGCAGCGTCAGGCCGTCCTGGCCCGCGGCCTCCAGCAGTTGGGCGCCCTTGGTCTCGTCGGAGCGGAACCACGTGTAGTACAGCCGGTTTCGCGCCAGGAACTCACGCACCTCTGACGAACGGGCATTCCATGGGTGCCCGATGATCTTGGTGTGCGGAATCGCCCGGTCGCCGGTGGAGCGCCACGCATCCAGTAGCGCGTCGATGACGGGGTAGAGCTTCTCCTCCGGCGGGTCCCACGGCTTGAGCAGGTAGTGGTCGAGGTCGACGACGTTGATCGCGTCGATCGCGGCGTGCGTGTCGGCGTAGGCGGTGAGCAGCACGCGGCGGGCCATCGGGAAGATGTCCATCGCGGCTTCGAGGAACTCGATGCCGCTCATCTGCGGCATCCGGTAGTCGGCGACGAACACCGCGACCGTCTCGCCGCGCAGCTTCAGTTCGGTCAACGTCTCCAGCGCGTCGGGGCCCGATTCCGCGCGGACGATGCGGTGCTTGTCGCCGTAGTGGCGGCGCAGGTCGCGGGCCACGGCGCGCGACACCGCGGGATCGTCGTCGACGGTCAAGATCACGGGTTTGCGGGGCTGGTGCTCAGGTCCAGTCATCACCACAAGTATGCGCACGTTGTCCAGCGGAAAAGCGGTGAGGACGAGTAAGGACTTTCGCCCCTATTCGGCCGTGTCGGCGCTCCGTAGCGTCGCGGGTGTCGGATTGACGGCCGCGCTGCACCGTCCGGGGAGGGGCCGGGGAGAGATCGGGGAGATCGAGGCGGCGCGGCCGTCAACTCCGTCGCGGCGGCACCACCTGTGCGGGGGCGAACGACCAGCGTCTTCGGCGATTTTGGGGCTGCCCGCCGAAAGAGTATGATCGATCAACGGTGCGGCTTCCGCGCCGACTTTTTGCGTGCCCCATCTCCGAGCCCCGTTTCAGGGGAATTCCCCGGATCCGGCCCACGTTGTCAAGTCGGATCGAAGGCTGCTCCGAGCAGGCCAGCAAGCCGGGTACGAAACGAAAGCAAGGATCGTTACAGAGTATGGCCAAAAAAGACGGTGCCATAGAGGTCGAGGGTCGTGTCGTCGAACCCCTGCCCAATGCGATGTTCCGCATTGAGCTGGAGAACGGACACAAGGTCCTCGCCCACATCAGCGGCAAGATGCGGCAGCACTACATCCGCATCCTCCCCGAGGACCGGGTCGTGGTGGAGCTCTCGCCCTACGACCTGTCCCGCGGCCGCATCGTCTACCGCTACAAGTAGTCCCCCGAAGACCCGAGAACAAGACCGAGAAGAAGGATCGACCAGCCGTGAAGGTGAACCCGAGCGTCAAGCCGATCTGCGACAAGTGCAGGGTGATTCGCCGGCACGGGCGGGTCATGGTCATCTGCTCCGACCCCCGCCACAAGCAGCGGCAAGGCTAAAAGCCCAGCCAGCAGTACCGACAACTGAATGATGAACTCCCAGCACCACTGAGGGCACAGGGCCCTCTAACACGCCCGGCACGGAGGCCGGGCCCCGACAAGAGTTTCGGGAACGGGCTGGGATCAGACCTCCGCAGAAAAGAAGGAATGGCACACGTGGCCCGTCTCATGGGTGTGGACCTCCCGCGCGACAAGCGCATGGAGATCGCACTGACCTACATCTACGGCATCGGCCGTACCCGCTCCCAGGAGATCCTGGAAGCCACCGGCATCAGCCGGGAACTGCGCACCAAGGACCTCACCGACGATCAGGTGACCCAGCTGCGCGACTACATCGAGGGCAACCTCAAGGTGGAAGGCGATCTGCGCCGCGAGGTGCAGGCCGACATCCGCCGCAAGATCGAGATCGGCTGCTACCAGGGCCTGCGGCACCGTCGCGGATTGCCGGTGCGTGGCCAGCGGACCAAGACCAACGCGCGCACCCGCAAGGGGCCGAAGCGCACCATCGCCGGCAAGAAGAAGGCCAGGTAACCCCGGATGGCACAGGCAAAGAAGGGCGCCCCCAAGAAGGGGCAGAAGACCCGTCGCAGGGAAAAGAAGAACGTCCCGCACGGCGCCGCCCACATCAAGAGCACGTTCAACAACACGATCGTGTCGATCACCGATCCCCAGGGCAACGTCATCGCCTGGGCATCCTCGGGACACGTCGGCTTCAAGGGGTCGCGTAAGTCCACTCCGTTCGCCGCGCAGCTGGCCGCCGAGAACGCTGCCCGCAAGGCGCAGGAGCACGGCGTCAAGAAGGTCGACGTCTTCGTGAAGGGCCCGGGTTCGGGTCGTGAGACCGCCATCCGCTCGCTGCAGGCCGCAGGCCTCGAGGTGGGCGCGATTTCCGACGTCACGCCGCAGCCGCACAACGGTTGCCGTCCGCCCAAGCGGCGCCGGGTCTAGGGAGGATCTAGAAAATGGCTCGTTATACCGGACCCGTCACCCGCAAGTCGCGTCGTCTCGGCGTCGACCTCGTCGGTGGAGATCAGTCCTTCGAGAAGCGCCCCTACCCGCCCGGCCAGCACGGTCGCGCGCGGATCAAGGAGAGCGAGTACCGCACCCAGCTGCAGGAGAAGCAGAAGGCCCGCTTCACCTACGGCGTCATGGAGAAGCAGTTCCGCCGTTACTACGAGGAGGCCAACCGCCTCCCCGGCAAGACCGGTGACAACCTGCTCCGCATCCTGGAGAGCCGCCTCGACAACGTCGTGTACCGCGCAGGCCTGGCCCGCACCCGCCGCATGGCGCGGCAGCTGGTCAGCCACGGCCACTTCACCGTCAACGGTGTGAAGGTCGACGTCCCGAGCTACCGGGTGTCGCAGTACGACATCATCGACATCAAGGACAAGTCGATCAACACCCTGCCCTTCGAGATCTCCCGGCAGACCGCCGGCGAGCGTCCGATCCCGGGTTGGCTGCAGGTCGTCGGCGAGCGTCAGCGCATCCTCGTGCACCAGCTGCCCGAGCGCGCGCAGATCGACGTGCCGCTGACCGAACAGCTGATCGTCGAGCTCTACTCGAAGTAATGCTCGTGGCCCATCCGGGCCTCGGGTCACCTAACGGCATCAAATAGCGGTTGCCGAGAAGGAGAAGAAAACAATGCTGATTTCTCAGCGCCCCACCCTGAGCGAAGAGGTCCTCGCCGAGAACCGGTCGCAGTTCGTCATCGAACCGCTGGAGCCCGGATTCGGTTACACCCTCGGTAACTCGCTTCGTCGCACGTTGCTGTCGTCGATCCCCGGCGCGGCCGTGACGAGCATCCGCATCGACGGTGTGCTGCACGAGTTCACCACTGTCCCCGGGGTGAAGGAAGACGTCACCGACATCATCCTGAACCTCAAGGCCCTGGTCGTGTCCTCCGAGGAGGACGAGCCCGTCACCATGTACCTGCGCAAGCAGGGCCCGGGTGCGGTCACCGCGGGCGACATCGTCCCGCCGGCCAACGTCACGGTGCACAACCCCGACATGCACATCGCCACGCTGAACGACAAGGGCAAGCTCGAGGTCGAGCTCGTCGTCGAGCGCGGTCGCGGCTACGTGCCCGCGGTGCAGAACAAGGCCTCCGGCGCCGAGATCGGCCGTATCCCGGTCGATTCCATCTACTCGCCGGTCCTCAAGGTCACCTACAAGGTGGAGGCCACGCGCGTCGAGCAGCGCACCGACTTCGACAAGCTGATCCTCGACGTCGAGACCAAGAACTCGATCACCCCGCGCGACGCCCTGGCGTCTGCCGGTAAGACCCTGGTCGAATTGTTCGGTCTGGCAAGGGAACTCAATGTCGAGGCCGAGGGCATCGAGATCGGCCCGTCGCCGGCCGAGGCCGATCAGGCCGCGCACTTCGCGCTGCCGATCGACGACCTGGACCTGACGGTGCGCTCCTACAACTGCCTCAAGCGCGAGGGTGTGCACACCGTGGGCGAGCTGGTGGCCCGCACGGAGTCCGATCTGCTGGACATCCGTAACTTCGGCCAGAAGTCGATCGACGAGGTGAAGATCAAGCTGCATCAGCTCGGTCTCTCGCTCAAGGACAGCCCGGCGAGCTTCGATCCGTCCGAGGTCGCCGGCTATGACGTGGCCACCGGCACCTGGAACAGCGATGCCAGCTATGACCTGGACGACAACCAGGACTATGCCGAGACTGAACAGCTCTAGGCGCGAGACCGAACAGCTCTAATCAGATTCACCGTCCCGGCCCTACCTGATACGGGGGTCGGCCCCACCTAGGAGACAGTCGCAATGCCCAAACCCACCAAGGGTCCTCGCCTCGGCGGGTCGTCCTCGCACCAGAAGGCGCTGCTGGCCAACCTGGCCACGTCGTTGTTCGAGCACGGCCGCATCAAGACCACCGAGCCGAAGGCACGGGCGCTGCGTCCGTACGCGGAGAAGCTCATCACCCACGCCAAGAAAGGCACGTTGCACAACCGGCGTGAGGTGATGAAGAAGATCCGCGACAAGGACATCGTCCACGTCCTTTTCGCGGAGATCGGACCGTTCTTCGCCGATCGCGAGGGCGGCTACACCCGCATCATCAAGGTCGAGAACCGCAAGGGCGACAACGCCCCCATGGCGGTCATCGAGCTGGTGCGGGAGAAGACCGTGACGTCTGAGGCCAACCGTGCGCGTCGCGCGGCCAGCTCTCAGAAGGTCGCCGCTGCCGCCGCGCCGCAGGCCGCCGTCGAGCCCGAGGCCGCCGAAGGCCCGACCGCCGACGAGGCCGACGAGGCCTCGGCCGAGGAGCCGACGACCACAGAGGCCGAGGCTGTCACCGAGACCCCGATCGCCGACGAGGCACAGGTCGAGGTCGAGGGCACCGAGTCCGTTCCGGCCGAGGAGCAGGCCGAGGCGGCCGACGCGAAGGCCGACGACGACAAGTAGCAGTTCGATGAACATGCCCGCCACCGATTCCGGTGGCGGGCATGTTTCATTGTCCCGTCGCTCCGCTCGCCCGGTGATTCGTCTGCGGCTCGACATTGCCTATGACGGAACACATTTCGCGGGCTGGGCCACCCAGGCCGGGCAGCGCACGGTGGCCGGGACCGTCGACGACGCACTGTCGACGGTGTTCCGGACGCCGGTGCTGACCCGGGCGGCGGGTCGCACGGACTCCGGGGTGCATGCCACGGGTCAGGTCGCTCACGTCGACGTTCCGGCCGACGCGGTGCCGCATGCTTATCCGCGCACGGTGCGCGCGGGGGAGGCGGAGTTCGGCCCGCTGGTCCGGCGGCTCGGGAGGATGCTCACCGAGGATGTCCGCGTCCGCGAGATCAGGCGTGCGGCACCGGGATTCGATGCCCGCTTCTCCGCGCTGCGACGCCATTACGTGTACCGGTTGACGACGGCGCCGTACGGCGCCGAACCTGCGGAGGCCCGCTACGTCACGGCGTGGCCCCGGCCTCTCGATGTGGACGCGATGGCCGACGCCGCGCACAACCTGGTGGGGCTGAAGGACTTCGCGGCGTTCTGCCGGCACCGGGACGGCGCGACGACGATCCGCGAGCTGCAGCGACTGGACTGTGTGCGCGACGGCGACCGCATCTCGGTGCACGTCAGTGCCGACGCGTTCTGCTGGAACATGGTGCGCTCGCTGGTGGGGGCGCTGCTCGCCGTCGGTGAGCACCGCCGCGACCCGGCATGGTGTGCCGCGCTGCTCGAGGCGACGCAACGCTCCAGCGATTTCGCCGCCGCCCCGGCCCGTGGGCTGACGCTCGTCGGCGTCGACTATCCGGCGGACGAGGACCTCGCCGCGCGCACAGTCGTCACCCGTGATCTGCGGTCGGCTGACGAGCTCGGCTAGATGCGGGGGGCGACGAAGTCGGCGGCCTGGTTGACCATCCCTGCGTTGATGTACGCCGGCGCCAGGTGGTCGGGCCAGTAGTCCTGCCAGTTCTCCGGATCGGTGGGGGCGCAGATCGGATCGTCGCCGTGGCAGAGCTCGATGGTCCGCTCCCGGTACACCGGGTTGAAGTTGGCGATGGGTGCGACCCACGCGATGCCGTTGCCGAACAGCGCTACCGCCGCGATGTGCCGATCCGCGCCCGGCGGCAGCGGCCTCTTGAACCCGAAGGCGGCGAACGGAACCGCGAGCACCACATCGGTCACGGCAGCACCCAGGGAGTAGCCGCCGAGCACCAACCGGGTGTCGGGGCAGTTGGCCATGTTCCACTGGACGCGGTTGCTCATGTCGTTGGCGCCGATGTCGATCTCGGTGTCGGCGGGGTACTTCACCGCGTACAGGCCGACGTTCTGGCCGGTCTTCGACCGCAGAGCGCTGATCAGGGCATTACCGATCTGGCCCGCGCCGGGGGACTCGACACGGCCGCGGGCGAAGATCAGCTCGGCCTCGGGACACGACTGCGCCGACGCAGCCGGCGGCAGGATCAAGGAAGCCGCGCCCAGCACGAGTGCGGCCACCAGCGTCGGAAGGCGAAATTTTCGCAGCTGACGAATCACCGTGCCGATCTTAACTGTCTGTGAGCGTTCAGACTCGTCCTGCGGCAAAGCCGGCCGCCTGACCGATGAAAGGAGAACGTTCGTAGCTGGTATGGGCAAACGGATTTCGGCCGTCCGAGCAAATCGGGTCACCGTCGGCGCACAGGTCGAGCGCCTTGCCGGCGAACGAACCGCGTGCCGAGATCGGGTTGCCGAACTTGGTGGCCGGATTGCCGAAGACGGCCACCGCGGCCACGTTTCCGTTGAGGCCCGCGGGCAGCGGAGGCGCCGAGCCGATGTCGCCGATGCGGTTGCCCAGCGGCGGAACCCCGGCGAGCATGTCGACCACGGCGGCCCCCTGCGAGTAACCGCCGAGCACGATGCGGGTGTTGGGGCACTGCGAGGCCATGGCCGCGATCCGTGCGGAGGCGTCGTTCGCGCCGTCGGCGGAGGTGAAGAAGTCGTAACTGGCGGGGTAGTTCACTCCGTAGGTGGTGACGGTGCGACCGCCCAGTTGGTTCCTGAGCTGATCGGCCAAAGCGAGCCCGACGCGACCGACGCCGGGCGGCTCGCTGGTTCCCCGGGCGAACACGACCTCCACGTCCGGGCAGGGCTGGGCAGACACCGGGGCGGCGGGCATCACGGCGACGGCGGCCATCGGCGCCACCGCGGCAGCTGCGGCCGCGAGGATTCGGCGGCTCAGGCGATCACAAGGCACAAGACACCGTAACGCATAGCTGTGCTAGACGAGACCGGCGACGAAGGCCGCCGCCTGGTCGGTGAACCCTGCGGGTCCGTAGTTGCTGTGGGCGGCGATGTCGTCACCACTCGAGCAGACCGGGTCTGCGCCGTTGCAGAGGTCGATGGAGCGCGAACCCCAGACCGGGCTGGCCGTGATCGGCAGACCGACCTTGGTCGTCGGGTTGCCGAACAGGGCGATGGCGGCGACGAAGTCGGGGGCGTTCGGCGGCAGCGGGTTGGTGAAACCGACCGCCGGGAACGGCACCGCGGCGATGACGTCGATGACCGCGGCGCCCTGCGAGTAGCCGCCGAGCACGAGGCGGGTGCCGGGGCAGTTGGCCATCATGTACTGGACGTGGGCACTGGCGTCGTTGGCTCCGCCGGCGGCCGCCAGGAAGTCGAAGGTCGCCGGGTAGACGACGGCGTAGGAGCCGACGGACCGGCCGCCGACGCGGCTCTGCAGCGAATTCACGAATGCCGACCCCACCCGGCCCAGGCCGGGCGGTTCGTCGGTGCCCCGGGCGAAGACGACCTCGATGTCAGGGCACCCCTGGGCGTTGGCGGCCGGAGCCGCGACCGTGGGAGCGATGAGCAGGGCGGCGGCGGTGATCACGGCGGCGACGAACGCCGGCAATCTGCGTCCGGCTTCAAGATCGATCTTCACGCGACCGATGTTAGCTGGGCTATCGGGTGGTCGCCGGTGCATTGTCCGGCCACGTCACCGTCTCGTTCTCGTCGAGTTCACTGCGGTCGCCCTGGCGGGCGAGCGCGAGTCCGGCAAGCACGATCGCCCCGCCGACGGCCTGCATCGCGGTCACGGCCTCGCCGACCAACACCCAGGCGGCGAGCACGGCGAACATCACCTCGGACAACCCCACGAGCGAGGCGAAGCGCGGACGCAGTCGCGCGACACCGACGATGCCGAGGGTGTAGGCGATGGCGGTGGGGATCAGCGCCAGCGCGACCACCGGAACGATCCACGAGGTCGTCCAGCCGGCGATCACGGTGTCGCCGGAGGTGAATGTCAGCGGCATGACGCCCGAGGCGCCCAGTGCGGCCACCGTGACGGCGCCGACGACGAGCCCGGCCGCGGCCAGGGTGATCGGGTGGACGGGCGCCTGCCCGTCGGGTCCCTCGGCATTGGCCTTGTCCGACATCAGGAAATAGCAGGCCGCGCAGACGGCGGCGGCCAGTCCGAAGCCCACCCCGACCAGGTTGATGTGGGCGCCTGCCAGTCCGTCGGGTCCGAAGATGCCGAGCACCAACATGATTCCGGCCACCGCGAGTGCCACTCCCGCCAGCGTCAGGTTGGTGGGGCGCTTGCGGGTGGTCGCCCACAGCCAGCCCACGACGAGGATCGGGGCGGTGTACTCCAGCAGCAGCGCGACGCCGACCGACAGATGTGAGACAGCGTTGTAGTAGAAGAGTTGCGCTCCGGCGATCGGCACCAGGCCGTAGAGAACGACGGTCTTGGCGTGCGTCCTGGCCTCCCGGAGCCAGCCGGGACGGACCACGAATGCAAAGAGCGCCATCGCCAGCGCGCCGGCCGCGAGTCTCGCGGTGACGGCCGCCGTCGGACTCCAGCCCGCCTCCATCAGAGATTTCGCGAACGGACCCGACGATCCGAACGCAAAAGCGGATCCGATCGCGAAGAGTAGACCGGAACGAAAGTGGTCGACCTGCGGCCTGGTCGTCTCGAGCGCAGCCATCGGGAACACCTCCGGAGTACAGACAAGGGATGTCATGAGTAAAATGCTTGTTGGTCATGACGCTAGCCGAGGGAGGAGTCATGAGTCAAATGCTTTTCACCCATGACACTGAGCTCACACTGCGGGCCGCCAGTGTGCTGATCAACAGCAACCGGGTGGACGGGGAGCAGCTACCCGACCTCGCGGCGCTGGACCGGTATCTGGACGGGTTCGGTTGGACGGGCCGCCGCGACCACGACGACGCCGAGTTGGCATCGGTGCTGCAGCTTCGCGACCGGCTCGGCCGGATCTGGGCGACCGCCGACGACGAGGTCCGCACGGTCGAGGAGGTCAACGCCCTGCTCTCGGACACCAAGGCGTCGCCGTGGCTGACCCGCCACCCCGAGATGCCCGACTGGCATCTCCACCTCGCGTCGACCGACGACCCGCTGTGGCAGCGGATGGGCGCGGAGATGGCGATGGCGTTGGCCGACCTGATCCGTGGCGGCGATCTACGGCGGCTCAAGATCTGCGCGGCACCCGACTGTGAGGCGACGCTGGTCGACCTGTCACGCAACCGGTCGGGCAAATTCTGCGACACGGGCAACTGCGGCAACCGTCAGCACGTCGCCGCCTACCGGGAACGCCGCTCCAACAAGTGATCTGACCCCTCCGGCTGCGTCGCTACGCTGGCCACGGGGGAATGGCGCGGGGGAGTGATGGGTCAACCGACGACGCGGCTGCAGGTCAGCGGCCACCGGTTCATGGCGCGCCGGATGGAACACGCGCTCGTGCGCGGCGATTCACGCATGATCGACGATCCGCTTCGTGCACAGGCGCTTTCGCTGAGTGCCGGGGCGGTGCTGGCGGTCATCGGGGTCGCGGTCTGTGCGGTGCTCGCGTTCATCCGGCCCGGCGCGAGCCTGGGCGACGCGCCCGTAGTCGTGGTGCGGGAGTCCGGTGCGATGTACGTGCGCATCGACGACGTCCTGCATCCGGTGTTCAACCTGGCCTCGGCCCGCCTGATCGTCGGGAACGCCGCCGAGCCCCGCGTGGTGTCGCAACGGGCCGTCGACCGAGCCGACCGCGGACCGCGCCTGGGGATACCCGAGGCCCCCGCGCAGATCTCGCCGCCGTTGGGCGTCCACGAGTCCCGCTGGACGGTGTGCGACGACCAGCACGCCACGACTGTCTTCGCCGGACCGGTGTCCGCGAGCGGCGCACCGGGTCGCCACGTCCTGGTGACTCCGCGAGGTGGGAGTGCCGCCGTCACCTACCTGCTGCACGGCGGGTGGCGGTCGCGGGTCGACCTGCGGCACGCGGCCGTGGTCCGCGC
Organism: Mycobacterium bulgaricum; assembly: GCF_041287165.2. NCBI lineage: Bacteria > Bacillati > Actinomycetota > Actinomycetes > Mycobacteriales > Mycobacteriaceae > Mycobacterium > Mycobacterium bulgaricum. The sequence goes on along the minus strand of NZ_JBGGKV020000002.1, from coordinate 337,642 downwards.
GCTGCGCATCGACGGTGTCGTCCCGCAGCCAGTGTCGCGCGAGGTGCTGGCCGCGATCCCGGAGGCTCCTGCGATCCAGCCGCCCCGCATCGACGGCGCGGGCGGCCCCGGCATCGTGCCGGACCATCCGGTGGGCACCGTGGTGGCCGCGGGCCAGGACCTCTTCGTCGTCCTCGCCGACGGTCTGCAGCGGATCGGTGAGGTCGCCGCGGATCTGATCCGCTACACCGACGCTCGCGCAGGCGCCGAGATCCCGAGCGTGTCCAGCGCAGTCGTCGGTACCCTGCCCGTCTCGACGTCGCTTCCGGTGACCACCTACCCGCGGCGCGGCGGCGTCGTGTCAGATCCCGTCGTGTGCGCGGTGTGGAGGCCGACCGCCGACGAAACAGGTTCGCACACAGAGGTTCTCGTCGGACGCGATCTCCCACAGGCCGCATCGCCGATCGGCGGGGTGTCGGTTCCCCCTGGGCGGAGTGTGTTCGTACGGTCGGTCGGGTTGACGGGCCACGGGGGGAGCGCGGGATCGCTGTTCCTGCTGACCGACTCGGGTGTGCTCCACGGTGTGCGCGACGACGTGGCAGCCGGCGCGCTCGGCCTGGCAGGGCCTGCCGCGCCGGCGCCGTGGCCTATCCTCGCGACGCTGCCTCGGGGGCCCGAGCTGAGCCGCGACGCCGCGTCAGTCGTCCGATAGCCCCCGACAGTGCGGCGACAGACGCGGTGAGCGCGAAACAGACCGCCGCGCCACGCAGGGCCGTTCGCGTCGGCGCGGGCCCGGCGGCGGACTCGACTGCATCGATCGGTGCCGCGGCCCGGGGGGTCGGCGGGTCGGTGCCCGGTCCGCTGACCGCGGCGAGCGCGTCGACCGGGCCGTGTCCCACCACCGGGTTCCATCCGGAGGACGGGGAGTGCGCGGTGTCTTCGATGCGCCGCATGACCTGGCGGGCGGTCAGCTCGGGTGCTCTGGCGCGCACCAGCGCCGCGATCGCGCTGACGACGGGCACGGCGTAACTGGTGCCGGAAAGGGCTGCGTTGGAGGGGGATACATCCACGAGACCGTCACCTGCGGAGGCCAGCGACACGACGCCCTCGCCAGGCGCGGCGACGTCCACCCACGGGCCGGCGAGGCTGAAGTCCGACGCGGTGCCGTCGGGGGTGACCGAACCGACGGTCAACACCAGGTCGTCGTACCACGCCGGACTCGCGACGGTGCCCACCCGATCGGCGCTCGCGGCGTCACGCGGATTGTGGTCCCGGCACTGGCCCGGCCCGCCGACGTTGCCCGCCGCCGTCACCACCACCACGTTCTTCACGTCGACGGCATACGACAGCGCGGCGCCCAGCGCTTCGTCACCGGGGTCGATGCCGACGGGCACGCAGGCGACCGTCGAGATGTTGATGACCGTCGCTCCCAGATCGGCTGCGGTGCGGACGGCCGCCGCCAGCGTTCCCACGTCACCGACGCCGGTGCCGCCGGCATCGTCGATCGCATGGAACTTGTTGCTGGACTGCCTGATCGACAGAAGCGAAACGTCCGGCGCGATGCCGGTGAAGCCGTCGGGATCGGCGGTATCGGGTGTCGCACCGATAATCCCTGCCACGATCGTGCCGTGACCGTCGCAATCGTTCGTCCCGTCCTGTCGCGAGACGTAGTCGCCGCCGGGAACGAGGTGCGGCAGCCGCCGGTGGCGGGAGACCCCGGTGTCGATCACCGCGACCGTCTGGCCCGCCCCGCGCGTCAGGGCCCACACGCTGGGCAGGTCCATCTGACTGAGCTGGGCGGGTTCGGCGGTGGCCGCCCGCGGTGCGATGGCGCACTCGTCGTGCTGGGCGGTCGGGTGCACCGGGGCGGGCGGGCCTGCGGCGGGAAGTCGCCGTTCGTCGACGGCCGGCGGGCTCACGGCGAGGGCCACCGGGGCAGACTGCGCGAGAGTGAGGGCCGACACCGCGAGAACTCGCAGCGCGCGGCAGGTCACGACAGGCTCGATTCGCGGACGAACCCGTAGACGCCGGTCATCCAGAACGCAAGCGGAACCACCGCCACCAGAGCCGCATACTCGACCACGTGAACACCGCGGCGCAGCAACGGGTTCAGCTCGATCGGGCGGTGGGTGCACCATACGCAGACGGCGCAGCCGATGGCCGCGGCCATGCACGTCCAGTGGGCCTGAGCGGGGGCCGCGGCGACGGCGACACCGAAGGCCGACAGCAGCGCACCGCTTCCCGCCGTCGACAACCACGCCCGCCTGCACGGGTCGACGTGAGAGCGCTGTCGGAGTATCAGCAGCGCCCCGACATCAGCGGCGAAGCAGGCGGCAAGACTTGCCGATGAGCCCTGATGCACCGTGCCCGCCGCGACTGCGCCGACGCCGAGCAGCGCCGATGCCGACCATCCCGCGACCAGTCCGGACAGGATCCGGTGCGCCCCATCGGCGCGATCCGCGTCGATGTCAACGCGCGACGGTCCGAGGCCCGCGGCGAGTGCGGCGATTCTCGGTGCCGCCGACAGCGCTGCGATCGAGATGATTGCCAGTGCAACGCCCGTCACGTCGAGGCGCGGTCCGACGGCGATCCCCAGCCCGGCGGCGGCGGACACCGCACCGGCTGCCGCCGCGAACGCCGTCACGATCCCGTGGTCGCCGGTGAGCCTCATCAGCACCGTGGACATCGCCAGCGCCGAAGATGCCGCGAGCAACGAGGCCGCCTCCCATCCTGCCCCGGGAACCGCGAGAACACCTGCTGCGCCGGCGAATACGACAGACCCAAGGCTCGACAGCAGTGACGATCCGCGGTCGGCGCGACCGATCGCCGCAGCTGCGGCTGCCGCGACCACCGAGAGCGTCGCAGCCGAAACCGCGTGCCACGGTGTCGCGGTCTGCAGGCCCGCCCACACTAGCGCGGCGGCGGCCAGTATCGTCCCCACCGCTGCTGCGGCCACCACCACGCGGCGCTGCAACGGTGCGAAGTCCGCGGCAGAGGCGACGACACCGCATGGGTCGGTCGGCTTCAGCCGAGGCCGCGGCACCGGGGCCGACGACAGCACGACGATGTCGCCGTCACGAATATCATTGCCGCACAGCGATAAAGATGTATCCAGCGGTGTGCCCGCGGCGCGAGCGAGGTACCAGCGCTGCGCCACATCGGCGGTGTCGCCGAAGATGGTGCAGACGAGCGACGGCATCAGCTCACCGAGTGGACACCGAGACGGCAGAACCAGATCGACGCTGCCTGCCTGATCTGCGCCCGTCACCTCGACGATCACACGGCACAACGTATCCGGCACCGTCTCAACCTAACTCGGTCGCACAGGCGCAGCGCGCACCATTTTGTGCGGCTGTGGATGGAACGCCAGAGGCGTCCCGTGCGTCTACTCACACATGGAGATCGGTCGGATCGTCGTCGAGGCGCCACCCGATCCGCCCGTCCCGACGCCGGTGAGCCCGCTGGCCCGCTTGATGCCTGTGGCAATGATCGTCGCGATGGGTGGGATGACGGTGCTGTATCTCACCTCGACGGACACGGCAACGCGCAGCCCGATGTTCGTCTTCTTCCCCGCCATGATGCTGGTATCGCTGATCGGCACACTGGCCTACGGGAGCCGGGGCGGTGCCGGGCGCACCGGTGAGCTCACCACGCAACGCTCCGAATATCTGCGGTACCTCGACACCCTCGACGGCGCGCTCGCTGCCTCGGCCGAACACCAGCATGACGTTCTGCACACCGCTCATCCGGACCCCGCGTCGCTGTGGCTGCTCGCGGGGCGCGACCGCATGTGGGAACGGGGTGCGGCCCACCCCGATTTCCTCGTCGCGCGTGTCGGAGTGGGATCGCGCCCATCGGCCATCGAGGTCATCGCACCGGATCTCGGCTCCGACACCGACGCCGACCCGGTGACCGTCGGAGCGGTCCGGCGGTTGATGACGCATCGCGCGGTCGTCGACGATGTGCCGCTGACGGTGCCGTTGCGGTCGACGCCGCTCCTCACACTCCCGCCGGCTGCCGCGCGGGCGCTGGTGTGCCAGGTGGCGATGCTGCATCCTCCCGAACTCGTCGCGATCTCGGCGCCACCCACCGCCGACTGGGACTGGACGAAATGGCTACCGCACGTGAGCAGCTCGCGTGCGATGCACACACTCGAGATCAGCGAGGACGGGGTGACGGCGCGGGATGCGACGACGGTCGTCGCCGTGAGCCCCGACTGCGACGAGCGGTACGACGAACTTTCTCTGCCCGACGCCGCGGCGTGTGCCCGCCGGATCGCGCGGTATCGGCCGCAGCGGACCTCGGCCTCACACGTTCCGCGAGACTGGCCGTCACTGGCAGGTATCGACGACCCCGAGGCTGTCGATGTCGACCAGCTGTGGTCGCGCCCTGCGGGCTCGACGTCGCTGCGGGTGCCGATCGGGCTGGCCGAGGACGGATCCGTCGTCGAGCTCGACATCAAAGAGGCCGCGGCGGACGGCATGGGCCCGCACGGATTGTGCGTGGGAGCAACGGGATCGGGCAAGTCGGAGTTCCTCCGCACCTTGGTTCTCGGGATGGTGGCGGCGCACTCCCCGGAGGCCCTCAATCTCGTACTCGTGGATTTCAAGGGCGGGGCCACGTTCCTCGGCATGGAGGACCTTCACCATGTGTCGGCAGTGATCACCAACCTCGCCGACGAGGCTCCGCTCGTGTCCCGCATGCGCGAGGCACTCTCCGGAGAGATCAATCGGCGCCAGGAACTGCTGCGGGCGGCGGGCAATCTCACGAACATCGCCGAGTACGCGCGGGCACGCACATGGGGTGGCGCGCTCGCGCCGCTGCCCGCGCTGCTCGTCATCGTCGACGAGTTCTCCGAGATGCTGAGCCAGCATCCTGATTTCGCCGAGCTCTTCGTGGCGATCGGACGGCTCGGCCGGTCTCTGGGTATGCACCTGCTGCTGGCGACCCAGCGTCTCGACGAGGGCAGGCTCCGCGGGCTGGAGACGCACCTGTCGTACCGGATCTGTCTCAAGACGTTCTCGGCGAGCGAATCCCGGGCTGTGCTCGGTGTTCCCGACGCCTATCACCTGCCGTCGCAGCCCGGGGCCGCCTACCTCAAGACCGCCACCGGCGTCCTGACCCGGTTCCAGACGGCATTCGTCTCCGGCGGATACCCGCCACGCCCCCGGGCACCCGAACAGTCGCCCGTGGTACGGCGTTTCACGCGCACCCCACCGCAGGCGCCGGCCATCGAAGGAGTACCGCGCCGACCATTGCTCGACACGGTGCTGGCGCAGCTGGCGGGACGGGGCATCCCCGCTCATCGCGTCTGGTTGCCGCCGCTGAGCACGCCGCCTCATCTGGGAGACCTCCTGCCCGCGGAGCCCACACACCGGCTGCGGGTGCCGATCGGTGTGGTCGACCGTCCCTACGAGCAGCGGCGGGATCCGCATGTCGTCGACCTGTCCGGCGCGGCGGGCAATGTCGCGGTCGTCGGCGCACCCCGGTCGGGTAAATCCACTGCGCTGCAGACCATCATCTGCTCCCTTGCCACCATGCATGACGCCACGGCGGTGCAGTTCTACTGTCTGGACTTCGGCGGCGGCGGGCTCGCGGCTCTGCGGGAGCTGCCCCATGTGGGCTCGGTGGCCGGCCGTCGCGACGCAGACCTGTGCCGTCGCACCATCGCCCAGCTCGAATCGCTGCTGCGGGGCCGGGAAGCCCGCACGCCCGATTCCTACGGTGAGGTCTTCCTCGTGGTCGACGGGTGGGCGACCCTGCGGCAGGACTTCGACGGACTGGAGCCGAAGATCACCGCAATTGCGGCACAGGGCCTTTCGTACAGGATCCACGTCATGATCGCCGCATCCCGCTGGGCCGATCTGCGGCCCGCCCTGAAAGATCAGATCGGCACACGCATCGAGTTGAGGCTCGGAGACCCCGCGGACTCCGAGATGGATCGCAGGCGTGCCCGCGAGCTCGCCGATCGCCCGCCCGGGCGAGGCCTCACCAGAGAGGGTCGGGAGACCGCGATCGCGCTGCCCGGCATCGACACCGTCCGCACGGGTGGCGCTGCGCCGCCGGTCGAACTGTTACCCGGGCGCATACAGCGCCACGCACTGGCGGCCGTGAGTGGTCGCGGCAGGATCGTCCTCGGGCTGGGGGAGCGGGACCTCAAGCCCGTCACCGTGGATTTCACCGAGCATTCCCACCTGTTGGTGCTCGGCGACAACGAGTGTGGGAAGACCGCGGTCCTGCGCCTGCTGTGCACCGCGCTCGCCGAGATAGTCGACGACCTGCGGCTGGAGATCGTCGACTATCGCCGCACGTTGCTCGGTGTCCTCGAAACCGACAGCCGCAGCCGGTATTCGGTGTCGGCGCCCGCCGTGACGTCCCGGGTCGCGGCCATCGCCGAGACGCTGACCGCCAGGATGCCCGGCGAGGACGTCACCCAGCGTCAGCTGCGGGACCGCTCCTGGTGGACGGGTCCCGACATCTACGTCATCGTCGACGACTACGACCTGGTCGCGGGAGCCACCGGGAACCCGCTGGCACCGCTGGTCGACTTCCTGCCCCACGCCAAGGATCTCGGGCTGCACGTCGTCGTGGCGCGGCGGTCCGGCGGCGCGGCCCGCGCGATGTTCGATCCGATGCTGTCGAGGATGAGGGACATGGGCTGCGCAGGCCTGATGATGAGCGCCACGCCCGATGACGGTGTGCTGCTGGGCTCCGTCAGGCCGACCCCGCTGCCCGCCGGGCGCGGGACTCTGGTGATGCGAGGCAGGCCCGACGAGCTGATCCAGGTCGGCTGGGTCGAGCCGCCACCATGACCCTGTGCGTCGTCGAGGTGGGTCCCGAGTCGATCCGCGGTCGCGCTCCTGTTCCGCAGCAACAGATCTCAGCGGCACTGGAGTCCATCGACGATCAGTTCGCAATCCTGGAGGGCGGCGTTGTCGCCGTCGCCGAACTGTGGTGCGACGTGCTCCACACCTCTGCGGATGGCTGCGGCGGACCCGTGGTGGTCGTCGTGCCGACCTGGTGGCCGGCGGGCCGCGTCGAGGTGGTCACGGTGGCCGCCAGGGCTGTCTTCGCCGAGGTCGCCGTCGTGCAGCGGTCGATACTTGCCGCCAACGGCGACGCGACGGTCGTCGAGCTGTCCGCCGAGTGGGCCGTCGTGACCTCGCCGTCGGCAGAGTCGGTCGTTCTCGCCCGGGGCTCGCGTGACGTCGAAGCCCTTCTCGCGGCGTCGAGTTCGGTTCTGCTCGACACACCGCTCGGCGTCCGGCCGCTCTCGACCGATGCGATCGTCGGCCTGCGCCGCCTGGCCGTCCCGTTCGCTCACAGCAGCCCACAGCGGATGGGTGCGGCCGCCGAGGCGCTGGGTGCAGAACGTTCCCGTCGCGCCCGTCACCGTCCGGGCCGGCGGACGGGAGCGGTGATGGCGGGCATCGCGCTGTCGGTCGGCGCGGCCGGCGGAATTTGGGCGGCCCAGGCTTTCACCGCGCATCCGAATCCCGGCGGGTCGACCCGAATGCTCACCGAGGGCCGCGTCACCGTCGCGGTGCCAGCGGCGTGGACTGCTGAGCGTGTCACCGCCGGCACGGGGTCGGACAGGGTGCGGGTGGCTCCGCAGGCAGGCATGCCCGCGCTGCACATCACACAGTCCGTCGGTGCGCAGACATCGCTGGAGCAGGTGGCCGAAGCACTCCGGTCGGCGATGACCTTCGAGCCCGGCGGGGTGTTCGTCGAATTCCGCCCGGCGGGAGAGCGCGGCGGAAGGCCCGCGGTGACCTATGTGGAGCGTCGCGGCGATACGGAGACACGCTGGGCGGTTCTGGTCGACGGCGCGACCCGTATCGCGATCGGTTGCCAGCACCCGAACGGGCACCCCGAGCACATCGAGGACGTGTGCAGGGAGGCCGTGCGCTCAGCACGCGCCGCGAAATGAAAGATGAATCGGTGGAACCGAATTCGGTTCCGGCGCGTCCTACCTATAGATCGCTTGAACGTCCGACGAAAGGATTCACATGTCGACACCGTCAGGTCCGCCCGGGCCCGCGCTGGCCACCGACTTCGACCTCATGGTGTCGGTGGCGAGCAAGACCGACACCCGCAACGAGGAGCTTCGCGCGATGCTGCAGTCGTTCATCGGTGCCATGAGCAACGTGCCCCCGTCGGTGTGGGGAGGCGTCGCGACCGTGCGCTTTCGGGAAGTGGTGGAACGCTGGAATGCGGAGTCGCTCAAACTGCACTCCGCTCTGCAGCGCATCGCGGAGACGATCCGCGACAACGAACGCGTGCTGCGTGAGGTGGCCGACGGGCACTCGCATCGCATCGCATCCGTCGCGGCGAGCCTGTAGGAGTCACGGGTGACCGAAACGCTGTCCTACGACTTCGGCGAGATCGAGTACACGGTCCGTCAGGAGATCCATTCGACCTCGGCGCGGTTCAACGCCGCGCTGGAGGATCTGCGCGCACAGATCGCGCCGCTGCAGGCGACGTGGACTCGTGACGCCGCCGATGCCTACCGCGTCGAGCAGGCCCGCTGGGAGCAGTCCGCCGGCGCGCTCAACGAGATCCTCGTCAGCCTCGGCAACGCCGTGCGCGACGGCTCCGACGACGTGGCCGACACCGACCGGAGGGCCGCCAACGCCTGGGGCTTCTGAAGCCCCGCCCCGAGTCTGTGCGGCCCCCGGGAGGAGGGGAGCCGAGCGGGGGTCGCACAGTACTCACGGCACGCGGGCCACGCGCAGCGACAATCGCGATAGTCTGGCAACACATGTGATGGCGGACACCACGTGGACACAGTGGGTGTCAGACGCAAGGGACAGCGCCGGGTGGCAGCAACGAACAGCTCAACCGGACGGGCCTCGGCCCGCCCGTCGCCGTCGCGGCTACGCGCGGTCCACGAGTTGTTCATCGCCGGTGAGGTGGATGCCACCTACCTGAACTCGAATGCCGTCCGTCCCGTCGTCGCGCAGAGCTGGGAGCGCAGCCTCGCCGGCGGGGTCGATCCGGACCAGGACGCGGCCCGCGCGACCACTGCCGTCTCGGCGATCGAGCGGTTGCGGGAGTCTCACCCGCTCGCGCCCGCGCTCCCGGTGATCCGCCGGCTCCTCGTCGACGACGCGATCGACTCAGGTGTCGTCGTCGCGGTCAGCGCCGCCGACGGCACCCTGCTGTGGGTCGAGGGCGATCCGGCCGCGTGCCGCAAGGCCGAGGCGATGAACTTCGTACCGGGCGCCGACTGGAGCGAACGTGGCACCGGCACGAACGCGCCCGGCACCGCGCTGGCGCTGGACCGTGAGCTGCAGATCCACGGCTCCGAGCACTTCTCCCGCATCGTCCAGACGTGGAGCTGCACCGCGGCACCGGTGCACGATCCGACCACCGGGGCGCTGCTCGGCGCCATCGACCTGACCGGCGGCGCCCCCGTTGCGACGTCGCAGACGCTCGCCTTGGTGCGGGCCACCGCGGTCGCCGTCGAGAACCATCTTGCGCTGCTTCGGCTCGCCGGCATCAACGCCGAACCTGCCGCACGGAAGCCGCACCTCGTCGTACTCGGGGGCGACCGGCCGCGATGGATGACCACCGACAGCTACGGCCACCTGCAGGCCACCCACCTCACCGGGAGGCACGCCGACATCCTGGTACTGCTCAGCCGGCATCCCGAGGGCCTTTCCGCCGACCACCTCGCTGTGCTGCTCGACGACAAAGACCTCGACGTCGTCACGGTGCGCGCCGAGATGTCGCGGCTGCGCAAGGTGATCGGTCCGGAGAACCTCGGCTCGCGTCCGTACCGGCTGCTGACCCCGATCACCAGCGACATCGGTGAGGTGTTCGAAGCGCTCGACGCCGGGGACGTCGAAACCGCGCTGAACCGGTACTCGGGGCCGCTGCTGACCCAATCGGTGTCACCGGCCATCGCCCGGCTGCGCACCCAATTGTCGACGACGCTGCGCGACGCCGTGCTCGCCGAGAACGCCCAGGGGCGCACAGATCTGCTGCGCCGCTGGCTGGACCTGCCCGAGGGGCGCGACGACCGCGACGGCTGGCAGGCGCTGCGCGACAGTGCCCTCACCCCGGTCGCCCGCGCGCAGGCGCGCGGCCACCTCGCCGGCCTCGACTACGAACTCGGCTGACGGCGGCGGAATTCGCCCACCGCCGCCATGGCGACACCGATCACCACCGCGACGGCGTACGCCACAACGCAGCCCGCGAAGCCGCCCGGAAGCCAGCCGAGGAACCCGCGGTCGGAGTGATCGACGACGATCCGGACCAGACCCTGGCCGCCTCCGACGAGAAGCACCATGCCCACGACCTGCACGACGACGAACTTGTTCACGACTTCCTCCTTTGTTGGTGCGATCGCATCAAAATGAACTGATGCGAACGTATCAAAATGTGGTAGGACGGACAACGTGCCTCGTCAGGCAGACCATGAGCAACGCCGTCGACAGATCGCGCAGGCGGTGTGGGAGCTTGCGGCGGGCCAGGGCTTGGAAGACGTGACCCTGCGCCAGGTTGCCCAAAAGGCCGGCGTGTCAATGCGTTTGGTGCAGTACTACTTCGGAACCAGGGCGGAGCTCCTAATCGGGGCCCTGGCGATGCTCAACGACGATGCCGAAGCCGTCGCTCGCGGAAGCGCCGGCGACGATGTCGGCCGTGACCCCAGAGGGCTGGTGCGGCACGTCCTGTTGGAGCTGCTTCCGCTGGACGAAGACCGTCGCCTTCGTCACCTGGTGTACGCCGCGTATTTCGTGCGGTTCCTCGCCGACGACGACCTCGCGGCAGCCGCCGGAGTGGGATCTCCGTCCTTGCAGGATCTGCTTGCCATGGTGATCGGGGGATCGGCGGACGTGGGTGTCGACGCCACGGCCGAGGCGGAGATCCTCGTCGCGTTCGCTCAGGGCCTCCAGGGGCAGATGCTGCTCGGCCACGTCGACGGCGAACGGGCGATCGCGCTGATCGATCATCAACTTGATCGCATCTACGGCACCAAAACCTGAGCACGCCGGCGAACTCCCAGGTCACGCCCTCAACAAACGCGAGTTGTCAAGCGCGGCAATGGCTCCCACGCTGAGGGCATGGACTTCCGCTCGTACGCCCGCTTCGTCCCTGCCACCTACACCGCCGCGCTGACCCCGCCGGCGAGCACCTGGTGGCCGTGGCGGGGCCGGACTGTGCACATCGCCCGCACCGAAGCACCTGCCGCAGACGTGCGCGTCATGGTCATCCACGGCGGCGGCGGCTACAGTGGCGCGCTCTGGCCCGCCGCGGCCGTCGCCGCCGGCGAAGGCGTCGACGTGCTCGCCCCCGACCTCCCGCTCTACGGCGACACCGTCGACCCCCGGCCGTCCCGCGTCCGCTACGACGACTGGGTCGACCTGCTCTGCGATCTCGTGAACGTGGAACGGGCCGAAGATCCCCGCCCGCTGGTGCTGCTCGGCGCAAGCATGGGCGGCATGCTGGCCTACGAGGTCGCCGCGCGCACTGGACAGGTCGCCGCCGTCGTCGCGACGTGTCTGCTCGACATGGCCGACCCGGACGCGCGGGCCGCCGCCACCCGCTTCGCGTGGATGGGCCGCCCCGCGCCCGCCATCCTCGGTGCCGTCGAACCCGTCCTCGGCCGTGTCCGGGTGCCGATCCGCTGGCTTGCCGACATGAGCAACATGAGCACCGACCCCGACCTGTCACAGCTGTGCGCCTCAGATCCACGCGGTGGCGGTGCCTCCGTTCCGCTCGGTTTCCTCGCCAGCTGGATGACCTACCGGCACACGGCACCCGAAGGCTACGGCGGCGCACCCGTCACACTCGTGGCCCCCGCCGCCGACAGGTGGACCCCGCCCGAACTGAGTATCGACTTCCTGCAACGTATTTCAGGGCCCACCGAGCTGGTGATGCTGGACAACTGCGGCCACTACCCGATCGAGGAGCCCGGCCTGACCCAGCTGCGCGATGCGATGCAGAGGGTCCTCAACCGGGTGCGAGCCGTTCGACCGTGAGCATCAGCGCGTCTGTGGCTTCCCGGGTGTCGAACTCCATCACGCGGTGCAGCTGCGCGTCGATGGTGTGCACGAGCGTCCGGGCCGTCAGCTCGACGTCGTCGCCGCCGCGGTCGCAACGCTTCAGGTGAAACGCGACCTCGTCGCAGATCCGGTCCTCGAAACCGCGCATCTCGTCGAGTTGCTCAAGAGTGGGGGCGGCCATCCGGTGCAGCAGTGCGTGCAGACGCGGGCGGTCAGCGTGTAGCTCGACAAGCGCCTCGAGCAGCACCCGCATCGTCGAGTCGAACGGCGGCGCCTCGTCGCGCAACCTGGCGAACACCGCGCTCAGCTGCCGGTCGGCGTCGCGCACGTGCCGCTCGGCGACTGCCCGCAGGAGTGAGAGCTTGTCGGGGAAGTACTGGTAGAGCGTGCCGATCGACAGACCCGCCCGTTCGGCGATCCGATTGGTGGTCGCGTCGATGCCTTCGCGCGAGAACACCTGCGCGGCCGCCTCCACCAGCGTGTTCACGGTCTCGCGGGCGCGCTGCTGGCGGGGCTTACGACGTGGTTCGGAGATACCTCCGATTCTGTCGTGCGATGCAACCGTGGTGCAACGGTCGCGCGCGTAGTTTCAGTGACGCACACCACACGAGCAGGAGACTCACCATGACTGTGTACGCCCGCCCAGGGTCCGACGGCTCCCTGATGTCATTCAAGCCTCGCTACGACAACTTCATCGGCGGCGAGTGGGTCGCGCCGAACGCCGGCCGCTACTTCGAGAACCCGACGCCCGTCACCGGCCAGCCCTTCACCGAGGTGGCCCGTTCCGACGAGAGCGACATCGAGAAGGCCCTCGACGCCGCCCACGCTGCCGCGCCCGCCTGGGGTAAGACCTCGGCCGCCGAGCGCGCCGTGATCCTCAACAAGATCGCCGACCGCATCGAGGAGAACCTCGAGTCGATCGCGCTCGCTGAATCGTGGGACAACGGCAAGCCGATCCGCGAGACGCTCAACGCCGATATCCCGCTGGCGATCGATCACTTCCGCTATTTCGCCGGATGCATTCGCGCACAAGAGGGTTCGCTGTCGGAGGTCGACGCCGACACCGTCGCCTACCACTTCCACGAGCCGCTCGGAGTGGTCGGGCAGATCATCCCGTGGAACTTCCCGATCCTGATGGCGGTCTGGAAGCTGGCGCCCGCTCTGGCCGCAGGCAATGCGATCGTGCTCAAGCCCGCCGAGCAGACCCCCGCCTCGATTCTGTACCTGTTCGAGATCATCGGTGACCTGCTGCCCGCCGGTGTGGTCAACATCGTGAACGGCTTCGGCGTGGAGGCGGGCAAGCCGCTGGCATCGTCGAACCGGATCGCCAAGATCGCGTTCACCGGCGAGACCACCACCGGCCGCCTGATCATGCAGTACGCCTCGCAGAACCTGATCCCGGTCACGCTGGAGCTCGGCGGCAAGAGCCCCAACATCTTCTTCAACGACGTGCTGGCGGCCAACGACAACTACCAGGACAAGGCGCTCGAGGGCTTCACGATGTTCGCCCTCAACCAGGGTGAGGTCTGCACCTGTCCGTCGCGGTCGCTGATCCAGGCCGACATCTACGACGAGTTCCTGGCGTTGGCGGCGATCCGCACCAAGGCGGTCCGGCAGGGGGATCCGCTCGACACCGAGACGATGATCGGCGCGCAGGCGTCCAACGATCAGCTCGAGAAGATCCTGTCCTACATCGAGATCGGCAAGAGCGAGGGTGCCCAGGTCGTCACCGGTGGAGAGCGGGCGCAGCTCGGCGGCGACCTCAACGGCGGCTACTACGTCGCCCCGACGATCTTCACGGGCAACAACAAGATGCGCGTCTTCCAAGAGGAGATCTTCGGGCCGGTCGTGGCCGTCACGTCGTTCACCGACTACGACGACGCCATCAACATCGCCAACGACACCCTGTACGGCCTGGGTGCCGGCGTCTGGAGCCGCAACGGCAACACCGCCTACCGCGCGGGTCGCGACATCAAGGCAGGCCGGGTGTGGACGAACTGCTACCACCAGTACCCGGCGCACGCGGCGTTCGGCGGCTACAAGCAGTCCGGCATCGGCCGCGAGAACCACAAGATGATGCTCGACCACTACCAGCAGACCAAGAACCTGCTGGTGAGCTACAGCGACCAGGCGCTGGGCTTTTTCTGATCCTAAGCCTCCGCGCGCCGGCCGCAGACTCGCACGGACGCCCCTTGTTCCGTGCGAGTTTGTGGCTGGGCGGTGGCCCCGTCCGGTGCTCGGTAGGGTCGGCGTTCGACGCAGATCGACAAAGTTCTCATCAAAGGAGTTGGTAAATGGGCGATTTCGTCGCGGCTATCGACCAGGGAACGACCAGCACCAGGGCGATGGTGTTCGACCATGCCGGTCGGGAGGTCGCCCGTCACCAGCTCGAGCACGAGCAGATCCTGCCGAAAGCCGGCTGGGTGGAGCACAATCCGGTGGAGATCTGGGAGCGCACGGCGTCGGTGCTCCAGACCGCGCTGAACAAGGCCAAGCTGGCCGCCGAGGACATCGTCTCCCTGGGCATCACGAATCAGCGGGAGACCGCGCTGGTGTGGGATCGCCGCACCGGCAGGCCGTACTACAACGCCATCGTGTGGCAGGACACCAGGACCGACCGCATCGCGTCGGCGCTGGAGCGTGACGGCCGCGGCGACGTCATCAGGACGAAAGCGGGACTGCCGCCGGCCACGTACTTCTCCGGTGGCAAGGTGCAGTGGATCCTGGAGAACGTCGACGGGGTTCGCGAGGCCGCCGAGCGCGGCGACGCGATCTTCGGGACCTGCGACACCTGGGTGCTGTGGAACCTCACCGGCGGCCCGCGCGGCGGTGTGCACGTCACCGACGTCACCAACGCCAGTCGAACGATGCTGATGAACCTGGAGACCCTCGACTGGGATGACGAATTGTTGGGATTCTTCGGGATTCCGCGCCAGATGCTCCCGGAAATCGCGTCGTCGTCGGTACCAGACGCCTACGGCGTGACACGCCAGGACGGCCCACTGGGTGCGGAGATCCCGCTGACGGGAATCCTCGGCGATCAGCAGGCGGCCATGGTGGGGCAGGTGTGTCTGTCGGCGGGTGAGGCCAAGAACACCTACGGAACCGGAAACTTTCTGCTCCTCAACACCGGTGAGAAGATCGTACGCTCCGAACACGGCCTTCTCACGACGGTCTGCTATCGCTTCGGCGAGGCCAAACCCGTTTATGCCCTTGAGGGTTCGATCGCCGTGACCGGTTCGGCAGTGCAGTGGCTGCGCGATCAGTTGGGCATCATCAGCGGCGCGTCGCAGAGTGAATCGCTGGCGCGCCAGGTCGACGACAACGGCGGCGTGTACTTCGTGCCTTCGTTCTCGGGACTGTTCGCTCCCTACTGGCGTTCCGACGCACGCGGTGCGATCGTCGGGCTGTCCCGGTTCAACACCAACGCACATCTCGCGCGCGCCACGCTTGAATCCATCTGCTACCAGACGCGCGACGTCGTCGACGCCATGGAGGCCGACAGTGGTGTGCACCTCGAGGTGCTCAAGGTGGACGGGGGCATCACCGCCAACGAACTGTGCATGCAGATCCAGGCCGACGTCATCGGGACCGACGTCGTGAAACCCGTTGTGGCCGAGACGACAGCGCTGGGGGCAGCCTACGCCGCGGGTCTGGCGGTCGGCTTCTGGAAGGACGAAGACGAGCTTCGTGCCAACTGGCAGGAGGACAAGCGGTGGTCGCCGCAGTGGAACGAGGACCAGCGGACGCAGGGTTACGCCGGCTGGCAGAAGGCAGTCCAACGGACCCTGGACTGGGTCGACGTCGACTAGGAGAGGGCTGCCACTCCGGCCTCGGCGACGGCGACGTCCTGTGAGACGCTACCGGCGCTGACACCGATGGCGCCGACGACCGTGCCGTCGATCTCGAGGAGGATCCCGCCGCCGAAGATCACGAGGCCGCCCGAAAGCTGTTCCAGCCCATAAAGTTCAGCGCCGGGTTGCACCAGATCGGACAGTGCGGCAGTGGGGGCGTTCATCAGGATCGAAGTGCGCGCCTTTCGGGTGGAGATGTCGATGCTCGCCTTGATGGCTCCGTCCATGCGGGCGAACGCGATCAGGTGACCGCCGTCGTCGACCACAGCGATGTTCATCGGCTGCCCGATCTCGTTCGCCTTGACGATCGCGGCGTCAATGATGTTCTGGGCCTTGGCCAACGGCAGGGAAGTCATGCGCCCATGGTATTCCTTGGGTGATTACGGCCACAACCTATACAAATGCTCAGGCTGCCGGACAGTTAGGGGTTGGGAGATAGCTCAGTACAACCATTTTCGCCTCGGAGGCGCGAACACTGGACGACATCGCACCTTCAGGAAGGTTGGCCTGTGTCCTACACCGACTTCTTCATCTGGGAGTTCATCGGCACCGCGGTTCTCGTCCTCATCGGCAGCGGGTCCGTGGCTGCGGTGGTGCTGCCGAACTCGTTTTCACACGGCGGCGGTGGCAACTGGCTGGTGATCGTGTTGGGTTGGGGATTCGGTGTGTTCACCGCCGCCAGCATCGCCAGCCCTTCTGGTGCGCATATCAATCCGGCCGTCACCCTCGCCGTCGCGATCAGCGGCGATCTGTCGTGGGGGGCCGTGCCGTTCTATTGGGCCGGGCAGGTGCTCGGCGCCATCGTGGGCGCCACGTTGGCCTGGGTGGTGTTCAAGCTTCAGTTCGACGCCAACGACGACAACTCCGGCACCCGGGGCATCTTCTGCACGGCGCCGGCGATCAGGGGCATCGGGTGGAACTTCGCCACCGAGGTGATCGCGACCTTCGTCTTGATCCTGTGGGTGCTGACCACTCCCGAGATCAACAACACGCTGGGCTACGCCGGCGTGACCTTCGTGATCATGGCCATCGGTTTCGGCCTGGGTGGTCCCACCGGTTACGCCATCAATCCGGCGCGTGACCTCGGCCCGCGAATCGCCTACGCGCTGTTGCCGATCAAGGGCAAAGGTGACGCGGTGTGGTCTTACTCGTGGGTGCCGGTCTTCGGTCCGCTCGTCGGTGCGGCATTGGCGGCATTACTCGCCGGGGCGCTGGCCTGACGCTCGCCGGCGAACGCGGCCACCTGGCCGACGATCGTCGTGGCAGGCGGGCGGATCTCCGCGGCGGAGGCGGCCGCGCAGATGGTGCTCACGGTCGCACGCACCACGCGCTGCGACGGCAGGCAGCCGTCGGCGACGACCGCGGCCGGGGTATCGGGATCCATTCCGGCAGAAATCAACTCATCGGCGATGGCACCCAGGTTGGCCACCGCCATCATCAGGATCAGCGTGGTGTTGGACCGGGCCAGGGCGGCGTAGTCGATGGTGGATTCCGGATGTCCCGGCGGGACGTGGCCCGTGATCACCGTGAAACCCTGCGTGAGGCCCCGATGGGTGACCGGGATCCGTGCCGAGGCGGGCGCCGCGATCGACGAGCTCACGCCGGGGATCACCTCGACCGGAATGCCTGCCCGCTCACAGTGGTCGCGTTCCTCGCCACCCCGGCCGAAGACGAAGCCGTCACCGCCTTTGAAGCGCACAACGGTGCGCCCCATGGCGGCGTGTTCGACCAGCAGCTCGTTGATCGCGGCCTGTTCGGGACGCCTGCCACCCGGGATCTTGGAGACGTCGATGATCGTGGCGTGCGGGGCGATCCCGGCCAGTACACCGACCGGGGCGAGCCGGTCGGTGACGATGACGTGGGCGCGTGCCAGCGCGTCGCGGCCCGCGACGGTCAACAGGCCGGGGTCGCCGGGGCCGCCGCCGACGAGGATGACCCTGCCGATGCCCTCGGTCTGCGGCGTGCTCGCCCCGTCGTGCGGGTCGAGGATGCAGAGTCGTTTGTGGAACATCGCCAGCTTGCGGATCAGCCGGTCGTGGGAAGGGTCGCCGGTGTAGGCGAAGACGATTGCGGCCGAGTCGATGTCGCTCTCGATGAGGTCGCGGCGATGCAGTGTCACCAGCCCCCGTGCGGCGAGGTCGTCGAGGTAGGGCGTCGGGTCGGCGGTGGCCACCGTGACGGCCGCGCCGGCATTCACCAGCGAGCCAGTCACGGCGGCGGCCCGAGGTGAGCTCCCCGCGACTGTCACCGGATGGCCGCGGACCGGCAGGTCGACGGGGACGGCGGACGACATCAGGGCGCGCTGCTCCAGCTGCCCCGCAGTGCCGTCGCGACGAGCGCTGCGCGTTTGTGCACACCGAACTTGGCCATGATGTTGTGCAGGTGGAACTTGACCGTAGCCTCGCTGATGAAGAGGTGGCGCGCGATCGTGCGGTTGTCGTGGCCGTCGGTGACCAGGTCCAGGACTTCGCGCTCGCGCCGCGTCAGAGCCGGCATGTCCGCCGCCTCGATCGAAGGGTCGCTGGCGCGTAGCCGGGTGATGACGGCGTCCGTGCTCGCCGAGTCCAGCGCCGGGTGCCCATTGACCACCCGCATCAACGTGACGAGCAGTTCTCCCGACGGTGAGCGGCGGTCGATGAGACCGTCAGCACCGGAACGGATCAGCGCCACAGGATCGCAGTGCGGGTCGTGGGTGTCGACGATGACGATCACGTTGGGCCTCGGCGCCAGTCCGTCGAGAAGTTCGGTCAGGCGCGCCCCGCTGTCGGCGCCGAGCACCAGAAGCTCGGGCCGAAGATCGCGCAACCGCGACACCGCGTCGGGACCCGGACGCATGTCGGCGACCAGTTGCACCGCATCCGTGCGCGCCATCATGTGGACCACGCCGTGGCGCAGCAATTCGTCATCCATCACCACCGCGGTGCGACGTCGGCGGGCATCGCCGAAACCGGTTCTCGCGGAACCGATCTTGGCGCTCACCCGAGGACGCGGATGGCGATCGATGTCCAGCGGTGCTGCACATCCCGGGTGGGACAGGCTCATCTGTGACTCCGTCGGTCGGTCGGCGGGGGTGAATGCTAGCCAGCGTCGCGTTGCAACGACGTTGCAATGGGACGAGATCCACTTTCTCGGGTCAGTGTGACGCCTCCGGGTCGCGCAACACGCAGTCGCCGCACAGGCCTGCGCCGGGCGAGAGGTAGAACAGGCAGCAGCTGCGGCGCCGGAACGTGGACCCGGTCACCGTCGCGGCGCCTTCGAAGCGAGGCAGTTTCAGCATCGAACGCACCAAAGTCCGTCCAGTACAGACCAATTCGGAATCGGACAGGCCCATCACGGTGACAGCGCCGTTGGCGGCCGACATCAGATTTCCCCACATCACAGTGGTTGACAGTGCCGTCACTGCCTGCAACCGGTCGACGATCGGGGCCAGCACCGACGTCACCAGCGACGCGTCGATGAACTCGGCGGCGGCCCGAGAGTCGAGGGTGTCGTGCCACTGCGGGGCGGCTGCCCCGAAGTGCACCGCGTGACCGGCGGTGCGCCAACGCAGCACGTCCGCGGTCAGCGACGGGACGCCTGCGCCGACGGCGAACGCGCCGATGACCGGCGAGAGGAGCCGCGATGCCGTCGACAGGTGCAACGAGGATGCGGCGACCCGCGCCGGCACCGCCGCGGGTTCGACATCCGCATAGATGGCGATGGCTCGGCGGGTTTCGGCCACCAGGCCGCGCCACACGGCGTCGTCATCGAGCTCGGCCATCGGCCGCCACGCCGCACCGTGCGGTTCGGTGAGCGTGAAGTACTCGCCCAGCCGCTGGACTCGCGGCGGGAACGGTCGGCGGCCCATGGGTCGATCACGGTAGACGAAAACTGCAACGTCGGTGCAACGTGACGGGAGCCACACTGGGTCAATGGACGAATCTGCCATGCACGAACCCGACCTCGATCCTGCCGTGGACTATCCGTTGAGCGTCAATCGCGGCGATCTGCTGCGCACCCCGACCGGAAAGCCGATCGACGCGATCACGATGTCCGCTGTCGTCGCAGGCGAGATCGAGGCCGCGGACCTTCGGATCTCGCCGGAGACGCTCCGGCTGCAGGCTCAGATCTCGGAGAAGTCCGGGCGAGTGCAGCTCGGGTCCAACTTGCGCCGGGCGGCCGAGATGACGGCGATCTCGGACGAGCGGGTCCTGCAGATCTACAACGCATTGCGGCCGAACGCGTCGACGAAGGAGGAGCTCGAGGCGATCGCCGACGAGCTCTCCTCGCAGTATGGGGCCGAACTTCTGGCCGAGCTGGTACGCGAGGCGGCCGACGTCTATGAGCGCCGCGACATCCTGGCCACGAGCGAATAGGAGAGACAGAGGTAATGACTGCCGCAGAAGCGCCCCAGCGGTCTTCGACCGAGGGCACCCGCCGGTCCCTTCGCACCGAGGCGCTGGAGAGCCGACCGGTCAATCTCGACGGGTTCGTCGAGGAGTGGCCCGAAGTCGGGATGGTGGCCCTCGACAGCGCGTTCGATCCGAAGCCGAGCGTCCGCGTCGAGAACGGCGTGATCGTCGAGATGGACGGGATTGCCCGCGCCGACTTCGACTTCATCGACCAATTCATCGCCGACAAGGCCATCGACATCGAGACCACCGAGTCGTCGATGGCCATCCCGGCCGTCCAGATCGCCCGGATGCTGGTCGACCCCAACGTCTCTCGGGCCGAGGTCATCGACATCACCCGCGGGCTCACCGCAGCCAAGCTGCTCGAGGTCGCCAAGACGATGAACATCGTCGAGATCATGATGGGCATGCAGAAGATGCGCGCCCGGCGCACGCCCGCCAACCAGGCGCACTGCACCAGCGCCCGCGACAATCCGTTGCAGGTCGTCTGCGAGGCGGCCGAGGCTGCGATCCGCGGGTTCGCGGAGGTGGAGACGACCCTCGGCGTGGTGC
Organism: Mycobacterium bulgaricum; assembly: GCF_041287165.2. NCBI lineage: Bacteria > Bacillati > Actinomycetota > Actinomycetes > Mycobacteriales > Mycobacteriaceae > Mycobacterium > Mycobacterium bulgaricum. The sequence continues at coordinate 316,855 of NZ_JBGGKV020000002.1, read as the reverse complement.
GGTACGCGCCCCTGGTCGCGATGGCGCTGCAGATCGGCGGCCAGGTCAACCCCGGCGGACCGATGACGCAATGCGCGCTGGAAGAGGCCACCGAGCTGGAGCTCGGCATGCGCGGCATCACCGGGTATGCGGAGACGATCTCGGTGTACGGCACCGAACCCGTCTTCGTCGACGGTGACGACACGCCCTGGTCGAAGGCGTTCCTGGCCGCGGCGTACGCGTCGCGGGGCATCAAGATGCGGTTCACCTCCGGTACCGGATCCGAGGTGCAGATGGGCAATGCGCAGGGAAAGTCCATGCTTTATCTGGAGATTCGCTGCATCATGGTGACGAAGGGGGCCGGCGTCCAAGGGCTGCAGAACGGCTCCATCTCCTGCATCGGGGTGCCCGGAGCGGTGCCTGCAGGCATCAGGGCCGTAGCGGCCGAGAACATGATCGCGTCCGCACTGGATCTGGAATGCGCTTCGGGTAACGACCAGTCGTTCTCGCACTCGCCGATGCGCCGGACGGCGCGCCTGATGCCCCAGATGATGCCGGGGACGGACTTCGTCTGTTCCGGCTATTCGGCAACACCGAACTACGACAACATGTTCGCCGGATCCAATGTCGACAGTGACGACTTCGACGACTTCAACACGATCCAGCGTGACTTGCAGATCGACGGCGGCCTGCGGCATGTCAGGGAGGCTGAGATCCTCGAAGTGCGCACGAAGGCGGCCAAGGCGCTGCAGGCGGTCTTCGAGTATCTGGATCTGCCCGCGATCACCGATGCCGAGATCGATGCGGCGGTGTACGCCAACGGATCCCGCGATCTGATCCCGCGCGACGTGCTGGAAGATCTCAAGGGCGCCCAGCAGGTCATGGACCGCGGCATCACGGGTCTGGACCTGGTCAAGGCGCTGGATGCGACGGGCTTCTCGGACATGGCGTCGAATCTGTTGTCGGTGCTGCGGCAACGTGTTTCCGGTGACATGCTGCAGACCTCGGCGATCATGACACCCGACTTTACGCCGCTGTCGGCGGTCAACGACGACAACGATTATCTCGGGCCAGGCACCGGCTATCGCCCGTCGGGCAAGCGCTGGGAAGAGATGAAGCGGCTGCGGCACGTGACCAGTGCGTCGAATCCGGAAGAAGAGGTGGAATGAGCGTGGCGACGACAGAGACCGAGCAGCGGACGGTCACGTTCGACGAAGTCGGACCCGCCGAGCGGGGATCGCGGTCCGACGAGGTCGTGATCGGGGTGTCGCCCGCGTTCGCCGACTTCTTCAGCCAGACGATTGTCAACGTGTCGCACGGCGAGGTGTTGCGGCAGATTCTGGCGGGCATCGAAGAGCAGGAGGTGGCGACGCGCATCGTGCGGGTGCGGCACAGTTCGGACCTCGCGGTGGTGGCCCACACGGCGGCAAAACTGTCCGGGTCGGGGATCGGTATCGGCATCCTGTCCCGCGGCACGTCGATGATCCATCAGCGCGACCTGCCCCGGCTGTCGAGCTTGGAATTGTTCCCGCAGTGCCCCCTGCTCACGTTGGAGACCTACCGCAGCATCGGCTCCAATGCCGCGCAGTATGCGAAAGGCGATTCGCCGCAACCGGTTCCGACACTCAACGACCAGATGGCCCGTCCGCGGTGGCAGGCGAAGGCGGCGCTGCTGCACCTCAAGGAGACCGAGCAGATCGTCAAGGGCGCGAAGCCGCTTGAAGTGAAAGCCGTGTTCTCCTGACGGTGCCGACCGGGCAACGGATCGTCGTCGGGGTCGACATCGGCAACTCGACGACGGAAGCCAGTGTCGCGCGGGTCGATTCGGACGGATCGGTCCACTACATCGGTGTCGCGCTGACCCACACGACGGGCATCAAAGGGACCGTCAAGAACGTCGATGGGGTCCTCAAAGCGGTTACGCGGGCGCTCGAGGACGCCCGCGTCGCACTCTCGGACTTGGACGTCGTCCTGCTGAACGAGGCGACCCCGGTCATCAGCGGCCTGGCCATGGAGACGATCACCGAGACCATCATCACCGAGTCGACGATGATCGGGCACGACCCCAGGACGCCGGGCGGGCGCGGCCTCGGTGTCGGCGTGATCGTCGACTTCGCGTCGCTGCCCGAACCGGCTGCCGCGGAACCCGTGATCGTCCTGGTGCCCAAGGGCATCGACTTCGAGGACGCCGCCGCCGGAATCGAGGCCGCGGTAGGTCGCGGTGTGGAGGTGGCGGCCGCGATCCTCGGCAACGACGACGCCGTCCTGGTGTCGAACCGTCTGAGTACGCGGATCCCGATCATCGACGAGGTCTCGCGCATCGACGCCGTCCCGAGGGGCATGCTCGCCGCCGTCGAAGTGGCTGCTCCTGGGCAGTCCATCCGCACGCTGTCGAACGCCTATGGGCTTGCCACGATCTTCGGACTCGACGCCGACCAGACCAGAGTGGTGTCTCCCGTGGCGCGGGCCCTGACGGGCAACCGGTCGGCGGTCGTCGTGCGCACGCCGTCCGGCGACGTCGCCGATCGCGCGATCCCGGCGGGTTCACTGGAGCTCACCGGTCCGAATCGTGCTGTCTCGGTGGATGTCTCGCGAGGCGCGGGCGACATCATGGCCGAGGTCGAGCGCGTCGGGCCGTTGATCGACGTCATCGGCGAGTCCGGGACCAACGCAGGCGGGATGATCGCGAACGTCCGCCAGAACATGGCCGACCTGTCCAAACACGAGATCCGCGACGTCAAGATCACCGACCTGCTCGCCATCGACACGCGGGTGCCGCAAGAGGTGCGCGGCGGCGTGGCGGGCGAGGTCGCGCTGGAGAACGCGGTGGCGCTCGCGGCGATGGTGCGGACCAGGGAGAGCGGCATGCAGGCGGTCGCCGACGCCATCGCCGAACGCCTGCGGATCGCCGGCGCCGAGCGCGTGAGCGCCGTCGTCGGCGGGGTGGAGGCCGAGATGGCGGTGCGCGGCGCGCTCACCACGCCCGGCACCGACCGTCCGCTGGTGGTGCTCGACATGGGCGGCGGCTCCACCGACGCCGCGGTGATCGGCACCGACGGCGCGATCGACGCCATCCACCTGGCAGGTGCGGGAGACCTCGTCACGAAGCTCATCGACACCGAACTCGGGCTGGAGAACCGTGAACTCGCCGAGGAGATCAAGCGGTGTCCACTGGGGAAGGCTGAGAGCTTCTTCCACATCCGGCTGGAGAACGGGACAGCGCAGTTTTTCGAGACGCCGCTGCCGCCCACCGCGTTCGCGCGGGTCGTGACTCTGTCCGATCGCGGGGCCGGCGACGCATCGATGAATCCGATCCCCACCCGGCACTCGCTCGATCAGATCCGCGACGTGCGCCGCACCGCCAAGGAACGGGTGTTCGTCGTCAACGCCCTGCGCGCGCTGCGCAGCATCGCCCCGGCGGCAGATCTGCGCCGGATCGGTTTCGTCGTGCTGTTGGGAGGGTGCGCGTTGGACTTCGAGATCCCGCAACTCATCGCCGACGCCGTGGCGCCCTACGGAATCGTCTGCGGAACCGGCAACGTGCGGGGCACCGAGGGACCTCGCAACGCCGTCGCATCCGGCCTGGTCGAGTCGTTCGCCTCGGGTGGGCCCCGGCCCGATGAGCACCGTGCTTGAGGGCGGCCAGCCGGAGCGGCCCGCGATCCAGGTGCGCAGCGCGGTCGGCTCCGACATCGAGCGGGAAGTCCTCGCAGGCATCGAGGAAGAAGGTGTGCCGTACGTCGTCACGCGTCCCCGCACCGCCGGTTCCGCCGACGACCTGGCTCGCGAAGCAGCCCAGCGGTCGAGCCTCGACGTCGGGGTCGGTATCGATGCCCAAGGCCGGGTCAGCGTCGCCCACGAGTTGCTGCGCGAGCCGGTGGCGGGGCTGGTGTCGAACGGCGCGGCGACGACGTCGTTTGCCCGCAGCGCGGGGCACAACGCGGCGCGAATCGTGTGCGGTATCCCGCTGCGGCTCTGATCGGGGCTCTGACGTGCGCACACGCCCTACAGCGCAGACATCCACTACCGTTTCCTGTGAGTGTGCGCGTCGTAAGGAGTCACCGCTGCCTCGACCGGTGTTCAACGCAGTCTCTCGTCACCGCCTGCCTCAGAAGCAGGTGCGTGCGTTGCATGACCTTGTCGTGGCCGGCCAGGTGGATCCGACCGAACTCGTCAAGACTCCACTGCCCGGTGTCATCGCGGACAGCTGGCGGCGCAGCCTCGGCAGGGGAGTCGACCCGGACCGGCAAGGCCCGCGGTCGGCAACCGACGACGTGCTGGAGATCCTGCGCCGGGACAACCCGCTGACCGCCGCGATGCCGATGATCCGGCGGCTGCTGGTCGACGATGCCACCGATTCCGGCTTCATGGTTGCCGTCACCGATGCCCGCGGAACGCTGCTGTGGGTCGAAGGCCACCGCCGGGCCATCCGCAAGGCCGAAGACATGAACTTTCTGCCCGGCGCCGACTGGAGCGAACGCAGCGCAGGCACCAATGCGCCCGGGACCGCGCTGGTCCTCGGACGCGAAGTACAGATCCGCAGGTGGGAACACTTCTCCCGGGTGGCGCAGCCGTGGAGTTGCACGGCTGCGCCGGTACTCGACCCGACCACGGGCGTGGTGCTCGGCGCTATCGATCTGACGGGTCATTCGTCGGCGGCGACGCCGCAGACCTTGGCCCTCGTCCGCGCCACCGCGGACGCGGTGGGCAAGTACATCGCGTTGCAGAGGCTGACCGAGGCGCCCACCGACCCCGTGATTGACGACGTGGGTGCGCGGCTGACCGTGCTGGGGGCCGAGCGTGCCACCTGGACGGCCCGTGACGCGGCCGGAGTGATGCGAACCCGTACGTTGGCGCCGCGTCACGCCGACATTCTTGTGCTGCTGACCCGGCATCCCGAAGGGCTGTCCGCCGACCATCTCGCCGTCCTGCTCGACAGCGAGGACCTCGACGTGGTGACGGTGCGTGCCGAGGTGACCCGACTGCGGCGAGCGATCGGCGCCCGCTACGTGGGTTCCAAGCCGTATCGCCTGCTCGAACCCGTCACCAGCGATCTCGACGTCGTGCTGCGGTTCCTCGAAAAGGGAGATGTCGGTACGGCGCTGGATCACTACGCCGGCCCTCTGCTGCCCCATTCGACGGCTCCGGGAATCGTCCGGTTGCGCGTCGAGTCGAGATCCACCGTGCACGGGGCCGCTGTCGCCGCCGCAGACCCGGAACTGCTGGCGCGGCTGGCCCGAGTGTCCGCGTTTTGACCCGCGCAGATATCCGCGCGTAAGCTGCGTCTTTGGCGTGCGCTGGCTTGCCGGAACCTGGGGTCCCTGCCGGTCGCCGAGGCAGTTCCTTCAGCACACGCCGGACCGGCCCCCGGGTCAACCCGGGATCCAACACCGAGGGTCAAACCTCCGAAAAGATAGGTAGCGCTGTGTCTACGTACACGCCGAAGGCGGGTGACACCACACGCTCGTGGTACGTCATCGACGCCACCGACGTGGTGCTCGGCCGGCTCGCCGTCGAAGCAGCCAAGTTGCTGCGCGGCAAGCACAAGCCGACGTTCACGCCGAATGTCGACGGTGGCGATTTCGTCATCATCATCAACGCCGAGAAGGTCGCCGTCAGCGGCGACAAGCTCACCACCAAATTTGCTTACAGCCACTCGGGATATCCCGGCGGTCTGCGCAAGCGCACCATCGGTGAGCTGCTGCAGAAGCATCCGACGCGCGTCGTCGAGAATGCGATCGTCGGCATGCTCCCGCACACCAAGCTGTCGCGCCAGGTGCAGAAGAAGCTCAAGGTCTACGCCGGCCCCGAGCATCCGCACACCGCGCAGCAGCCGGTTCCGTTCGAGATCAAGCAGGTGGCGCAATGAGCGAAACTGACATCACCGACGTCGAGGGCACCGAGGCGCCCGAAGCCGTCGAGACCGTCGAGGCCGACACCTACGCCGAGGCCGAGGCCTCGCGCGAGCCGGTCATCATCGACCGCCCGATCCAGACCGTCGGCCGCCGCAAGGAAGCCGTCGTGCGCGTGCGCCTGGTGCCCGGCACCGGCCAATTCCACCTCGACGGCCGCACGTTGGAGAACTACTTCCCCAACAAGGTGCACCAGCAGCTCATCAAGGCTCCGCTGGTGACCGTGGACCGCCTCGAGCAGTTCGACATCTACGCCCACCTCGACGGTGGCGGCCCGTCGGGCCAGGCCGGCGCACTGCGTCTGGCGATCGCCCGTGCGCTGATCCTGGTGCAGCCGGAGGACCGGCCCGCACTCAAGCGCGCCGGGTTCCTCACGCGTGACCCGCGTGCCATCGAGCGCAAGAAGTACGGCCTCAAGAAGGCGCGCAAGGCGCCTCAGTACAGCAAGCGCTGATACGACCTATCGCAGACGCCCGGTCTGCTCGCACTGCGAGCGGCCGGGCGTCTGTCTGTCCCGGTGCGCGGGCCGGCACATGTGGCCTGTCCCACAACGCCATCTCAGGAAAATCGTGTGGCCGCCTGCTCTGGGCGGACAACGAAATAGTTAATTAGCCGTAGGTGCCTTCCCGCTTTCCCGGCGGCAGCCGATTTGAATTACGCCGTCGGGCTGGGCAACGCTCGATCCGAAGCCAGGACGCCTCCGGGTGTCGGCAGGCCGTTCCTGCCTCATGGCTTCGTGACTGCAAAGGAGTGATTGATGAGCTTCGTCAAGAACGCCGCAGCGGGTGCTGTCCTCGGTGGATCGCTGCTTTTCACCGCCGGACTCGGAATGGCGCAGGCGCAGCCTGTGGACGCTCCGGATGGTCTCGTGAATCTTTCGGTCGGTGATGTGACGCTGCTGGAGGGCGTGACCGCCGACACCGCCGCGACCGCGGCGAGCGCGCTGTGCACCCAGGTGCCGGCAGACGTGGATGCGCTCGTGACGCAGGTTGACGGCGAGGGCACGCCGCAGACGCTGTGCTCGGGTCTGCCCGGCGGTGACCTGGTGGTCGCCCAGAACGCCGCGATGACGGCGCCCGCTCCGGCCGCGCCCGCCCCGGCCCCTGTGGCGGAAGCGCCCGCCGGTGGCGCCGAGCTCGAAACCGGTAGCGGCGAGGGCCTCGGGGCTCCCGAGGGCACCGGTGAAGCAGATGGCGGCACCGTGCCGCTGCCCAGCGACGCCGGATAGTCAAGGCCGCACTCACCGCCCGCATCCACGCCCGGGTGCGGGCGGTGAGCCGTTTTCCGGGCGACAGGGGCGATAATTCACGCGGGGGCGAGCAATTCGCCCGCGAGCCCCCACGTGTGAGAGGTTGTCACGATGGCTCGACTGTTCGGCACCGACGGAGTACGCGGTGTCGCCAACCAGGAACTATCCGCCGAATTGGCGATGGCTCTGGGTTCGGCGGCGGCCCGTCGGCTCGGCAGACCGGGCGAGACCCGTCGCCGTGTCGCGGTGGTGGGACGTGACCCTCGGGCCAGCGGTGAAATGCTCGAAGCCGCCGTCATCGCCGGGATAGCCAGCGAAGGCGTGGACACGCTGCGGGTCGGGATTCTGCCGACACCCGCGGTGGCGTACCTGACCGGGGCGTACGACGCCGACTTCGGCGTCATGATCTCCGCCTCGCACAACCCGATGCCCGACAACGGCATCAAGATCTTCGGGCCCGGTGGGCACAAGCTCGACGACGACACCGAGGACCGCATCGAGGAGCTGGTCCAGCAGGGCCCCGGACACCGTCCGACCGGCGCGGGCATCGGCCGCGTCGTCAGCGCCGACGACGCGCTCGAACGCTATCTCCGCCATGTCGGGAAAGCAGCCACCACGCGGCTCGACGCATTGACCGTCGTCGTCGATTGCGCGCACGGCGCCGCCTCGGTCGCTGGTCCGCTGGCCTACCGCGCCGCCGGCGCCAACGTCATCCCCATCCATGCCGACCCCGACGGCCTCAACATCAACGACGGCTGCGGGTCGACGCACATGGAGAAACTGCGCGCCGCGGTCGTCTCCTACGGTGCCGACCTGGGACTCGCCCACGACGGCGACGCCGACCGCTGCCTCGCCGTGGACGCGCAGGGACGCGTCATCGACGGCGACGCGATCATGGTCGTCCTCGCGCTGGCGATGAAGGAATCCGGCGAACTGTCGTCCGACACCCTGGTCACCACGGTGATGAGCAACATGGGCCTGCATCTGGCGATGCGGTCAGCCGGCATCGACATCCGCACCACCGGCGTCGGTGACCGCTACGTGCTCGAGGAACTCCGAGCGGGCGACTTCGCGCTCGGCGGCGAGCAATCCGGCCACATCGTGCTGCCGAATTTCGGGACCACCGGCGACGGCATCGTGACCGGTCTGCGGCTGATGGCGCGCATGGCACAGACCGGTCGCAGCCTGGCGAACCTGGCGGAACCCATGCACACACTTCCGCAGGTACTCATCAACGTCCAGGTCGCCGACAAGGCGACGGTCGCCGATGCGCCGTCGGTGCGCGACGCGGTCGCCCAGGTCGAGGAAGAGCTCGGCGACACCGGCCGAATCCTGTTGCGGCCATCGGGAACCGAGCAGGTGGTCCGCGTCATGGTCGAGGCGGCCGACGAGGACACGGCCCGGCAGATGGCGGTGCGCGTCGCAGAGTCGGTCAGCGCCGAAAGCTGATTCGAGGGAACCGGGCACCCTTCGCCTGCGTCCTATCTCATATGGGAACCGCAGTGGCTCGCGTCGATACGTCCGCAATGCGCGCGATGGCGCAGGAATACGCGGCGGCAGCAGCCACCGTCGCCGAGTCCGAGCGTGAACATCTGTCCGCCTTCGACTTCGGCGGCGCCTCCGCAGGTCGTGCGTATGCCGGCCGCGGAGATGCCCTGCGGGCCTCGCTGTTCGAGGTGGCATCGTCGCTGCGGCAGTGGTCGCGCGCGGCGGCTGAGATCGCCGCGGTGCTCACCGTCTCCGCCGATCGTTACGAGGACGCCGACGCCGCGGCCTCGGGTCGGTTGGGGTAGCTCGGATGGCCGAAATCTACGATGTCGCTTCACGATTGGCGCAGGGGCGTCCCGCGGTGGACACGGTGCAGGGCTACGTGTGGGCCTGCCATCAGCTTGGCTTCGCGCATCAGGACCTGACGCTCAACCCGTCTCAGGTGGGCGACTGGTATGGCACCGAAGAGGGGATGGATCTGGCTGCGTTGCAGCGGGGTTGTCTTGCCCTCGAGGCTGCGGTCAGGTCGTCGCAGGATGCGCTCGCCCTGCAGGAGCGTCAGCTCGCCCGGCTGCCTGCGGTGTGGCAGGGCGTCGGCGGGCAGGCCGCGCGCGATTTCCTGAGGCGACACGGTGATGCCTCGGTCGGTGTTGCTGCGGCGGTCCAGACAGCGGCGGAGGCCTTGGGCTCGCTGCGCGAGGAGTTGTGGCGCGCCGTTTGCGCGAAGGTCGACGCGGTCGTCGCGATCGAGGGCCGCGCCGCAGGAGCGCGCGATGAATGGACGGCGGCTGCACGCACTGTGACGACGGGAGTGGGAGATCGGGCCGCGGCCAGCGAACTGGTCGACCAAGCCGTGAAACCGTTCGTGCACAAAGCCATCGGGTCGGAGTGGCTGACGGCGATGCAGACGGCTGTCGCATCGGTGACCGCCGCCTACGACCGGGCGATCACCGAGATCGAGGCGGAGCCGTCGCGTGTGTTCGAGGTACCCGGTGATTTCGGACCCGGGTGGGCGCCGCCCCCCGCGTCAGAGCCGGAGTGCGACGACGAGCCCCGCTGCCCACCGGCCACCGCCGCGGCTCCTGCGCCGGCTGCCCCAGCCCCGGCGCCGGCTGCCGCAGCCCCGGCCGCCACGGCGCCGGCCTCCTGGGCGCCGGTCGCCCCGACGCCAGCGACATTTCCGGCTACCGAACCTGTCGCGCCTCCAGCCCCCGCCGCGCCTCCCGTGCCGGCGTTGGGCTCGATGGGCTCGGGGATGCCCGACCTCGGCGGCGGCCTCTCGGGCCTCGGTCAGCAGTTCGCGGATTCGCTGAGTGGACTGCTCGGCGGGGGCATCGGAGGAGACGTTCCCGAACCGCCGGAGCTTGAGCTCGACGAACCCGAGCTCGACGAACCCGAGCCGGAGGACGCCGACGACGAGTACGAGGCCGACGAAGAGGACGAGGCCGACGAAGGGGACGAGGAGCCCGAATTCGAGCCACCCCAGCCCGTCGACGAGCCGGTCGTGGCAGGCGAGGCAGAGCCGGTCGAGGAGGCTTGCGAACCCCCCGTCGAACCGGTCGCGGCGCCGGCTCCCGAGCCCGCGCCGCCCCCGGCGGAACCGCTGCCGCCCGCCGAACCTGCCGTCGCCGAGCAGACGCCGTGCGAGATCGCGGCTGACGAAGTGCCGCAGATCGGGGAGCCCAGCACCAGTCCGGAGTAGCGTCACGCGACGTGAGGCTGCGAATCCCGGAAGCGGTGGTGCTGTTCGTGCTGGGCGGCATCGCCGCGCTGATCGGCGATCACAGCCACGTCGCCACGGGCACCACCGTCTACTACACCGACGCGGTGCCGTTCGTCTGGAGCAGTCCGTTCTGGTTCCCGTTGCTCGTCGGCGCGGCCACCGTGTCGCTGGCCGAATTGCGGCTGCACCTGCCCGCGATCCGCGCCGACGTCACGGCCAGGCAGGCTCTGGCGGGGGTGGCGACCGTCGTCGGCATGTACGTGACGACGGCGCTGCTGCACGGCGCGCCCGTCGTGCCCGCGACCGCGCTGATCGTCGTCACCGCTGTCATCACCTGGTGTGTGCTCGGGGACGGCCCCGGCGTCCTCTGCGGGGCGGCCATCGCCGTCGTCGGCCCCGCCGTCGAGATCGGGCTTGTCGAGGTCGGGGTCTTCGCTTACAACGCCGGCTCGGACGGACTGTTCGGCGTCGGGCCGTTCCTGGTCCCGTTGTACTTCGCGTTCGGTGTCGTCGTGGCGCTGCTCGGCGAACTCGCGGTCGCACGGCGGCCCGCGGTCGCGACGCCGGTCTGCGACACGATCAGCCGCGTGCCAGGTGCCGGCTGATCACCAGTCGCTGAATCTGGTTGGTGCCTTCGAAGATCTGGGTGATCTTCGCTTCGCGCATGTACCGCTCGACGCGATAGTCGCGCGTGTAGCCCGCGCCGCCGAACACCTGGACGGCGTCGGTGGTGACCTTCATCGCCGCATCGGTGGCGACGAGCTTGGCGACTGACGCCTGCCGTGAATAGGGCAGCCCCGCATCGCGGCGGCGTGCCGCGTCGAGGTAGGTCGCCCGGGCCGAATCCACGGCGGCAGCCATGTCGGCGAGGAGGAACGCCAGGCCTTGATGATCGATGATCCTGCGGCCGAACGTGGTTCGCTCCTGGCTGTAGTTCACGGCGTCATCCAGGGCGGCCTGCGCCAGCCCTACGGCGACAGCCGCAATCCCCAGCCGTCCGGAATCCAGCGCACTGAATGCGATCTGGAGGCCCTGCCCCTCCGCTCCGATCAGCCGCTCGGCGTCGAGGAAGGCGTCGTCGTAGTGTGCGGCGGTCGTCGGCACCGCGTGCAGGCCCATCTTCTCCTCGGGCTTGCCGAATGTCAGCCCAGGGGTGTCGCCGGCCACCAGGAAGCACGAAATGCCCTGTGAGCCTTCGCCGGTGCGGGCGAACAGGTTGTAGAAGTCGGCGACCCCGCCGTGGGTGATCCACGCCTTGGACCCGGTGACGCGGTAGCCGCCGTCGACGGCCCTTGCCCTGCAGGCCAGCGCCGCGGCGTCTGATCCCGCCTGCGGCTCGGACAAGCTGTAGGCGCCGACGGTCGATCCGCCCAGCATGTCGGGAAGCCAGCGCCGCCGCTGCTCGTCGGTTCCGAAGCTGAAGAGCGGATGGCACGACAGGCTGTGCACGCTGACCGCCACGGCCACAGCCGCCCAGCGCGCTGCGAGCTCTTCGAGCACCTGCAGATACACCTCGTAGGGCTGACCGCCGCCGCCCCACTCCTCGGGATACGGCAGGCTCAGCAGCCCGGCTTCGCCCAGCGTGGCGAACACGCCCTCGGGATAGGTCTCGTCTTTCTCGTGCTGATCGACGATCGGCGCCAGCGCCTTGTCTGCGATCTGGCGGGCCAGGTCGACCAATTCGCGGGCCTCGTCGGTCGGAAGGAGTCGATCCACAGCCATACGCAGGACAGTACTACAGGACATCTGACAGTACTCTAAGGCGGTGACCAAGCCCGCTTTCGCGACCGCGCGGCAGACAGAGCTGTTCGACGCGCTCGTTGCTCTCTTCCTGGCCGAGGGCTTCGCGCATCTGACCCTGGACGAGATCGCCGCGCGCCTGCGCTGCTCGAAGTCGACGCTTTACACGCTGGCTGGCAGCAAAGAACAGCTGGTCCAGGCGGCGACGGTGCACTTCTTCCGCAGCGCGACCGAGACCGTCGAGGCGCGCGTCGATGCCGTCGTGGGCGCCCGGGCCCGTATCGCCGCCTACCTCGAAGCTGTCGGCGCGGCCCTGGATCCGGCGTCGGACCAGTTCATGGCCGACCTGGACGCCTTCGCCCCTGCGCGCGCGATCTACGAGAAGAACACCCGCATCGCCGCGCGACGCGTCCGGGAACTGATCGCCGACGGCGTCGCGGCGGGAGAGTTTCGCGACGTGCACGCGGCATTCGCCGCCGAGCTGGTGGCGACGGTGATGGTGCGCATCCAGCAGCGCGCGGTGCGCGACAACACCGGTTTGGACGACGCCGCCGCCTATCGCGAGCTGGCCGCGATCCTCACCGGCGGCATAGAAGTGTGACGAACTGTGACGAAAATCCCGATCGCACCCGTCCGTCGCGGAGGCGGCGCCGAATAGGACCCATGGCGGAACACTATGACGTGGCAATTTCCGGGGGAGGGCCCGCGGGCTCGGCGGCCGCATGGAAGGCGGTGCGGACGGGGGCGCGGGTGATTTTGCTGGACAAGGCCGAATTCCCGCGCGACAAGCCCTGCGGGGACGGCCTGACCCCGCGTGCGGTCAGCTTCATGCAGAAGATGGGCCTGGCCGACGAGGTCGCGAAGTTCCACCGGCTCAACCGGGCGACGATCTACAGCCCCACGGAGTGGGAGCTGTCCTTCCCGCGGCGCCCGGGCATGCCGGATCACGGGCACGGAATCCGCCGCACGCAGCTGGACACCATGCTTCTCAAGCATGCCGAGGCCGCTGGTGCCGAGGTCCGGCAGGGCGCCGAGGTCACCGGGGCCTCGGTCGACGACAGCGGTCGGGTGAACGGCCTGACGCTCAAGAGCGGCGAGGTCATCCGCGCGGACGCGGTGATCGCTGCGGACGGGACGTACTCACCGGTGCGGCGTTCGCTGAAGTTGACGTCGAAATACAACGGCTACTCGGCGATCGCGATCCGTGCCGAGATGTCGGCAAACAGGCCCGATTCCGATTCGCTGGACATCCACCTCAAGATCTCTCACCAGGGTCAGCAGCTCCCCGGTTACGGCTGGGTCTTCCCGCTCGGGGACGGCCGGGTCAACATCGGCGTCGGCTATGTCAACAGCTACAAGCGCTGGCACGACATCAACGCCGCCCGACTGCTCGGTGACTTCATGGACGGACTGCCCCGCGACTGGAATCTGCCCGCGGTCTCCGAACTGCAGAGCTCCAAGGCGCTGCAGGCATGGCGGTTGCCGATGGGCTTCACGGCGTGGCCGCCGTGGCGGCCCGGAGTGTTGTTCGCGGGCGATGCGATGGGCGCCGCCCGGCCGGTCTCGGGTGCGGGCATCTCGAAGGCCCTGCAGTCGGGGCTGGCGGCGGGGGAGTGCGCGGTCGCCGCGCTGACCAATGGCGGGCCCGACGACTTCACGAACTACCAGCAGCAGGTCGACGGGATCTGGGGCAGGGAGTACCGGCGCGGCCGGATGTTCCACCGCCTCGTCGGCGTCCCAGCGCTGACGACGGCGGGCCTGAAGGTGCTCGACAACCTCAGCAATCCGAAAGTCCGTGCGCGCCTGTTGTTCTGGGAGGACACGCTGTCCGGTAGTTGACCGGTCAGTGGGTGATGTCGAACGCCGCGATCACCTTCGTCGGGGTCACGCGGACCACCAGCTCGCCCGGGACGCCGTTACGGCGGCCGAACTCGTCGGCGCGGTCGGCGCCCATGTAGCGACCGCCGATCCGGGTCGCGGTGTCCAGCAGTTCGGCGGGGTCCTCGCTGAACGAAACCGTGCCCTGGATCTGGACGAACGAGAAGGGCGGCTGCTCGTCGTCGACGCAGATCGCCACGCGCGGATCACGCGACAGCGCACGGCCTTTGGCCGTATCGGCACCGGTATTGAACACCAGTTGCCCGCCGTCGACGACGAACCACACGGGTGCGATGAGCGGTCTGCCGTCTTTGGCCAAGTACCCCAGCTTCGCGGTACGTGTCCCGTGCGAGAGGAAGGCGATGACGTCTTCGGTCAGCTCCGTCATACCAGCGACTGTAGTTGCTCCACGAATTTCACCGTTTCGCGACGATCGGTGGCCAGCGGGTGCACCAGCATCGTCGTGACGCCGGCCTCGGCGTACGCGGCCAGGCGTTCCTTGACGAATCCGGCCGGGCCGACCAGGGACACCTGCCGCACCAGCTCGTCGGGCACGGCCTCGACGGCCTCGGCCTTCTTGCCGGCGAGGTAGAGGTCCTGGATGTGGTCGGCTACCTCACCGAACCCGTACCGGGTGGCGAGGTTGTGATAGAAGTTCTTGCCCCGGGCGCCCATGCCGCCGATGTAGAGCGCCAATTGCGGCTTGGCCCAAGCCAATCGGTCATCGACATCGTCGCCGATCGCGAGGCTCGCGCTGACCATCACGTCGAGCGGACCCAGCTTCGGGTCGCGACGGGAGGCGCCGGCGCGCAGGGCGTCGCCCCAGACGTCGTCGGCCTTCTCCGGGTAGAAGAACACCGGCTGCCAGCCCTCGGCGATCTCGGCGGTCAGCTCCACGTTCTTCGGGCCCAGCGCGGCAATGGTGATCGGGATCTGTTCGCGCACAGGGTGGTTGATGAGCTTCAGCGGCTTCCCGAGGCCCGTGCCGCGGTCTGCCGGCAACGGCAGCTGGTAGTGCTTGCCCTCGTAGCTCAGACGTTCGCGCCGCCACACCTGCCTGCAGATCTCCACCACTTCGCGGGTACGGCCCAGCGGCGCGTCGAACGGGACCCCGTGGAAACCCTCCACGACCTGCGGACCGGAGGTGCCCAGGCCCAGCCGGAACCGGCCGTCGGACACATAGTCGATGCCCGCGGCGGTCATCGCCATCAACGCGGGGGTGCGGGTGTAGATCGGCACGACGCCGGTGCCGAGTTCGATGCGCGAGGTCCTGGCGGCCAGGAATCCCAGTTGGCTCACCGCGTCGTAGGAGTACGCCTCGGCCACCAGGGCGACGTCGACGCCGAGTTTCTCGCACTCGACGACTTCGTCGACCGCTTCGAGGAACCCGCCCGCATAACTGAGGAAAATCCCGGTCCGCATGCGTCAGGTATACACGCCCAACCGGTTGGTTGGGAAGTTTCGAGCCAGGGCTCCCGCAGCGTCAGGGCTTCAGCAGAGCGACGACTTTGTTCTCCAGCGAGACGGGGTCGTCGGCGAACGGATCGACGCGCGGCGCCTTCGGCAGTTCGGCGTCGGCATCGGTGAAGTCGCCATACGTCTTGTCGGCGGTCAGCAGGTGCAGCAGATAGCCCGTCATCAGCGCGCGCACGATCTTCTGCGTGCCCTTGTCGGCGCCGGGCAGGCCGACGACCTTGGCGAGGCTGCGTCCCTCGACCAGACCGCCCGACTTGGTCCCCGACGTTGCGCGCAGCGTTGCGGATTTCCACGCTCGGGCCAGTTCCACGGCATTGGAGCGCAGGGTCATGGGATCGCCGGGATCGGTCAGGATGAGGCCGGGAACCGTCAGCCCCGCCGCGGGAGCCTCGGCGGGCGGGCTGGAGATCGTCGGATACGCCGCAACCACTGCTTTCGGCTTGACCGGCAGCCCGGCCGCGGCGAACACCGCGGCCGACCCGCCGAACCCGTGGCCGGCGATGCCCAGCTTGTCGGGGTGCACGCTGATGTCCCCCTGGCCGAGCCGTACCCCGGTGATGATGTCGAGCGTGGTGCCCAGGTCGTAGGCGAAATTGAGCACCGACGGCGCGAGACCGGTCTCGGTGTTGGGCGCCGCGGCGACGATGCCCCAGGATGCGAGGTGCTCCAGCGTTCCGTGATAGCGGTCCGCCGATGTGATCCAATCGTGGGCGAACGCCACGCCGGGCAGATTCTTGCCCTCCGCGGGTGTGTAGACGACGCCCGGTTGGCCGGCAAAGGCCAGGTCACCGCGCAGAACTCGGTGCGGTCCGCGACGGGTCAACGCCGCAAAGAGCTTCTTCGTGCTGGCCACCTGATGACCGTAGCCCAACCGGGTCCGGGGCGTCTTCTGCCGTACCCTGGATGGCTATGTGTGGAATCGTCGGCTATGTCGGGCAGCGTCCTGCCTGCGACATCGTCGTCGACGCGCTACGTCGCATGGAGTACCGAGGTTACGACTCCTCCGGCGTCGCGCTGCTCGACGGACATGGCGGGCTGACCGTCCGCCGCAAAGCAGGCAGGCTGGCCAACCTGGAAGCGGCTCTGGCCGAGGCGGGCGCGGAGAGCCCCGCAGGCGCCACCGGCCTCGGGCACACCCGGTGGGCGACCCATGGCAGGCCCACCGACCGCAATGCCCATCCGCACCGCGACGCGTCCGGCAAGGTCGCCGTCGTCCACAACGGCATCATCGAGAACTTCGCGGCCCTGCGTGCCGAACTGGAGGCCGCCGGCGTCGAATTCGCGAGCGACACCGACACCGAGGTGGCCGTGCACATGGTCGCCCTCGCCTATGCCGAAGGCCCGACCGCGGGCGACTTCGCGGCGTCGGTGTTCGCCGTGCTGCCTCGCTTGGAAGGGCACTTCACGCTGGTCTTCGCCCATGCCGACGATCCAGGGACGATCGTCGCGGCCCGCCGGTCCACCCCGCTCGTGCTCGGCGTCGGCGACGGGGAGATGTTCATCGGCTCCGACGTCGCCGCATTCATCGAGCACACCCGCGACGCCGTCGAACTGGGGCAGGACCAGGCCGTGGTCGTCACCGCGAACGGCTACCGGGTGACGGACTTCCGCGGTGCCGACACTCGCGACTACCGGCCTTTCCACATCGACTGGGATCTGTCCGCCGCCGAAAAGGGTGGCTACGAGTACTTCATGCTCAAGGAGATCGCCGAGCAGCCCGCAGCCGTCTCCGACACTCTGCTGGGCCATTTCGACGGCGAGCGCATCGTGCTCGACGAGCAGCGCCTGTCCGACCAGGAGCTGCGCGACATCGACAAGGTCTTCGTGGTCGCCTGTGGCACCGCCTACCACTCCGGGCTGCTGGCCAAATACGCGATCGAACACTGGACGCGGCTGCCTGTCGAGGTCGAGCTGGCCAGCGAGTTCCGTTATCGCGACCCGGTTCTCGACAGTCATACGCTCGTCGTCGCGATCTCGCAGTCAGGAGAGACCGCCGACACCCTGGAGGCGGTGCGACACGCGAAGGAGCAGAAGGCCAAGGTGCTGGCCATCTGCAACACCAACGGCAGCCAGATCCCGCGCGAATGCGATGCGGTGCTCTACACGCGCGCCGGGCCGGAGATCGGCGTCGCCTCGACCAAGACGTTCCTGGCCCAGGTGGCGGCGAATTACCTTGTCGGCCTTGCCCTCGCGCAGGCGCGCGGCACCAAGTATCCGGACGAGGTCGCCCGCGAGTACCACGATCTGGAGGCCATGCCGGATCTGATCTCCCGTGTGCTGGCGACGTCCGAACCCGTCGTGCAACTGGCCAAGCAGTTCGCGGCGTCGCAGACGGTGCTGTTCCTCGGCCGCCACGTGGGCTATCCGGTGGCGCTCGAAGGGGCGCTGAAACTCAAGGAATTGGCGTACATGCACGCCGAGGGTTTCGCAGCCGGTGAGCTCAAGCACGGACCGATCGCGCTGATCGAGGACGATCTGCCGGTCATCGTCGTGATGCCGTCGCCGAAAAACTCGGCCACGCTGCATTCGAAGCTGCTGTCGAACATCCGCGAGATCCAGGCTCGCGGTGCGGTGACCATCGTGATCGCCGAGGAGGGTGACGAGACGGTGCGGCCCTACGCCGATCACCTGATCGAGATCCCGGCGGTGTCAACGCTTTTCCAGCCCCTGCTGTCGACGATCCCGATGCAGCTGTTCTCCGCGGGCGTGGCCCAGGCGCGGGGCTACGACGTCGACAAGCCGCGCAACCTGGCGAAGTCGGTCACTGTCGAATAGCGCACGGGTCGGCCGCTTCCGTAGCGACGCGGCTCGCACCCGCTTCGTCGCGGCGTATCGCGCGGCCATGGAGGCGCTTCCGGCTGTCGACGAGACATACGACGTGCCAACAAGTTTCGGTACGGTGCGGGTCTACCGTTTCGACGGGCCCGGTGGGCGGCCGGTGGTGCTGCTCCCCGGCCGCAACGCCTCGACGCCGATGTGGGCCGACAACCTTCCGGGTCTGCTCGCGCATCGCACCGTGTTCGCCGCGGATCTCCTGGGGGAACCGGGTCTGTCGGTGCAGCAGCGTCCCATCGCAGGGGCCGAGGACCAGGCGCAGTGGTTCGGCGAGATGCTCGACGGGCTCGCCCTGGGCGGGCCGCATCTGATGGGGGTGTCGTTCGGGGGTTGGGCGGCCGCGAACTTCGCCGTGCGCAGGCCGGGAAGGGCGTCGTCGCTGACCCTGCTGGATCCCGCGATGACCTTTGCGCCCATCGCTTTTCGAATGCTGCTGGCATCGATACCGATGGGCGTGCCCGGCGCACCGGAGCGCTACCGGCGATGGGTGCTGCGCTGGATTTCCGGCGGCGCCGAGCTCGATGAATACGATCCGGTTGCGGCGCTGATCGATTCGGGCACCCGCGACTACGTGCTGCGTCAGCCTGTGCCTGCGCGATTCACCGACGATCAGTTGCGCTCGCTCGACGTGCCGGTACTGGCGTTGCTGGCGGGACGCAGTGTCATTCATGATGCGCGACGGGCAGCTGAGACTGCGCGGAAGTTGTTGCCGCGCGGGCGGGTCGAAGTGTGGCCGGAGGCGTCACATGCGATCAGCGGGGAGTATCCCACCGAGATCGCCGCGGGTGCGAGCACGTTCTGGTCGGAATTTTCGCCGGGTTGATAACGCTTTCGGTTTCGTAAGCGATAAATAAGGAAACGAACCGCTGTGCAGCAGCGGCCGCCGAGCGGCTGTAGATGCCGGTTCCAGCAGCGTGGACCAGGTTTTCGCACGAATTGTGCCGTGCTGCCCAAAGACCACCCCGGGGGATGGCGATGATTTCGACTGGACAGGCGCGAAGTGGCAGATTCACTGTCACGCCGCGCCGCGATGAGGACGTCCTGGTGCTGCACGTTTCCGGCGACCTGGACGTTCTGACCGCCCCCACTTTGGGGACCCACCTCGATGTGGCTTTCGCCAGTTCACCGCCGGTGTTGATCGTCGACATCACCGACGTGAGCTTCCTGTCATCAGCCGGGATCTCTTTGCTCGTGGAAACACATCGGCTGACCGAGCGCGGGGGGATCTCCCTGCGCGTCGTGGCCGATGGCCCCGCGACCAGCCGTCCCCTGCGCATGATGCGCATCGACGAGGTGATCGACCTGTACCCGACGTTGTCGGAGGCCAGAGACGGACGGCAGCCGTAGTCAGCTCTTCGCGGACTGCTGATACAGCGCGAGCTTCCACCCGTCGGGTGTGCGGCAGTAGACCGACGACATCGCGCCGACGAACGGTTCGCCTTCGCCGTCACGCCAGCCTGTCCCGGTGTGGACGAGCGCAGCCGTGTCGCCGCTGAGCTCGATCAGCCGGACGTCGGTGATCTCGTAGCGCGCCCACGGCGGTGATTGACCGAGCGCCGCGACGACCGTCGCCCGGTCCATCACCATCCCGTTCGCCAGCACCATCACCGCATCGTCGGTCATCAGGGCGCCGTAGAACGCGTCACCGCTGCCGTCGCACAGTGACCGCCATCCGGCGTGTTCGAGTTCCAGCAGGTCGTCGGCGATCATGAGAACCAGGTACCCACGTACCGTGGGTCTGATGCGGTACTTCTACAGCGCCGACGCGATCCGCGATGCGGAAGCCCCGCTGCTCGCGTCGCTGCCCGAAGGAAAACTGATGCGGCGCGCGGCGTTCGGGCTGGCCACCGCGATCGCCGAGGAGCTGGGTTCGGTTCCCGGCAAGACGGTCTGCGCGGTCGTCGGCTCCGGTGACAACGGCGGTGACGCGTTGTGGGCGGCAACCTTCCTGCGCAGGCGCGGCGCCCGTGCCGTCGCGATCCTGCTGAAGCCCGAAAAGACCCATCGTGCAGGCCTTCAGGCGTTCCTGCGCGCCGGTGGTCGCATCGTCGAAACCGTGCCGTCGGCAACAGATCTGGTGATCGACGGGGTCGTCGGCATCTCCGGCTCCGGACCGCTGCGTCCCGATGCCGCCGCGATCTTCGAGGCCAACACGGCTCCCGTCGTCGCCGTCGATCTGCCCAGCGGTGTCGACGCAGGAACCGGAGCCACCGACGGCCCCCATGTCACACCCGCCCTCACCGTGACGTTCGGCGGCTACAAACCCGTCCACGCGCTGGGGGAGTGCGGCCGCGTCGAACTCGTCGACATCGGCCTCGACCTGGCGCCCAGCGACATCAGGTCGCTCGACGCCGTTGATGTGGCGCAGCGCTGGCCGGTACCGGGACCCAAGGACGACAAATACACCCAGGGTGTCACCGGCGTGATGGCCGGTTCTGCGACCTACCCGGGTGCCGCCATCCTCTGCACGGGCGCGGCCGTCGCCGCCACGTCCGGCATGGTGCGTTACGCGGGAACCGCGGCGGCCGAGGTGGTTTCGCACTGGCCCGAGGTCATCGCCACATCCGGTTACGCGACGGCGGGGCGGGTGCAGGCGTGGGTCATCGGTCCGGGGCTCGGCACCGACGAGAGCGCCGCGGCGGCCCTGGTGTTCGCGCTCGAGACCGACCTTCCGGTCATCGTCGACGCTGATGGCCTGACGATCCTGGCCGCGCACCCCGAGCTCGTCGCAGGACGCCAGGCACCCACGGTGCTGACACCGCACGCGGGAGAATTCACGCGTCTGGCGGGCGCTTCGCCGGGCGACGACCGCATCGCGGACACCCGCAGGCTCGCCGACCGGCTCGGTGTCACGGTGCTGTTGAAGGGCAATGTCACCGTCGTCGCCGAACCCGGCGCAGGTCCGGTCCATCTCAACGTGGCGGGCAACTCCTGGGCAGCCACCGCGGGTTCTGGAGACGTGCTCTCCGGCGTCATCGGCGCCCTGCTGGCTGCGGGCCTTCCGCCCGGCGAGGCCGCCGCGGCGGCCGCCTATGTCCACGCGCGCGCCGCCGATCTGTCCGCCGGGGACCCGGGGCCGGCGCCTGCGCCGACATCCGCCTCCCGGATCCTCGCGCATCTACGGACGGCACTGGCTTCGATCCTCTAGAAATGAGGCCATGCCGAACATTTCGCACCACTCGTCGCTGACCCCTGCTTACTGCGGCCGGCTGTCGACGTCGCCCGTCCCGGCCCTGCGGCTGCCCGACGAGTCGATGGAACCCGAACAGACTTACCGGTTCATCCACGACGAGTTGATGCTCGACGGCAGCTCCCGGCTGAACCTGGCGACGTTCGTCACGACGTGGATGGACCCAGAGGCGGGCCAGCTGATGTCGGAGACGTTCGACAAGAACATGATCGACAAGGACGAGTACCCGGTCACCGCGGCGATCGAGCAGCGGTGCGTGTGCATGGTGGCCGACCTGTTCCACGCCGAGGATCTGCGTGACGACGACCCGTCGACCGCGATCGGCGTGTCCACCGTGGGATCCAGCGAGGCGGTGATGCTGGCGGGTCTTGCGATGAAGTGGCGGTGGCGGGAAAGAATCGGCTCCGGGAACGACGCCGCCTGGAAGGGCCGCACGCCGAACCTGGTGATGGGGTCCAACGTGCAGGTGGTGTGGGAGAAGTTCTGCCGCTACTTCGACGTCGAGGCGCGCTACCTGCCGATGGAGGAGGGGCGCTACGTCATCACCCCCGAGCAGGTGCGCGACGCTGTCGACGAGGACACCATCGGCGTTGTGGCGATCCTGGGTACCACGTTCACGGGCGAGCTCGAACCTGTCGGCGATATCTGCGCCGTGCTCGACACGCTTGCCAAGGACAAGGGACTCGACATTCCAGTGCACGTCGACGCGGCCAGCGGCGGCTTCGTGGTGCCGTTCCTGCACCCGATGCTGGTGTGGGACTTCCGACTGCCGAGGGTGGTGTCGATCAACGTCAGCGGGCACAAGTACGGCCTGACCTACCCCGGCATCGGGTTCGTCGTCTGGCGCAATGCCGAGCACCTGCCCGAGGACCTGGTGTTCCGGGTGAACTATCTGGGCGGCGACATGCCGACGTTCACGCTGAACTTCTCCCGCCCCGGCAATCAGGTAGTGGGGCAGTACTACAACTTCCTGCGGCTGGGCCGCGACGGCTACACGCAGGTGATGAAGTGCCTGTCGGAGACCGCGACGTGGCTCGCGCGTGAGCTGTCAGGGATGACGGGGGCTGACAACAAGCCGGTGTTCGAGGTCATCACCGACGGCTCGGCCATCCCTGTGGTGGCGTTCAAGCTGGTCGAGGGGGCCAACTACACCGTCTTCGACGTCTCGGCGCTGCTGCGCAGCTACGGCTGGCAGGTGCCCGCGTACACCATGCCCGACAACGCGACCGACGTCGCTGTGCTGCGCATCGTGGTGCGGGAGGGCTTCTCGGCGAACCTGGCCCGCGCCCTGCGCGACGACCTGGTCGAGGTGCTGGCCAAGCTGGACAAGGCGGGCATCGGCGGCTTCGCCGAGGAGGAGCATTTCGCCCACTGAAGCCCGGCCTGGGAGAACCTGGGAGAATCGGGGTCGATGAACACGCCCAGCGCGGTGATCGACCTCGACGCCATCGCCCATAACGTGGGTGTCCTGCGCGAACATGCCGGCTCGGCCGCGGTGATGGTCGTCGTCAAGGCAGACGGTTACGGGCACGGCGCCACGCCGGTGGCGCGGGCCGCCCTGGCCGCCGGTGCGGCCGAGCTGGGTGTCGCGACGGTCGACGAGGCGCTCGCGCTGCGCCGCGACGGTGTCACCGCACCGGTGCTGGCCTGGCTGCACGCCCCCGGCACCGACTTCGCGCCCGCGCTGCAGTGTGACGTGGGAGTCGCGGTGTCCTCGCCGCGGCAGGTGGCCGAGGTGCTCTCGGCGGCGACGCGCACCGGGCAGGCGGCCACGGTGACGGTCAAAGTCGACACCGGGCTCAGCCGCAACGGCGTCAGCCCGCAGGACTATCCCGCCGTCCTGGCGGCGTTGCAGAAGGCCGGCGACGCGATCCGGGTTCGCGGCCTGATGTCCCATCTCGCGCACGGCGACGACCCGGACCACCCGTTCAACGACGAGCAGGCCCGCAGGTTGAGGTCGTTCGTCGATCAGGCCCGCACGGCGGGCATCACGTATGACGTTGTGCACCTGAGCAATTCGCCGGCGGCGCTGACACGGCCCGATCTGGCCTTCGACATGGTGCGTCCAGGCATCGCGGTGTACGGGCAGACGCCGATCCCGGAGCGCGGTGACTTCGGCCTACGCGCCGCGATGACGGTGAAATGTCCTGTCGCGCTTGTACGTCCGGTGGCTGCCGGTGCCGGAGTGTCCTACGGCCACACGTGGACGGCCGCACGCGACACCACGTTGGCGCTGGTGCCCGCCGGGTACGCAGACGGCGTCTTCCGTACGTTGAGCAACCGCTTCGAGGTGTCGATCAACGGCCGGCGATATCCCAGCGTGGGACGGGTGTGCATGGACCAGTTCGTCGTGGACCTGGGCCCGGGGCCGGTGGACGTCACCGAAGGGGACGACGCGATTCTGTTCGGGCCGGGCGATGACGGAGAGCCGACGGCCCAGGACTGGGCGGAACTGTTGGACACCATCAACTACGAAGTGGTGACCAGTCCGCGCAGGCGAATCGGGCGGACGTACATCGGGGGTCCACGGTGAGCCGCGCAGGCGCGGGCTGGCTGGCCGGCGCGGCGGGTATCGCGGCGGTCGGCTCGGCCGCGGGGGTGACGTTCGCGCGGTCGCTGCGACGGCGCGTCACCGACGAAGATCCGCACCGCGACGAGGATTTCGAGCTCCTCGATGCCGACCGCGGCTGCGTGGTGACCACCCCCGACGGCATCCCGCTCGTGGCGCGTGAGGTGGGTCCGGCCAGCGCGCCGCTGACCGTCGTGTTCGCGCACGGCTTCTGCCTGCGGATGGGCTCGTTCCACTTCCAGCGGGCCCGGCTCACGGAGCAGTGGGGCGATCAGGTGCGCATGGTCTTCTACGACCAGCGCGGCCACGGTCAATCCGGGGAGGCGCCGCCCGAGACGTACACGGTGGAACAACTCGGCCGGGACCTGGAGAGCGTTCTCGCGGTGATGGCGCCGCGGGGCCCCGTGGTATTGGTGGGTCATTCCATGGGCGGCATGACGGTGCTGTCCCACGCGCGGCAGTATCCGCAGCGCTATCCGACCCGGATCGTCGGTGCTGCGCTCATTTCTTCAGCGGCAGAGGGTGTTTCGCGGTCGCCACTGGGCGAGATCCTGAAGAATCCGGCGCTGGAGGCGGTGCGGTTCGCGGCTCGATACGCGCCCAAGACGGTGCACAGGGGCCGTGGCGCGGCGCGCTCGATCATCGGCCCGATCCTGCGCGCGGCGTCCTACGGTGACGAGAAGATCAGCCCGAGCGTGGTCGCGTTCTCGGAGCGGATGATGCACGACACGTCGATCACCACGCTCGTCGAGTTCCTGCACGCCCTCGAGGTGCACGACGAGACGGCCGCGCTCGAGACGCTGAACAAGATCCCGACCCTGGTGGCGTGCGGTGACAGCGATCTGCTCACGCCGATGGAGTACTCGCAGGAGATGGCGGATGTGCTGGCGAAGTCCGAGCTCGTGATCGTCGACGGTGCAGGGCATCTCGTCCAGTTGGAGCAGCCCGAGGTGATCGACGATGCTCTGGTGCGGCTCGTCGAGCGGGCGACGCCGTCGAAGCTGGTCGCGCTGACTCGGCGGGTCAAGGATCGGGTGCGGTCCCATGGCTGAATCCCGGGAGAGTCGGGGCACCGCGGAGCTGCTGACGGCCGAAGACACGATTGCGTTCGGCGCGTCTCTGGGCAGCGAGCTTCGTGCCGGTGACGTCGTGGTGCTGTCCGGGCCGCTGGGGGCCGGTAAGACGGTACTGGCGAAGGGGATTGCGCAGGCGATGGACGTCGAGGGTCCGGTGATCTCGCCGACGTTCGTGCTGGCCCGGGTGCACCGCCCACGGGTGGACGGTGCACCGGCGATGGTGCACGTCGATCTGTATCGGTTGCTCGACCAGGCCTCGGTAGACCTTCTGGCAGAACTGGATTCGCTCGACCTGGACACCGATCTCGACGATGCCGTCGTGGTGGTGGAGTGGGGCGAAGGTCTCGCCGAACGGCTGTCCGACAGCCATCTCGACATCCGACTGGAGCGAGCGGTGGACAGCGAGGCGCGCACCGCCATGTGGACGTGGAGCCGGCCATGAGCAAGCTGGTGCTGGCAATGGACACCGCGACGCCCGCCGTGACCGCAGGTGTGGTCCGCATCGACGGCCGGTCGTCGGAGGTCCTTGCCGAACAGGTGACCGTCGATCCCCGCGCGCACGCAGAACAGTTGACGCCCAACATCGTCGGCGCGCTCCGAGACGCCGAGGTGTCGATGGGTCAGCTCGACGCGATCGTCGTGGGTTGTGGCCCGGGCCCGTTCACCGGGCTGCGGGTCGGGATGGCGACGGCGGCCGCATTCGGACACGCGCTCGGCCGCCCTGTGTACGGCGTGTGCAGTCTGGACGCGATCGCGGTGGGCACCTCCGGCGACGTGCTCGTGGTGACCGATGCGCGACGCCGCGAGGTGTACTGGGCGCGCTACCGCGACGGTGTCCGGTTCGACGGCCCTGCGGTGAACGCCGCGGCTGATGTGCCGGCGGGCGCCGATGCTGTCGCCGGATCTCCCGATCACGTATCGCTGTTCGAACTCCCACGGCTGGGGCCGGTATATCCGACGGCGGTGGGACTGGTGGCAGCTGTTGCCGATTGGGATGCCGAGCCGGAGCCTTTGATTCCGCTGTACCTGCGTAGGCCCGATGCCAAGCCGCCGACCGCTGGAAGAGCACGGTGACCGCGCAGTACGGTTCGCTCACGCCGAGCGACGCACTTCGGTGCGCCGAGCTGGAGTCGCAGCTGTTCGACGGGGACGACCCGTGGCCCGAACGCGCGTTCCTGGCCGAGTTGGCGGCCAAGCACAACTTCTACGTGGGCGCGCGCATCGAGGACAAACTCGTCGGCTATGCCGGGATCGCCCGGCTGGGCAGGTTCAAGCCGTTCGAATACGAGATCCACACGATCGGCGTCGACCCCGCATTCCAGGGGCACGGGATCGGACGCCAGATGCTGCATCGCTTGTTCGACTTCGCGGACGGGGCAACGATTTTCCTTGAGGTTCGGACCGACAACGTTGCCGCGATCGGGCTGTACGAGAGCGAAGGGTTTGTGAAGATCGGTGTGCGCAAGCGGTACTACCGCGTGAGCGGAGCGGACGCCTACACCATGAAGCGCGAGAAACGAGAGCTGCCGTGATCATCCTGGCCATCGAGAGTTCGTGCGACGAAACCGGGGTGGGTATCGCCGAACTCGGCGACGACGGATCGGTGACGCTGCTGGCCGACGAGGTCGCCTCCAGCGTCGACGAGCATGCGAGGTTCGGCGGCGTCGTACCCGAGATCGCGTCCCGGGCGCATCTGGAGGCGCTCGGGCCGACGATGCGCAGGGCATTGGCGGCTGCGGGCGTCGTCAAGCCCGACGTGGTGGCGGCCACGATCGGGCCGGGCCTGGCGGGCGCGCTCCTGGTGGGAGTTGCTGCAGCGAAGGCGTATTCGGCGGCGTGGCAGGTGCCCTTTTATGCCGTCAACCACCTCGGTGGGCATCTGGCCGCAGATGTCTTCGACCATGGGCCGCTGCCGGAGAGCATCGGACTGTTGGTCTCGGGCGGCCACACCAACCTGCTGCACGTGCGGTCGCTGGGTGAGCCGATCGTGGAACTCGGGTCGACGGTCGACGACGCCGCGGGGGAGGCGTACGACAAGATCGCAAGGCTGCTCGGGCTCGGTTATCCCGGCGGCAGGGTGCTCGACGAGCTTGCGCGCGAAGGGGATTCGACAGCGATCGTGTTCCCGCGCGGGATGACGGGGCCGCGCGACGATCCGTACGCGTTCAGCTTCTCGGGTCTGAAGACGGCCGTGGCGCGCTACGTCGAAAGTCATCCGGAGGCGTCTCAGGCTGATGTGGCGGCGGGCTTCCAGGAGGCGGTCGCCGACGTATTGACCGCGAAGGCGGTGCGGGCAGCGAAGGAGCTCGGCGTGTCCACGCTGTTGATCGCCGGGGGAGTGGCGGCGAACTCGCGGCTGCGGGAACTGGCGGCGCAGAGGTGCGAGAAGGCCGGTATGACGTTGCGAATCCCACGGCCGAGGTTGTGCACGGACAACGGCGCGATGATCGCGTCGTTCGCGGCGCATTTGATCGCCGCGGGCGCCGAGCCGTCGCCGTTGGATGCCGCCAGTGATCCGGGACTGCCCGTTGTGCAGGGGCAGGTGGCTTAGAACGGCGGGTCGTTGCCGCGGGCGGTGTCACCCCCGGCTTCGCGCGCCTCGCGATTGCGGCGTCGCTCGGCAGCGATGTACGCAGCGCGTGACTGGGCTCTGGTGCGTCGGCGGCGGGGCATCTTGGCGTCACCCTTTTCTTTGGGAGGCGCCTGAGGTGGGTCACCGTTCCACAGCGTCGCGGTCGGCGCACAGAGCATCGGGAACAGCAGTCGGCTGCCGGGACGAGTGGTGTAGGTGTGGCCTGTAGGTGCGGTCCATACGACGGAGCCATCGGGGTGCTGACGGTCGCGCCACCCGGTGGGCCCGCCCCAGAAAGTCTTCAGAAGATGATGAAAACGGCACAGGCACTTCAGGTTCGAGGCATGTGTGGGGCCAACGGGGTGGGGCACGGTGTGGTCGATGTCGGCGTCGGTCGCGGGCTTGTCGCAGCCAGGGAAGCGGCAGGTCAGATCGCGGCACCGAACGAACTCGGCCAGGGCACGCGAAGGAAACCGGCCGGTTTCGCTCGAGGACTGGCCGGGGTGGACCACCGTCCGCAGTGTCGCGGCGTCGGCGATCGCCTCGAACAGCGGTGCGGGCATGAATCCTGAGCCGAACAGGTAGCCCGGACGTTTGTGGGTCAGCTTGGGTGTGGTGCGCGACTTCGGGCGCGCCGCAGCGGGCTCAGATGCACCGGTGGATTCCGCGACGGGTGTCGGCGTCGTCTGGTCCGTGACGACGAAGACGGTGATGTCGCGCAGCGGCTTGGGGTTGGCGGCGGCTTCGCAGTCGGGGTTGCCGCATTGGCAGGCCAGGGTGGTGACGCCTGACAAGAGTGCAGTGAAGGCGTCGTTGCGGCGGTCGTCGAGGCTGCGTGGATCGGCTTCGCACACGCTGTAGGCCATGGTCAGCAGGGTGCGCTCGCCGGCGGCGGCGTCACAGGCGAACATGCGCGCCTGCACGCTGGTGAACCCGGGGGCGTCTTTGGGGTGGCCGAAATCGACGGTGCGGGAGGTTTCGCCCTCGCGTGACTTGCGGAGGGCGTCGCAATCGTGGCGTTCGACGATGCTGTCGATCTCGGCCTCGGTCTTCTTGATCGACAGTGGACCCCAGCCCACGATCTCGTCGGCCAGGTCGGCGTCGACGGCAGCGATCAGATCCGTGTCGACGATCATGGCGGTGCGATTGATGATGGCGCGTACCAGCAGGTCACTCAGGAGGCCTTGGAGGAACAGCGCCCCGATCTTGGGGAGGCGGTCGCGCAGAACCACGCCGCGATAGACCTGATGCAGGGCCAGGCCCTGGGTGATGTTGTAGGCGGCGGCGATCTCGGCGGTGACGGCGGCTTCGGGATCGACCCACCAGTCCAGGCGATCCCGCGCAGGTAGACCGGTGCGACGGAGGAAGAGTTCAGCCATGCCGGCGAGCTTGCGGGCACAGGCGGCGTTCTCGGCCCGGGTGATGGCAGCAGCGGCGTCGACGAGCTCCGCGTCCGACAACTCGGCCAACTGGCCGGGCTCCGCCACTACGTCATCGAACATGTGTTCGATTATGCCAGCCGGGTCGGACACCCTGCCGCATTGAATGTTCGCCCGGGGGGGAAGAGTGCGCCCCCGATCTTGAGCGCTAGCACTCTCGTGTATAGAGTGCTAGGCGGCAGGTCGGTTCACCCCTGTGTCGGCACCCGCGACGACGGCGCGAGGGTAGGCACCGGCCACCGGAGAAGCAGACACCCACATAACAACAGAAGTGAAGGGGCTCCATCGTGGCGAGCGTGAACATCAAGCCACTCGAGGACAAGATCCTCGTACAGGCCAACGAGGCCGAGACCACGACCGCTTCCGGTCTGGTCATCCCCGACACCGCCAAGGAGAAGCCGCAGGAAGGCACCGTCGTCGCAGTTGGCCCCGGCCGCTGGGATGAGGATGGCGAGAAGCGGATTCCTCTGGACGTGTCGGAGGGCGACGTGGTCATCTACAGCAAGTACGGCGGCACCGAGATCAAGTACAACGGCGAGGAGTACCTGATCCTGTCGGCTCGCGACGTGCTGGCTGTCGTCTCCAAGTAAGCGAATCGTGTATCCGCCCCGGACGTCCCGCTTTTGACGGGTGATGTCCGGGGCGGTACGCGTTCCACCCGTCCCCAAGGGAAAGACATTCATGAGTAAGCAGATTGAGTTCAACGAAACCGCGCGTCGCGCCATGGAGGTCGGCGTCGACAAGCTCGCCGACGCGGTCAAGGTGACGCTGGGTCCGCGCGGCCGCCACGTGGTGCTTGCCAAGGCCTGGGGCGGACCGACCGTCACCAACGACGGTGTGACCATCGCCCGCGACATCGACCTCGAGGATCCGTTCGAGAACCTCGGCGCTCAGCTGGTCAAGTCGGTGGCCACCAAGACCAACGACATCGCCGGTGACGGCACCACCACCGCCACCGTGCTGGCCCAGGCGCTGGTGAAGGCCGGTCTGCGCAACGTCGCAGCCGGTGCCAACCCCATCGCCCTCGGCGCGGGCATCTCGAAGGCCGCGGAGGCTGTCTCCGAAGCGCTGCTGGCTGCCGCCACCCCCGTCAAGGACGCGAAGTCCATCGGCCAGGTCGCCACCGTCTCGTCGCGTGACGAGCTGGTCGGTGAGCTCGTCGGTGAGGCGATGACCAAGGTCGGCACCGACGGTGTCGTCACGGTCGAGGAGTCCTCGACGCTGAACACCGAGCTCGAGGTCACCGAGGGCGTCGGCTTCGACAAGGGCTTCATCTCGGCCTACTTCGTCACCGACTTCGACTCGCAGGAAGCCGTTCTCGAAGACGCGCTGGTGCTGCTGCACCGCGAGAAGATCAGCTCGCTGCCCGACCTGCTGCCGCTGCTGGAGAAGGTCGCCGAGGCCGGCAAGCCGCTGCTGATCGTCGCCGAAGACGTCGAGGGCGAGGCGCTTTCGACGCTGGTGGTCAACGCCATCCGCAAGACGCTCAAGGCCGTCGCGGTCAAGGCGCCGTTCTTCGGTGACCGCCGCAAGGCATTCCTCGACGACCTCGCCGTCGTCACCGGCGGTCAGGTCGTCAACCCCGACGTGGGCCTGGTCCTGCGCGAGGTCGGCCTCGAGGTGCTCGGCACCGCGCGTCGCGTCGTCGTCGACAAGGACAGCACCGTGATCGTCGACGGTGGCGGCACCCAGGACGCGATCGACGGCCGCAAGGCGCAGTTGCGTTCCGAGATCGAGGCATCCGACTCCGACTGGGATCGCGAGAAGCTCGAAGAGCGGCTGGCGAAGCTCGCCGGCGGCGTCGCGGTCATCAAGGTCGGCGCGGCCACCGAGACGGACCTGAAGAAGCGCAAGGAAGCCGTCGAGGATGCTGTGGCAGCGGCGAAAGCGGCTGTCGAAGAGGGCATCGTCGTCGGCGGCGGCGCCGCACTCGTGCAGGCACGCAGCGCACTCGACAAGCTCCGCTCGGAGCTCAAGGGTGACGAGCTCCTCGGAGTCGACGTGTTCGCCGCCGGGCTGTCGTCGCCGCTGTTCTGGATCGCCACCAATGCGGGCCTCGACGGCGCCGTCGTGGTGAACAAGGTCGCGGAACTGCCTGCGGGACAGGGCTTCAACGCCGCCACGCTGGAGTACGGCGACCTGATCGCCGACGGCGTCATCGATCCCGTCAAGGTCACCCGTTCCGCGGTGGTCAATGCGGCGTCGGTGGCGCGCATGGTGCTCACCACCGAGACCGCGGTCGTCGACAAGCCGGCCGAACCGGAGGACGACGGCCACGGCCATGGGCATGGCCACGGCCATCACCACCACTG
Source organism: Mycobacterium bulgaricum (assembly GCF_041287165.2). NCBI lineage: Bacteria > Bacillati > Actinomycetota > Actinomycetes > Mycobacteriales > Mycobacteriaceae > Mycobacterium > Mycobacterium bulgaricum. Next base: position 285,417 of record NZ_JBGGKV020000002.1, on the reverse strand, counting down.
ATTCCGCTAGCCCCCGCTAGTCGGCGCACGAGAAACACCCCCGGTCCTGTTGGGCCGGGGGTGTTTTCGTCAGACCTATTGCGCCACCGGCTGAATCGAGACAAGGCGGAACACGCCGGGCTGCGCCTCGTCGGACGCGAATCCGACGACCAGACTGTCCGGCGGGAACTGCGTGGCCAGGCCGTTCAACGTCCGAGACAAAAACACCTTGGCCTTCGCGTTGCCGTACCAGTTGGGATCTGACGGATCGGTGGACAGCCCCGCCGTCTGCTCGATCGAGGTGTCCCAGTTCCTGATGGGCTCGGGCGGCGTGGGGCCGAAGCCCTCGGACTTTCGATACGCATCCGCCGGCCCGGCCAGCGTGATCGCCGGACCGCCGCCGACCGGCGTACCGGTGATCGTTCCGTTGACGGTGTCGGCGGTCACCGACACCAGACGTGACGTGCACACGCCGTCGACGACCGCGGCGGGCGCGCAGACCTCGGGCAGCGGCGCGGCATGCGCCGGCGACGCGGTCAGGGCGGCGGGGACCGCCAGGACGGCGAGCACGCGCACACGAGTGAGCCTCATGAACAGCTCATCGGCGCACACCGCGCAAGAGTTACGGCCCCATTTGGCTTCGCAGCCGAGGCCGGTATACCCTCGACCGCGTGAACACCCGCGTGCGCGCCGGCTATTGGCGCTTTATCGAGGCTCCGGGCGGAGCCGATAAAGCGCAGCGCTAAGCGACGCATCCACCCGGAGCCCAGGCAGTGACCATCAGGTCGCTGCCTTTCGTCATTCAAGGGCACCGGAAGCGAAGGGCAGGTGCCCGAACCAGGAAGGCACCCTTGTGAACATGGCGCAGATCGCCACCCCGGAAACCACGTCCGACCGGCGTGTCCGCAGCTTCAGCGACATCCCGAGCCCGCACGCGGTCCTCGCCGAGTTCCCGCTGGGCGCCCGCCGCGCCGAGCGCGTCGCGCGGGACCGCGAGGAGATCGCCGACATCCTCGCCGGCCGCGACGACCGGCTGCTGGTTGTCGTCGGACCGTGCTCGGTGCATGATCCGGCGGCAGCGCTGGAGTACGCGAGCCGCTTGGTCGAGGTCGCCGACGAGCTCAGCGACCGCCTCAAGGTGGTCATGCGGGTCTACTTCGAGAAGCCGCGCACCACGATCGGCTGGAAGGGTCTGATTAACGATCCGGGCATGGACGGAACCTTCGATGTCGCCCGCGGCCTGCGCATCGCCCGCCAATTGCTGCTCGACATCATCGACATCGGCCTGCCGGTCGGGTGCGAGTTCCTGGAACCCACCAGCCCGCAGTACATCGCCGACGCGGTGGCGTGGGGCGCGATCGGCGCCCGTACCACCGAGTCGCAGGTGCACCGGCAGTTGGCGTCGGGTCTGTCGATGCCCGTGGGGTTCAAGAACGGCACCGACGGCAACATCCAGGTGGCCGTCGACGGGGTCAACGCGGCTGCGGCGCCGCACGTCTTCTTCGGCATGAACGACCTCGGACGGGGTGCACTCGTGAGCACCACCGGCAACGAGGACTGCCATGTGATCCTGCGCGGCGGCACCGACGGTCCCAACTGTGACGCCGAGTCGGTCACCGCGGCAGCGGCGAAGCTGGCGAAAGCCGGTCTTCCCGGCCGCGTCGTGATCGACTGCAGCCATGCCAATTCCGGCAAGGACCACATCCGCCAGGCGCAGGTCGCGCTGGACGTCGCACAGCTGGTGCGGGACGGCCTGCCGATCAGCGGCGTGATGCTGGAAAGCTTCCTGGTGGCCGGGGCGCAGGCGCCGGAAGCTCGTCCGCTCGTCTACGGGCAGTCCGTCACCGACAAGTGCATGGATTGGGGCGCAACGGATCTCGTGCTACGCGAGCTAAGCCTCCAGGCGGGCCCGGACGCTTTGTAACCGCTCCTGCAACGCCGCCTCGTCGATCACCCCGCGTGCCAGCAGCGAGTGCGCGAGTGCCACGAGTTGACTTTCCGGGTAGGGCAATTCGGCGTACAGCGTGGCCGAGAGCTCGTCCTCTTCGTCGCGGCGCTGTTTGAAATCCGGCAGATTGTCCGCGCAGGCGGCGCGGTCGAGCGCGTCGCAGATCCCGTCGAGACTGGTCTTCCACGGAGGGATGGGGTTCTCGACGCCGTACTTGGCGGCCATCCGATGCCAGACCTGGTCCCGCTCGACGATCTCGTCGAGGACGGCGATTCTGCGCGGCGTCACGGGTGCACCGCCGGCCGGGTGTCGACGATGACGTTGGTCGTCACCCCTGCCCTGGGCAGCGCGACGCCGATCAGGCAGTCCCGCGTGACGATCTCGGCCAGCTGCGGCTCGGTCCAGTCGTCGGTTCCGTCCGGCCGCATCGGCATCACCATGAAGCGGTGCTTCTGATTGGAGTCCTGCACCCGGACCTCGACGTCGTCGGGCAGGTACAGCCCGAACTCGGCGAGCACCTGCCGGGGCCAGCGGACCAGCCGCCGCCGGTAGTTCGGCGTGCGGTACCACTCCGGCGAATTGCCGAGGATGGGCCGCGGATAGCAGGAGCACAGCGCGCAGACGATGACGTGGTGCACCGTCGGGGTGTCCGCGAGGATCTCGAAGGCCGTGAAATCGCTGGGTGTGCCGAATCCGGTGGGTTCCATCCAGTCGACGCCGACCTCCTTGCTGGCGGTCATCGGCTCGGCCAGCGCCAGCTCCTTGAACTCCGGATCCAGCCACGCCTTCGCGACCAGGGTCGCAGCGGGAGTGGGCCCGATCTGTTCGGCGAACTCGGTGAAGTGGCGGTGGTCCTCCGCGGTGAAGATGCCCTTCTCGATGCACAATTCCCGCAGCGCGATCTCCAGCACCTCGAAGTCAGTGATCTCGTCCACCATCGGCTTGACCGTCCGGTCGTGGTCGTGGTCGTGTGACACGGGCGAGTCCTCTCAGGATTCGAGCCAACGCTCGGGCAGTTCGGTACGCAACGTGTCGGTGGGGGTTCCGGTGTAGCCGTGCCAGAGATCCGACATGGTGAACTCGACGACGTAGAACCACTCCGGCTTGGCGTCGGGACGATCCCACGTCTCGTCCTCCGCGGCGGGACTCTCGTAGGCGACGGTGGCGATCCTGCCCGTCGCCCCCCGCACGTACTCAGGGGTGCGGGTGTAGAAGACGACGGGTAGATCCCGCACCGTCACCGTGTCTCCCACGTTGAACTTCGGGTCGCCGGCCTGCCCGGCGTAGACCTGCGGGTCGCCCTTGCCGACGGCGTGCCGGTGGTGAGCGTTGCGTGTGACTCCGGAGCCGTCGCCCTCTGACTTCGGCTGTGCCTCAGGCATTCTGCCGTCCAACCCGCCCGCATACCGCGCCTGGACCTCGGCCATGCGTTCACTGAGCTCGCCGAGCGCGATGTGGTGCTTCTCGACCAGAACCCGTGCGACGGCAAGGAGCCAACGGCCGTAGTAGGGCAGCCCGAGGTACTCCGCCCGTCCCACGTCGACGTTGCCGATCCGGCGTCGTTCCTCGGAAAGCCAGATGCCGCGCCATGCGAGCACCTCACACATGACGTACGTCAACTCTTCCCACTGCTCGTACTGCTTGTTCTCGTACTTCATGGGGGCGTCGGGTTCGCCGCCGACATCGTGAACGGGCTTGAGGTACGCCTTGATCCGCGCATGGTCGAGCAGGTCCGGGGTCGGAGCGTCGGGAAGCTCGGGATAGGCGGACTTGAGTCGTGCCACGAGGTCGAGCTGCGCTGCCCGCTCGGCGGCTGTGCTCATGGCGCTCCTTCTGGGGGCGGCGTGAAACCACTTGCGCAGCAATGTTTTTGATGCGCACACCTGGCGTCGCGCACTGTCCGGGAGGTCGTCAGATTAACACCCGAACGCAGTGGTCATCAACGAATTGCGGCAGATTCGCACGCCGAGGTCGCGCGCATAATTGACGTGAGCAGCAAACGGGTTCAGTACATTTTGATCATGAACCAGGTATCGCGCCCGTCGGCGCTTGTGATCGCAGGTGTGGCGGCGTTGGGAATCGTGACCGGCTGCGCGGGGTCTGGCGCACCCTCGAACGAGGCGCCTGCCGCCCCGGTGATGCCGACGAATGGCGGCTCCGCGAACTCTGGTGCGGATTCGGTCGCCGGAACCGCCCCGGAGTTCGGGCCTCCGCAGTCGCCGCCGGAAGAGAAGCGCGACGTCGTCAGGACGGCGTCGGTGACGATGACGGTGTCCGATCCGTCCAAGGCTGCCGACGAGGCGGCCGTCATGGTCGAGAATGCCGACGGCCGGGTCGACAGCCGTTCCGAGGATGCGGGATCGGGGAGTGGCCGGGCGGTCACGTCGGTGGTGCTGCGGGTGCCCGCGGCCGAACTCGACGAGGTCGTGCGCGAGTTGAAGACGCTCGGCACCGTGGAGACTGCGTCGACCATAGCCGAGGATGTCACGGCCCAGAGGGTGGATCTCGACGCCAGGATAAGAGCTCTGCAGACCTCGGTGGACCGCCTGCTCGCGATCATGCGCGACGCCAGAGACCCCGAGGCGCTGATCACCGCCGAGAACGCGCTGTCGCAGCGGCAGGCCGAACTCGACAGCCTGCGGGCGCAGCGTGAGGCGCTCGGCGATCGGGTCGCCTACAGCACGGTCGACGTCAGCTTCTACGCCGAGACCGTGGGCGGCCCCGCTCCGAAGGAGTACGAGGGCTTCGTCGGTCAGATCGAGCGCGGCTGGGATGCGCTGGTCGCGGTGGCCAGCGGTGCGGTGCTGCTACTGGGATTGATGCTGCCGTGGCTCGGCGTGCTGGCCATCGTGGGTGCGGTCATCTACGCCATCGTGCGGTGGGCGCAGCGACGATCACTCCCGGCCGCGACGCAAGCGCCGGAGGTCAACGCTGACGCCACGACTGATGCGTGAACCAAGTTCGGTGAGACCGTGATCAGGCGGTACGGCGGATGCCGCGCTTGAGCAGAAGCTCACGCTCGGACTCGCTGAGCCCTCCCCAGATTCCGTAGGGCTCGCCGACGGCGAGCGCATGTGAACGGCACTGAGCGATCACGGGGCAACGGCGGCACATCTCTTTGGCTCGCATCTCGCGCTGCGCGCGGGCGCGGCCGCGCTCGCCATCGGGATGGAAGAACATCGACGAATCGACGCCTCGGCAAACTCCCTGCATCTGCCAATCCCAGATATCAGCATTCGGTCCCGGAAGCTGTTGCGGCTGTGGCAATGGAAAACCTCTCCCTCAGACCCGATACGCGTCGCAAACGATGCGTGAGTCGTGGAACAAATCCGAGCACAGTCGCCGATGACCACTCGTGCACACAACGTAGAAGGGCTTGCGAATTGCCGTCAATAGCCCTTCGGTGTGCCGAACCACATATGCGCTGGCAGAAAATTTACATCACGTTCATCGAAGTAGCGTTTTGCCAACGGAACTGGTGATACACGGCTTTGTCCACCAACGCGAACACCGTGGTTTCGGCACTTCGCGATAAATGTGAACTGACAATCTCGGATCTTTGTTCGGTCGCCCGTTGATCTCGTTGTAACAGGCGGTCCATCAACTGTTAACTAACGTGATTTTCAAAACACGTCGCGATTGATACGGTCGCGGATCAATGAGCACGGCGCCTGCTGATACCGCAAACGACTTCGAGGCCGCCGCGTTCGGTAGCAACCCCGCCGCGTGGCCGCTGCCGTCCGCCGGTTGCGCACGCGAACTGTGGCTACGCGCCGTTGCCGCCGGCGCGCAGGGTCGCTACGCCAGCGCACTCGCCGACCTCGAGCGCATCCGTCACGTCCCGGGCGCAGCCGCGATGGCCTCGCTGGTGTCCAGCACCAGGGCCTCGTTTTTCCGGCAACTCGGTTGGCACGACGTTGCGCGCGGGTGGGACGGGCGGGCCGCCGCGCTGGCACACACCGACGAAGCGCGGGCCGACGCGCTGATCGGCCTGGCCGCCGACGCGCTCGGCGTCGGCCGGTTCGCGGCCTCGGCGCGGGCGCTCGAACTCGCCGCCGAGCCGGTGAAAAGTGCCCGCAACGGACGGCTGCCCATCCGATTGTCCTGGGTGACGGCCGAACTGGCGATGTTCCGCGGCGACGGCGCCGCCGCCGTCGCTCCCGCCGAAACGGGTGTGCGGCTGTCGTCGGGCTACGGATCGGTGCGGCACGCAGTCAAGTCGCGTGTAGTCTTGGCGGCCGCACTGTGCAGTACAGGCGCGTTCGAGGCCGCGCGCCGGGAGGGCGACGCGGCGCTGGATCAGGCCCTCCGGTCGGGCCTCGTCCCTCTGCAGTGGGCAGTCGCGAGCCTGCTCGCCGACATCGCCGAGGACCCGCGTTCGGCGACTCGATATCAGCTCCTGCGGGATGAGTGTGCCCAAAAGGTGATCAGATGGGGCGGCGTGTGGCGCCCGCGGTAACCGGGTTGTACCCCTCCAGGTCGTTATTGTTTAGCTGAACCACACCCATTCCATACCGACCCGGTCCCGACTGAAGCTGCCACTTGCCCCTCCGGGAGTGTGTCCCGACGTAACGCTGGAGAGCCTGTTCACGATGACAATTTCGGGAGAACGTCTCGATGCTGTCGTTGCTGAAGCAATAGCCGGCGATCGGAACGCACTCCGGGAGGTGCTGGAGATCATCCGCCCCCTCGTCGTCAGGTACTGCCGGGCACGGGTGGGCACTGCGGAACGCAGTGGTCTCTCAGCTGATGACGTAGCTCAGGAGGTGTGCTTGGCCGCCATCACGGCGCTGCCGCGTTACAAAGACCAGGGACGACCATTCCTGGCCTTCGTGTACGGGATTGCAGCGCATAAGGTTGCTGACGCGCACCGGGCAGCTGGTCGCAACCGGGCCGATCCGATGGATGTGGTCCCGGAGCGTTTCTCCGGCGAGGCCGGGCCCGAGCAGATGGCGATCGATTCGGAATCGTCGGCGCGGATGGCCGCCCTGCTGCAGGTACTGCCCGAAAAGCAGCGCGAGATCATCATTCTGCGTGTCGTCGTCGGTATGAGCGCCGAAGAAACCGCGGAGGCCGTGGGAAGCACTGCGGGGGCGGTGCGCGTGGCGCAGCATCGTGCGCTGTCGCGGCTGAAGGCGGAGATCACATCGGCGGGGCAGGGGCGCGACTATGCCTGATTTTGGACGCTGGAATGCCAATGGCGGTGATCCTTCGCTGAACGAGATCAACCGCACCGATCAGTTCCTCGACGCGCTCGCCGCGCAGCAGCAGCCGTACGTGACCGACCGCGACGAGGCCGACCTCGCGCAGTTGCTGGCCGGTTGGCGCGACGATGTGCGCGAGACCCCGATGGGTCACGTGCTGACCCAGCAGGACGCGGTGGCCGCACTCGACCGGGTGACCCGGCCGGCCCCCAAGCGGCGATTCTCTCTGGCGGTGGTCGGTTCGGCTGCCGCGGCGATGCTGGCGATCGGTGGTTTCGGCGCCGTGATCGCGGGCTCCGGCCCCGGCGACGCGCTCTACGGACTGCGCACCATGCTGTTCGGCGAGCAGACCCAGACCCGCGACGACGCCGTGATCCTGGCCGCCCAGACGGAGATGCAGCAGGTACAGCAGCTCATCGAGCAGGGTGACTGGCAGGGCGCGCAACAAAAGCTCCAGGCGGTCACCACGACGGTCGCGACTGTCGACGACGTCGAGGAGAAGCAGGAACTGATCGCCCAGTGGCAGGAGCTGACCGTCAAGGTGGAGGCTCAGGACCCCGTGGCCACCGTGCCGTCTGACGCACCGCTGCCCACGTTCCCAGATGTCGCGCCGCTGCCCGTCGACTCCGCCACGACGTCCGCCGAGACGCCGGGCTCGTCGACACCGTCGGGCACCAGCGACGCGACGACCCCGTCGTCGTCGCCCGAGACCACCGCCCCGTCGCCGACCCCGTCGACCTCGGCGCCCATCACGACGCAGTCCTCCGCCGTCCCGTCCACGACGCCGACCCCGTCGCCGACGACACTTCCGCCGTCGACCACGACACCAAACGCGCCGTCCCCGACGTCGACGACCGTGGTGAGGCAATCGACGACGACGCGCGCGCCGCTGCCCACATCGTCGACAGCACCAGCGCCCTCGCCGACCACGACACAGGCGCCCAGGACGACGCCGCAGCCGACCGTCGAGGAGGAAGAGCCGCTACCCACGCTGACTCTTCCGACGACGACGACGCCGGTCGTGCTACTGCCGGTCCCTGCGCTTCCGGCTGTCGAGGCGCCCGCGGTGGCGGTACCTGCAGCTCCTGCAAGGCCCAATCTGCCTGCGCCCGCGCAGCAGGCACCGGGTCAGGCGAACTGATCAGTCGCGCGGAATTGCGCTGTCAGCGATAGCCGTCGGACTCCGACGTCGCTTCGTTCAACGAGGCGTCGGCGTAGCCCCGGCAGTAGTCCCATGTGACGTAGGAGTCAGGCTCGGGATCGTAGGCCGGCTCGTGCGGGCGTACCGTGCCGTCGACGAGAAGCTGCAGCAGGTTGGCGCGCAACATGTCCCAGTCGTGGTAATGGTCCTGCTGGCATTCGTCACAGCAGACCACGAGTCCGCGAATTCCCTTGTGCGCCAACAGTGCTTCGTAGACAGCGAGGTCCGCGAGGTCGGCTTCGACAGCGGTGCGTTCCTGCGGATCCAGAGGCTGGCCCGGCTCCAGGGCATCGAGCGCCGCCGACGGATCGCTGGGGTCGTCGGCGAACGGGTCGGGCGGCAATCCTGGTGGCAGGTGGTCTCGCACGCCCCCAGACTACGCAGCCTCCCAGGTATCGCGCCAGCGCTCACCCGGCACGTCGTGGGGAACATAAACGACGAGTCCAGAGCCGATAAGATGTTCCTTTCAGGCGTCCCGGGAGGCTACATACATGTCGATCACCGAAACCAGCATCCCTCTCGCCGTTCCGGTCCCTACCGGCGGCGACGACCCCACCAAGATCGCGATGCTGGGGCTCACCTTCGACGACGTGCTGCTGCTGCCTGCCGCTTCGGATGTGATTCCGGCCACAGCGGACACGTCCAGTCAGCTAACGCGCAGGATCCGGTTGAAGGTGCCGCTGGTGAGCTCGGCGATGGACACCGTGACCGAATCGCGGATGGCCATCGCGATGGCCCGCGCGGGCGGCATGGGTGTGCTGCACCGCAACCTGCCCGTCGCCGAACAGGCCGGCCAGGTCGAGACCGTCAAACGGTCCGAGGCCGGCATGGTCACCGACCCGGTCACGTGCTCGCCGGACAACACCCTTGCCGAGGTCGACGCGATGTGCGCGCGGTTCCGCATCTCCGGCCTTCCTGTCGTGGACTCCCTCGGCTCCCTTGTCGGAATCATCACCAACCGCGACATGCGGTTCGAGGTGGACCAGTCCAAACCGGTCTCCGAGGTGATGACCAAGGCCCCGCTGATCACCGCGCAGGAGGGCGTGTCGGCCGAGGCCGCGCTGGGGCTGCTGCGGCGCAACAAGATCGAGAAGCTCCCGATCGTCGATGGCCACGGCAAGCTGACGGGTCTCATCACCGTCAAGGACTTCGTCAAGACCGAGCAGTTTCCGCTCTCCACCAAGGACAGTGACGGGCGCCTGCTCGTCGGTGCCGCCGTGGGTGTCGGCGACGACGCCTGGACACGGGCAATGACCCTCGCCGACGCCGGGGCTGACGTGCTCATCGTCGACACCGCCCACGCCCACAACCGCGGCGTGCTCGACATGGTGCACCGGCTGAAGATGGCCGTGGGAGAGCGCGTCGACGTCGTCGGCGGCAACGTGGCGACCCGCGCCGCGGCCGCCGCGCTGGTCGATGCAGGTGCCGACGCCGTCAAGGTCGGTGTGGGGCCCGGCTCGATCTGCACGACGCGGGTGGTGGCCGGCGTCGGCGCCCCGCAGATCACCGCGATCCTGGAAGCCGTGGCCGCGTGCGCGCCGCACGGCGTCCCGGTGATCGCCGACGGCGGCCTGCAGTACTCCGGTGACATCGCCAAGGCGCTGGCGGCAGGTGCGTCGACGGCCATGCTGGGTTCGCTTCTCGCGGGCACCGCGGAATCTCCTGGTGACCTGATCTTCGTCAACGGCAAGCAGTTCAAGAGCTACCGCGGCATGGGCTCGCTGGGGGCCATGCAGGGCCGCGGCGCGACCGGCAACCTGCGCGGCTCCTACTCGAAGGACCGGTACTTCCAGGACGATGTGCTGTCCGAGGACAAGCTGGTGCCCGAGGGCATCGAGGGCCGGGTGCCGTTCCGCGGCCCGCTTTCGACCGTCATCCACCAGCTCACCGGCGGGTTGCGGGCCGCGATGGGATACACCGGCTCGCCGACCATCGAGGCGCTCCAGCAGGCCCAGTTCGTCCAGATCACGGCGGCCGGCCTCAAGGAGAGCCACCCTCACGACATCACGATGACCGTCGAGGCCCCGAACTACACCACCCGATAGGGTCTGCTGGGGCCGAACAGGGGAGTGAACATGCGAGACATGGTGGAGATCGGCATGGGCCGGACCGCCCGTCGCACCTACGAACTCAGTGACATCAACATCGTGCCGTCGCGGCGCACCCGGTCGTCGAAGGACGTCTCGACCGCATGGCAGCTCGATGCGTACCGGTTCGAGATCCCGGTGCTGGCGCACCCGACCGACGCCCTGGTGTCGGTGGAGTTCGCGATCGAGCTCGGCCGCCTCGGCGGGCTCGGAGTGCTCAACGGCGAGGGCCTGATCGGACGGCACGCCGATGTCGCCGACAAGATCGCCCAGGTCGTCGACATCGCGGAGAAAGATCCCGACCCCTCGGCGGCAACCCGGCTGCTGCAGCAATTGCATTCCGCGCCTTTGGATCCCGAACTGCTCGGCTCGGCCGTCGCGCGCATCCGGGAGGCCGGGGTCACGACGGCGGTGCGCGTCAGCCCACAGAACGCGCAGGCACTGACGCCCACACTGGTGGCGGCGGGCATCGACCTGCTGGTCATCCAGGGAACGATCATCTCGGCCGAGCGCGTCGCCAAGGATCATGACGGGGCCGGCGAGCCGCTCAACCTCAAGACCTTCATCTCTGAGCTCGACGTCCCGGTGGTCGCGGGCGGTGTGCTCGACCACCGCACCGCGCTGCACCTGATGCGGACCGGGGCCGCGGGCGTGATCGTCGGATACGGCTCGACGTCCGGGGTGACGACGTCCGACGAGGTGCTCGGCATCAGCGTGCCGATGGCCACCGCGATCGCCGACGCGGCCGCAGCACGCCGCGAATACCTCGACGAGACCGGCGGCCGCTACGTCCACGTGCTCGCCGACGGCGACATCCACACCTCGGGAGACCTGGCCAAGGCCATCGCCTGCGGTGCCGACGCCGTCGTGCTCGGCACGCCGCTGGCCATCTCGGCGGAAGCCCTTGGCGGCGGCTGGTTCTGGCCTGCCGCAGCGGCTCACCCGTCGCTGCCGCGCGGCTCCCTGCTCCAGGTGGCCGACGAAGAGCGGCCCTCGCTGGCGCAGGTGCTCGACGGGCCGTCGGATGATCCGTTCGGCTCGCTGAACCTCGTCGGCGGCCTGGCCCGGTCGATGGCCAAGGCGGGCTACTGCGACCTCAAGGAGTTCCAGAAGGTCGGGCTCACCGTAGGAAGCTGAAGCCGGCCCGGGCTCACCGCAAGCTGCGCAGCGTTCGGGTCAGATAGTCGTCGACCAGCGCGGAGCGGCCGGTCGATTCGTCGGTGGTGATGAGCAGTGCGTAGAGGCCCAGCAGGAAGTAGATGGCGCTGTTCATCGGCGTCACGTCGGCGGCGATGTCGCCCCGCTGTCTGGCGTTCTCCATCTGATCGGCGACCAAGACGATCAGCGGGTGGTCGTCGCCGTGTTCTGCCGGCGGGCGCGACGGCGAAAAGTGCAGCGCCAGAAAGTCTTTGAACAGGACCACGCCCAGCCGGCGTTCCAAGCCCAGCGCGAGGTCGGCCGCCTCGCGCAGTTGTGACGGCAGGTCGTGGTGGGTCTTGGCGTACGTGGCGAAGCGTTTGGCGATGCGGTCCTCCTCGCGACGTTCCAGCTCGAGAAGAACGTGTTCCTTGGTGGGGAAGTGGAAGAAGAAGGTGCCGTGCGCGACACCGGCGGCGCCGACGATCGCGCCGACGTCGGCCTCAGCCATGCCGGCTCGTTTGAACTCGGCGATCGCGGCGCCGAGCAGCCGTTCCCTGGTTTGCAGGCGCTTCGCCTCGCGAGCTGAGATGCCGTCCGACGACCGGGTTGCCACAACCCCGACATTAGACGCTGACGAATTTGGGAACTTAGGGTCGCCTGTCTGGCCGGTTACCGGTGGGTAAGTTCATAATGTTGCGATGAAGCCTGACTACGACGTGCTGATCATCGGCTCGGGGTTCGGCGGCAGCGTCAGCGCGCTGCGACTGACCGAGAAGGGTTACCGCGTCGGCGTGCTCGAAGCGGGCCGGCGCTACGCCGACGACGAGTTCGCCAAGACTTCGTGGAACCTGCGCAAATTTCTCTGGGCGCCCCAGTTCGGTATGTACGGGATCCAGCGCATCCACCTGCTGCGCAACGTCATGATCCTCGCCGGCGCCGGCGTCGGCGGCGGCTCCCTCAATTACGCCAACACGTTGTACGTCCCGCCGGAGCCCTTCTTCAACGACCCGCAATGGCGCGACATCACCGACTGGCGTGCCGAGCTGATGTCCCATTACGACCAGGCGCAGCGGATGCTCGGCGTCGTCACGAACCCGACGTTCACCGACGCCGACCGCATCATGAAGGAAGTCGCCGAGGACATGGGTGTCGGCGACACGTTCGTCCCGACGCCCGTGGGCGTCTTCTTCGGCCCCGACGGCGAGAAGACGCCCGGCAAGACCGTTCCCGACCCTTACTTCGGCGGGGCGGGCCCCGCGCGTACCGGGTGCATCGAGTGCGGGTCCTGCATGACGGGATGCCGGTACGGCGCCAAGAACACGTTGCTGAAGAACTATCTCGGGCTGGCGGAGAAGGCCGGAGCGCAGGTTCATCCGCTGACCATGGTGACGAGCTTCGAGCAGCGTCCCGACGGAGTGTGGGAGGTGCGGACCGCGCGTACCGGCAGCAAGCTGCGCCGCCGTCGCAAGACCTTCACCGCCAACCACGTGATCCTGGCGGCCGGCACCTACGGCACGCAGAAGCTGCTGTTCAAGATGCGCGACCGCGGCAAGCTGCCGAAGCTGTCGGACAAACTGGGTGTGCTGACGCGGACGAACTCCGAATCCATCGTCGGCGCAGGCCGTTTGACGGTCGGTGACGACCTCGACCTGACCCACGGCGTCGCGATCACGTCGTCGATCCACCCGACGTCGGACACTCATGTCGAGCCCTGCCGCTACGGCAAGGGCTCCAACGCGATGGGGCTGCTGCAGACGCTGATGACCGACGGCACCGGCCCCGAGGGCACCGACGTCCCGCGCTGGAGGCAGCTGGTCGACACGGCACGCGCGGATCGCCGGGGCACGATGCGGCTGCTCAATCCCCGACGCTGGAGCGAGCGCACGATGATCGCGCTGGTCATGCAGAACCTGGACAACTCGATCACGACGTTCACGCGCAAGACCAAACTCGGCTTCCGCATGCTCGACAGCAAGCAGGGCCACGGCGAGCCGAACCCGAGCTGGATTCCCGCGGGCAACGAGGTGACCCGCCGCATCGCCGAGAAGATCGACGGCGTGGCGGGCGGCACGTGGGGCGAGCTGTTCAACATCCCGCTGACCGCGCACTTCCTCGGCGGTGCCGCGATCGGGGACAGCCCTGACAACGGCGTCATCGATCCCTATCAACGGGTGTGGAACTATCCGACGCTGTCGGTGGTGGACGGGGCCGCGATCTCGGCGAATCTTGGTGTCAACCCGTCGCTTTCGATCACCGCGCAGGCGGAGCGGGCGGCGTCCCTGTGGCCCAACAAGGGCGAAGAGGACCTGCGGCCCGCCCAGGGCGAGCCCTACCGGCGGCTTTCGCCGATCGAGCCCCGCAACCCCGTCGTTCCCGCGGACGCCCCTGCGGCGCTGCGCAGGATCCCGATCGAACCGGTCAGCTCGGCGGGCTAGTGGCACACCGGCGGCGGACGCACAAGCTCATCGACCGAGCGCAGCCGTTCGCCGCCGAGCCACTGCTGGTCGCCGCGAACTTCACGTGGCGACAGTCGCAGTGGTTTCTGATCGGAGCCGGGGCGACCCGGCTGTGGATCATCGAGGCCCATCGAAAGCATCCCGACAGCGGGGCTTCCCTGATCGGCTCTTGGCCGTTGGTCGACGTCCGTCTCGCGGAGGAGCGGCTTGCCCGCCGCGCCGGGCCGATCTCGCTGGGGTCAACGCGAACAATCCGATTCGAGCTGCCCGACCGCGAGCACATGGTGCTGCAGCCGTTCGGGAAAGAGGTGGACCTGCTTCTGGAGTCCTGGGAGGTGGCGCAGTACGGCGTCCGCTGGGAGGCGTTGACACAGGTCGCGCTGTCCACCTCGCCGGACGGACCGGTCGACGAGGATGTCTTTTTCGCACTGACCTACGACGACGAGACCACGAGATTCGTCGGGCTCGACGAGTCGGAGGGACTGCTGCCGCGGTTGCAGGCATTGCCGGGTTTCGACAACGAGGCGTTCATCGAGGCCATGGAGCATGTGACCGACGAGCGCTCGCGCGCGGAGCATGTCACCCGCGCGGCAACGGTGCTGTGGCGGCGCTGATCACGCACCAGAGTTCGCGACCGGCGGCGATGACCTCTGCACCGTCCCACTTCGCGGAGGCGGCGTCGTCGCGGGTGTCGACGACCACGCTGATCTCCACCCTGTCGTCGCCGGATGTGACCACGATGCGCGCCGACGTCGCACAGAGGTCCAGTACGCCGGACAGGGTTGCCGCGAGGCGGGAGATCTCGGTGTCGGCGACGTCGGGGAGCGCACCGTCGACGTCGATGACCACGTCGACGTGTCTGGCCTCCGCCGCGTCGATCAGTGGCCGGATCCGCTGCATCAGCAGATGGTCAAATGTGCTCGCCTGGTCGAACAGTGTTCGTAGTCTTCGGCATTCAGCCCACGCCCGACGCTGCATTGCGGGGTCGACGCGTTCCCCGCGGGTCAGTTCGTCCAGCAGCGGAACGACGTTGGCGACGATGGTGGCGTAGCGCCGCTGGTGCTCGCCGCGCAGCGCCTGAGCGATTCGTTCGCGCGTGAGTAGTTGCTGACGGACCGCGTTCTCTGAGGCCACCACGTCGGCGGCTTCCCGCATGAGTCCGTTGAACATCAGGGCGAACAATTGCACGCCGAGGATGCTCGCGCTGCCGAGGCCGATGTTGACGAGGATCGGCGGCGACGGGTCGCGAATGAGGATCACGGCGCTGTTGAGCACCCAGTAGCCGATGATGACGGCGGCGCCGATACGCGTCGGCACTGCCAGCATCAGCGGGACCAGGCACCATCCGATCGCTCCCTGCGCCCAGTGTTCGTAGCCGAGGAGCGCGTGGTGGGGCAGCAGCGCGGGCTGGGCGACCGCGACGATCAACACGGCCGCGGCCGCGGGCCCGGCGAAAGTGTAACGGTGCCAAAGGATTCCGGGGACGGCCGCCAGCGACGCCGCCGCGGCGAGCAGTCCGAGCACCGTGTCGGCGGGCCGCACCGTGATGACAAGGTTCACCAGCGCGTACACGGTCAACGCGAGACCGTAGCGGGCCCTGGTCCGGTCGATAAGCCGGTCGGGGTCGACGTGCGGTGTGTCGGGCTCGACGTGGGCGGTGCTCCAGCGCAATTCGACGACTGTGCCTGAACCTGGTTCGGAGCTGAGCCGGGCCTCGCCGCCGGCCCGTTGCATCCGCCCGATGATGGAGTCCTCGACGCCGTGCCCGTCGCGGCGCACCTCCGGATCGAACCCGGTGCCGTCGTCGGACAGACGGACCGACGTGTCGGAGACGGCAACGCGCAACAGCGACGCACCGGCGTGCCTTTCGACATTGTTCATCGCTTCCCGGGCGGCGGCGATGACCGGTTGCGCGCTCGCGCCGGGCAGCCACAACTCGTCGCGGCCCTCGAACTTCGCCGGCGTCGTGAGATGGGTGGCGCAGTCGCGCAGTGCGGCAACCAGTTCGACGCGGGGCGGAGGCGCCGCCCAGCTGCTCACATCGAGAAGGTGCAGATCGCGCCGGGCCTGCGCGGCCAGCCGCTGGGGAGGAAGGTCGGTGCCCTGCCCCACCATGAGCAGGGTCGACGCAGCGGTGTCGTGAAGCAGCGCGAGTTGTTCGTGCTCGTAGTCGCGTACCGCGTCGGTGACACGTCGGGCGACCTCGGCCTCCGCGCGGTCGCTGCGCGCCCGGTCGATCGCCCCGGCGACGCGCAGCAGCATCAGACGGATGATGGAGGATGTCGCACACTGGACGGCGAAGTAGTAGAGCGCCGTGACGGAGGTCAGATCCTCCCAGCCGATGACCAAGCCCGCTCCTACGGCGTAGGCGGCGGCGATTCCCACGGTCAGCGGCACGGCGGCGAACACCGACACCGAGACGGAAATGCTGATGACGGCGGTCCCGGCGATCGCCTGCGGCGCGGTGTTCGAGGCGTAGAAATCGGTGGTGGGCACGAGTATCGGAAGGGATAGGCACACCGCGAGCGCGGCCAGGTAGTCGACGGTCAGCCACCCGGCGCCCTGCGCGCGCGTCACCAGACGATAGAGCGACCATCCGGCCAGCGCTCCGAGAAGCCATCTGCCGAGGGGCAGGGCGAGGGAGTCGGGGTCCGCCAGCGCGATCAACGAGACCCCGAGATTGATCGAGCTGCGCATCAGCAGCCCGACCATGGCCGCCCGGTTCATCAGTTGAAGCCGGGCGGCAGGTTCCCCGAACGTCGCCACGGTCCTCCCCAGCGAACCCACCCCGAATGAAGCGATACGTTAGCCCGCCTGACCCGGCGCAGCGGGCCGACCCCCGCGGCGCCGGGGTGTCGGTCGAACGTATCAATTCAGCGCGATTCGGCGAGGACGGCTTTCCTCCCGAGCCGCGAGCTTCCTAATCTCGACAAGGCACTCATGGTCACAGACCGACGCCGCCGGCAACTCCTCGGAGTTTTCCCATCGCGGCGGGTGCGGGGCTGGGATTGAATATCGGCAGGCAGACATCTGTCGCGAAGTGTCTACCAGGTGGGAGGTATAGGGGGATGTCCCGCGAGGGGGATTCGCGGACTCCGGTGCGCATCGCGATCATCGACGATCACGATGTCGTGCACGCGGGGATCCAGGCGTGGTGCGCGGATGCCGATCCACCGATCGAACTGGCCGGCAGCTTCGCGCATCCCGCCGAATACTTCGCCCACCACCCGGAAGCCTCCGGCGGTGCCGACGTCGTGCTGCTCGACCTGCAGATCGAGGGGAACCGCCCCGACTTCGAGACCCTGTCGAAACTCAGCGACCGGGGGCAGCGCGTGATCGTCTACTCGCACATCACCGCCGACGAAGTCATCCTGAAGTGCCTGGAGCTCGGCGCGGTGACCTACCTGGTCAAATCGGAGGGCAAGCGCCACCTGATCGAGGCGATCCACTCCGCGCACACCGTGACGCCGTACGTCGGTCCGCGCATGGGCAAGGCCATGCTCAACGACGGCACGATGGGCCGCATCAAACTGACCGACCACCGCGAAAAGCAGGTGCTCATCGCCTGGTTCCAGACCGAGAGCAAGGATCTCGTGGCCAAACGTCTTTTCATCGCCCCGACCACGGTGCGGACCCACCTGCAGCGAGCACGCGCAAAGTACGCCGGTGTCGGAAGGCCGGCCTCGACGAAGTCCGCGCTGCTGGCGAGAGCCGTCGAGGACGGAATCCTCAGCTTGAAAGACCTGTACTAGACGGGATCATCCGTTCGGTGGACTGACAGCTGTTCCGTGGGCAACTACCGTTTGCGATGCGGGGGAGCGGACGTGGTCGCCGGCAGCGCAGTATCGGCTCGAATCGGTGGCAGGGGGTGCGCCGAATCGCCAGGCGCTCCGGCGATCACGATCCCCGAACGGTCAAACTAGACTGTCCCGGTGGAATCAGCAGCTCCCCGTCCCGTGTTGGTCGTCGACTTCGGTGCGCAGTACGCACAGCTGATCGCCCGGCGGGTCCGCGAGGCGCGGGTGTTCTCGGAGGTCATCCCGCACACCGCGAGCGTCGAGGAGATCAAGGCCCGCAACCCGCGGGCGGTCGTGCTGTCCGGCGGGCCCGCGAGCGTCTACGCCGAAGGGGCGCCACAACTCGACCCCGCGCTGTTCGACATCGACGTGCCGGTGTTCGGTATCTGCTACGGCTTCCAGGCGATGGCCCAGGCCCTCGGCGGCACCGTCGCCCACACGGGCACCAGCGAGTACGGTCGCACAGAGCTGAAAGTCAGTGGCGGAGAACTGCATTCCGACCTGCCCGGCACCCAGCCCGTCTGGATGAGCCACGGCGACGCCGTCACCGAAGCCCCTGAGGGCTTCGAGGTGGTGGCCAGCAGCTCCGGAGCGCCGGTCGCGGCGTTCGAGAATCGGGGGCGCAGGCTGGCCGGCGTGCAGTATCACCCCGAAGTGATGCACAGCCCCCACGGACAGCAGGTGCTGAGCCGCTTCCTGCACGAGTTCGCCGGAATCGACGCCGCGTGGACACCGGCCAACATCGCAGATGCCCTCGTCGAGCAGGTGCGCAGCCAGATCGGCGACGGGCGGGCGATCTGCGGACTGTCCGGCGGGGTGGACTCCGCGGTGGCCGCCGCGCTGGTCCAGCGCGCCATCGGCGACCGGCTCACCTGCGTGTTCGTCGACCACGGCCTGCTTCGATCCGGCGAACGCGCCCAGGTGCAGCGTGATTTCGTCGCCGCGACCGGAGCCAATCTCGTGACCGTCGACGTGGCCGACCGGTTCCTCGAGGCGCTGTCGGGGGTGACCAATCCCGAAGGCAAGCGCAAGATCATCGGCCGCGAGTTCATCCGCGCGTTCGAGGGAGCGGTGCGCGACGCGGTCGACGTCTCCGGCGGCGAGGTGGACTTCCTGGTGCAGGGAACGCTCTACCCCGACGTCGTGGAATCCGGGGGCGGGTCGGGCACCGCCAACATCAAGAGCCACCACAACGTCGGCGGACTGCCCGACGATCTGAAGTTCACGCTCGTCGAGCCGCTGCGGCTGCTGTTCAAAGACGAGGTCCGCGCGGTCGGCCGAGAACTGGGACTGCCCGAGGAAATCGTTGCCCGTCAACCTTTTCCGGGCCCCGGCCTGGGCATCCGGATTGTCGGTGAAGTCACCGCCGACCGCCTGGACACGCTGCGGCGCGCCGATGCGATCGCCCGAGAGGAACTCACATCAGCCGGACTGGATCACCAGATCTGGCAGTGCCCCGTCGTGCTGCTCGCCGACGTCCGGTCGGTGGGGGTACAGGGCGACGGCCGCACCTACGGGCATCCGATCGTGCTCCGTCCGGTGTCGAGTGAGGACGCCATGACGGCCGACTGGACGCGGGTGCCTTACGAAGTGCTGGAACGTATCTCGACGCGGATCACCAACGAGGTGCGTGAGGTCAACCGCGTGGTCCTCGACGTCACCAGCAAGCCGCCTGGCACGATCGAATGGGAATGACACGAAGTGGCATTCAGGCGCAAAGGCTTGCTGGAATTAGAGGGTGATTACATAATCAGCCGATGATCAGCCCGACGCGCCGAAAACGCGCGCTAGCTATTGTGTTGGCTTCTGTATTGAGTTTTCTGATGGTTCCCACACTTCCGGCCGCGTCGGCGCAGCCGCAGGGCGCCCACATCACCGGTATCGAGCACGTCAACGATCGCTGGGACAAGGTGTCGGTGTTTTCGCCGTCGATGAACAAGGTCGTCGTCAACGACGTGTTCAAGGCGGGTAAGTCGGGTGCGCCCACGTTCTACCTGCTGCCCGGCATCGACGGCGGCGACGACATGGCCGGCGGCGGCATCGCCCCCGGCATGAAGAGCTGGTTCGGGATGACCGACATCCAGGGATTCTTCGCCGACAAGAACGTCAACGTGGTGTCCCCGTTGGGTGGTCAATTCAGTTGGTACACAAACTGGGTCGCCGACCCGAGCAAGCAGTACCAGACCTACATGACCCAAGAACTGCCTCCGCTGATCGACGCCGAGTACGACACCAGCGGCCGCAACGGTGTCGGCGGTCTGTCGAGCACCGGCGGCACAGCGCTGGACTACGCCGTTCAGATGCCCGGGCTCTACCAGGGTGTCGGCTCGTACAGCGGGATCCTGAACCCGTCGGACAACGTCCAGAACGTCGAGCTGACGCTGAGCAGCGGTGGGGCGAGCGCCGGCGCGATGTGGGGTCCGCCCGGCGGGCCGCTGTGGGTGGCCCACGACCCGTCGAAGAACGTCGAGAAGCTGCGCGGCGTCGCGGTCTACGTCGCGGCATCGGGCTCGGGCAACGTGGGTGCGGTCGACCGTCTGCCCCCGGGCTTCGGGCCCAACATCACCGGTGGTTTCATCGAGCGCGTCGTCGCCGACAGCACGAGGGTCTTTGCCGACCGCGCCAACGCCGCCGGGGTGCCGATCACCTATGTGGTCCGGCCGGACGGGTCGCACACCTGGGGCCTGTTCGAATCGGAGATGCAGGAGTCGTGGAACACGACGATCGGGCCGGCTCTCGCAAGCTAGCCGACGTCGGTCAGGTATTCGTCGAAGCCATGTCCCAGAACGCGATCTCCTGAGACAGGACCTCGGCGATCACGTGCGCGCCGACTGCGGGGACGGCTAGGTCGCGTAGGGCCGCGACATAGGCGGCAAAGCCGGGATCCGTCCAGTGCTCCACGAATTCGCGGTACGGCGACGAGTCCGACGCGGCCGTGGTCCACGCGCGCAGGTAGACCTCCTCGATGACCCACAGCGCGGTGATCGCGGTGTCGTAGTCGTCGGTGTCGAGTCGCGCGAGCAGGTCGCGGTAGGCGAGCGTCGCCGGCAGTGCCGGCTGGGTCATGTCGATGCCGCGGAGGGTGGCCTGCTCGTCGAACCAGTCGAGTTCGGCGACGAGGGCGACACATCCTGCGGCAAGCGTGGATTGGGCCTCGCGGGGGGCACGGGCCAGCAACCGCGCCTGAAACGCGAGGAGGTCGGTGACGAAGATGGCGTCCTGCGCCAGCCAGCGGTTGAAGTCCGGCGGTGCGATGGTGCCGTCGCGAACCGAATTCAGGAAGTGATGTCGGGTGGCCGCAGCCCAGAGATTGTCGAGCACCGGGTGAGACTACTCGCCTGAGGCTTCGGCACTCTTGGTGATCAGGTCGCCGAGCAACTGTGCCACCACCGACTCGACCGCTGATTCGATGGAGAAGGCCAGCGTCGCGCCGACCGCCGACACCGCGTGGGTGCGGAATCGCACCAAAGTCGTGATGAGCTCGGCGACTTCGACGTCGTCGGGCATGGCCGCGCCGGGATTGATCTTGTCGACGACTTCGTCGAGACCGGCCTGCACGAGGATCTGGCTGATCTGATCCAGAAGTGGGCTCACCTGCACGTGGACGTCGATGAGTTTGTCGAGCGCGACGCCGTGCTTGCGGATCTCGGTGAACGCCTCGACGAGGGTGGGCCGCACGATGGTGGCGTACCCGTGGTCGGTGTCGTCGTCGACGCGGATGATGCCGAGGCTCACCATCCGGTCGAAGCCCGCCGCATCGTCGATCAGTGCGCGGGCCTCGGTCAACGACATCCGCTGGGGCTTCTCGGTCGCCCAGCTGCCCGCGATCGCCGACTCCAGGCCGAGCATGTCCCCGAGATCCTTGCCCTGCTCCCATGCCGACAGCATCTCGTTGACGTGGGCGATGTTGTAACCCTTGTCGAGCATGGACGTGATGAGGCGCAGCCGGGTCAGATGCGTGTCGTTGAACAGCGCTATGCGGCCCACCCTCAGCGGCGGATGCAGCAGGCCGCGGTCGCGATAGACCCGGATGTTGCGCGTCGTGGTGCCGGCCAGCTGTGCCAATTCGTCGATGCGGTACTCACCGGATTCGGCGACGCCGAGGGGCTGCACCGCGGCATCGAACAATTGCGAGACCGCGTTCTCGATGACATCACGCGAACCACGGCGGATCCGACGCAGGATGCTCGGGATCGGCCCTGTCGACCGCTGCGGTTTCGCCTGGGACATCGCGTCGGATCTCAGGCCGTCGGGGCCGCGACATGCGGGGACGCGTCGTGCGCCACCGCTTCGTAGTCCTCGAACTGGATCGTCCGCATCTGTCGAAGATACTGCGTGGCGAAACCCGGGTACATCGAGGCGTTGAAACCGTCGGCCGTCAGATACCAGCTGTTGCACCCCGACATCCACGTGGTTTTCGTGAGCCGCCGCTGCATGCGCTCGTTGTAGCGGCGCTGGACGTCGGCGCGTACGTCGAGATAGCGCAGATTCTGGTTCAGGATCGTCGTGATCCCGGTGACCGCGTAGTCGATCTGCGCTTCGACATACACCAGCAGGGAATTGTGGCCCGGCCCCGAATTCGGTCCCGTCATGAAGAACAGGTTCGGGTAGCCGTGCGCGCTGGCGCTCTTGTAGGCCTCGGCGTGGGCGGCCCATTCCTCTTGCAGCGACCTGCCTCCCAGCCCGGTGACCGGGAACGGGGGACCGGACAGGTGCACGTCATATCCGGTGGCGAACACGATCGCATCAAGATGGTGTTCGACGCCGTCGCTGGTGCGGATCCCCACCGGGCTGAGTGTGGCGATGGGCCAATCGATCAGCTTGCAGTTCTCGCGCTGCAGCGCGGGGTAGTAGTCACTGGACATCAGCATGCGCTTGCAGCCGGGCGTGAACTCCGGGGTGAGCTGGCGGCGCATCCACGGGTCCTTGACCTGCTGGCGCAGGTGCGCCTTACCGAGCTGCGCGACGAGACGACTCATCGGTGTGTTCCACACCAGCGCAGTCGCCGCGGCCTCGTGTCCCCAGTACAGCGCCTGGCGCGCGATCTCCTGTGTCACAGGCAGTTTGGCGAACAACGATTGGATCGCCGTCGGCATTGAAACGTCCATGCGTGGGAGCACCCAGCCGGGGGTGCGCTGGAAGACCTTGACGAACTCGGCGGTCTTGACGAGTTCCGGGACGATCTGGACCGCGGTGGCGCCGGTCCCGATCACGGCGATGCGCTTTCCGGTGAAGTCGTAGTCGTGGTCCCAGGAGGCGCTGTGGATCTTGTGACCCTCGTAGGAGTCGATGCCGCGGATCGCGGGGAACTTGTGGTCGGCCAGCGGACCGGGTGCGAGCACGACTGTACGAGCCCGGAAATCCTTGCGGCCATTGGTCGTTGCGGTCCACACCCCGGTCTTCTCATCGAAACGCAGGCCGGTGATCTCGGTGTTGAATCTGATCAGCCGGCGGAGGTCGTGCTGGTCGGTCATCGCCTCGATGTGCTCACAGATCTCCGCGCCCGACGGGTAGGCCCGCGACCACGACGGATTCTTGACGAACGAGAACGAATACAGCAGCGACGGGATGTCGCACGCCACGCCGGGGTAGGTGTTGTCACGCCAGGTGCCGCCGACGCTGTCACCGCGTTCGGCGATGACGATGTCCTCCACACCGGCCTGTCTGAGTTTGATCGCGGTCCCGAGCCCGGTGAAACCCGCGCCGACGATGAGGGTGTCGTGAATTGTTCTGGCAGTAGGCATGTGTCAGGCCGCCGGCTCGTGGGTCAGTTCCTTGAACCAACTCGGAATCGGCTTCAGCAGCGCCCTGGGGTAGAGATTGGACGCCCACACCATGGAGTTGGCCAGCAGATGGTAGGGGTGACGTGGTTTGACGACCATCGACGCATGGCGCCGCAGCACGCGGTAGGTGGGCACGCGGTGGGTGAACTCGCCGCGCTCGCCGAGGGTCTGGAACCGCTTGACCGCGTTGTACAGTCGCTCGGGTTCGAGTCCCATGCCGACGATCTCGTTGCGGATCCGGTTGAGCAGCGGGATGTACATGATGGCCCCCAGGATCAGGCCAGGGGTGGCGACGTTACCGACGAACTCGATGGCCAGCCGCCGCAGGTCGGCGTGGCCGATCATGTTCAGCACCTCGAAATCGACGGCGATATGGCGGGATTCGTCGTTGTTGATCTTCTCGAACACCTGGTGGCAGACAGGGTCGTCGACTTCTTCGAGCAGGAACTTCAGCAGCGCACCGTCGAGTGCCACCTCCAGCATCGGGATGACGGTGCCCAGGATGGACAGCGCCATGTCGTCGGCGTAGGTGTCCAGCCAGTCCATCGCCATCCGGATGTTGACGTTGGGCTCGGGCATCTCGCCGTCGTCGAGCATGCCCCACCGCTTCATCAGCGCCAGTTCGGCATTGGCGTGCCGCTGCTCCTCGGCGTGAAAGTAGCGGTATATCTCGGCGATCGTCGGGGTGGGCGCCTTTTTGGCCAGCGCCGCGAAGCCGCGGGCCCCGATGTTCTCGATCCAGCACAGGTCCGCCATGAACGCCTTAAGTTTGGGTCGCTGCTCATCGGTGATCTTCTCGGCTCCCGGTGCCGCCCAGTCGATGTCGGCGAGCGCCCACTGGCGGTCCTTGATCTTCGCCAGCATCGCATCCATATCGATCGCCATTGATCCTCCTCAGGTCGTCACGCGGGTGGCCAGTCCGGCGGCGCGGGTGTACACCGTCGGGGTGAAACGTTTGATGCCCCAGCCGATCCGGGCCTCCGGATTCGGCATGCAGTAGAGGCCGCCACGGTCGAGAGTGTCCAGGCAGGTGCGGGCGACGCGCTCGGGCGAGAAGCCCGTGAGCCGCATCAGCCGATCGGCCAGCTGTGTCGTCTCCTCGGGGATGCGACCGGAGCTGACGATGTTGGTCTTGACGAACGTGGGACACAGCACCGTGACGTTGATGCCGGTGCCGGCCAGTTCGGCGGCCAGTGTCTCCGACAACGACAGCGTCCCCGCTTTGCTGACGTTGTAGGCGGCCATCCCGGGTGCGGCGCCGAACGCGGCGGCGGAGGCTACGTTGATGATGCCCGCCGGGCGGCGGGCCTCGCGCAGGATCGGCGCGAACACGTGGCAACCGTGAATCGGCCCCCACAGGTTGATGTTGAGCACCCACTCCCAGTCGGAGAGTGCAGAGTCGCCGATGACCGCCCCGCCGGCGCCGACGCCTGCGTTGTTGATCACCAGTGTCGGTGCACCGCCGAACCACGACTGTGCTTCCTCGGCAAGGCGGTACACCGCGTCGACGTCGGCGACGTCGCATTGCACGGGCAGCGCTGACGTTCCGATCTCCTCGGCGATGGCCTGGGCCGCGCCGAGGTCGATGTCGCTGCACACCACCCGTCCGCCGCGGTGGGCGAGTTCCCTGGCGAATGCGGCGCCGATCCCGCTGCCTGCGCCGGTGATCACGGCGTCGGCCCGGTGGGTGCGTTTCGTCCCGAACGGCCACATGGTCAACCCGCCTGTTCGATGTCGGTGCCGCCCAACGCCTCGGCGACGAAGGCGGCGATGGTGTGCATCGCAGGCACCGCCTCAGGGGTGAGTCGCGGCAATGCTTGGAAGACGTGCACCTGGTCCGGCCAGATCTGCAGTTCGCACCGAGTTCCGGCCCGGCGGAGATCCTGTGCGAGCGCTATGGCGTCGGCGGCGAGCATCTCGGCCCCACCTGCCTGGATCAGGGTTGGTGGCAGCCGGCGCCCGCCTGCCACGTCGAGCCGGAGCCTGGGATGGCCGGATTCGATTCCGGTGCAGTACAACTCGACGAGCCGAATCGCGTCGCGGGACCGGATGGCGGGATCGGGTCGATCCAGCTCGCGGGTGCGGGCAAGACCGAAGGTCAGATCCACCAGCGGTGACAGCAGAACCAGGCCTGCCGGGTGACTGACGTCGGGCTGCAGCAGCAGGTCGACGGTGAGATGCCCTCCTGCCGAGTCGCCGGCGACGACGATCTGCTCCGGTGCGATGCCGCACCTGCCGGTGAGCCAGTCCCAGCCGTTACGGACATCCTCTGCGGCAGTGGGGAATCGATGACGCGGTGCCAATCGGTAGTCGACGCTGAAGACAGGCAGCCCGGTCAACTGCGACAGCCACGCCGTGAGTCGCCGGTGCGTGCGGGGTGAGCACAGGGCGTAACCGCTGCCGTGGACGAAGTAGATCGCCTGGGCCGAGTTCCTGCGTGGCACTCCTGCGCCGTACACCCACTCGCCGACGATGCGTCGGCGGTCCGGGGTGGTGGTGTCGACCCGCACGGCCGTGGTGTGGGTGAGGGACGGTCCGAAGGTGTCCATGATGCGGGCGACGATCTGGCGGGAGGCCCACAGACCCCAGGCCTGGTGGGGTGGGAGGACGCTGCTGATCTGGCGCAGGGTCAGGCTGCTGACGAATGCGGCGCTGCGGGAACGGAACGAACCGCGGGGGAGATGCCCGCATGTGTCTTCGTTGAGCACGCGATGGATACAACTCCGAATGATGACATTTGTCAATGTCACTATTTGGCAGTGTCATGGTCGGCTGCCGCGGGGTCTGGTTGACGCTGTCGGTGGGTGGGTGTTTACTGACGGCATCGAACAAAGTTTCGAAAAATGGAAGTGTCAGATGGTGTGAAAGGTACTGCTGTGACGACGCCCAAAAGCCTGAACCGGTGTCCTGTCACGCGCGCTGAGCAGGTAGAACAGCTGCGCAAGCAGATGGCATCGGTCTCCAGCAAGGTGGGCGGCAGCCGACGGGCTGTGGCCCCTGTTCCCGAGCTGTCGAACACCCCGGATTCTTTGCTGCCGGTCCCGGATTCGCTGTCTGAAGTGCTTCCGGATTCGTTGCCGCGCGGAACTGTGGCGGTGGTTTCCGGGGCTCGTTCGCTGCAGTTGAACATGGTGGCGGCGGTGACGGCGGCAGGCGGCCACGTGGCCATCATCGGCCAGCCCGATGTGGGGTTGTTGGCCGCGGCAGAGATGGGCGCCGATCTGAGCAGGATCGCGGTGATCCCCGAACCGGGTGCCGATCCGGTCGAGGTGGCGGCGGTCCTGATGGACGGGATGGACCTGGTGGTGCTCGGTCTGGGCGGCCGTACGGTGCCCGCCACCCGGGCCAGGGCGGTGGTGGCCCGCGCCCGGCAGCGGGGATGCACTCTTCTCGTCACCGACGGTGACTGGCAGGGGGCCTCCGCGCGGCTGACCGCTCACGTCAGCGGTTATGAGATCGCGGGCGGACGGGACGGAGTGCCCACCCCCGGGTGCGGGCGGATCAGCAGGGTGCGGTTGGCCATGCGCGCAAGGGGTCGTTCCGTCGGGTATCCGGCGCGTGCCGTGGGCGGATGAGATGGCGGGCAGAGTTTTGGCGCTCTGGTGCATGGACTGGCCGGCGGTCGCCGCCGCCTCGGCAGCGGACCTGCCGCCGACGATGCCGGTCGCGGTCACACTGGCCAATCGGGTCATTGCATGCTCGGCGGCAGCCAGGGCTGTCGGGGTGCGGCGGGGGCTGAGGCGTCGGGAGTCGCAGGCCCGCTGCCCGGAGTTGCATGTCGCTGCCGCCGATCCTGCCCGCGACGCCCGGCACTTCGAGAACATCACGCTCGCCGTCGACGAACTCGTACCCCGCGCCGAGGTGCTGCGGCCGGGACTGCTGGCGTTGTCGGTCCGCGGTCCCGCCCGGTACTTCGGTTCCGAGCAGGCCGCGGCGGAACGGCTGGTCGACGCGGTGGCCGCGGCGGGCGCAGAATGCCAGGTCGGGGTCGCCGACCAACTGCCGACGGCCGTCTTCGCCGCCAGGGCAGGAAAAATCATCGATCCCGGCGACGACGCGTCCTTCCTGTCGGGGCTGTCCATCAAGCAGCTGGCCACCGAACCCAGCCTCGCACCTGCCACCCGCACTGATCTGGTCGACCTGTTGTGGCGCATGGGGATTCGCAGAGTCGGCCAGTTCGCCGAACTGTCCCGCAGTGACGTGGCCTCCCGGTTCGGGGCCGACGCCGTCACCGCGCACCAGGTGGCCCGCGGGGAACTCGCCCGCGGTCCGTCGGGGCGGGAGCCCGAAGCCGAGCTCGACGCGGTGATGAACTGCGATCCGCCCGTCGACCGGGTCGACGCCGCCGCCTTCGCGGGACGGTCGCTGGCCGGCGCACTGCACCGCAGCCTCGAAGCTGCGGGGGTGGGCTGCACCAGGCTGGCCATCCACGCTGTGACGGCCAACGGTCAGGAGCTGGAACGTGTCTGGCGGTGCGCGGAGCCGCTGACCGAGGATGCCACGGCAGACCGGGTGCGTTGGCAGCTGGACGGTTGGCTGAACCGGCGCAACTCCGCTCAGCGGCCCTCCGCGCCGATCACGGTGCTGCGCCTGCGCCCGGTCGAGGTGGTCTCCGCCGAGGCGCTGCAGTTGCCGCTGTGGGGTGGGGTTGGCGAGGAGGACCGGTTGCGGGCGCGCCGGGCGCTGGTGCGCATCCAGGGGTTACTGGGTCCCGACGCTGTGAAGGTCCCGGTGCTCAGTGGTGGTCGTGGTCCCGCTGAACGCATCTCCTTCATTCCGCTGGGCGATGAGCTTGTGCCACAGGCGAATCCAGATCAACCGTGGCCGGGACGGCTGCCGCAGCCGTCACCCACGGTGCTCCTCGACGATCCGGTCGAACTGCTCGACGCCGACGGCGCCCCGGTGCGGGTCACCAGCCGCGGGCTGTTCTCCGCCGATCCGTTCCAGTTGCACGCGCCCGGTCGGTCCGGCCGGTTGTCGTGGTGGGCGGGGCCGTGGCCCGTCGACGAACGGTGGTGGGATCCCGTGCAGGCGAGCAGCAAAACGATCACGGCACGGGTGCAGGTGCTGCTCGACGCGACGCACGCACTGCTGCTGTGCTACCGGCAGAGGAGGTGGTATCTGGAAGGCGTCTATGAGTGATCGAGCTGCCGCGCGAACGCGCCGACGCGTTCGATGAAGCGGTCGAAGAACATCGTCGGGTCGACTTCGACACCGATGAGCGCGTTGGGTTCTCGGCCCCACAGCCTGCTCCAGTCGGCGATCGTCATGCCCCGGGTCAACGTCCCGGTCAGCTCGACGTCCACCGCCGCGGCGCGATACCGCACCAGCTCCGGGTCGAGAGCGACCGCGGCGGCCAGCGGGTCGTGCAGATGTGCGAGGTAGCCCTCGCCCTGGTCGTGATGGAACTCGAAGTAGAACCGCATCGCATCCTCGAGCGTCCGGATCAGCGCATTCGACGCCGTCGACGCGGTGCCGCGCGCATCGTCGACCGACATCGGAACCGACGTCGCGCCGGCGGCAGCGGCCAATTTGCCCAGTAGCTCCGGGGTCATCGCGGCGTGCTCGGTGAGGTTGAGCCCCAACACGATCGGGATGTGATCGGAATCCCTACCGCTCCACGCCGCGAACACCTCGGCAGCCGATTCGGGGTCGACATGGGTGTTCCACTCCGCCACCGGCGTCGTGTTGCCCCGATAGTCGAACGCGCCACCCATGATCACGAGCCGCTTCAGCAAGCCGGGTAAGTCGGGCTCGGCGCGCACCGCCAGCGCCAGGTTGGTCAGCGGACCGGTCGCGATACCGATCAGCTCTCCGGGGTGAGCGCGGGCGGCACGCACCCACGCTTCGGCGGCGTCGTAGTCGGTGAGCTCGGTGGTCGGCTCCGGCAATTGCGCATAGCCGAGACCCTGCGGCCCGTGCGTGTCCTCGGCGGTGCGCAACGGCGCCGCCAGCGGCGTCTCCGACCCCTTCGAAACCGGAACACCCGTGATCCCACACAGCTCCAGAAGCGCCAGATTGTTGCGGCAGACATCATGCACACCAACGTTTCCCGCGGTGGACGCGATGCCGACCAGGTTCGCCTCCGGGCTGGCGAACAGATAGGCCAGCGCCATCGCGTCGTCGACGCCGGTGTCGACGTCGATGAAGACCGGAACCGGGCTCACCAGTGCACGCCGGGTACCAGCCGCACCGCACGCTTGACGGGGCCGGGAACGCGCAGCGACGGCGCGGGCCGGCCCTGACGTCGGGGCCGGCGCGGCGTCCGGGTGACAGTCTCGGTAATCCCCCGCGCCGCAGCGGAATCCGGATAACCCAGGTACACCTGATGCAGTACACGCCGGGACAGCCGCGGAGTGAAGTACATCCCGATGTCGGCCAGCGTCCCGACCGGGGTGTCGATACGGGCGGGCTTCTCGACAAGCCCGCGGACCACCATCGCGGCGGCGTGCTCGGCGGTGATCGGTGGCATCGGGTTGAGCCTACGCGACGGCGCGATCATCGGCGTCTCGACCAGCGGCATGTGGATGTTGGTGAACGTGATGTGGTCCGAGAGTGTCTCGGTGCCAACGACTTCGGAGAAGGCGTCCAGTGCCGCCTTGCTGGGGACGTAGGCGCTGTACTTCGGACTGGCGGCCTGCACCCCCGCGCTGGACACGTTGACGACGTGCCCGAACCGGCGCTCCCGCCAGTGGGGCAACAGCGCCAGCACCATGCGCACGGGGCCGAAGTAGTTGACCGCCATCACCCGCTCATAGTCGTGCAGCCGGTCGGTGGATGCGGTGACCGAACGGCGAATCGACCGGCCCGCATTGTTGACCAGATAGTCGACGTGCCCGAAGCGGCCGAGGATGTCCTTGATCGTGTGTTCGACGGCTGCAGAATCGGTGACGTCACAGGTGAAGGCATGCGCCTCACCCCCGGCCTCGCGGATCTCGTCGACGAGGCCGTCAAGGGCTTCGGCGTTGCGGGCCAGGGCGAACACCGTCGCGCCGCGGGCGGCTACGGCGACCGCCGACGCGCGGCCGATCCCGCTGGATGCGCCGGTGATGATGACGTGCTTGCCGACCAGCGGACCTGCCGGGTCGTCACGACGGGCCCGGTGCGGATCGAGATGCTCGGCCCAGTACCGCCACAGCTGTGGTGCGTAGGAGGCGAACTCCGGCACGCTGATCCCGGTACCACGCAGCGCCTCCTCGGTGCGCTCGCAGGCGAACGTCGGCGCCAGTTCGACGACGTCGAGGATCTCGCCCGGCACACCGAGCTGGGTGGCGGCCATGTTGCGCAGCACCTTGGCGCGACCGCTCACCTGGAGCAGCGGCGCAGCGGCGGCCCGGGGCAGCGACCCGACCAGCGGTGGCAGCCCTGCCGCAGGTCCCACGCCGCGGTAGATACCCCGAAGGCCGACGGTCTTCGGTGCGGTCAGATGGAACGTCTGCCCGTCGCGTCCGTCGAGGTGCATGAGGGCCACCAGGGCGTCGACCACGAAATCCACCGGCACGACGTTGGTTCGCCCGGTGTCGGGCAGCACCATCGGGGTGAACCTGGGCAGACTTGCCAGGCTCGACAGGACCCCGAAGAAGTAATAGGGGCCGTCGATCTTGTCGATCTCGCCGGTGCGCGAGTCCCCGACGACCACCCCGGGCCGGTAGATCCGGAACCGGAGACGCTCCGCGGAGCGCACCAGCAGCTCTGCCTCGAACTTTGTGCGGTGATACGGGGTGGGCAGGTTCTGCGCGACGTCGAAGTCGTCCTCGCTGAACACGCCGCGGTACGTGCCTGCCACCGCGATGGAGGAGAGATGGTGCAACGTCGCATCGAGGCGCGCGGCGAGGCCGATGACCGATGCGGTGCCCTCGACGTTGGCGGCGCGCTGGCGATCCTCGGCAGCGGTGATGTCGTAGATCGCCCCGCAGTGCACGACGTGGTCGATGTCGCCGAGGTCGGCCGCGTCGGCATCGGAGAGCCCGAGAGCGGGTTCGGTGAGGTCGCCGACGAGCGGGCAGACCCGCTCGTCCCACTGCTGCGCGAGCCGTTCGAACCGGCCGAGTGACTGGCGGCGCACCAGAACATGCACTGCTGCGGTGTCGGGAAGATCGAGCAACCGGGTGACCAGACGGCGGCCGATAAACCCGGTACCGCCGGTAACGACATAGCGCATGCGAGACATGGTCGCCCGCACCCGGTCGGGTGTCAACGAGTCGTCTGGCAATGCGGCTACTGTCTGGGCATGCCGATCGATCCGAACGCCATTGGCGAGACCACGCAGGCGCAACAGTTCAGCTGGACCGACCGCGACACGCTGCTCTATGCGCTCGGCGTCGGCGCGGGCACCGGCGATCTCGCGTTCACGACCGAGAACAGCCACGAGGTCACTCAGCAAGTCCTCCCGACCTACGCCGTCATCGCCTGCTCGCCCTTCGCAGCTGCCACCAAGATCGGATCCTTCAACTTCAGCAAGCTGCTGCACGGCTCGCAGAGCATCCGTGTCTTCGCACCGCTGCCCCCCGCTGGGAAACTCAGTGTGGTCTGCGAGGTGGCCGACATCCAGGACAAGGGAGAAGGCAAGAACGCGGTCGTGATGCTCAAGGCGACAGGTAGTGATCCCGAATCCGGGCAGGCTGTCGCCGAGACGCTGACGACTCTGGTGATCCGTGGCGAGGGAGGCTTCGGAGGCCAGCCGGGCCGGCGTCCGCCCGCCCCCGAGATTCCGGAGCGGGAACCCGATGGCCACGTCGCGCTGCCCACCCGCGAAGATCAGGCCCTGATCTACCGCCTGTCCGGCGACCGCAACCCGCTGCACAGCGACCCGTGGTTCGCCCAGCTCGCCGGCTTCCCGAAGCCAATCCTGCACGGACTGTGCACCTACGGCGTCGCCGGCCGGGCTCTGGTTGCCGAACTCGGCGGCGGCGACGCCTCGAAGGTGACCGCGATCTCGGCGCGCTTCACCTCGCCGGTCTTCCCCGGCGACACCTTGACGACATCCATCTGGCGGCTCGAATCCGGCCGGGCTGTATTCCGTACCGAGGCGGCCGGCGAAGACGGATCGAACGCCCGGGTGGTGCTCGAAGACGGCGAAGTGGAATTCTCCGCAAAGTAAAGCAGCCGGTCAGCCAACATTAGCGCTGGGAAATTGTTTGCTGGGCTGGTAGCCTTCGCGATGCGCGGGGGTTTTGATCTGGACCTGGGACACGTGCGACAGGGGTAGGCCGATGTTCGAGGGTTTGCGGAATTCGCCCGCTGCCGCACTCGGCCCTGCATTGTGGCGGTTCGACCAGTACTACTGGCTCACTGCGATTCTCGCCGCTCGAGGTTTGCAGACGGCGACATGTCGCCTGGTAGCAACATGTATTGCGGTGCTCGGCCTGTTGCCGGTAGGGCTGATGGCCAGTACGTTCGGCCCCGAGTCCGGCACCTCGTGGATCGTCGCGTCAGTCATCGCCGTCGGTTCGCTGGCACTGTCTGCAATGTGGTTGCGCGACAGCTGGCCCAGCCGGCTGCAGTCCCTGCTGTCGGTGGTCGCCGTCTCCCTCGGCGTCGCGGTTTCCTCGCTGATTCTCGACAACCCGGTCATCGGTTTCCTCGGCACCGCGACCTACGTGGTGCTGACGGTGTTCGTCGTGTGCTTCCACGCTGTCCGCCTGCTCACCCTGACGTGGGCGGTCGCCTCGGTGGCGCTGGGCATCCTGTTCGTGCGGCTGGCGGCGACCGACGCAGTGGTCGCGATCTGCGCGCTGGTCATCGTGGTGTTGCTCAACGTGTTCGTGGCGATCTCGTGCCGTGCGGTGATCAAGCTGCTGCAGCCCAATGCTCATCACGGCGACATCGAACAGCTGACCGGGCTGCTGCACCGCGGTGCCTTCTACAGCTCGGTTGCGACGCTGCTGGCGTCACGTAGCCGAAGCGACGACAAGTATCTGGTCGTTCTGGCGGTCAACATCGACAGCTTCTCGCTGCTCCTCGGACTGTCCGGGTCGGGTGGCGGCAACCGGGCCCGCGTCACGGTCGGACAGGCGCTGCGGGAGACGGTGCGGCACAACGCGATCGTCGCGCACGTCGCCGACGACGATTTCCTGATCGCCGACACCTTCACCACCGCTGACGCGTCACCCCTGGTGGAGCGGATCCGAGGATCGATCGCCGCGACGCCCCAGCGCCTCACCGCCAGCATCGGAGTGGTGGTCACCCCGCTGCCTCCGTTGGCCGCCGAGCCGCCCGACGAGGTTCTCGACAAACTGATCGGCATCGCCCAGCAGGCCATCGAGCAGGCCCGGATGACAGGCGGCAACCAGGTCCGCTACGTACTGCGGCCCAATCTCGAAGACCCGGACGACGCCGGCTTCGACAACAACGGCAAGACCGCCTGACTATCGAACGCTTGTTCGATACACTGCGGGGGTGGGTTGGCATACCGGCCCCCCGAGTTGGGGCGAGATGCGGCGCGTGCTGGAGGGCAAGCCGCGCCGCGCCGGCTGGCCCATCGACGCACAGGTCGGTGACGGCGGGGACAGCCCGGCCTGGTCGAGCAAGCGGGGGGAGTACGAGGCTCCGGAGATGCGCCGGGGCGCATCCCGATTGGTGCCGTATGCCGAACTGCACGCCCACTCGGCCTACAGCTTCCTCGACGGGGCCAGCACACCCGAGGAACTGGTGGAGGAGGCGGCCCGGCTGAACTTGAGGGCCATCGCACTCACCGACCACGACGGGCTCTACGGGGTGGTGCGGTTCGCCGAGGCGGCCAGGGAGCTCGACATGGCCACGGTGTTCGGCGCCGAACTGTCGCTGGGTGGGGGTACCCGTACCGACGTTCCCGATCCTCCCGGACCGCACCTGCTGGTGCTCGCCCGCGGCCCGGAAGGCTACCGGCGGCTGTCGCGGCAGCTGGCCGCGGCGCATCTGGCCGGTGGTGAGAAAGGGGTGCTGCGCTATGACTACGACGCGCTGACCGAAGCGGCGGGCGGGCACTGGCAGATTTTGACCGGGTGCCGCAAAGGGCATGTCCGTCGAGCGCTGTCGCACGGCGGGCCCGAGGCCGCCGAGGCGGCGCTTGCCGACCTCGTCGACCGGTTCGGCCGCGACCGCGTCACCGTCGAGCTCACCCACCACGGGCATCCCCTCGACAGCGAACGCAACGCCGCACTGGCGGCACTGGCGCCGCGGTTCGGTCTCGGTGTCGTCGCCACCACCGCGGCGCACTTCGCCGAGCCGGGGCGGGGCAGGCTCGCGATGGCAATGGGAGCTATCCGTGCCAGGAACTCCGTCGACGAGGCCGCGGGTTACCTTGCGCCGCTCGGTGGTTCGCATCTGAGATCGGGGGAGGAGATGGCACGGGTGTTCGCCCACTGTCCCGAGGTGGTCACCGCCGCCGCGGAACTGGGGGAGCAGTGCGCGTTCGGGCTGGCCCTGATCGCTCCGCAGCTGCCGCCGTTCGACGTCCCCGAGGGGCACACCGAGAACAGCTGGCTGCGGCACCTGGTGATGCAGGGCGCCCGCGAGCGGTACGGGCCGCCGGAGCATGCCTCGCGCGCGTACATCCAGATCGAGCACGAACTCCGGGTCATCGAACAGCTGAACTTTCCCGGCTACTTCCTGGTGGTGCACGACATCACCCGGTTCTGCCGGGACAACGGCATCCTGTCCCAGGGCAGGGGATCGGCGGCCAACTCGGCGGTCTGCTATGCGCTCAAGGTCACCAACGTCGACCCGATCGCCAACGAGTTGCTGTTCGAACGCTTCCTGTCACCTGCCCGCGACGGGCCGCCCGACATCGACATCGACATCGAATCCGACCTGCGTGAGGAAGCGATTCAGTACGTCTATCAGCGATACGGGCGGGAGTACGCCGCGCAGGTGGCCAACGTGATCACCTATCGGGGCCGCAGTGCTGTGCGGGACATGGCCCGTGCGCTGGGGTTCTCGCAGGGGCAGCAGGACGCCTGGAGCAAGCAGATCAGCCAGTGGGGCAACCTCGCCGACGCCACGCATGTGGAGGACATTCCCGAGCAGGTGGTCGACCTGGCCATGCAGATCTCGAACCTGCCGCGGCACATGGGCATCCACTCCGGGGGCATGGTCATCTGCGACCGTCCGATCGCCGACGTATGCCCTGTCGAATGGGCGCGGATGGAGAACCGAAGCGTGCTGCAGTGGGACAAAGACGATTGTGCGGCAATCGGTTTGGTGAAATTCGACCTGCTCGGCCTCGGGATGCTCTCGGCGCTGCACTACTGCATCGACCTGGTCGCCGAGCACAAGGGGCTCGAGGTGGATCTGTCCCGGCTTGACCTCTCCGAGCCCGCGGTCTACGAGATGCTGCAGCGCGCTGACTCCGTCGGGGTGTTCCAGGTGGAGTCGCGCGCGCAGATGGCCACGCTTCCCCGGCTCAAGCCGCGGCAGTTCTACGACCTGGTGGTCGAGGTCGCGCTGATCCGTCCCGGGCCCATCCAGGGCGGGTCGGTGCATCCGTACATCAAGCGGCGCAACGGGCAGGAGGAGGTCACCTACGACCACCCGTCGATGGAGTCGGCACTGCGTAAGACGTTGGGAGTGCCGCTCTTCCAGGAGCAGCTGATGCAGCTGGCCGTCGACTGCGCCGGATTCTCCGCGTCGGAGGCCGACCAGCTACGCCGCGCCATGGGCTCGAAACGCTCGACCGAGAAGATGCGACGGCTGCGCAGCAGGTTTTTCGAGGGCATGGCCGACCTCCACGGCATCACCGGAGACGTGGCCACGCGGATCTACGAGAAACTGGAGGCGTTCGCCAACTTCGGTTTCCCGGAAAGTCATTCGCTGAGCTTCGCGTCGCTGGTGTTCTATTCGTCGTGGTTCAAGCTGCACCACCCCGCGGCGTTCTGCGCGGCGCTGCTGCGGGCCCAGCCGATGGGCTTCTACTCACCGCAGACGCTGGTCGCCGATGCCCGTAGGCACGGTGTCGTCGTGCACGGCCCCGACGTCAATGCCAGCCTCCCGCACGCAACGCTGGAAAACGCGGGCCTGGAGGTGCGGCTCGGGCTGGGCGACGTCCGCCACATCGGCACCGACCTCGCCGAGCTCATGGTCGAGGAGCGAAAAGCTCACGGTCCCTTCGCAACCCTCACCGACCTGACCAGAAGGGTGCAGTTGTCGGTGCCGCAGACCGAGGCGCTGGCCACGGCGGGTGCGCTGGGGTGTTTCGGGATCACCAGACGCGAGGGCCTGTGGGCGGCAGGGGCGGCGGCAACGGAGCGGCCCGACCGGCTGCCCGGTGTCGGGTCGGCCTCACATGTGCCCTCGCTGCCCGGCATGACCGAACTCGAGTTGACCGCCGCCGACGTGTGGGCCACCGGGGTGTCGCCGGAACGCTATCCGACGGAATTCCTCCGCGCCGATCTCGACGCGATGGGGGTGGTGCCCGCCGATCAGCTGTTGTCGGTGCGCGACGGAACCCGGGTGCTGGTGGCGGGGGCGGTGACGCACCGGCAGCGTCCCGCCACCGCGCAGGGAGTGACGTTCATGAACCTGGAGGACGAGACAGGCATGGTCAATGTGCTGTGTTCCCAAGGGGTGTGGGGTCGGCACCGCAAGCTGGCGCAGACCGCCTCGGCGCTGGTGGTCCGTGGCATCGTGCAGAACGCCACCGGTGCAGTCACCGTGGTGGCCGATCGGATGGGGCCGATCAACTTGCAGATGACGTCGAAGTCCCGGGATTTCCGCTGAGCCCCTTCGCCCCGCGAGCGTGCGTGTCTGCGGGCAACACGCCACATAACTAGCCGATCTCGCGCACCCTCGTCCGTCCATACAGCGGGGGGCTGACCCGGCCGGGTTCGGCGAGCGTGCACGAAATCCGGCCTGCCGACGGCGTGTCGGCCGCAGACACGCACGCTCGGCGACCGGCCATCAGCCGAATGTAGTCTCGGCACAATGACATCGAAAAAGAGCGAGACGCTGAACCTGTCTGCCGACGAAGTGCTGACCACCACCCGCTCGGTGCGTAAGCGCCTCGATTTCGACAAGCCGGTACCGCGCGAGGTGCTGATGGAGTGCCTCGACATCGCGCTGCAGGCGCCGACCGGATCGAACACCCAGGGCTGGCAGTTCATGTTCG
Organism: Mycobacterium bulgaricum; assembly: GCF_041287165.2. Lineage (NCBI taxonomy): Bacteria > Bacillati > Actinomycetota > Actinomycetes > Mycobacteriales > Mycobacteriaceae > Mycobacterium > Mycobacterium bulgaricum. The sequence continues at coordinate 247,739 of NZ_JBGGKV020000002.1, read as the reverse complement.
TCGACGACCCCGAGAAGAAGAAGGCGCTCGCCGACATCTACCGGACCAACGCGACCCCGTATCTGGAGCAGGAGAAGCCCACCTACGGCGACGTCCGGGACGAGCGCACGCCTTTGGTGGTCGACTCCGCCAAGTACCTCAACGACCGTCTGCACGAGGTTCCCGTGATGTTGATCCCGTGCCTGGAGGGCCGGCCCGACGGCGCACCTGCCGGTATGAGCGCGGGATTCTGGGGCTCACTACTGCCTGCTGCGTGGAGCTTCATGCTCGCGCTGCGCTCACGCGGCCTCGGCTCGGCGTGGACCACGCTGCACCTGATGGGCGACGGGGAGAAGCAGGCCGCCGAAGTCCTCGGCATCCCGTTCGAGAAGTACTCACAGGGCGGGCTGTTCCCCATCGCCTACACCAAGGGCACCGACTTCAAGAAGGCCAAACGACTGCCCGCCGAGCAGCTGACTCACTGGAATGCGTGGTAGTCACACAGCCCCGTCAAACCCGTGTTGGCGCCACGCCTCGTAGACGGCGACGGCGGCCGCGTTCGACAGGTTCAGCGAGCGGCGGCCGCGCAGCATCGGGATGCGGACCCGTGAGGTGATGTGCGGGTCGGCGAGCGTGGCCGCGTCCAGGCCGGTCGGTTCCGGTCCGAACATCAACACGTCGCCGGGTCGGTAGGCGACGTCGCCGTACGATGCGGTCGCATGCGCGGTGAACGCGAACACCCGGGCGGGCATCAGGGCGGACCATGCCGAGTCCAGATCGGGGTGCACGGTCACCGAGGCGAGGTCGTGATAGTCGAGCCCGGCGCGACGCAGCTTGGGTTCGGAGAGATCGAAGCCGAGCGGTTCCACAAGGTGCAATTCGCAGCCGGTGCCTGCCACCATGCGGATCGCATTGCCTGTGTTCGGCGCGATGCGCGGCGAGAAGAACAGCACCCTGAACACTCAGGCAGGGTACGCGCTGACTGCCTCAGGTTCAGTCGAGGCAGGTTTCGTAGCTGGCGATCGCGACCAGACTGTCGAGAGTGTCCATGTCGACCACTTCGCTGCTCATCGCCCGCATCATGGGCGAGTCGCCGATCTCCGAGGCATCGGCCAGCATGGCCACCTCAATACCATTTCGGACCATCATCGCACCTCCATTGTGCGGCTTGGTTACCCTCAGCAACCCCGCCAAAACCGGCGTGTCGCTCTTAATTCTTCCTTACTCTTCGGCAGCCTCAACGTCAAAGCGGTAACGATCCCCTACCGGTTCGGGTGTTTGCTGGCGAGCGAAAGCCAAGCCCCGTCAACCTGTTTGCGCGGCACTGCTGCACCGCGCCAGCTGTGGAAAGCCCCTCGGAGGGCTGGCATACTCGTCGAATTGCCAGGCCCTTTCGTCGGCCCATCCGCAGGAAAGTCTTATGAACGACGCTCGATCAACGATCTGCGCGCGCCTGACCCACGGCGCGAGCACACAATGAATCCCGACAAACGACCCTCGCGGTGGTCGCCGTCCAACTGGCCCGTCCGAGCGAAGGTGCTGGCGATCGTGGCCGTGCCGCTGATCCTGGCCTGCATTTTCGGCGGCCTGCGGATTTCCACCAGCACCTCCGAAGCACTCGACCTTCGCCGCGCCGCCGACCGCGCCGACATGGTGCCCGCGGTCGTCGACTACATGGCAGGTCTCGAAGCCGCGATGCAGACGGCCACCGACGGGGGCGACGCGGGCGCGGCGATGACGCAGTTCGACTCCGACAAGTCCGAGCTGCAGCACCTCCTCGGCGTGACCGAGGTCGACGACAGCGTGCGCCTCGCCACGAACACCCTCATCGATCTCGGACAGAGCCTGGTCGACAAGATCGCCGCAGATTCTGTGGACCTCCGGGCGCGGGTGATGGCGTACGCCCCGCTGCTGATCACAGCCGAGACGGCGATCACCGGCCTCGTCGGCGACGACGCCGCGGTGCGTGCCGAAGGCGCCGCATTGTCGCGCGCCGTCGGTGCCCGAGGGCAGATGGCCATGCAGCGCATGCTCGTCGACAAGGGAGGCGAGCTGCCCGAACCTGTGCTCCGTTCGGCCATCGTGACGATCGCAGGCACCGAGCCCGCGACGGTCTCGGCGATCGGCGCATTCCTCGGAGGTGCCAGCGACCAGGCGGCGTCGCTGCGCTCGGAGATGGTCAAGCGGCTGTCCGTCATCTCCGACCCCGCCTCGGTTCTCGTCGGCAACGCTGAGCTGCTGGCTTCTCAACAGGTCACCGCCGACATCGCCGACGACGTCATCGCCCGGACTGCCGACGCGATCCCTGCGACGGTCACCCAGCAGGCCGACGATGCCCGCGCCGCCGCGATCCGGGACGCCGCACTCGTCGGCGCCGGGATCCTTGTCGCGCTCATCCTCGTCGGCCTGGTTGCCCGCTCACTGGTGCGTCCGCTGCGGACGCTGCGCGACAGTGCGCTCAAGGTGGCACACGAGGATCTGGCCCGCGAGGTCGAGCACGTGCGCGCAGACGGCAAGGAGTTCCCGGTGCAGCCCATCCCGGTGCACACCACCGAGGAGGTCGGCCAGGTCGCCCACGCCGTCGACGAGCTGCACCAGCAGGCGATCATGCTCGCCGGTGAGCAGGCCCGCCTTCAGCTCCAGGTCACCGACATGTTCGAGACGCTGTCGCGCCGCAACCGGTCGCTGGTCGACCAGCAGCTTTCGCTCATCGATCAGCTCGAACGCGACGAAGAGGACCCCGGCCGGTTGGAGAGCCTCTTCCGGCTCGACCACCTCGCGGCGCGCATGCGGCGCAACGGCGCGAACCTGATGGTGCTGGCCGGTGCGCAGATGTCGCGTGAGCAGGCCGCCTCGGTGCCCGTCGCCGCGCTTGTCAACGCGGCGGCGTCGGAGGTCGAGGAGTACACCAGGGTCGTCACCGTGAGCCTGCCCGACAGCGAGATCGACGGCGCGGTCGCCGGTGACCTCGTGCACCTGCTGGCCGAACTGCTCGACAACGCGCTGCGCTATTCGCCGCCGAGCACGCAGGTGCAGGTGTCGGCGGTGCCCACCGGCAACAACGGCCTGGTGATCGAGGTCAGCGACACCGGTCTGGGTATGACCGAGGCCGATCTGCGTGTCGCCAACACCCGGCTGGAGTCCGGCGGCGAGGTCAACCCCTACACGGCACGCCACATGGGCCTGTTCGTGGTGGGGCGACTGGCCGCCCAGCACGGTCTCGTCGCCCGACTGCGCAGCACCGTCGCCGCGCAGGCGGATTCCGGCACCACCGCCGGGGTGTACATCCCGAGCCGCCTGCTGGTCCACACCCGTCCCGTCGCGCACGGCGGTACCGACGCGCAGACCCCGGCCGACGCGCATGCGGGCCTGGTCACCGCGCTCGCGCTGGAGGGTGCCCGTCCCTCCGAGCCCGCCCTGCCGCCCGAGCCCGCAGCACGCGCCGACGACGTGCTGCCCCAGCGACGCCCCGGTGCCAACGGCATCGTCGAGCCGCCTCCGGCACCCGAACCGGTCGAGGCCGAGCCGCGGCCGAGCGTCGCCTCGTTCTTCACGGCGCGGCCGCAACCTCAGGCCCCGCCGCAGCCCGAACCGCGGCGCGCCGGACACGCCGCCCTCGACGACGACGAGGACGCGATCTATCAGAAGATGCTGTCGGAGTGGCTGGTCGACCCGCATGAGCTCTCCCAGAGCTCCGATCTCAATTGGAAATCGGTGTGGGACAACGGCTGGTCGGCCGCTGCGGCCGCCGAGGCCGCTCCGGTGCGCGACCGCACCGCCGAAGGCCTGCCCGTGCGGCAGCCGGGCGCCCGTCTGGTCCCCGGTCACGCCGAGGAGCGGCCGGTAGCATCGGCCGACGAGCCCGAGAACGGGCACGCGGGGCCCGTCCGCGATCCGGACGCGGTGCGGGCCAGCATCGGCGGTCACTTCGGTGGCGTGCACGCCGGCCGCCGTCGGGCCCAGGAAGCGGGAGGAACCGACCACCAGTGAACGCTCAGCCTGCGCCGCCGAATTCGGGATCCTCGCTGGACTGGCTCGTCGCCAAATTCGCCCGCGAGGTATCGGGCGTGACGCACGCGATCCTGGTGTCGGCCGACGGTCTGTTGGTCGCCGCCAGCGAGCACATCCCCGGAGAGCGGGCCGACCAGCTCGCCGCAGTCGCCTCGGGGCTGGCCAGCCTGTCGACCGGTGCCGCTCAACTGTTCGACGGCGGACGCGTCCTGCAGTCGGTGGTGGAGATGGACAACGGCTACCTGTTGCTGATGAGGGTCGGCGACGGCTCCAACCTCGCGACGCTGGCGACACGCACCTGCGACATCGGCCAGATCGGTTACGAGATGGCGATTCTCGTGGAACGCGTCGGCGCGGTCGTGCAGTCGCCACGGCGCAGTTCGCAGCATTCGTGAGCGGCCGATGGGTGTGCACGACAGACCGGAGGAGGCGCACGCAGCGCCCAACCTGGTACGCCCGTACACGTTGACGGCGGGCCGCACCCATTCCGGCGTGCCGCTTCCGCCGGAGGCACCGGTCGGGATCGTGACCCCGGCCCGGCCCGCCCACTGGCCGGGCAACGACGTCCGGGCGCAGATCCTGGCGCTGTGCGCAGAGCGCCCGTCCGTCGCCGAAATCGCCGCGCATCTCTCACTGCCACTCGGCGTGGCGCGGGTGCTGGTCGGGGATCTGGTGGTGCAGGGTTATCTGCGGGTACATGCCACCCTGGGTGAGGCCGCGACGGCCGACGAACGACGAGAACTGATCGGAAGGACACTGCGTGGCCTCAGGGCAATCTAGAGCGGCGTCGACGAAGATCGTCGTCTCTGGCGGATTCGGCGCCGGGAAGACGACGTTCGTCGGGGCTGTCTCCGAGATCGTCCCGTTGCGTACCGAGGCGTTGGTGACCAACGCGTCGGAGGGGTTCGACGGTCTCGACGCGACACCGGACAAGTCGACGACGACGGTTGCGATGGACTTCGGACGTATCAGCCTCGGCGACGACCTGGTGCTGTATCTGTTCGGCACGCCGGGGCAGCGCAGATTCTGGTTCATGTGGGACGACCTTGTGCGGGGTGCGATCGGCGCCATCATCCTGGTCGACGTCCGCCGCCTTGAGGACAGCTTCGCGGCGGTGGATTTCTTCGAGGCGCGCAAGCTGCCGTTCCTCGTTGCTGTCAACGAGTTCGAGGGCGCACCCCGCCATACGTTGTCCGCGGTGCGTGAGGCCCTTGCGCTCGCCGAACACATCCCGGTGATCTCCGTCGACGCTCGCTCCCGCGAATCGGCCAAGGCGGCATTGATCGCCGTCGCCGAGTACGCGTTGAGCCGGCTGGCGCCCACCGGCTGAGCCCGTGGAAGCGCACGAAGCCGACCGCGAATTCGAGGGGCAGAGTTTCCGGGACGAAGATTTCAGCCGGCTGCGCACGGAGCGGGTCATCTTCACCGAATGCGACTTCTCCGGCACGGACCTGTCGGATTCCGAACACACCGGATCGGCTTTCCGCAACTGCACATTCCGGCGTACCTCGTTGTGGCACAGCGTATTCCGGCACTGCAGCTTCCTGGGCTCGACGTTCACCGAATGCCGTCTGCGGCCGCTGACGGTCGTGGAGTCCGACTTCACGCTCGCCGTGCTCGCAGGCGTCGATTTGCGCAAGGCTGATCTGTCCGACTGCAGGCTGCGCGAAGCCAGCCTGGTGGGAACCGATCTGCGCGAAGCCACGCTGGCGCGCGCCGACCTGACGGGCGCCCGCGTTCAGGGCACCCGGCTGGAACAGGCGGACCTGCGCGGCGCCCGCGTCGACCCGACGTTCTGGACCACAGCGAAACTGCGTGGCGCCAAGGTGGACATCGAGCAGGCGATCGCGTTCGCCGCGGCGCACGGCCTCGACATCGGGGGCTGACGGCTAGGCCTCGCTGATCGCCCGGGTCACCAGCGTCGCGATCGTGCGGCAGTAATCCTGCCCGATGGGATCGTTCGAATAGAGGGCGAAGGCGTGCAGCGGCGACGTCAGCAGTTGCAGCGCAACAATCGGTTTGACGTCACTGCGTAGCTCGCCTCGTTCGGCGGCGCGGCGGAAGATGCCTTCGACCCTTTCCCGCCTGATCGTCCAGAAGTGGCCCCGGGTGTTGGGGTCCACGGCCTCGGACTTGCTGTCGATGACCAGCATGCGGGAGATTCTGCGTCCGACCGGCTCGTTGAGGTAGCCCGCGAGGGCCAGTGCGAGCTCGGTCAGGTCGCTGTGCAGTGAACCGGTATCGGGCAGTTCGATCATCGTCTGGCTGTAGCTCAGCAACGCCTCGGCGATGAGTTCCTGCTCGGTGGCCCACGTTTGGCGAACGTAGTCGGGATCGAGCCGGGCACGGTGTGCTACGCCTTCGAGCCGAAATCGGTCTACGCCCCACTGCTGCACCTCGGCGAGGGCAGCCTCGAGTACCGCCGCGCGCTGTACGGCCTCAGTGTCCGACACACCATCCCCCTCACCCCAGGGGAAGCCTACGGAGATCGACGCGATTTGCTCTGCTTTTCAAGCATTTTCGTGGACACAGCAGATTCACAGCGACGTACTAGGGTGAGCGCCAGGTCCCGGGCGACCGTGGCAGCCGAGCAGGGGTCGAAGTGGACTCTGGCGCACTACGACGAGGTGGTGGGCCTCGCCCGGACGGCGGGACCTGAACAGATCGCTCGCACCGGAATCATGGACTGGGTGATGATCGCCCGGCCGCGCGTCGAGACCCCGCCGGGTTTCGCGTCGATGGACGGTGCCGGCCTGCCCGTCGACGCGTCGGTGTACGACAAGCCCTAAGAGGCTTTGAGGCGGATCCGCCACCGCACCAGCGCGAGGTAGCCGACGCTGATCGCGACGAGCATGCCCATGTCGAACAGCCAGGCGCCCGACGTGTGCTCCCAATGGCGGTCCTGCGGCGTCAGTGGACCGGGCACCAGCCGGATGAGGTCGACGGTCGACGCCGACGCTGCGAATCCCCAACGCGCCGGGGTGAACCACGACATCTGATCCAGGACGATGCGATCGGTGACCGGGATCATGCCGCCGGAGAACACCAGCTGGGACATGATCGCGACCACGAGCAGCGGCATGATCTGCTCCGCGGACTTGGCCAACGCCGACAGGGCGAGGCCGACCATCGCCGCCGCGACACAGGTCACCGCGATGTCGGTGAACAGCTCGATGCTGCGGTTACCGATCACGGCACCGCTGTCGACCGCGCCTGGCCCCCAACCCTTTCCGATGATCGCAATCGACGTGACGATCGCAGCCTGGATGATCGCGAACGCCGTGAACACGACGACTTTGGCCATCAGGTAGGCCGACGTGGACAGCCCGACCGCCTGCTCGCGTTTGAAGATGGCCCGTTCACCGATCAGGGCGCGGATTGTCAGCGCGGTGCCCATGAAGATCGCGCCGACGTTGAGCATCACCAGGATCTGCCCCGGTTCGTTGGGCGCTTCGCCGCCCTCCAGCGCGGTCTTCGGGACGCCGAACCCGACGTCCCCGGGCACCGACAGCGACAACACGCCCATGATGAACGGCAGCAGCATCAGGAACAGGAAGTAGCCGCGGTCGGACACGACCAGCCGGATCTGGCGGCGCGCGATCGTCGAGAGCTGGCGCCGCAGGCTCGTGCGCGTCGGGTTGCCCAGTTCCGATGGTGTGAGCGCCGGTGGCTGGGGTGGCGGTGGCCCGTGCTGGGCGAGGTAGCGCTGGGCCGCGGCGTCGGGATCGCCGGCGACGGAGCTGAAGATGTCGGCCCAGTTGGTCGTGCCCATGGACGGGCCGATCTGGCTGGGCGGTCCGTAGAAGGCGGTCTTGCCGCCGGGGGCGAGCAGGAGTACCTGATCGCAGACGTCGAGGTAAGTCAGCGAATGGGTGACGACGAGCACGACGCGGCCTGCGTCGGCCAGCTGGCGCAGCATCGTCATGACCTGGCGGTCCAACGCCGGGTCCAGACCCGAGGTCGGCTCGTCGAGGATCAGCAGCGACGGTCCGGTGAGCAGCTCGAGCGCGACGGATGCGCGCTTGCGCTGGCCGCCTGACAGCTTGTCGACACGGGTGTCGAGATGCTTAGTCATCTCGAGCTCTTCGAGCACCTCGCTGACCACCTGCTCGCGGTCGGCCTTGGTGGTGTCGGGTGGCAGCCGCAGCTCCGCGGCGTACATCAGCGCCTGGCGAACGGTGAGCTGGCCGTGCACGACGTCGTCCTGCGGCACCATGCCGATTCGGGAGCGCAGCGAGGCGTATTCGGCGTGCACGTCGTGGCCCTCGAACGACACCTGTCCCGTGGTGGGGCTGGTGTAACCCGCGACCAGTCGCGCGAAAGTCGACTTACCCGCACCTGACGGGCCGATCACCGCCGTCAGCGTGCCGGGTCGCGCGGAGATCGAGATGTTGTCGAGCAGCGTTTTGTTGTTCTCGATCGTCCAGGTGACACCGTGGACCTCGAGACCGCCGGTGGCGGTGGCCGCCGCCGTCTCGGTGCGGCGGACCAGGGTGCCGTCGCGGAACAGCAGGTCGACGTTGCCGATGGTGACCGTGTCACCTTCGTTGAGCCGGGCGCTGTCGACGCGGGCGCCGTTGACGAAGGTGCCGTTGATGCTGCGGTTGTCGCGGATCTCGGCGCCGCCGGGGACCGGCACCAACGTCGCGTGGTGGCGTGAGGCCAGCACGTCGGGGATGACGATGTCGTTGTCGCTCGAGCGGCCGATCTTGACCGATCCCGGCGGCGCCTTCGGCGGGCTGCCGGGCCGCAGGATCTTCAGCATGCTGGTCGCGAGGTTGCCGTCGCCGCCGGACCGCGGCGCCGCGGCGGGTCCCATCACGGTCACCGGATCCATCGCGGGTGCGGAGATGGGTTGCTGGACCGGAGCGGAATGCGCCACCGGATGGGGTTGGCTTCGCGGCGGCGGGGGCGGTACGTGGTGCGGCTGGCTGGGCGGATACGTGCCCTGCGTCGGCGGCCGGTATGCCGGTGGACGTCCCGTCGGCGGCGGTTGATGGGACGGCCACGTGGTGCTCGGCCGTGCCGGTGAGGCGACCGGCACAGCGGCCGTCGGCGGCGGGGTGCCTGCCGACCCAAGATGCCTGCCCACTTCGAACGTCAGCAGCGGGCCGTCGGGATTGCCGACGTGGATCTGGCCGCCGTCGGCGATGTCGGCGGCCGGAACGCGCCTGCCGTTGACGAACATGCCGTTGAGGCTGCCGTTGTCGATGGCGACCCACCGGCCCTGGTCAAACCGCAGAACCAGGTGGGCACGGGAGATCAGAGGGTGGGCGATCCGGACGTCGGCCCGCAGGTCTCGGCCGACGACGACGTCGTTGCCCGCGGCGAAGGTGCGTGTGGATCCGTCGTACCGAACGGTCAGCGCAGAGGATGCTGGTCGGCTCACAGAGCCGCTCCGGCGGCGACAGTAGACATCGCGACCAACTGTATCGGTATGGGCCTATGCGGGGATGTGCCACCTTGCGGTGTCGGTGATCTGTTGCAGCGCTGTTATCTGGCCGTTCTTCACAGTGATGACATGTGCGAAGGCGGCGTCGACGCGCTCGGCTGTTGCACGCGCCCGTCCGCGATAGGTGCCGAGGACGACGACCTGGTGCCGCCCCGACGTCGTCAGATATTCGCGCGGCACCACCTCGATGTCGTATGCCGCATCGATGCGTCCCCACACGTCGGTGATCATCGCGACACGCCCATGATGTTCGCCACCTACGCCGTGCGGCATACCTGCGCTGACCACCCCCTCGAAATCCTCTGTGAGCAAGGCGAATAACGCGTTCCCATCGCCGTCGGACAGCGCACGGTAGAAGCGCTGCGCGACGATGTGAGCAGTGTCCACGGCTTCTCCTCTCTTTTTAGAGATTAACCTCTATTTTAGGGTGGAGCAATGCCGCGGCCCGCCAGATACACCGTCGACAGCCTTCTCGACGCAGCCGCGGAACTCCTCGCCGCCGAAGGGCCTGCGGCAGTGACGATGTCGGCCGTCGCCCGCAGCACGGGTGCGCCGAGCGGATCCGTCTACCACCGATTCCCGACCCGAGCGGCGTTGTGCGGCGAACTGTGGGTCCGCACCGAAGAGCGCTTCCAGGAGGGGCTGCTCGAAGCGCTCGCCGTCGACGACGACCCTCAGCAACGGTGCGTGGCCGGCGCACTGCGCATCGTCCAGTGGTGCCGCGAGCATCCCGTCGAAGCCCAGGTCCTGCTCGCAGGCCCGAACGATCTGGGCATGGGTGAGTGGCCCGAAACACTGGCTGGTCGGCGGAAACGCTTGCAGCGCAAGCTGCGCAAGGTCCTCGCCGAGCTTCCCGACGAGGGAGGCCGCGTGAGTGCCGCGATCATGGACGTTCCCGCAGCGATCGTGCGGCGCCACCTACGTGCGCGTCAGGCCATTCCGGCGAGCGCGGACGAGATCGTCGCGACGTGCGCCCGCGCGCTCATACCCGCTGGCTGACCGGGGCCGGCGAGCCCGTCACCACGCAGTGGGTGTGGCTGTAGATCGTCGCCATGCACTGGTTGCAGTGATTGCAGATCGAACGCTGGGCGCCGTCGGCCTGAATGCGCTTGACCAGGTCCGGCTCGGCGAGCAGCGCACGACCCATCGCGACGAAGTCGAAGCCTTCGTCCATGGCGAGGTCCATGGTCTCGCGGTTGGTGATGCCACCGAGCAGGATCAGCGGCATCGTCAGTTCGGCGCGGAAGAGCTTGGCGTCGCGCAGCAGGTACGCCTCGCGGTACGGATACTCCCGCAGGAACTTCTTGCCCGTCATCCGGATGCCCCACCGCAACGGCGGCTTGAACGCGCCTGCGAACTGCTTGACCGGCGCATCGCCGCGGAACAGGTACATCGGATTGACCAGCGAGCTGCCCGCGGTGAGCTCGATCGCGTCGAGGCCGCCGTCTTCCTCCAGCCACTTGGCGGTCTGCAGCGACTCCTCGGTCGAGATCCCGCCGCGCACCCCGTCGGACATGTTCAGCTTCGCCGTGACCGCGATCGGCGTGCCCGCCTTCTCGACCGCGCGCCGCACCGCGAGCACTGTCCCGCGTGCCACCTTCGCGCGATTCTCCAGCGACCCGCCGAATTCGTCGGTGCGCCGGTTGATCAACGGGGACAGGAACGAGCTCGCGAAGTAGTTGTGCCCCAGGTGTACCTCGACGGCGTCGAAACCGGCTTCGATGGCCATTCGCGCGGCGTTGGCGTGGGCTTCGACGATGTCGTCGATGTCGTCACGGGTGGCATGCCTGGCGAAACGCATCGACAGCGGATTGAAGAACCGCACCGGTGCGTAGGCCTTCGCCTTGTTCGATTTCGCATTGGCCACCGGCCCCGCATGGCCGATCTGCGCGGAGACCGCGGCGCCCTCGGCGTGGATCGCGTCGGTGAGCCTGCGCAGGCCCGGCATTGCCTCCGGCCGCCAATAGATCTGCTTGCCCTCGGTCCGGCCGCCCGGCGACACGGCGAGGTAGGCGACCGTCGTCATGCCGACGCCGCCCGCCGCCGGCAGCCGGTGATAGGTGATCAGGTCATCGGTGACCAGCGCGTTCGGTGTCGACGCCTCGAACGTGGCGGCTTTGATGATGCGGTTACGCAGCGTAACCGGGCCGAGTTTGGCCTGGGTGAACACATCACGGCGGACTGTCATGTCGTCGAGCCTGTCACAATGATCGCCGTGGGTGCGATCACTTTGGACGGCAAGGCCACGCGCGACGAGATTTTCGTCGACCTCAAGCAGCGTGTGGCGGCGCTGACCGCCGCGGGGAAGACGCCGGGGCTGGGCACCGTGCTGGTGGGAGACGATCCCGGGTCGCAGGCCTATGTGCGGGGCAAGCACGCCGACTGCGCCAAGGTCGGCATCAACTCGATCCGCCGGGATCTGCCGGCCGACATCAGCCAGGCCACGCTCGAAGAGACCATCGACGAGCTCAACGCCAACCCGGAGTGCACTGGGTACATCGTGCAGCTGCCGCTGCCCAAGCACCTGAACGAGAACGCCGCGCTGGAGCGCATCGACCCGTCGAAGGACGCCGACGGCCTGCACCCGACCAACCTGGGCAGGCTGGTGCTCAACGAGCCCACGCCGCTGCCCTGTACGCCGCGCGGCATCGTGCATCTCTTGCGCCGCTACGAGGTGGAGATCGCCGGGGCGCACGTCGTCGTGATCGGCCGTGGCGTCACCGTCGGCCGGCCGCTCGGCCTGCTGCTGACCCGTCGTTCGGAGAACGCGACGGTCACGTTGTGCCACACCGCAACCCGGCACCTGCCCGAGATCGCCAGGGAGGCCGACATCATCATCGCCGCGGCGGGGGTGCCCCACATGGTGACCGCCGAGATGGTGCGTCCCGGCGCCGCCGTCGTCGACGTCGGGGTGAGCCGCGACGACGCGGGCAAGCTCGTCGGCGACGTCCACCCCGGCGTGTGGGACGTGGCGGGTCACGTGTCGCCGAACCCGGGTGGCGTCGGCCCGCTGACCCGGGCCTTCCTGCTGACCAACGTTGTGGAACGGGCCGAAAAAGCCGCCCGGTGAGGGACTTCGCGCGCAAGGTCCTCGCGGCTCAGTGGCCCATCCTGGTGGTCGCCCTGTTCCTGATCGCCGCGTTTGCCCTGGTCGCGGCCGGCTACTGGCGCCGTGGCGCCCTCGTGATGGCGATCGGGGTCGCGGCGGCCGCAGCGCTGCGCCTCACACTGCCCGAAGACCGTGTGGGTCTGCTCGCAGTGCGTTCGCGCACGGTCGACATCGTCACCACCGCATCGGTCAGCGCCGCGATGCTCTACATCGCCTGGACGATCGACCCGCTCGGCACCAGCTAGCCGGTCGTGAACGGATTGTGCTCGGAGATGAGCTTGTCCATGCGGGCCTCGTCGAGGCGGACGCGGATGCTCGCGGCCTCCTGCTGATCTCGGATCACCTTCGCCAGCGTGAATGAGCTGGCGACGAGGAACAGCACCGTCATCGCGAGGAACAGCCGCTGCCAGGGGTCCAGGGGCAGGAACAGGATGCCGCCGACGGCGCCCACGAAGCTCACGCCGAACGAGATGGCTGCCTGGACGAAGAAGGCCGAGGTGCTTTTCGAAATCCCGTTGATTGCGTTCATGTTCAAAGTCTGGCCCCGCGACCGGAGGGTAGTTCTACTCAAAGTCGCTCAGGTGAGCGTCGCGCGGATGCACACCGTGACGTAGGGCAGCGCCAACCCGCTGCTGTTGGCCAGCGCCGGATGGGTGGCGAGCAGATCGCGCACCCGGTCCAAGGTGCGGGTGCGCACCTGCTCGGGCGAGGTGATGCAGTAGCTGCGCGAGGCCACCAGGTCGATGAGCGCCTGCGGTGTCAGGTAGCTCGTCCACTCGACGAGGTGGCGCTGCGATTCCGCGAACGGCGCGGTGAACTCGACCATCTGGCTGAACGGGTCGACCTCGTGGCCGATCACCTTGCCGAGATCCTTGACCCAGCCGAGCCGTTCGTCCCTGTTGTTCCACACCAGGCCGAGACGCCCGCCGGGACGGAGCACGCGCGCGATCTCCTTGACTGCCCGTTCCTCGTCGAACCAGTGCCAAGCCTGGGCGACCAGCACCGCGTCGACGCTGTCGTCGGGCAGCGGGATCTCCTCGGCGGTGCCCAGCAGCGCAGGGGTCTGCGGCAGCGACGACGTCAGCAGGTCGAGCATCTCCGGGATCGGATCCACCGCAAAGACATTGAGGCCGCGCTCGACGAGTCGCGTGGTCAGCTTGCCGGTGCCGGCACCGAGGTCGAGTACGTCTCGGGCCCCGTCGGGCAGCAGCCAGTCGATTGCCTCCGGCGGGTAGGACGGACGGCCCCGCTCATAGGCCGCCGCCTCCGCACCGAACGACAGCGGGCGGGGGTCAGGTGGGCGACTCACCGCGATGCCAGCTCCAGCGTCCGCCGGATCAACGCGTAGACGGCCTCGGTCTCCACGAGGAATCCGTCGTGTCCGTAGATCGAATCGACCACGTCGAGCCCGTCGCAACCCGGCAGCAGCTCGGCGATCTCGGCCTGCAACCGCAACGGGTACAACCGATCCGAGGTGATGCCGCCGACGACGGTCGGTACCGGGCAGCCGCGCAGCGCCGCGTCGACCCCGCCCCGGTCGCGTCCCACGTCGTGACTCGACAGGGCGTCGGTGAGAGTGACGTAGGTGCCCGCGTCGAAGCGCGCCAACAGCTTTCGGCCCTGGTACTCCAGATAGCTCTGCACGCAGTAGCGCCCACCGCACCCCGGATCCTCCCCGGGCTGGGCGTCGTTGCCGAAGCGCTCGTCGAGTTCGGTCTCCCCGCGATACGTCAGATGTGCGAATCGGCGGGCGATCTCGAGGCCGGCATCGGGGGACCGTCCGGTGTCGTGGTAGTCACCGCCCTGCCAGTTCGGGTCCGACGTGATGGCCGCCACCTGTGTGCTCTGCGTACCGATCTGGTCGGCCGTTGCGCGTGCGCCGACCGCCAGCACCAGTGCCGCGCGGACACTTTCGGGATAGCCGACGGCCCACTCCAGCGCACGCGCACCGCCCATCGATCCGCCGATCACCGCGGCGACCTCGGTGATGCCGAAACGCTCAAGCGCGGCCACGTCGGCGGCTACCTGATCGCGGATGGATATCACCGGAAACCTTGAGCCCCATGCCTTCCCGTCGGGTGCGACGGAGCTGGGACCGATCGACCCGCGGCAGCCACCCAGGACGTTGGTCGAGATCGCGCACCACTTGTCGGTGTCGATCGGTGCCCCGGGGCCCGCGACGCCATCCCACCAGCCCGGCGTCGGATGATCCGGTCCGGCAGGGCCGGTGATGTGCGAATCTCCGGTCAGCGCGTGCAGCACGACGACGACGTTGTCGCGGTCGGCTGACAGCTCACCCCACCGCTGGACGGCGATGAAGGCGTCCTCGATGACCTCGCCGTTCTCCAGCGTCAGGTTGCCGATTTCGACGATGCCGATTTCGCCTTCCGGCGGAAGCGTCACCAAATCTGTTGTCGTATCCACTATCGTCACGGCCGCATTCCCTAGAACGACGCGACCGTGTGCGGGTCCGTCTTCGCGGCGAACGGCTTGGCGGCCGCGAAACCCTGCTCGAGGTCGGCGAGGATGTCGTCGATGCCTTCGATGCCCACCGCAAGGCGCACCAGGCCCGGCGTGACGCCGGTGGCGAGCTGCTCCTCGGGGGTCAGCTGCTGGTGGGTCGTCGACGCCGGATGGATCACCAGCGACCGCACATCGCCGATGTTGGCGACATGGCTGTGAAGCGTCAACGCGTTCACGAACGCCTTGCCCGCCTCGATGCCGCCGGCCAGCTCGAAGGCCAGCACGGCTCCGGTTCCCTTGGGCGCCAGCTTCTTCCCGAGCTCATGCCACGGCGACGACGGCAGACCGGCGTAGTTCACCGACGTCACGTCGGGGTGTGCCTCCAGGAACTCGGCGACTCTCTGCGCGTTCGCCACGTGCCGCTCGATGCGCAGGCTCAAAGTCTCCAGACCCTGCGCGATGAGGAAGGCGTTGAACGGGGACGCGGCCGAGCCCAGATCGCGCAGGAGTTGCACGCGCGCCTTCAAAGCGTATGCGGGCGGGCCGAGTTCGGCGAACACGACGCCGTGATAGCTCGGATCGGGTTCGGTGAAACCGGGGAAGCGGCCACCGGCCGTCCAGTCGAACGTGCCGCCGTCGACGATCACGCCGGCGATCGCCGAACCGTGCCCACCCAGATACTTCGTCGCCGAGTGCACGACGATGTCGGCGCCGTGGCTCAGCGGTTGGATCAGGTACGGCGTCGCGATCGTGTTGTCGACGATCAGCGGGACGCCGACCTCGTGGGCCACACCGGAAACCCCGGGAATGTCCAGCACATCGATCTGAGGATTGGAGATCGTCTCGGCGAAGAAGGCCTTCGTGTTCGGCTGTGCTGCGGCCCGCCAGGACTCCAGGTCGTCGGGGTTCTCCACGAACGTGACCTCGATGCCCAGCTTCGGCAGCGTGTAGTGGAACAGGTTGTAGGTGCCGCCGTAGAGCCGCGGGCTGGAGACGATGCGGTCGCCGTTGTTGGCGATGTTGAGGATCGCGAACGTCTCGGCAGCCTGACCGGACGCCAGGAACAGTGCTGCGACTCCGCCTTCCAGCGCGGCAATGCGCTGCTCGACGGTGTCCTGCGTCGGATTCATGATGCGGGTGTAGATGTTGCCGGGCTCGGCGAGCCCGAACAGCGCCGCGGCGTGCTCGGTGCTGTTGAAGGTGTAGCTCGTGGTCTGGTAGATCGGCAGGGCCCGCGCGTTGGTCGCGATGTCGGGGGTCTGCCCCGCGTGTACCTGCTTGGTCTCGAACGCCCAATGCTGAGTGGGATCGGGTTCGGTCATCGACGTGCTCCTCCATGAAACCGGGGGGCCCGTTTCACGGCGGACCCGCGCTTGCCTTATAGCCGGGATCGGCTACTCAACCTGGTCGTCTCCCGGGGCACCCCACCGCGGTTGGAGGGTTGCCGGCCAGCAAGCCGGGGCTTTTCGCTGGCACTCATGACCGAGACGAACTGTAGCGCACGCAGCGCGGAGCGTGCCACTAGGTGGCGTTGCCTCAGCTGATGGCTTTGGAGTCCGGGGTGGTGTGCTCGTCGACGAAGCCGGCGATCAGCTCGGTGACGATGCCGGGCGCTTCCAGCATCGGGATGTGTCCGACCCCGTCGAGCCGCACGACGCGGGTGTCCTTCGGAAGGTTGTCGAGGAAGTAGCGGTTGCCGCGGGGCGTCGGGAACACCCGGTCCTTCTCGCAGAGCACCAGCTGGGTAGGTGCGCCGAGGCTGGCCAGCTCGAGCAGGCCGGGCAGCCGCAGGGTCTTGACCAGCAGTTGTAGGTAGGCGCTGCAGTGGGTGGCGTCCTCCATCAGCAACAGCAGGTCGGCCTCAGAGGGTCCGTCGGCCGGTCCGCTGACCGGAAGGGTCGCGAGCCTGCGCGCGCCGGGCACCTTGAGGATCCTGGGGCCCAGCAAGCGGGCGGCGATCAGCGCGGGGCCGCCGGCGATGAACTTCAGCACGGTCTCGTACTTGGTCGCCGAGTGTTGTGACCAGCCGCCGGCCGGGGCGATCCCGGTCAGGGTGCGGGCACGGCCGCGGCGCTCCAGCTCGAAGCCGACCCAGCCACCCAGTGAGTTCCCGACGATGTGGGCGGTTTCCCACCCCAGCTGGTCGAGGCGCCGCTCGATGTCGTCGACCAGGACCGCCGTGTCGAGCAGCCAGGTCGGGGACTTCGCGCCGCCGTGGTGGCCGACCATCGTCGGTGCGTACACCTCGAAGCGGCCGGTCTCGGCGAGCTGTTCGGCTACCGTGCGCCAGACGTTCTGGGAGCAGAGGAACGGGTGTAGCAGGAGAATCGGTTCGCCCGCCCCTACGTGGATCGGCTCTCGTGGTGCCATGGGGCGACCATAAGGTGATACCGCTGGTACCGCAAGAACCAGTGGTGCGGTTCGGTTAGGGTCTGCGGACGTGACGCGTCCCGTAACGGTCAGCACGATCAACGTCAACGGCATCCGTGCCGCGGTCAGGGAGCGTTCGGCGGAGAACCTCGGGATGTTGCCCTGGTTCAAGGAGACGGCGGCCGACGTCGTGTGCCTGCAGGAGACCCGTGCCGACAACGACCAACTGGCAGAGGCTCTTTCGCCGGTGCTCGCCGACGGTTGGCATCTGGCCTCGGCCGAACCGTCGGTCAAGGGCCGCAACGGCGTCGCGGTGCTCTCCCGCCATCCGATCGACGACATCCGAATCGGCTGTGGTGCAGAGGAATTCGCCCCACACGGGCGTTATGTCGAGGCCGACACGGCCGGGGTGACGGTGGGTAGCGTGTACTTCCCGACCGGTGAGGCCGAGACCGAGCGTCAGCTCGAGAAGGAGCGGTTCATGGCCGCGGTGGCGGCGCGGATGGCCGTCTTGCTGGCATCTGGACACGACGCGGTGCTGTGCGGCGACTGGAACATCGCCCACACCGAGAACGACATCAAGAACTGGAAGGGCAACCTCAAGAAGGCCGGCTTCCTGCCGCAGGAGCGGCAGTGGCTCACCGACCTGCTCGGCACCGGTTGGGTGGACGTGGTGCGGGCGGCGCATCCCGGCGTCCCGGGTCCGTACGCATGGTGGTCATGGCGCGGCAAGGCGTTCGACAACGACGCGGGCTGGCGCATCGACTACCACCTGGCCACTCCTGCGTTGGCGGATCGCGTCGTGTCGGTGACCACCGAACGGCCGGCGGCCTATGCGCTGCGCTGGTCCGACCACTGCCCCGTCACGGTCCACTACGGCTGACCCCGCACCGCGAGCGTGCGTGTCTGCTCGCCGGCGCGCCGTCGTTTTCGGCACTGTGCGCGCGCTCACGCGGCATCGATCGCAGCCCTCAGCGGTATTCGGGATTCCTGCCGAGGTGGCGTAAGAGACGCGCGAAGTCGTCGTCCGAGTCGTCGGCCGGAACGGCGCGGGCGAACGGTGAGTCGTCGGCGTCGCGCAGGTCCCCGTCGGGCACGCTCATCGCCACCGGCAGTGCAGCGGCGACGACGTCGGCCGGTAGCGAGAACGGTTGTCCGAGTGCGGCCGCCACGTCCCAGCCGTGCACTACGTAGTCGACGAAATGGAATCCCATCGCGGTCGCGCCGGGGACGGTGACATCGACCCCGAACTCCGGCAGCGCAAACGGTGCTTCGTCGATGCCGTCGGCGGCGAAAGCCTCGAGGACGTCCCGAGCGGCGGCAGCGTAGGTGGCTGCGGGATCGGTGGCGATGGCCTGGCGAAACGGCGCTCCGCTCCACGCGCTCACGTCGGCGCCGTTCCCGCGCGCGGCCGCGGCGAAGCCGTGATGCTGGGCGGTCATGTGGACGAGGAGGTCCGCCAGATTCCATTCGGCGCACGGGGTAGCGAGGGTGAGGTGTTCGGGGCGGACGGCGGCGACGGCGTCCACCGAGGCATGGACGGCGGCGCGATGCTGGGCTAAAAACGTAGGCATCCGCATATGATAAGCGTACGCCTATGAATAGGCAATGCTTACGCTTCCACGATGGCGTCCTCACCCCGTGCCGACCTGGCGGCGATGCTGGCGCCGCTGGTGAGGGAGCTCCTCGCCGCCGAGGAACCGATCCTCGCCAGGCATGGCGTCTCGATGTGGGGTTACGCGGTGCTGTCGACGCTGGACCGCGGCGCGTTCCGCACCCAGGCCGCCCTGGCCGACGCCATCAACGCCGACAAGACGCGCATCATTCGCACGCTCGACGAACTGCAGGATGACGGCTACATCGAGCGCTACCCAGACCCCGACGACCGGCGGGTTCGCCTGCTCGCGATCACCGATCAGGGACGCACGGTCAAGGATGCGATCCAGGCCGAAATCCAGCGCGGCGAGGAACGGTGGCTGGGTGAGCTCAGTCCCGAGGAGCGAAAGGTGTTTCTCCGGGCGCTGCGCCGTCTGGCCCCGGGATGACGTATCGGACGCGAGTGGAAAGATGGCGCTCACCATGAGCACCGCCAGCGACACAGCCAGGCCCGTCGTCTTCTCGGGCGCACAACCGACGTCCGACTCCCTGCATCTGGGCAATGCGCTGGGCGCGGTCAGCCAGTGGGTGAGCCTGCAGGACGGCTATGACGCCTACTTCTGCGTCGTCGACCTGCACGCGATCACGGTCCCGCAGGACCCGGCAACGCTGCGTAAGCGCACCCTCGTCACGGCTGCCCAGTACCTCGCACTCGGCATCGACCCGTCACGGGCGACGGTCTTCGTGCAGAGCCACGTGCCCAGCCACTCTGAATTGGCTTGGGTGTTGGGTTGTTTCACCGGTTTCGGGCAGGCGTCGCGGATGACGCAGTTCAAGGACAAGTCGCAGAAGCAGGGCGCCGAGGCCACCACTGTCGGGCTGTTCACCTACCCGGTGCTGATGGCTGCCGACGTTCTGCTCTACGACACCGAGCTCGTGCCCGTCGGCGAGGACCAGAGGCAGCATCTCGAGCTGGCCCGCGATGTCGCGCAGCGCATCAACGCACGTTTCCCGGACACCTTCGTCGTGCCCGAGGCGATGATCCCGAAAGCCACCGCCAAGATCTACGACCTGCAGGACCCCACGGCGAAGATGAGCAAGTCCGCGGAATCCGACGCGGGCCTGATCAGCCTGCTCGATGATCCGGCCAAGACCGCCAAGAAGATTCGCTCCGCCGTCACCGACAGCGAGCGCGAGATCCGGTTCGACCGCGACGCCAAGCCCGGTGTGTCCAATCTGCTCACCATTCAGTCGGCGGTCACGGGCACCGAGATCGACAAGCTGGTCGACGGATACGACGGTCGCGGATACGGAGACCTGAAAAAGGAGACGGCAGAGGCCGTCGTCGAGTTCGTCACGCCGATCAAGGCCAGGGTCGACGAGTTGCTCAGTGACCCGGCAGAACTCGAGGGCGTGCTGGCGCACGGAGCGCAGCGGGCCCGCGAGGTGTCTGGGGAAACGCTGCGCCGGGTATATGAGCGGCTAGGGTTTCTAGCGGCTCAATAGTCATACAGGGATAGCCACACAGGGGGTCGGATGACAGCGCAACCCGCGACGGCCGACCCCGACGAGAAACCGGGCTTTCTCGACAGGTTGCGGGGGCGGATGCCGTGGTTCGACCACGTCATGCGGGCTCAGGGGCGCTACAACGACTGCAAGGGCGACTTCTACGCCGCCGGCATCACGTACTACACGATCTTCGCGCTGTTCCCTTTGCTGATGGTCGGATTCGCGATCGGCGGTTTCGTGCTGGCCAACCAGCCCGAACTGCTCGACCAGGTGGAAGGGCGGATCCGCACCACGTTCAGCGGTGATCTGGGCCAGCAGATCATCACGCTGATGGATTCGGCCATCGAGTCACGAGGCACCGTCGGCATCATCGGGCTCGCGACCGCGGCGTGGGCCGGCCTCGGTTGGATGGCCAATCTCCGCGAGGCGCTGAGCCAGATGTGGGGCAGTTTCCGCGACGAGGCTCCCGGCTTCCTCCGCACGAAGTTGTCGGATCTCGGCGCGCTCGTGTCGACGTTCCTCGCCATCGTCGTCACGCTCGCGCTGTCGGCGCTGGGCAATTCCTCGGTGACGGAAAACGTGTTGAACTGGTTGGGTTTTCCCGACTCGCCGGTGCTCTCGGTGGTCCTGCGGATGGCGTCCATCACGGTGTCGATCCTGGTTTCCTGGCTGCTGTTCACATGGATCATCGCCCGGCTGCCGAGGGAATCGATCAGCTTTCGCAGCAGCGTGCGTGCGGGATTGCTCGCCGCGGTCGCGTTCGAGGTGTTCAAGCTGGTCGCGTCGATCTACCTGCGGTCGGTGCTCACCGGACCGGCTGGTGCGACCTTCGGCCCGGTGCTGGGCCTGATGGTGTTCGCCTACATCACGTCTCGGCTCATCCTGTTCTCGACGTGCTGGGCGGCGACGACGCCGGAGAACATGCGGGAGAACGAGATTCCGGCGCCACCGCCCGCGGTCATCAACAACCGCGTCATCGCGCGCCCGGGCCTGCAGATCTGGCAGGCCGCGACGGCCGCTGCGGTGGGAGCGCTTGGTGCGCTGAGCTTTACGCGGCGTAAACGCTAGCGAGCCGGGCGTCGGTTGAGCGCCCGGGCGCCCATGATGAGGCTGAACACGATGACGGCACCGATCACGCCGACCCCGATCCGGACGGGCATCGCGTCGACAGCGGGCAGGACGGCATTGGCGTTGGTCTTGGTCATGGTGGCAGAGGTGGCGTCCGCATCGGTGCCGCGCAGCGACGGATCGGGCTCGACCAGCGTGCCCACCTTGGTTCCGGGAGGCGACGCGAAGCCGTAGTCGAGCAGACGCGCGGCCTGCTCCCACGGAGCGATCGGTTGCCGCGTACCGCGCATCAGGACCGCGACGAGGCGTCGACCGTCGCGGTTCGCGGCGCCGACGAACGTCTGGCCGGCATCGTCGGTGTAGCCCGTCTTGCCGCCCATCGCACCGGGATAGTTGGCGAGCAGCTTGTTGTCGTTCTCGATCGGATAGCCTGCGCCGTCGCGGCCGGGGAACTCCGAGGCCCGCGTGGCCACGATGTCGGTGAAGACCGGGTTCTGCCACGCGTACCGGTAGAACAGGCCGATGTCGTAGGCCGACGTACTCATGCCGGGGCCATCGAGGCCGGACGGGGTGGCGACCCTGGTGTCGCGGGCGCCCAGCTTGCCGGCCAGCACGTTGAGCTTGTTCAGCGTGGTCGCCATGCCGCCCATCTGCATGGCGAGTGCGTGTGCGGCGTCGTTGCCGGAGTACATCAGCAGGCCGTGCAGGAGGTCGTTGACGGTGTACATACCGCCTTCGCCGACGCCGACCTTCGTGCCTTCCTGCGCGGCGTCGTCCTCGGTGCCGGGGACCGTCTTCATCAGCGGCAGGTCGGTGATCGCCTGCATCGCCGTGAGCACCTTGATGATGCTGGCGGGGCGGTGCCTGCCATGCGGGTCGCGGGCGGCGATGACGTCGCCGGTGTCGAGGTCGGCGACCAGCCAGGCCTCGGCGGAGACGTCGCCGGGCACCGGCGGTGCCCCGGGCGCGGTGATGATGCCGCAGCCCGCCAGAGCGTCGCCGCCCATCGGTGTGGCGGGGACCGGCAGCGGCCCGGGAGTCGGGTCGCCCGGCTTCGGGACCTCGGACGCGTCCACCGCGGGCGGCGTCGCCACGCGGTACGGGCAGGTGTTCGCGTCGATCGCTGGGTCTGGTTGGGCGGCGGCGACCGGCGCCAGCGTCAGCATCGACGCGGTGACCAGCGCGGATGCCCGCAACACGACAGTCCGTAAGGTGCCCATTGTGTGCGCAGATTAGGCGATCGGCGGGCCCGGATCCGGGAGCCACGCGGTGACGGATGGGGTCAGAGTTTCAAATGTGACTCGCCGGGGTAGCGCCACCCCTCGTCGAATCGCATTCCTGCAGGCCCCGTCACGCGGATGTCCTGCCGGAATGTAACGCGGGCGCAGGTGGTTAGCCCCACTAGGCTGGTGGTTTCCTGTGAGCCGCGTGAAGGGCGTGCATGTTCATTCTTGTTCTCGGTTCGGTCCTTGCGCTGATGCATCTGTACGTCTGGAAACGACTGGTGCGGGACACCACGCGTCCCGGTCGCACCCGGTGGCTGCTGTCCGCGCTCGTCGGGGCGCTGATGCTGCTGCTGGTCGCCACGCTGTTCGTGCCTCGCTTTTTCGGGGTCGAGGAGGCGGGGTGGTTCGCGTGGCCGGGCTACCTGTGGTTCGGGTTGCTGGCCTACCTGTTCCTCGCGGCACTCGCTCTCGAACCCGTTCGACTGGTACTGCGCCGATGGGTCAGGCGCGGCAGACCCCAAGAACCCGACGAGCCCGACGACTTCGAGACACCACAGCAGCCGGCCGTCGACCGGCGGATGTTCCTTGCCCGCACCGCCGCGGTGACCGCCGGCGTGGCCGCGGTCGGGGTGACAGGGTTCGGTGTCGCCCGCGCCCTCGGGCCGCCCGACGTGCTGCGCATCCCGGTGCGGCTGCCCAGCCTCGATCCGGCATTCAACGGTTTCCGCATCGCGGTGGTGTCCGACATTCACCTCGGTCCGCTGCTGGGACGCGCACACACCGAACGGATCGTCCGGATGATCAACGAGACCGAGCCGGATCTGGTGGCCGTGGTCGGCGACCTGGTCGACGGCACGGTCGAGCAGCTGGGCGCCGCGGCCGAGCCGCTGCAGGATCTGGTGACCCGCGACGGCGCGTTCTTCGTCACCGGCAATCACGAGTACTTCGTCGACGACACCGCGGCGTGGATGCGCGAGCTCGAACGGTTCGGCCTCGACGTGCTGGGCAACGAGAACACGCGGATCTCGCGGGGACGTGCCGCGTTCGACCTCGCCGGCGTCAACGACGTCGCGGGTGAGGAACGAGGCGACGGACCGGATTTCGACCGGGCGCTGTCCGGCGTGAACTCGAACGGCCCGACCGTCCTGCTGGCACACCAACCGATCCTGGTCGAGGAAGCCGCAGCCCGAGGTGTCGACCTGCAGCTGTCCGGCCACACCCACGGGGGCCAGATGTGGCCGTTCCACTACGCCGTCGAGCTGGCCCAGCCGTCGCTGGCCGGATTGTCGACGGTCCGCGACACCCAGCTGTACGTCTCTCGCGGAGCCGGCTTCTGGGGGCCGCCCGTGCGGGTGGGGGCCCCACCCGACATCAGCGTGATCGAACTTGTCGGTGGCTGAAGTTTAGATGTGCATCCGAGGGGGCACTTCTAAGCAACTTCACGGTCAATCCTGATCATCACGCTCAGGTGCGGCCAGCACCCTTAAAGAACACGCGTTGCTCAACCACAGCGTTTCAATGAGAGGGGCTTGGATGATGACGGAAACAGGCGCCGTTGTTGTTCGACTCGACACCCATCCTGCGTGGAAAGCCGCGGATCGGCGTTCCCGCGAAATCGAAGAGGCCATGCGCAGGCATCCGGCTTATCAGTCCCGCGCGCTGAACCCCCCGCTGAAGGTGGTTTAGCCGCGCGGAAGGGGTGCCCCTGGTGGTGGGGGCGCCCCTCTTCGCGACTATGTGCGGGTGTCCAGGCCGAGTAGGCGGGCGCTCACCTCCCGCATCTCGACCTTGCGGATTTTGCCCGTGACCGTCATCGGAAATTCGTCGACCACGTGGACGTAGCGGGGAATCTTGTAGTGGGCGAGCTTCCCGTCCGCGAACTCGCGAAGCGCGGCGGCGTCGAGCGCATCGCGCCCCGGCCGCATCCGGATCCATGCGCACAGCTCTTCGCCGTACTTCTCGTCGGGCACGCCGATCACCTGAGCGTCCTCGATGTCGGGATGGGTGTAGAGGAATTCTTCGATCTCCCGGGGGTAGATGTTCTCCCCGCCGCGGATCACCAGGTCCTTGATGCGGCCGACGATGTTGCAATACCCGTCGGGCCGCATCACCGCCAGATCGCCGGTGTGCATCCAGCCGTGGGCGTCTATGGCTTCTGCAGTCTTCTCCTCATCCCGCCAATACCCCAGCATCACCGAGTAGCCGCGCGTACAGAACTCGCCGGGTTCACCCCGCTTGACGATTTCTCCGGTGTCCGGGTCGACGATTTTGATCTCGACGTGCGGGTGGACGCGGCCGATCGACGATGTCCGCCGTTCCAGGTCGTCGTCGAACAGGGTCTGACACGACACGGGAGACGTCTCGGTCATCCCGTAGGCGATCGACATCTCGGTCAGGTGCATCTCCTCGATGCAACGCTTCATCACTTCAACGGGGCACACGGCGCCCGCCATGATGCCGGTGCGCAACGAGGACAAGTCTCGGTTCGGGAAATCGGCGTGGTTCTGCATCGCGATGAACATCGTCGGAACCCCGTAAACCCCTGTGCACCGTTCCTTTTCGATCGCGGCCAAGGTCTGCCCGGGGTCGAAGGCCTGCGCCGGGATCACCATGGCCGCACCGTGCGTCGTGCAACCCAGGTTGCCCATCACCATGCCGAAGCAGTGGTAGAAGGGCACCGGGATGCACAGGCGGTCCCCGGGCCCGAAGCGTATCTGTTCGGTGACGAAGAAGCCGTTGTTGAGAATGTTGCGGTGTGACAGAGTCGCGCCCTTGGGGAATCCCGTAGTGCCCGAGGTGTATTGGATGTTGATGGGATCGGTGTTGGACAGTTCGATGCCGCGCGCGCGCAGGGCGCTGTCGTCGACGTCGACGGCCCCGGCGCGCAAACTGTCCCAGTCCTCGGTGCCGACGAACAGGACGCGTTGCAGCGCAACGACATCGGGTCGGACCTCGTCGACCATGGCGACGTAGTCCGACGTCTTGAATCGAGTGGCCGAGATGAGGGTCGAGACCCCGGATTGGTCGAGCACGTAGCGCAGTTCGTGCGTCCGGTAGGCCGGGTTGATGTTGACCAGGATCGCGCCGATCTTCGCGGTCGCGTACTGCACGATCGTCCACTCCGGACAGTTCGGCGCCCAGATCCCCACCCGGTCGCCACGTTCGACCCCCTGCGACATCAAACCCCGTGCCACCGTGTCGATCTCGGCGTCGAGTTGGGCGTAGGTCCAGCGGCGGCCGCTCGGGACGTCGACCAGTGCCTCGTGGTCGGGGTAGGTGGCGGCGATCCGCTCGAAATTGGCGCCGATCGTCTCTTCCAGAATCGGGGTGTCGGTCGGGCCTGCGTCGTAGGACTTGGTCGTTCCCTCCATCACTGCACCAGATCCTCGTATCGGTATTCCGTGTCGATCGGCTGACCACCGCGGTGCGCATCCTCTTCCCGACGGCGTAGTTCCACTCTGCGGATCTTGCCCGAAATCGTCTTGGGTAACTCGGAAAACTCCACACGCCGCACCTTGAGGTACGGCGCGAGATGATCTCGCGAATGTTCGAAGATCGACCGGGCGGTCTCGACGTCCGCCTCCCATCCCTCGGCCAGCGCGATGTAGGCCTTGGGTACGGCCAGCCGAGTGGCGTCGGGCTGCGGCACGACGGCGGCTTCGACCACGGCGGGATGCTCGATGAGCACGCTCTCGAGTTCGAACGGGGACACCTTGTAGTCCGAGGACTTGAAGACGTCGTCGGTGCGACCGATGTAGGTGATGTAGCCGTCCGCATCGCGGCTGGCGACGTCGCCGGTGTGGTAGTAGCCGTCGCGCATCACCAGTGCGTTGCGCTCGTCATCCCCGAGATATCCGGTCATCAGGTTCAGCGGCTTCTGCGCGAGGTCGAGGCAGATCTCGCCCTCGTCGGAGAGCTCCCCGGTCAGCGGATCCACCAGTACCACGGGTACGCCCGGCATCGGCCGGCCCATCGATCCGGCCTTTACCCGCTGGCCCGGGGTGTTGCCGACCTGCAGCGTGGTCTCGGTCTGGCCGAACCCGTCACGGATCGTCAGCCCCCACGCCCGCTCGACCGCGCCGATCACCTCGGGGTTGAGTGGCTCCCCGGCGCCCAGCGCCTCCCGAAGGCCCTCGGGACGCTCGCCGAGGTCGGACTGGATGAGCATGCGCCACACCGTCGGCGGCGCGCAGAACGTGCTGACCCCTGCTCGACGGATCTGTTCGAGCAACTCCCGAGCCTGGAAGCGTCCGTAGTTGTAGACGAAGATCGTCGCCTCCGCGATCCACGGCGCGAAGAAGCAGCTCCACGCGTGCTTGGCCCAGCCGGGGGAGCTGATCGCGAGATGTACGTCGCCGGGTTTCACACCGATCCACGCCATCGTCGTGAGATGCCCGACGGGGTAGCTGATCTGGGAGTGTTCGACCAGCTTCGGCCTGCTGGTGGTGCCGGAGGTGAAGTACACGAGCAGCGGATCGTCGACCGTCGTACCCGGGTCGTGCGCCGTGGCCTCGACCGCGGCTGCGTCGGCGTAGGAGTGCCAGCCGGGCACCGCGTCACCGACGGCGACGCGGACAAAATCATCGGGGTCGCGCGGTAGCTCGCCGAACTTCGGGGCGTCCGCGGCGTTGGCGATGACGAAGCCGGCGCCGCCCCGCGTGATCCGGTCGGCCAGGTCGGCGGGCCCGAGCGCGCCGGTGGTCGGCATGATGACCGCGCCGAGTTTCGAGACGGCCAGCATCGACTCCCACAGTTCGGTCTGGTTGCCGAGCATCAGGATGACGCGGTCGCCCTTCCCGACTCCGAGTCCGGCCAGCCACGTCGCCACCTGGTCGGAGCGCCGGGCCATCTCGTCGAAGGTCACCTGCGTCTCGCTGCCGTCCTCTTCGACGATCCACAGCGCGATCCGGTCGTTGCCGCGCGCGATCGCGTCGAACCAGTCCGTCGCCCAGTTGAACGCGCCCGACAACCGGGGCCACGAGAACGTGGCCATGGCCCTGTCGTAGTCGGTCATGACGTCGACCAGGTGGTCGCGGGCGGATCGGAACAGGTCGGTGTTGGTCGCCATGCCTAATAGGATCCAGGTCACACTCGTCCGTCCACCACCCCCGAAAGTGGGTACCGGCGCCATGCCCCTTCTCCGGCCTCGCGACGGTGACGCGTTGCGTGCCGAGCTGCGGCGGGTTGCGGTCCTCGGCGACGTCCCGGTGATGTTCGGCGGTGAGGTGCACGGCGACACGCTGCTCATCACCGAGTACCACGGGGTGCGCACCGGTGGCCTGCGCGGACTGGCGGTGCGGTCGAACTCGGGCCTCGGTGGGGCCAGCATGGTTGCCGGCCGTCCGCTGGCGGTGGCCGACTATCGCAACGCGTCGTCGATCACCCACGACTACGACGGTCCGGTGCTCTCCGAAGGCATCCAGTCGGTCCTGGCCGTTCCGGTTCTGGTCGAGGGGCGGGCTCGCGCAATGCTCTACGGCGCGTACCGAACCGGGGCCCCGTTCGGCGGCCGGGTGGCCGACCTGGTGGTGGAGGCGGCGCAACGGCTCGGCGACGAGCTGCGTATTCGCGACGAGGTCGACCGTCGGCTCCGGTTACGGGAGGCGCATCTGACGACCAGCGGCGAGGTCAGTGCCGAGCAGATCCGCGAGGTTCACGCCGAACTGCGGCTGCTGGCCGTGTCGGCGCCCGCCGCGCTGCAGGACCGCCTGCGCGCGCTTGCCGACACGCTGTCGGGAAGTGACGGCGCCGCCCCGGACGGTCCGCCGCTGACGCCGCGAGAGCTCGATGTCCTGGCCCAGGTGGCGCTCGGTTGCACCAACTCCGAAGCGGCCCGGCGACTTTCGTTGAAGCCGGAGACCGTCAAGAGCTATCTGCGCAGCGCGGCAACCAAACTCGGGGCCCGCACGCGTTACGAGTCGGTGTCGAAAGCCAGAAGGCTGCGGTTGATCCCCTAGACATGGCAAAGGGGCGCCTCCAGCGGGGGGAGTAGGAGGCGCCCCTTTGAGTCTGGGGTCTACTTGACGTTCACGTAGTAGACCTTGCCCGTGATCGTCTGCTGCTGGGCACTGCTGTCGCTGGTGCCCTGGACGGTCGAGCGGATGTCGGCGCCCGGGTTCACGCCGACCACGGTGGCCTGCGACAACGGGGTGTCGGACAGCCGGTTGACGATGACGCGGTTACCTTCGGCCTCCAGCCGGCTGATGGTGTCCTGGACGTCTCCGCCCGAGGGGGCCGCCGCGGCGGGTGCGGCGAGGGCGAAGAGCGCCGCGGTGAGGGTGGCTCCGGCGGCGGTGGCGATCGCGAAGTTCTTCATTTCGGTTCCTGCGCTTCCCTTTTGTCGGTTCTGCTCTGGTAAACCCGTGGCCTCCCAGGTTCATTTCACGTGGCAGGAATTGAATGCCGGTTGGCAGGAATCGTTCTGGGGGTTATCCGGTAGATGTGATGGCGGCCAGCGTCGATGCCGCCGGACCGTGTCGCGACCAAGGTGTTCGCATGAGCATCTTCACCACCGCCGACGGCACGGACATCTTCTACAAGGATTGGGGTTCCGGGCAGCCCATCGTGTTCAGTCACGGTTGGCCGCTCTCGTCCGACGACTGGGACAACCAGATGCTGTTCTTCCTCCAGCGCGGCTACCGCGTGGTCGCCCACGACCGGCGCGGCCACGGCAGGTCCACCCAGACGCCCGACGGCCACGACCTCGACCACTACGCCGACGACCTCGCAGCCCTCGTCGCGCATCTCGACCTGCGCGACGCCATCCACATCGGCCACTCGACCGGCGGCGGTGAGGTGGTCCGCTACCTGGCGCGGCACGGCGAAGAGCGGGTCGCCAAGGCCGCACTCATCAGCGCGGTGCCGCCGCTGATGGTGGCTACCGACGCCAACCCGGAGGGCCAGCCCAAGGCGGTCTTCGACGATCTGCAGGCGCAGCTCGCCGCCAATCGGTCGGTGTTCTACCGCAACTTGGCCGCGGGCCCGTTCTACGGGTTCAACCGACCCGGAGTGCAGCCAGAGCCGGCCGTCATCGAGAACTGGTGGCGCCAGGGGATGATGGGCGATGCGTATTCGCACTACGACGGCATTGTCGCCTTCTCGCAGACGGATTTCACCGAGGACCTCAAGAAGATCACCGTGCCGGTGCTGGTGATGCACAGCGAAGACGACCAGATCGTTCCGTACGTGGCGGCCGGACCGAAAGCGGAAGAACTGCTCAAGAATGGAATTCTGAAGACATACAAGGACTTTCCCCACGGAATGCCCACCACGCATGCCGATGTCGTCAATGCCGATCTGCTCGCGTTCCTGAAAGGATGAGGACGTGAGCGCCTTGGTTCCGCCGTTCACCCTGGACACCGCAGTTGCCAAAGTCCGTGCCGGACATGCCGATCATCCCGGGCTCAGCGAACTCGGGCTCTGAGGAAGCGGCACGCTTGCCAGGTGCGGTCCGCCGATGCTGCCGAGCCAGAGTCGGCCGCCCGCCTCGACCAATCCCGTCGCCATGCTGAAGCCGGGGTGGGTCATCCTGATGCCGGCAACGG
Source organism: Mycobacterium bulgaricum (assembly GCF_041287165.2). Lineage (NCBI taxonomy): Bacteria > Bacillati > Actinomycetota > Actinomycetes > Mycobacteriales > Mycobacteriaceae > Mycobacterium > Mycobacterium bulgaricum. The sequence goes on along the minus strand of NZ_JBGGKV020000002.1, from coordinate 217,412 downwards.
CCTGACCGCTGTCGGGGTCGAACGCGACGGCCCATACGACGGCCTCCGGCTTGGGCTGCAGCCGGTCAGGTAGGCGCCAGAGCAGCTTGCGCACCAGGGGTGGTCCCGCGGCGAGTCGGTCGGCCAGCGGATTGGCGGGGGTGACCATCGCGCACCAGATTCGGCCGTCGGCGCCCGTCGACAGGTTGTCGGGCATCGCAGGCAGGTGCACGGCCAACGGTGTCACCGATCCGGCCTGCGGTCCGGTCAACCAGTACTTCGACAACCGGCGACCCTGCGTCTCCGCGAAGACGAGCGCAGAACCGTCCGCCGTGGGCGTGACGCCGTTGGCGAAGTACAAGCCGTCCACGAGCGTGGTGACATTGCCATCGGGATCGAGGCGGTGCAGTGCGCCGCGCCCTCGCGCTTCGAAGATCGCTCCCATGTAGCGGTCGATGGTGAACGCGCTCGTCGACTCGGTGAAATAGACTGTGCCGTCCGCTGTTTGGGCGACATTCGAGCAGAAAGTCAGCCGGCGTCCCCCGATCGACGTCACCAGCGCCTCGATGCTTCGCGTCGTCGGGTCAAGTGCCAGGAGCCCTTGCGGACTGTCGCAGATCAGCAGGTGCCCGTCGCGGGCGACGCAGAGGCCCAGTGGGCGGCCCCCGGCGTTGGCGACCACTTCGGGCCTGGTGCCGTCGGGCGCGAACCGCACGATGTTGCCGTTGCGGGCGCCGACCCACAGGTAGCCGTGGGTGTCGACGACGACATCCTCGGGGTCTCCGCCGGGCACCTCCACGAGGGTGAGGTCGGCGCCGGGGAACTCTGGCAGCGGTTCAACCGGGGGCGCGTGCCAGCGGACCGGATCGATCGGTGGTTTCGGGGAACTCACGTCGACGACGTTAGACCCGGCCACCCGGCCATGGCGCGCTCGGGAATGAATCGGCCGAACATGGCCTTGACCTCAGCGTACTGAGAAACACATCCGTTCTTTCACGAGAGGCCACGAGATGACCACACCACTGACCGGGCGGCGGGCGCTCGTGACCGGCGGCTCACGCGGGATCGGCGCCGAGATCGTCCGGCGACTGGCTGCCGACGGGGCCGCCGTCGCGTTCACCTACTCGGCCGCGGAGGTCGAGGCGAAAGCGCTCAGCGGGGAGGTCGCGGACAACGGGGGTACCGCCGTGCCGATCAAGGCCGACGCTGCCGATCCGGCGCAGATCGCGGCCGCCGTCGAACAGGCGGTCGCCGAGCTCGGCGGATTGGACGTGCTGGTCAACAACGCAGGCATCGGCCACCTTTCACGCTTCGAGGACACCACGCCCGAGCAGTACGAACGCCTCGTGGCGGTCAACATCAACGGCGTCTACTGGGCGTCCCGCAGCGCGCTCGACCACCTGGGGGAGGGATCGCGAATCATCAACATCGGCAGCATCAACGCCGACCGGGTACCCGGACCCGGCATCACCGCCTACGCGATGACCAAGGGCGCGGTGTCATCGCTGACCCGCGGGCTCGCGCGCGAGCTGGGTCCGCGCGGGATCACCGTGAACAATGTCCAGCCGGGTCCGATCGACACCGAGATGAACCCCGCCGACAGTGAATTCGCCGAAGAACTCAAGACGCAGGTGGTTGCCTTGGGGCGCTACGGCCACAGTCGCGATGTCGCCGCCGTCGTCAGCTTCCTGGCCGGCACCGAGTCGGGATTCGTGACCGGTGCGAACTGGAACGTCGACGGCGGCTTCACCGCCTGACACCTACATCCGCGCAGACGCCTCGGTGAGCACGTTGCGCAGGATGTCGTAGATGGCGTCGAACTCGGCCTGCCCGCTGATGAGCGGCGGGGCGAGCTGCACGACTGGGTCGCCGCGGTCGTCGGCACGGCAGTAGAGGCCCGCTTCGAACAGCGCCGGTGTCAGGAAGCCGCGCAGCAGTCGTTCGCACTCGTCGTCGTCGAAGGTCTCCTTGGTGGCCTTGTCCTTGACGAGTTCGATGCCGTAGAAGAAGCCTTCGCCGCGGACGTCGCCGACGATCGGCAGATCGTAGAGCTTCTCCAGCGTGGATCTGAACGCCGGAGCGTTCTCCTTCACGTGGTCGTTGATGCTTTCGCGCTCGAAGATGTCGAGGTTGGCCAGCGCCACCGCGGCCGAGACCGGATGCCCGCCGAACGTGTAACCGTGCCCGAACACCGTCTGCCCGTCGTCGAACGGCTCGAACAGCCGGTCGCTCGCGATCATCGCGCCGATCGGCGAGTAGCCCGATGTCAGACCCTTGGCGCAGGTGATGATGTCGGGTACGTAGCCGAAGTCGTTGCACGCGAACATCGATCCGATGCGGCCGTAGGCGCAGATCACCTCGTCGGAGACCAGCAGCACGTCGTACTCGTCGCAGATCTCGCGGACCCGCTCGAAGTATCCGGGCGGGGGCGGGAAGCAGCCGCCCGCGTTCTGCACCGGCTCGAGGAATACCGCGGCCACGGTGTCGGGGCCTTCGAACTCGATCGCCTCGGCGATCCGGTCGGCGCAGTACCGGCCGAACGCCTTCGGGTCGGTGCTGAATTGTTCCGGTGCCCGGTAGAAGTTGGTGTTGGGGACGCGGAAGCCGCCGGGGGTCGGCGGATCGAACGGCGCCTTGAAGGCCGGGATGCCGGTGATGGCCAGCGCGCCCTGCGGTGTGCCGTGATAGGCGATGGACCGCGACAACACCTTGTACTTGCCGGGCTTGCCGGTCAGCTTGAAGTACTGCTTTGCCAGTTTCCAGGCGCTCTCGACGGCTTCGCCGCCGCCGGTGGTGAAGAAGACCCGGTTGAGATCGCCGGGAGCGTAATTGGCGATCCGCTCGGCGAGTTCGATGGCGGGCGGGGTCGCGAAGGACCACAGCGGGAAGAACGACAAGGTCTCGGCCTGCTTGGCAGCGACCTCGGCCAGCTCGGCCCGGCCGTGGCCGACCTGGACGACGAACAGGCCCGAGAGTCCGTCGATGTACCGGTTACCCTCGCTGTCCCAGATGTGGACGCCCTCACCGCGGGTGATGATCGTCGGGGTGATGCCCGCGCCATGGCGGGCGAAGTGGCCCCACAGGTGGCGGTTCGCCTTGGCGCCCATGGCGGAATTCGTGGACTGTTCGGTTTCGGAGATGATGGTCATCGTGTGCCCCAATTGTATTGCTGCTTAACAAGTTTCAGATAAACAAGGGTTTCGGTGGATATCACTCCCGGCAATGCGCGGATCTGGGTGTTGAGAAGTTCGAGCAGGCTGTCGTCGTCTTCGCAGACGACCTCGACGATGGCGTCGAACGAGCCCGCGGTCAGCACGACGTAGTCGACCGATTCGATCTCGGCGAGCTTTTGGGCGATCTTGGTGGTGTCGCCGGTGCACTTGATGCCGATCATGGCCTGGCGGGCGAAGCCGAGCTGCAGGGGATCGGTGACCGCGACGATCTGCATGACTCCGGCGTCGACCATGCGCTGAACGCGCTGACGCACCGCGGCCTCCGAGAGGCCGACGGCCTTGCCGATACCCGCGTAGGAGCGTCGACCGTCCTGCTGCAGCTTCTCGATGATCGCCTTGGACAGTTCGTCGAGCTGAAAAGCGGCGCCCGGGCGAGACTGGTTCACACGGAACGAGACGGGGCCGACGGCATGGGGTAACCCGGGGTTGGCCATGCCTGTGATTGTGCACGGAATCCGTCGTGACAAGCAACCATGACGGCGAAATCAATCGTTCAAACCAGCTGTCAATGCGGTAATGCGTAGCTCGGCTGGCTCCGGCGCGCTAGCGTTGACCTATGACTGCCGCTCAAACCGCCACGCTGGCCGGAAGCTGGATCGACGGGGCGCCCGTTGCGACTGCGGGTCCGATTCATCAGGTGATCAACCCGGCGACCGGGGATGCCGTCGCCGAGTACGCGTTGGCGCAACCCGGCGACGTCGACACCGCGGTCGCGTCGGCGCGGGCGGCGCTGGCCGGTTGGGCAGGGGCGACCCCGGCCGAGCGGTCGGCAGTACTGGCCAAGCTCGCGAAACTGGCCAACGAGGCGTCGTCGGCTCTGGTGGACGAGGAGGTGCGGCAGACCGGCAAGCCGGTGCGGCTGGCCACCGAGTTCGACGTGCCCGGCAGTGTCGACAACATCGACTTCTTCGCCGGCGCGGCACGCCACCTCGAAGGCAAGGCGTCTGCGGAGTACTCGGGCGATCACACCTCGTCGATCCGGCGCGAGGCCGTCGGCGTCGTCGCAACCATCACGCCGTGGAACTACCCGCTGCAGATGGCGGTGTGGAAGGTGCTGCCCGCGCTGGCGGCGGGATGCTCGGTGGTGATCAAGCCGGCGGAGATCACTCCGCTGACCACGGTGACGCTGGCGCGGCTGGCGTCGGAGGCCGGCTTGCCGGACGGCGTGTTCAACGTGGTGACCGGTGCCGGGGTGGACGTCGGTTCGGCATTGGCCGGGCATGCCGACGTGGACATGGTGACGTTCACCGGGTCGACGCCGGTGGGACGTCGCGTCATGTTGGCGGCGGCGGCGCACGGGCACCGGACGCAGCTCGAACTGGGCGGCAAGGCGCCGTTCGTGGTCTTCGACGATGCCGATCTGGATGCGGCGATTCAGGGTGCGGTGGCCGGGGCGCTGATCAACACCGGGCAGGACTGCACGGCGGCGACGCGGGCGATCGTGGCCCGCGATCTGTACGACGACTTCGTGGCCGGTGTCGCGGAGGTGATGTCCGGTGTCGTCGTCGGGGATCCCGCGGATCCGGACACTGATCTGGGGCCGCTGATCTCGTCGGCGCACCGCGCGAAGGTGGCGGGCATGGTCGAGCGGGCGCCGGGGGAAGGCGGACGGATCGTCACCGGCGGCGTCGCGCCCGACGGGCCGGGGTCGTTCTACCGGCCGACGTTGATCGCCGACGTGTCCGAACAGTCTGAGGTGTGGCGGGACGAGATCTTCGGGCCGGTGCTCGTCGCACGGTCGTTTACCGATGACGACGACGCGCTGCGGCAGGCCAACGACACGAAGTACGGGTTGGCGGCGTCGGCGTGGACGCGGGATGTGTATCGCGCACAACGTGCTTCGCGCGAGATCCACGCCGGGTGCGTGTGGATCAACGACCACATTCCGATCATCTCCGAGATGCCGCACGGTGGCTTCGGCGCGTCGGGCTTCGGCAAGGACATGAGCCAGTACTCGCTTGAGGAATACCTGTCGATCAAGCACGTGATGAGCGACATCACCGGCGCGGTCGACAAGGACTGGCACCGAACGATCTTCACCAAGCGCTAGCCTGCCTCTCGCGAAATATCATTCCGGGTTGCGATCTGGCCGCTGATCACAGCCCGGAATAATATTTCGCGATAAGACGCTATTCGTCGTCGCGTGGCACCACAATCACCGGAACGTCAACGCCGGCGAGGATCCGCGCGGCGGTCGATCCCAGGAAAATCCGGCTCGGCGCAGCGAACCTCGACGAGCCCACCACGAGCAGGTCGCCGTCGTCCCACTTGAGCTTCTTGAGCGCCGACTCCAGCGTCATGCCGTCGGCGACCAGTGACTCGATCTCCGGCGAATCGGGCAGGGCGCGGGCGGCAACGGCGAGGTTCTCTTCGGCGGCGGCAACCTGCAGTGCCCGAACCTCTTTCGCGCTGCCCGCCTCGGCGAGGTTCTCCGCCGACACCAGCGACAGCATCCGGACTCGGAGGCCCGCAGCGCTGGCGAGCGTGATGGTGAAGGGAAGTGGATTGTCGTCGCCCGCCCGCGTCGGCACCGCTGCCGTGACCGCGGTGATCGACTCGTCCGGATCCTCGGCGTAGCCACGCGGGGCCAGCGCCACCGGGATCGACGAAACATGCAGCAGCGCACCGGTGACCGGGCCGATGGTGTGCCTGCCGAAGAAGCCGTCGCGCGCCCCGCCGACCACGATCAGGTCGGAGGACTTGCTCTCGGCGAATTCGACAAGTTCCTGCGCGAACGACTCTCCGACGATCACCTCCGAGCCGACCGTCACACCATCGGCCTCCAGCGATGCAACGGCTTTGGCGACCCACTGCTCGCCGCGGGTGACCAGCATCTGCTGATACTCCGCGCGGCCGGGATGGCCGTCGGGGAGTTCTTCGCGGACCACGATGACGACGTCCACCGTCGCGTCGAAGGTCTTGGCGAGCGCACTGGCCAGCGCCACGCCGTCGTCGCCCGTCGGGGTTGCGAGATAGCCGACTGTCAAATGCATTGCGGGACTCTCTCTTTAGAAGGTGTCCGGGACCTTGACTGCGGTGTCGGCATTGAGCGTCTCTCCGCGGAAGAAGCGCTTGGTGCCGAAGGCGAAGCATGCCAGCATCAGCGGGATGCCCAGCACGAGCATGCCCACGCCGAGCACGAAGACCCCGCCGATCGGGCCGAAGGCGGTGTAGCCGTAGTCGGGCTGGATCATGTCCTTGGCGCTGATCACGAATGCGGCCAGCATCGCGAGCCCGCCCAGGAGCGGGAAGACGCCGCGGAAGAACAGGTTTCGCGCCGACTGGAACAGCGTCCTGCGGAAGTACCATACGCAGGCGAACGCGGTGATGCCGTAGTAGAACGCCACGGCGAGGCCCAGCGATGCGACCGAGTCGAGCAGCGCGTTCTCCGACAGCAGCTTGAGCACCAGGTAGAAGAACAGCGCCGCGATGCCCATCACGATGGTGCCGAATGCCGGAGTCATGTAGCGCGGGTGGACATTCGAGAACCGCTTCGGGATGGCTTCGTAGACCGCCATCGACAGCGTCCCGCGCGCGGTCGGCAGGATGGTCGTCTGAGTTGACGACAGTGCCGACACCGAAACCGTCAGCAGGAGAGCCGATGCCGCGATCTGGCCGGCCACCGGCTCGCCGAGGACGGTGAGGACGTCGTCGGTGTTGTTCGGGTTGTTCAAGCCGATGCCGACCTCGCTGAAGCCCGCGAAGGACTGGAGTGCGTAGGCGACGAGCACGTAGGTACACACCAGGATGACGGTCGTGACGAGCGCGGCGATGCCAGGTGTCTTTCCTGGATCCTTGGTTTCTTCGCCGACGGCCAGGCACGCATCCCAGCCCCAGTAGATGAAGATGCACAGGATCACCGCGGCGGCGATCGACGACACGTCGAGGCCGCTCGGCCACAGCCACGACAGCTCCGGGGTGATGGCCTGTTCTCCGGCGGTGTCGGAGAACACCCGGATCAACGCGATGACGCTGACGGTGATCAGCACCCCGAACTGGATGGCGATCAGAACGTTCTGCACCCGCTCGCTGACGACGATGCCGCGCGCCGAGACGAGCGTCATCGCGACGATGAAGAAGCAGCCGAGACCGACAGTCGCGGGCACGCTCTCGGCGAGGTTGTCCAGGCCGAGGAAACTGTAGAGATAGATCGCGGCGATCTCGGAGACGTTGGCCAGCACGATGATCGCCGACACGGCAAGGCCCCAGCCGCCGATCCAGCCGATCCACGGACCGAATGCTTTGGTGCCCCAAGTGAACGTCGTGCCGCAGTCCGGGGTGTCCTGGGACAGCTCTTTGTAGGCGAACGCGACGAGCAGCATGGGGATGAACGCCAGCACAAACATCGCCGGCGCCTTCTCCTGGACGTTGAGGACGACGTAGCCGAGCGTCGCAGCAAGGCTGTACGCGGGCGCGACGGCCCCGAGGCCGATGACGACGTTGCCGACGAGGCCGAGGGCCCCCGCCTGCAGACCCTTGCCGCCGACAGCGGGAGTCGACGGATCCTCCGTGATTGCCATGGGGCGAACAATACGGTTCCGGTAGTGTCCCCGCGCCTCGTACGCGGAAATCGTTGTGAGGATGCCTTCAGGCGACGGAATCCGAGATAAAACGACGTCCGATCGTCCGTTCTAGACTCGACAGATGACCGCGACCGCGCGCGTCGCCGAGTTCGAGCAGCTGCGACCGCACCTGCTGTCCGTCGCGTACCGACTCACCGGAACCGTCGCCGATGCCGAGGACATCGTCCAGGATGCGTGGCTTCGGTGGGCGGCCAACCGCGGCACGTCCGTCAACGATCTGAAGGCGTGGCTGACGACGGTCGTGAGCCGACTCGCGCTGGACCGGCTGCGGTCGGCGGCGCACCGCCGCGAAAAGTATGTCGGTGAGTGGTTGCCTGAGCCCGTGGTGACGGGCCTCGACGGAGACGACCCGCTGGCGTTGGTCGTCGCCGGTGAGGACGCGCGGTTCGCCGCGATGGTGGTGCTCGAGAACCTGACGCCAGACCAGCGGGTCGCGTTCGTCCTACACGACGGTTTCGCGGTGCCGTTCACCGAGATCGCCGACATTCTCGGGTCGACGCCCGAGTCGGCCCGTCAGCTGGCATCGCGGGCACGACGCGCGGTGTCGTCGGCGCCGCCGCCCGCGGCCGAGCACGCCGAGGTGGTCGGCAAGCTGCTGGCGGCGATGGCGTCGGGGGACTTGGACGTCGTGGTGTCGCTGCTGCACCCGGACGTGACGTTCACCGGCGATTCGAACCGCCGCGCACCGACCGCGGCGCGCGTCATTCACGGGCGGGACAAGGTCGCGCGGTTCCTGTTCGGGCTCGCGCAGCGCTACGGCGCGCAGCGGCTGTCCGACAGCGGGGTGCTCGGTCTGGTCAACGGCGAACTGGGTCTCTACTCGCCGGGCGCGGAGGCCACCGACACCGCCCCGGCGATCGCGCCGCGCATCCAGGCGCTCACGGTGCGCGACGGGCAGGTGGTCGCGATCTACGACGTCTCGAACCCGGACAAGTTCACCGGCTCACCGTTGAGGTAGGCGAGCGCAACACGCAGTGCGTACCGCTGTACACCGTCGGCATGCATTTCATGCAATGCACACACAAGCTTTCCGCGGTCCTTCCGGTCCGGAAGCGGTCGACCAGATCGGGTTCGCGCAGCAGCGCTCGCGCCATCGCGACGAAATCGAAACCCTCGTCGAGGGCTCCCTCGACCGTCTCGAGGCGGTTGATGCCTCCGAGGAGCATCAGCGGCATCGAGAGCGCCGCCCGGAATTGCCGCGCCTGCGGCAGAAAGAACGCCTCCTCGAACGGGTAACGGCGGAACAGGCGGCGGCCGATCACCCGCAAGCCGAGGCCGACAGCGGGTGGCTGTAAGGCAATGAACTCGTCCAGGGGCACCTCGCCGCGGAAGTAGTACATCGGATTCGACAGTGAGCTGCCGCCGGTCAGCTGTAGCGCGTCCAAGTGCCCGTCAGCTTCGAGTAGCCGTGCGGTCGGCAGGCTGTCTGTCAGCCAAAAACCGCGCCGGACTCCGTCGTCCATGTTGAATTTAGCTGTCACAGCCACGCTTTCGCCGGCACGGAGCCGAACGCGTTCAGCCACTCGGCGGGCCAGCTCGGCACGCCGTCGGGTGTCTCCGCCGTAGCGGTCGGTTCGCCTGTTCAGATTCGGGCTGAAGAACGAACTGAGCAGATAGCCGTGGCCCATGTGTATCTCGATGGCGTCGAAGCCCGCGTCCACCGCATTCGCCGCAGCGACACCGAAGTTGTCGACGACAGCCTCGAGCTGTTCGCCGGTCGCGCCCCGCACCAAACCCATGGCGGGGGCGCTGAATCGGGTCGACGGGGCGAGCGTCGGCATGCGGTTCGACAGGGTGTTCGCCACCAGTCCGGCATGACCGATCTGTGCGCACGCCAAGGCACCGGCGTCGTGCACGGCGGTCGTCAGCCGTCGAAGCTGTTGCGCGCGTTCACGGTCGAGGACGATCGTGTCCCGGTGGACCCGTCCGTCGGGGGAGACGGCGCAGTAGGCGACGGTCGTCATCGCGGCTCCACCGCGCGCGACCTCGGCATGGAAGTCGACGAGTTCGTCGCTCACCTGACCGCGCGGCATGACCCCTTCGAACGTCGCCGCCTTCACGATGCGGTTCTTCAGCGTCAGCGGACCCAGCCGCGCGGATTCGAATACCTGTATCGATACCATTGGCATCGTAACGTACACGAGAGAGTGGGGAGTGAACCAGTGCGCGTCGCGATCACGGGGGCAACGGGATACCTGGGTGCGCACGTGGCGCGCGCACTGCTGGTGGCGGGACATCACGTGAAACTGCTTGTGCTACCTGGCGAGGTCTCGGCGCCCGTGCTCGGCCGGTTGCGTGAGTTGGGCCCGGTCAGTATCGCCGTCGGGGACATCCGTCGGGACGCCGATGTGCGTGGGCTGCTGACCGGTGCCGACGCGATGGTGAGCGCCGCGGGTGTCGTCGGCACCGACGAACGTCGCGTCCAACTCATGTGGGATGTCAACGCCTGTGCCACAGAAGCGATTCTGCGTGCCGCTGTCGAGCGCGGCTTGGACCCCGTGGTGTCGGTGAGCAGTTACAGCGCGCTGTTCCCGCCTTCAGACGGGATTATCTCGTTGGCCACGCCCACGGCGGCCGGTCGAAGTGCGTATGCCAAGACGAAGGGATACGCCGACAGGGTCGCTCGGGAGCTGCAGCGCACCGGCGCGCCGGTCGTGGTGACGTACCCGTCGAGCGTCGTGGGTCCCGCGTTCTGCACTGCGCCGGGGGTGACTCAGCAGGGCTGGTCGCCGATCGTGCGGTGGGCTGTGGCCCCGAAGCTCAAGGGCGGCATGCAGATGATCGACGTGCTCGACGTCGCAGAGGTCCATGCGCGGCTCATGCATCCGGGACGGGGACCGCGCCGCTATCTGTGCGGCGGAGTCCTTTTGACATTCGACGACATGATCGACGCGCTCGAGCAGGGGTTGGGGCGGCGGATCCGTAGGGTCCCGCTTCCGGCCGCGGCGCTGCTCGCGGCGGCCCGCGCCGCCGACGCCGCAGCGCGGGTAATGCCGGTGCCCGCAGGGCTGAGCTATGAGGCGGCGACGCTGCTCACCGCAGGCACTCCGACCGATGACAGCGTCACGCTGCGGGAGCTGGCGATGACGTGGCGCTCACCGAGCGATGCCATCGTCGCGTCATTCGGCGCCGGCGCTGCGCTGCAGCAGTTCGGTGATTCTCCCACGTAGCGCATCGGAATCCTCGTCCGAGGCGATCGTCGACATGAACAGCGCGGCTCCTGCCGCCATCACCAGGATCGCTCGGGCATCGCGGTCCGCGCGCCGCCGCTGGGCCGCTGTCGTAGCGTGCCGGTGATCGATGAACAACTGGACAGCCGGTCCACTGAAGTTGGCCCACAATGCTTTTCGCAGTTCGTCATTTTCCCGCAGTGCCAGCATGAGCCCCGGCACGGCTTCGCTGACCTCAGGGGTGGAGAACAGCTCGTGGCTGCCGCGCACCACCCATTCGATCCAGCCCGGCAGGTCGGTGCCCGAGAAGGGGGACAGGTCGGGCGTCTCGCCGAGGATTGCGTAGAGAACCAGTTCGGCTTTCGAGCCCCACCTGCGGTTCAGGCTGGACCGTCCCACGCCGGCGCGCACGGCGACCATTCGGACGCTCAGATTGTCCCAGCCGACCTCCATCAGCAGTTCCCGCGTGGCGGCGAGCACTCGCTGGTCGATCGATGCGTCGCGCGGCCGCCCACCCGAAACCGCGCGCTGTTCTTCGTCGGTCATCACCGTCGATTCAACCGCACGCTCAGCGCACGTGGTCACATCCCGGACAGCTGCGGAATGACGTGGTCGGCGAAGGTCCGCAGCGACTCCAGCGTGCGTTCCGCGTCTCCGATCGCCTCGTGATACACGGCGACGCGACGCGCACCGGTCTCCAGGACGAAGTCCCCGAGCTCGTCGACAACCTGACCGACCGGGCCGATGATCGCGCCGGCGGCGACCATCCCGGCCATCGCGTCGGGGTCCAGTCGCGTGCCGTCCGGGCCAACGTGACGGTCGGGCGCCTGAGGGACGTGCGGGTGGTCACCGTGGCGGAAGGACTCGCGCAGCGCCGCAGCCAACCGTTCGCGGGCATCGGGTGCGTCGTCGACGACGGCGATGACGGTGTGGAGATGGTCGGGGTCGCTGCCGCCGATGTCGCGGTAGCGCTGCTCCAGCGACACCCGCGCTGACGCGGGGGTTGCGAAGTAATGCTGAAGCGCAAAACCGTTGGCGGCAGCGCACTTCAGGCCTACTTCGCTGGACGTGGCCATCAGTAGCGGAGGATGGGGCCGGGTGCGGGACGACGGCTGCAGCTCGGAGGACGACCACAGGTCGATCAGCCGGTCCACGGTGCCGTGCGGTTCGTCGTTCCATCGCGCGAAGTCGACGTCGAGCATCTCGTAGTCGCGCCGGTAGCCGCCGCGGCCAAGGCCGAGTTCGAATCGGCCGCCGCTGAGGTGGTCGAGCAGCGCCGCCCGCTCCGCGAGTTCCACCGGGTGGCACAGGGGAGACAGGACGACCGATGTGCCGACGCCGATGGTGCGGGTGCGTCCGAGCAGGAATCCGGCGGTCGTCAGGGCGCTGGGGTTGATCCCGAACCGGATGAAGTGGTGCTCGGTGACCCACAGTTCGTCATAGCCCGCCTCCTCGGCGAGCTCAGCCTGCGTGAGCGCGAGCCCGACGACCTCGTCGGCCGTGGCACCCACCGGAGCGCCCATGTTGAGAAGTACACCGAATCGCATGGGCGGTTAGGGTACCCTAACCTGCGACGGTGACGGGTTGTCACCTCGCCCAGGGCACCCGGCAGGCGTCGCCCGAACCGAAGCCCTGTTCGGTGATTCCCAGCGCGGCATTCATCCGGGCCCGCATGTTCTCCACGCCGATCTGATAGGTCAGCTCCATGACGCCCTTGTCGCCGAATCGGCGCCGCAGGTCGTCGACCTGCTCGTCGGTCACGGCGTGCGGGTCCGTCGTCATGGCCGCGGCGTAGGCGATGGCGGCACGCTCGTCATCGGAGAAGCTCGGTGACGTCGCATAGTCGTCGATGTCTGCGAGCCGGGCCATGTCCAGGCCGTCGAGGCGCATCAGCATTGCGCCGAAGTCCACGCACCACGAGCAGCCGATCTGCCGGGCCACCCAGTAGACGGCCAGCTCACGCACGCCGGCGGGCAACTCGGTGGACGCCCGTTCCAGCATCCCCTCGTGCACGGCACCCGCGATCATCAGGCCGGGGTGGTGGGCGTAGATCGCGAAAGGTTCCGGTACCTCGCCGAAGCGGCGTTTGGCGTAGCGCCACATCAGCCGGGTGAGCAGCGATGCGCGTTGCGTTGGCACGGGTTCGAGGCGTGTGGTCGTCATACCTTCCAGACGACACAGCCCGCCGGAGTGTGACTCGGTACTTCAAATTGCCGTGGGCGGGTAAAGAATGGGGCGTGCAGGAGAAACTCTCACCCCGCGGTTCGGTCTATGGCGCCCATCTCCGGTCGAGCGCGGTGGTCGCAATCGAGTTCGTTGCCGTGGCGGCCGCGCTATGGGTGCTGGCCTGGGTTGTCGGCAAGACCTGGGTGATCCTGCTGCCGGTGGCGCTGGCCTTGATCGTGTGCACGGTGTTGTGGCCGCCGGTGCGCTGGCTGCGGGACAAGGGAGTACCGCCCGCGGCGGCGGTGCTGCTGGTGCTGCTGGTCGCCGTCGCGGTCATCGCCGGCGTGGTCGCCGCGGTGGCCCCGGCGATCGTCGAGCAGTCCGCGGAACTCGCTGAGCAGGCGACAGCCGGCGTCGTCAAGGTGCGGGACTGGCTCGGCGGCCCGCCACTGAACATCAGTGAGGAGCAACTCAATTCGGCGGTCGCCGCCATCACCGACCGGTTGAACTCGAGCAGTGCGCAGATCGCGTCGGGCGTCTTCACCGGCGTCGGCGCTGCGACCTCGGCGCTCGTCACGGTATTCACGGCGGTCGTCGTGACGTTCTTCTTCCTCAAGGACGGGCCGCGATTCATCCCGTGGCTGCGCCGTACCGTCGGCAGGCCGGCCGGTCCGCATCTCGCCGAGGTCTTCGCGAGGGTGTGGGCCACGCTCGGAGGATTCATCCGCACCCAGGCTCTCGTGAGTCTGGTCGACGCGGTGCTGATCGGGATCGGCCTGGTGATCCTCGGGGTTCCGCTCGCGTACGCCCTGGCGGTCATCACGTTCATCGGCGGCTTCATCCCGATCGTCGGTGCGTTCGTGGCCGGTGGCCTCGCGGTGCTGATCGCGTTGGTTGCCAACGGTCCGGTCACCGCGCTGATCGTGCTGGGGATCATTCTCGCGGTGCAGCAACTTGAGGGGAACGTGCTTCAGCCCTGGCTGCAGTCGAAGTCGATGAAGCTGCATGCCGTCATCGTGCTGCTGGCGGTGACGTTGGGTGCCTCGACGTTCGGTGTGATCGGCGCGTTCCTTGCGGTCCCGGTGGCTGCGGCGGTCGCGGTGATGGTCCGGTACTACCTCGAACAGGTGGCCGAGCAGGCCGGGGAGAAGGACGCCCCCGAGGAGTCCGAGGCCGGCGCGGACGAGGACGAACCCTCAACTGCGTGACCGCTGATAGTGGCGGCGCGCCTTCATGCGATTGCCGCAGATCGCCATCGAGCACCAGCGTGCCGTGTTCGGCTTGCTGCGATCGATCAGGAACAGCTGGCATTCGGTGTTGGCGCAGGGCCGGAGCCGCCCCGGGCTGTTGACGCGTAGCCCGTCCCAGGCCAGGACTGCGCGCGCCGCCGCGTCGACGCCTGCGAGCTGCCAGTCGACGCCGTCATCGGCTGTCGTGGGGCTCAGGCGAACTCCGGCCAGAAGCGGCTGTAGCGCAGTGGGTTTCAGGTCGCCGCGGATCACCCCCTGTATCGCGGAGCGAGCCTCGGCCAGCGCGGCGCGTTCGTCGGCGGTGGCTCGGAGGTTGTGCGCGGTCATCCAGTCGCCGTCCAGGTGATCGGTCGGTACGCCGTCGATCACGGGCGTGGTGTTGAGCAGGTCGAGCAGGAACGCCTCGTCCTCGGGCGTGCTTGCGCTTAACTCCATGTCTAACCTCCAAAAACCTATTGACAGGTTACACAATCGTGGGTTCAATGGCTATAACCATCAAAACTAGTTATAGGAGTTAGTTGTGCACGAAGTCCATCACCGCTACGCGACTGTCGGCGGCCGCCGGGTCTTCTATCGGGAAGCCGGTGCCGCCGACGCCCCTGTCGTCGTGCTGCTGCACGGGTTCCCGACCAGCTCGTTCATGTTCCGCAACCTCATCCCCGCGCTCGCCGACCGCTACCGGGTCATCGCCCCCGACTACCTCGGCTTCGGCTATTCGGATATGCCGTCGGTCGACGAATTCGACTACACCTTCGATGCGCTCGCCGAACACGTTGCGGGGCTGCTCGAACAGCTCGGCGTCGCGCGCTACGCGATCTATGTCCAGGATTACGGCGCGCCCGTCGGCTGGCGGCTGGCGCTGCGCGACCCGGACGCGATCACCGCGATCATCACGCAGAACGGCAACGGCTACGACGCGGGCTTCGTCGCCGACGGCTGGGCCCCGGCGTGGGATTACCAGCGCGAGCAGACGCCCGAGACGGAGGCGGCGCTACGCCAGATCCTGACGTTCGAGACGACGCGGCATCAGTACGTGGCGGGCGTTCCCGACGAGTCGGTGGTCAGCCCTGACACGTGGCACCACGACTTCGCGCTGCTCTCACGCCCGGGCAACGACAAGATCCAGCTGAAGTTGTTCCTCGACTACGCCACCAATCCCAAGCTTTATCCCGCCCTGCACGACTACTTGCGCGCCAGCGGTGTTCCGTTGCTCGCGGTGTGGGGCGACAAGGATCCGTTCTTCGGCCCGGACGGCGCGCGGGCGTTCGCCGAGGACGCGGTCGACGCCGAGATCCATCTGCGCGACGGCGGCCACTTCCTGCTGGAGAGCGACTTCGCAGCGGTGACGGCCCTGATCCGTGACTTTTTGCAGAGGCGGTGGGCCTAGCGCGCTGTGGCGTCCCGGACGTCGGCCACGATGAGGTCGTACATGCGTCGTGTCACCTCGACGTCGTCACTCATGATGTTGTAGCCGTGATCGACACCCGCGACGTCGTGATGGCGCACCAGCGAACCAGCCTCGGCCAACTTCGCCGCATACCGCACACCTTCGTCGCGCAAGCGGTCGTACTCGGTGGTGATGACGACCGCGGGAGCGATACCCCGGAGGTCGTCGGCATTGGAACCCCATGCGGGAGAGGCGAACCGGTGCTCGCGGTCGCGGCGTCGTGGGATGTATGCGGTGTCGAATACCTCACCCATCCACGGCGTCAGAATGGCACGCGAGCCGAGCGGCGACTTCTTCTCCGACGTGGGCGTCACCAGATCCAAAGGCGCATAGTGCAATACCTGAAGACAGATGTGCGGGCCGTTGTCCTCCAGCGCCATCCGCGAGACGGCCGCGGAGAGGTTGCCGCCGGCGCTCTGGCCGCCGATGCAGAGCCGGCTGCCATCCCAGTCGCGTTCGGCAGCGGCGGCCCACCGGACCACATCGAGCACCTGCTCGGCGGCGCTGGGAAAGCGGTGCCCGGGAGCAAGGAGATAGTCGACGTTCACGACGACGACGCCGGCGTGGGCAGCGAGGTAGCGGCACCACGGGTCGTCCTGTTCGGGGCGACCGACGACGAAACCGCCGCCGTGGACGTTGACGTACACCGCGGGACGATCGGTGGCTGCGGGTGGGCGATAGATCGTGACGCGGGTGGGTCCGTGCCGCGTCGGGACGGTATCGCCGTCGGCGTTCCCTGCGACCTCGGGGAAGCGGACAGCCTTGCGCGGTGCGGGATTGACCGTCATGGCGAAGAGCCGGGACACCGTGTCGGCGACGGGCTGCCAGGACAGTAGGGACACGCGTCCTCCTCGGGGATTCGGGCGTAACTCGTCAACGTCAGCGTGACAAACTACACCCGAATCACCAACGACCTAGCGCGCGAACATCAACGCGCGCTTGACTTCCTGAATCGCCTTGGTCACCTGGATCCCGCGCGGGCAGGCTTCGGTGCAGTTGAACGTCGTGCGGCAGCGCCAAACTCCGTCGACCTCGTTGAGGATGTCGAGCCGCTCCGCGGCGCCCTCGTCACGCGAATCGAAGATGAACCGGTGCGCGTTGACGATCGCGGCCGGTCCGAAATACGACCCTTCGCTCCAGTAGACGGGACACGACGTCGTGCAGCAGGCGCACAGGATGCACTTGGTGGTGTCGTCGTAGCGCGCGCGGTCGGTCTGGCTCTGAATGCGTTCGCGCGTCGGCTGATTGCCCGACGTGATGAGATACGGCTTGATGGCGCGGAACGCGTCGAAGAACGGCTCCATGTCGACGACGAGGTCCTTCTCCACGGGCAGGCCGCGGATCGGCTCGATCGTGATCGTCAGCTGCTTGGACGCCTTCTTCGGCAGCATGTCGCGCATCAGCACCTTGCACGCCAAGCGGTTCACGCCGTTGATCCGCATCGCATCCGAGCCGCACACGCCGTGCGCGCAGGACCGGCGGAACGTCAACGTCCCGTCCAGGTACCACTTCACGTAGTGCAGCAGGTTCAGCAGGCGGTCCGACGGCAGGCAGGGCACGCGAAAGCTCTGCCACCCCGCGTCATCGGGTGACTCCGGATTGAACCGGGCGATCTTCAGAGTCACCATCACCGCGCCCTCGGGCACAGGGGGCAGCTCGGAATCGCCAGTGTTGGGCTTCTCCAGAACTCCAGTCATGATTCCTCGCGCAAGCGCTTGTCAGCCGTCATGAGATCAGTACTTCCGTTCCATCGGCTCGTACCGCGTCTGGACCACAGGCTTGTAGTCCAAACGGATGTCACTGAGAAGGTCGGACCCTTCCTTGTACGCCATCGTGTGGCGCATGTAGTTGGTGTCGTCGCGGTTGGGGTAGTCCTCGCGGGCGTGGCCGCCGCGAGACTCCTTGCGGTTCAACGCGCCGACGACGGTGACCTCGGCGAGCTCGAGCAGGAAGCCGAGCTCGATTGCCTCCAGCAGGTCGCTGTTGTAGCGCTTTCCCTTGTCCTGCACCGTGATCCGCGAGTACCGTTCCTTGAGGGCGTGGATGTCGGTCAGCGCCTGCTTGAGCGTCTCCTCGGTGCGGAACACCGCGGCATTGTTGTCCATCGACTGCTGCAGCGCGCCCCGGATGTCGGCGACGCGTTCGTTGCCGTGCTCGGAGAGGATGTCGCCGACCCAGCCGACCACCATCTCGGCGGGACTCTCCGGCAGGTCCACGAAGTCATGTCCCAGCGCGTAGTTCGCGGCGGCGATACCGGCGCGGCGGCCGAAGACGTTGATGTCCAGCAGCGAGTTGGTGCCCAACCGGTTCGCCCCGTGCACCGACACGCAGGCGCATTCGCCTGCGGCGTACAGACCAGGGATGACCGTGGTGTTGTCGCGGAGCACCTGGCCGTTGATGGTCGTCGGGATGCCGCCCATGACGTAGTGGCACGTCGGATAGACGGGCACCAGCTCCTTGACCGGGTCCACGCCGAGATAGGTGCGGGCGAACTCGGTGATGTCGGGGAGTTTGGCTTCCAGCACGTCCTCGCCGAGGTGGCGCACGTCGATGTAGACGTAGTCCTTGTTGGGCCCGGCGCCGCGGCCTTCGAGAACCTCGAGAACCATTGAGCGGGCGACGATGTCGCGCGGAGCGAGGTCGACGATGGTCGGTGCGTAGCGCTCCATGAAGCGCTCGCCGTCGCCGTTGAGCAGGCGGCCACCCTCACCGCGCACCGCCTCGGAGATCAAAATGCCGAGACCCGCGAGGCCGGTCGGGTGGAACTGGTGAAACTCCATGTCCTCCAGGGGAAGTCCCTTGCGGAAGATGATGCCCAGCCCGTCCCCGGTCAGCGTGTGGGCGTTCGATGTCGTCTTGTACATCCGGCCCGAGCCGCCGGTGGCGAAGACGATCGCCTTGGCATGGAAGACGTGGATGTCGCCGGTGGCCAGCTCATAGGCGATGACGCCGGTGGCCACAGGACCCGACGGGGTTTCGGTCAGTGCGATGTCGAGGGCGTAGTACTCATTGAAGAATTCGACGTCGTGCTTGACGCAGTTCTGGTACAGCGTCTGCAGGATCATGTGGCCGGTGCGGTCGGCGGCGTAGCAGGCGCGGCGCACAGGAGCCTTGCCGTGGTCGCGGGTGTGGCCGCCGAAGCGGCGCTGGTCGATGCGACCTTCCGGGGTGCGGTTGAACGGCATCCCCATCTTCTCGAGGTCGAGCACCGCGTCGATGGCCTCCTTGGCCATGATCTCGACCGCGTCCTGGTCGGCCAGGTAGTCACCGCCCTTGACGGTGTCGAAGGTGTGCCACTCCCAGTTGTCTTCCTCGACGTTGGCCAGCGCGGCGCACATCCCGCCCTGGGCGGCGCCGGTGTGCGACCGCGTCGGGTAGAGCTTGGTCAGCACCGCGGTGCGGGCGCGCGGCCCGGACTCGACGGCCGCTCGCATGCCCGCGCCACCGGCGCCGACGATCACGACGTCGTAGCGGTGTTCAACAATCATGGGGCTTCTCCGTTTCAGGAAATCGACGCGTCGAACGTCACCAGCACGTAGGTGCCCAGCACCAGCGTGAAGACCATCGACAGCGCGAGCAGCGTGTTGAGCCAGAACTTGGTCGAGTCCTTGCGCGTGTAGTCGGCGATGATCGTGCGCATCCCGTTACCGCCGTGTAGTTGCGCCAGCCAGAGCAGAAGCAGGTCCCACGTCTGCCAGAACGGCGAGGACCAGCGCTCGGCCACGTAGTTGAAGTCGATGCGATACACCCCGTCCTCCCACATCAGCATGATGAAGAGGTGGCCGAGCGCCAGAAACACGAGCACGATGCCCGAGAAGCGCATGAACAGCCAG
Organism: Mycobacterium bulgaricum; assembly: GCF_041287165.2. Taxonomy (NCBI): domain Bacteria; kingdom Bacillati; phylum Actinomycetota; class Actinomycetes; order Mycobacteriales; family Mycobacteriaceae; genus Mycobacterium; species Mycobacterium bulgaricum. The sequence goes on along the minus strand of NZ_JBGGKV020000002.1, from coordinate 197,751 downwards.
GTGTATTTCTCGAAGTTCGGCATCCCACCGGCGCGGCGCGGCGCGCGCGGATTGTCCAGGCCCGCCGGGCGGTCGAAGCTGCGCTGCATGACGGGCGCCGGCCCGCCGCGGTCGCTGATGTGGTCGTAAGGGTTCTCGGGCATTACAGGAACCTCTCCGCCATGTGCATCCCAATGACACCGAGAGAGGCGACGAACACCACGATGAAGATGCCGGCGATGATCCACAGCATCTTGCGTTGGTGTCGCGGACCCTCGGACCAGAAGTCGATGAGGATGACCCGGATGCCGTTGAGAGCGTGATAGAGAACGGCCGCGACGAGGCCGATCTCCATGAGTCCGATGATCGGCGTCTTGTAGGTCTCGATGATTTCGTTGTAGGCCTGCGGGCTCACGCGCACCAGCGCGGTGTCGAGCACGTGGACGAACAAGAAGAAGAAGATCGTCGCACCGGAGATGCGGTGCAGCACCCAGGACCACATGCCGGGGTCGCCGCGGTAGAACGTGCGGCGTCGCATCGGCTTCGATCGCGGTGCCGCCAAATCGGTATCGGCTGGTGTCGCCGTACTCATAGGACCCTCCAACGCCATCGGTGGAGGCTTGCGAACTCGGTGTTGCTTACCGGCCCCCAAACCTCGGGGCGACTCTAATCCCCTTCGTACTCTTGAACGAACTAGCGTGTGGCGTTATGCCGCCGATCGGAGCCCGAGTTAGGGTGCCCTATCTGCGACTTCTGGTCATGTGACAGGGGGTTCGGAATGGATTCAGAATTGCGTCGGACGGCGTGGCATGACGGCTGACATCGACTGGAAAGTATTGCGCCGCAAGGCGATTGCCGTATCGTCCGATGCATACGCACCGTATTCGCGCTTTCGGGTCGGGGCGGCGGCGCTGGTCGATGATGACCGAATCGTCACCGGATGCAATGTGGAAAATGTCTCATATGGCCTAGGTCTCTGTGCCGAGTGCGCAGTGGTCTGCGCCCTACATTCCGGCGGTGGCGGACGCCTGGTCGCACTGTCCTGCGTGGGCCCCGACGGCGAGGTTCTGATGCCGTGCGGACGATGCAGACAGGTCCTTCTCGAGCACGGCGGGGCGGGCCTGCTGATCGACCACCCGCAGGGTCCCAAGCCGCTGGGCGAGCTGCTGCCGGATGCGTTCGGGCCCGACGATCTCGCGCGGACCCGTCCGGTCGAGGGGACTCTGTGAACTTCGACGCACCCACCGTGATCCGGACCAAACGCGACGGCGGCGTCCTCTCCGACGAAGCCATCGACTGGGTCATCGACGCCTACACCCGCGGCCGGGTGGCCGACGCCCAGATGTCGGCGTTGCTGATGGCGATCTTTTTGCGCGGCATGACCAACGGCGAGATCGCCCGCTGGACGGTGGCGATGATCGCATCGGGGGAGCGGCTCGACTTCAGCGACCTGCGTCGGAACGGCAAGCCGCTCGCGCTCGTCGACAAGCACTCCACCGGTGGGGTCGGTGACAAGATCACCATCCCGCTGGTGCCGATCGTGATGGCCTGCGGAGGGGCGGTGCCGCAGGCGGCGGGGCGTGGGCTCGGTCATACCGGCGGCACGCTCGACAAGCTGGAGTCCATCCCCGGCTTCACCGCCGAGATCACGAAAACGCAGATACGCCAACAACTCTGCGATCTCGGCGCAGCGATCTTCGCCGCCGGTGAGCTTGCCCCCGCCGACCGCAAGATCTACGCGCTGCGCGACGTCACCGCGACGACGGAGTCGTTACCGCTGATCGCAAGCTCGGTGATGAGCAAGAAGATCGCCGAGGGCACGCGCGCTCTGGTGCTCGACTCCAAGGTCGGTTCGGGGGCGTTCCTCGACACCGAGGCCGAATCGCGGGAGCTGGCCCGCACCATGGTCGAACTGGGCACCGAGCACGGTGTCGACACGCGCGCGCTGCTCACCGACATGCAGGCCCCGCTGGGACGCACCGCGGGCAACGCCATCGAGGTCGTCGAATCGCTGGAAGTGCTGGCCGGTGGCGGACCCGACGACGTGGTGGAGCTGACCGTGGCGCTGGCGAGGGAAATGTGTGACGCCGCCGGTCTCGATGGGGTCGACCCCGCGCAGACGTTGCGCGACGGGACGGCGATGGACAGCTTCCGGGAGCTGGTAGCCGCTCAGGGCGGCGACGCCGCCGCCCCACTGCCCCTCGGTTCGCACACCGAGACCGTCAACGCCGCCCACGGTGGCACGATGGGAGACATCGATGCGATGGCGGTGGGACTGGCGGTATGGCGGCTGGGAGCAGGCCGCTCGGTCCCTGGCGAACAGGTCCAGTTCGGCGCAGGGATCCGCATTCACCGCAGGCCCGGCGAACCCGTCGCTGCGGGAGAGCCGCTGTTCACGCTGTACACCGATGCGCCGGAACGTCTCGTGCCCGCGGCGCGTGAACTCGACGGCGCATGGAGCGTCGGCCCGTCCGCGCCGCCGGTGCGGCCGCTCATCATCGACCGGATCACCATCTGAGGGGGGATCAGTGAAGACACCGCTCACTCTCGACAACATCATGCGGGCGCCGAAGGCGTTGCTCCATGATCATCTGGACGGGGGTTTGCGGCCGTCGACGGTCCTCGACCTGGCCGAGCAGTACGGCTACCGCGAGTTGCCCGAGTCCGACGTGGACGCTCTGGCAACCTTCTTCCGCACCGCCGCGCACAGCGGGTCGCTGGTGCGTTATCTGGAGCCGTTCGCGCACACCGTCGGCGTCATGCAGACCCCGGACGCGCTGCACCGCGTCGCCCGGGAGTGCGTCGAAGACCTGGCCGCCGACAATGTCGTCTACGCCGAGGTCCGCTTCGCGCCGGAACTGCACATCGACGGCGGGCTGTCGCTCGACTCCGTCATCGACGCGGTGCTGGCCGGCTTCGCCGACGGCGAGAAAGCCGCAGCCGCCGAGGGACGCAGCATCACGGTGCGCTGTCTGGTCACGGCCATGAGGCACGCAGCGCGGTCGCGGGAGATCGCTGCGCTGGCGATCCGGTTCCGGGACAAGGGTGTTGTCGGATTCGACATCGCAGGCGCCGAGGCAGGCTACCCGCCCACCCGTCATCTCGATGCCTTCGAATACATGCGAAGCAACAACGCGCGCTTCACGATTCACGCGGGCGAGGCGTTCGGTCTGCCGTCGATCCACGAGGCGATCGCATTCTGCGGCGCCGACCGGCTCGGCCACGGGGTACGCATCGTCGACGACATCGTCGTCAACGATGACGGCGACGCGACGCTCGGCCGGTTGGCGTCCCTGTTGCGGGACAAGCGCATTCCGCTGGAGCTCTGTCCGAGCAGCAACGTGCAGACCGGAGCTGTGGCGAGCATCGCCGAGCATCCGTTCGCGCTGCTCGCGAGTCTGCGGTTCCGCGTGACGGTGAACACCGACAACCGGTTGATGAGCGACACCACCATGAGCCAGGAGATGCTGCGCCTGGTCGAGGCGTTCGGTTACGGGTGGAGTGACCTGCAGCGCTTCACGATCAACGCGATGAAGTCGGCGTTCATCTCCTTCGACGAGCGGCTGGCGATCATCGACGAGGTCATCAAGCCCCGCTACGCCGTCCTGGTCGGGTAGCGGTCGCGGTCGCACCGCGAGCGCGCGTGTCTGCACACAGACACGCCGCGAAGGGTGTCAATCAACGCGCCCTCACCCGCGACGAGCGCGCCCCAATGCTCGCGGCCGGCTACTCGCTGCGCAGGCGGGACTCCACGAAGCGCTCCAGCGACTCCCACTGCGTCACCGCGTCGGCATACGGCGCGCTCGGGCGGCTGATCTTCTTCGGGTTGAGCACGTGTCCGATCACTCGGCCCAGCGCGGTGTTCGGGTCCAGCTTCGTGTCGACTGTCGTCTCCTCCGAATAGTCGCCGATGTCGCGCAGCAGTTCGACCGCCAACTCGATCTGGTCGCGGTCCAGCGCATCGGGGCCCTCGGCAAGGTCGTCGACGATGTCGGTGAGCACGTAGACGTTGTCGTCGGTCACGTCGACGCGCAGCGAACCGTCGGTCGCGGCGGTCCGGATGTCGTCGTAGGTGGCCAGGTCTGCGAGGTCGTGGTCGTGCTCGTCGGCGAGGTAGCGCGCCAGCGCCCGCTCCGACGGGAACACGCTGATCCGGCCATTGCGGCCCAGGAAGATCGGGCGGTCGTCGAAGTAGCAGCGCAGCGTGAAATAGGTACCGCCGGTCATCATCACGCGGATCGGGTCGATGCCCACCCGCTCCCAGAAGTCCTTGTCGCTGCCGAGCACCTTGGTTTCGGCCACGGCGGCGAGTTCGTCGGATTCCTCCTCGGTGTCGACGACGTCATCGATCACCAGATCGTCCTCGTCGGGCTCGGGCGCGTCTTCGTCGAGTTCGGCCTGCGCCTTCTCCGCGGCGGCACTGTCCACCTCGGGCGTGGTGATGATTGCGTCGAGCGCCTCGATCACGGCGTCCCAGCCTTTGGCGATGATCTTCTCGATCTCGGCCCAGCGCTTGCGACCGGCGCGGCCGGAGAACGCCTCGGCGCCGCCGCCCACGGTGCCGAGCACCGGGTTGCCGTTGAAGAACTTGGTGACCGCGGGCAGCTCGCACACCGATCCCATGGACGACACCACCGCCAGCGCGCCGTGGAGCGCGCGGACGCTGTCCTCGGTGGGCTTCTGCGACAGGAGTTCTTCGAGAACGACCAGGTCGTGGGTGTGCTCGTCGGTGGGGTCGAGCCGGTGGGCGTTGGCCTGGGTCAGCTTCTCCCACGCCGGATGATCGACCAGGTCGTTGTCGTTGTTCGTCCGCACGAATGCCACCAGGTCGGCGACGGAGTCGAGCACGTAGAGGTCCTCGTCCTTGCCGAGGAAGGCCTCCCACTCGTCGCCGTCGGCCCGCCACCGCGGCGCCCACAGGGTGTACACGTCGCCCTTGGTCAGCTTCAGCCCGATCGGCACGATGTCAGCAGCCATGCGGCACAGCCTAACCACCGGTCCCGGCCGTGATGAGGGCATGGTTGCGGTAAGGGGACGGTCGGCGCACTGTTGCCGTACCGCAACCCGTTCGTCGCTCGGAGTGTTCGTCAAGCCTGCCATGATCGCCGGATGATCAGACTCGGCCTCCACGGACTCGGCATCGCCGCGGGTGCGCAACGCACCGTGATCGATGCCGTGGCCGCCACCGCCGAGCGCTCGGGTTTCGCGACGCTGTGGGTCGGCGAGCACGTCGTGATGGTCGACGAATCGGATTCGCACTACCCCTACAGCGACGATGGACGGATCGCCATCTCCGCCGACGCCGATTGGTTGGATCCGCTGGTCACGCTGAGTTTCGCCGCTGCGGCGACCAACCGCATCGACTTGGCGACGGGTGTGCTGCTGCTTCCCGAACACAATCCTGTGATCACCGCCAAGCAGGCCGCGTCTCTGGACCGGATGACGGGCGGCCGGCTGTCGCTCGGCGTCGGCGTCGGATGGTCAAGGGAGGAGTACGACGCACTCGGGGTTCCGTTCGAGGGACGCGGGCGTCGCCTGACCGAGTATGTCGCCGCGATGCGGACCCTCTGGCATGAGGACGTCGCATCGTTTTCCGGTGAGTTCGTCTCGTTCGACCGGGTGCGGCTCAACCCCAAGCCGCACGGCCGTTCGATACCGATCGTGCTGGGAGGCAATTCCGACGCCGCGCTGCGCCGGGCCGCCGAATGGGGCGACGGCTGGTACGGCTTCAACCTCGCCGACGTCGAGGAAGCAGCCTTCCGGGCCTCGAAGCTGCGGTCTCTGTGCCGAGAGGTCGGCCGCGATCCGACAGACCTGCGCCTGGCGGTGTCACTGCAGGACCCTGTGCCCACCGACGCCGTGAGATTGGCCGACGCGGGGATCGACGAACTGGTGCTCGTCGCCGGCCCGCCCGCCGATCCGATCGCCGCCGAAGCGTGGATCTCCGATCTCGCAAGCAAGTGGATGCGGGTCCGCGCCTAGCCCGTCAGCCCGTGGGCCTCCAGAACCCCTGGAAGCCCTGGCCCGCATTCGCGGTCCTGATCGGTGACAGTTTCACCGGGTCGCCTGCCTCGACCATGAGGCCATCGCCGACGACCATCGCGACGTGGCCGTCCCACACGGCGAGATCGCCCGGCAGCAGCGCGCCGGCGGCTACCGAAGCGCCGACGTCCTGCTCCTGAGCCAATCGCGGAAGGTTCAGCCCCGCCTCTTGATACGCCCACTGCGTCAAGCCGCTGCAATCCAAGCCCACGCCGGGGGTGGTCCCGCCCCACTGGTAGGGCACGCCCAGCTGCGTCAGCGCGTGCCGAACTGCGTTGGCCGCCACCGCGTTCGGCGCCATGACGACGCTCCCGTCGGGGAGGTGGATCGCCACGCCGTCGCCGAACTCCGCCGCTTCCGGCGTCTCGCTCACATCGGGACGGGTGAACGAAGCAAGCTCGGCCGGCAATCCCGAACCGCCAACAGAACTTCCGAGACCTGGACCGCCGCCCGAGCCGAAACCGCCCGCCGGCGATCCGACGGGCAGCCCCGCCGCGCCGCCCGAGTAGCCCGAGGGTGTGGTCGGTGCCGCCGCGGGAGCACGGGAATCCAGCACCGCCACATGCCCGTCGAGCTCGGCCTGCAGGTCTTCGACGATCCTGATGGCCTGCGCGAGCGCATCCCGCGCCGCGGTGAGAAGCTCGCGTGCCACCCCCGGCGAATTCAGGTGTGGCTCCAGCGCAGCGGCCTTCGCCTCGAAGTCGTCGACGAGGTCCTGCAGGCGCCGGTGGGCACTGGCCACGGCCTGTGCGGCGTCGTTCGCGACCCCACCTAAGCGGCGTGCGCGGTCGGCGGCGCCGTCGATCGCCGCGGCAGTGGTCGTCGCGAACTCCGCGGCGGCGTCGGCCCCGGCACCCGACCATCCGTCGCCGGTCCGGCGCCACGCCTGGCCGGCTTCACCCGCCACGCTCTCCAGCACATCCCGCACTCTGTCGAGCGTCGCGGCAGGATCAGCCGACGGATCTGCGCTCCATCCCGGGCCCACGAGAGCCTGCACATGCCGGAGTGGCGCCGCCAATGCCTCCACCGTCATCAGACGGCGATCCGGACAGCGGCGGCGTCATCGGCGACGGTATATCCGTGCGCGGTTCCGGCCGCCGCCGTGGTTCCCGCCGCGACCACCCGGCTGAGCTCGGCGACGCCGTCGGCGTCGTCTCGCGCAGCCCTCGACAACGACGCGAGAAACTGTGCGCCAACAGAACCGAACACCGCGCGTGATCCCTCGCCCGCCGACGACAGCGAGACGGCCGCCTGTTTCAGTTCGGCAGCGTGGGCGGCGCAGGCGGCAGCGTAGTCATGGATCAGGCCGATATCTGCGGACAGGCGCGCGTACATATGGATATGACGCCGCACATCGCCCGTCGGTTCCCATAAGGTCGTGACCCATGGATGTGCGCGTCGTCGATCACCCTCTTGCTGCCGCTCGATTGACCACTCTGCGCGACGAGCGCACCGACAACGCCGGTTTCCGCGCCGCGCTGCGCGATCTCACCCTGATGCTCGTCTACGAAGCCACCCGCGACCTGACGACCGAGACCATCTCCGTGCGCACCCCACTCGCAGAGACCGCCGGCGCCAAAATCGCCGTGCCGCCGCTTCTTGTTCCGGTGCTGCGGGCCGGGCTCGGCATGGTCGACCAGGCGCACGAACTGATTCCCGAGGCGCGGGTGGGCTTCGTGGGGGTGGCTCGCAACGAGGAGACCCACCAGCCGACGCCCTACCTGGAGTCCCTACCCGACGACCTCAGCCGCCAGCCGGTGATCGTGCTCGACCCGATGCTCGCCACCGGTGGGTCGATGGTCCACACCCTGGAACTTCTCTTCCAACGCGATGCCGTAGACGTCACGGTCATCTGCGTGGTCACCGCCCCGGAAGGGCTTGCGGCGGTGGAGAAGGCCGCTCCGAGGCTACGACTGTTCACCGCCTCGATCGACTCGGGCCTCAACGACATCGCCTATATCGTCCCCGGATTGGGCGATGCCGGCGACCGCCAGTTCGGTCCTCGCTAACAGCTCCTCCGCTCGCGAGCGCGCCTGGCCCACTTCGCCGGCACAGCGAATCTCGATGTAGGACTTCAACTTCGGCTCGGTTCCGGACGGTCGGGTGACGACCCGCAGGGATGTGGTGTCGTCACCTCCGGTGAGGATCAGCGCGTCCGTGCGCGGCGCGAGATCGGTCGCAACCACGGCGTACCCGGCCATTTCACCGGGCGGTGCGGTGCGCAGCCGGGTCATCAGGGCAGCCGCATCCTCGGGCGAGTCGACACGCCGCGTGACAGCGACCGTCCTGTGCACCCCGTGACGAGAGGCGAGGTCGTCGAGCGCATCGAGGATGGTGTGACCCTGCCGCCGCAGCGCGACGACGAGATCGCACGCCAGCACCGCGGCGCTGATGCCATCCTTGTCGCGCACCGCAGCAGGATCCACGCAGTGCCCGATGGCCTCCTCGTAGGCGTAGACAAGGGGTGCATCGAGTCCCTCGTCGGCGCGGGCCAGCCACTTGAAACCAGTCAGCGTCTCGACATGGCGGGCGCCGTGGGCGGCGGCAATGCTGGCCAGCATCCGCGACGACACCACCGTGCTGGCCACCAGGGCCGGCCCAGGCGTGTGCGACAGTATGTATTCGCCCAGCAGCCAACCGGTTTCGTCACCGCTGAGCATCCGCCAACCCGCCGGTGTCGGCACCCCGATCGCGCACCGGTCGGCGTCTGGGTCGAGCGCGATGGCGATCTCGGCATCGACCTCGGCGGCCAGCGCGAGTAGTTGTCGGACGCTCCGGGTTCCTCGGGGTTGGGGAACGCGACGGTCGGGAAGTCGGCGTCGGGTGCGAACTGTCGCTCGACGACGTGCACGTCGCCGAAACCCGCCAACGCCAGGGCGTCCAGTGCGAATTCGCCGCCGACTCCGTGCATCGGCGTCAACGCGACGCGCGCAGAACCGGTGGTACGACGGACCGACGCGGCCCGCTCCAGATACGCGCGCAGCTGCTCAGAACCCGAGGCTGCGACGGGCGCGCGGGGAACCTCGTCGGCGTACGGCGCTGCGGCGATGGCGGTTTCGATGTCGCGGTCGGTGGGGGAGACGATCTGCATGCCGCCGGGGAAGTACACCTTGTACCCGTTGTCGGTTGGCGGGTTGTGCGATGCCGTGATCTGTACACCGGCGGCCGCGTTCATGCTTCTGACGGCGTACGCCACGGCCGGCGTCGGCACATGGGTGGGCATCAAGGTTACGGTAAATCCCTGAGCCGCAAATGCTTCGGCGGCAGCGGACCCGAATTCGGCAGAGCGGTGCCGGGCGTCGTAGCCCACCACGATCTGTGACCCGCTCATTCCTCGGTCGGTCAGTACCTGGGCCACGGCCCATGTCGCGCGCAGGACCACTGCAAGGTTCATCCCGTTGGGCCCTGCCCGCATGGGGCCGCGAAGGCCGGCGGTGCCGAAAGTCAGCGGCCGGGAGAACCGATCTGCGATCTCGGCCGCACTGCAGGCCGCCAGTTCGGCCGCTGCGTCCGGGTCGGGGTCGTGAGCGATCCACTTCCGCACCTCGGCTGACGTCGTCACCGCGTCAGCTCGCCGGATTCGCGTCCGCGGACGCCAGCTTGCGCAGAATCGGAGCCACCAGCATCAGCAGGTCGAACTCGAGGTCGGACAGGCTGTCGCGCATGGTCTGGTGCAGCCACGCGTCGCGCTCGCCGCGGTCGGCCTCCAGCAACGTCGTGCCCTCGGGCGTGATCTCCACGAGCTGGCGACGCCGGTCTGTCTCGTCCGGGCGACGCGCGATGAGTCCCCGCGCCTCGAGTTCGTTGAACGAATCCGTCAGCGACTGAACGCGGACCTGTAGTCGGACGCCGAGCTCGGCGGGTGTCGTCACGCCGGCACGGCTGATCTCGCCGAGGAGTTGCAGCTGGCTGACCGTGAGGCCGTTGTCCGGGCGGTGCCGTCGCAGCTGGCGCGTCACCGCCATCATCGATTCGCGCAGCTCGGTGGCGGCCGAAAGGCTGGAACCGGTAACCATTACCAAGTTATCCCTTGGCATATTTTGTGCTTCATCGAACATCGCCCGTCATTGAGATCTTGAATTGTTAAGAGCATACTTGCCATCAGTATGAAGTGGTGGCAGCAGATACTCCGGTGGACGATTCTCCTCGCGGTGACCGTCGCGGTCACCGTTCCGCTGACGAAAGCCGGCGTTCCGTCGGCGGCCCTGTTCGCGGCGCTCGCTGTCGGCGTGGTGCTGGCACTCATGGCAGCGGGCCCCGAACGGGTTCCCCGGAAGTTGGGGATCGCCGCTCAGGGTGTTCTCGGCGTCTACATCGGCACGATGGTCCAACAGGACGCCCTCTCGACGCTGCAGGGAGACTGGCTGATCGTCGTCGCAGTCGCCGTCGGAACCCTGCTTTTGAGCATCGTCGCGGGCGCCCTGCTCGGTCTGCGGCGCGACGTCACACCTCTGACCGGATCGCTCGCCCTGGTCGCGGGCGGGGCTTCGGGGCTGGTGGCCATCGCGCGAGAACTCGGCGGGGATGACCGCGTCGTCGCGGTGGTGCAATATCTGCGGGTCGCGCTGGTGACCGCGTCCATGCCCGTCGTCGTCACGCTGATCTATCACGCCGACCGGTCGCACAGTGCGGCTCGGGTGGCTGAAACCGCTTCAGCGCCTTGGTATCTCAGCGTCGGCATCATGGCCGTGCTGATCGTGGTCGGATCGGTGGGCGGCCGGATGATCCGATTGCCCGGCGCAGGGCTGCTCGGTCCGCTCGCTCTGACGGTCGCTCTCGAAGTCAGCGGGTGGTCGTTCGGGCTGTCGGTACCGATGCTGCTGGTCCAGGCCGGCTACATGCTGATCGGCTGGCAGGCGGGTCTGGCGTTCACGCGGGAGTCGCTGCGCAGCGTGGGCAAACTGCTGCCCGCCGCGCTCGCCTTGATCGTGTTCATCGGCGTTGCGACCGCCGGTCTCGGCATCGTGCTGGCCCATGTCGCCGGCCTGACCCCGTTAGAGGGCTACCTGGCGACCAGTCCCGGCGGCGTGTACGCGGTCCTTGCGACGGCGGTGGAGACCGGCTCGAATGTCACCTTCATCATCGCCGCGCAGGTGGTGCGGATCTTGCTGATGCTGTTCGCGGCGCCGCTGATGGCTCGCGGCGTGGTGTGGGCCAGTCGCAAATTCACCAGGGATCAGAGCCGCGAGATGACCGCCGACAGCAGAGAACCCATCCGCGTCGCCGACTGACGGCCCGCCTCCAGAACCTCGTCGTGGCTCAACGGCTGGCCCGTCATCCCCGCCGCAAGATTCGTCACCAGCGACACTCCGAACACGTCGGCGCCGGCCGCGCGGGCCGCGATCGTCTCGTGCACCGTTGACATGCCCACCAGGTCGGCGCCTAGCGTGCGCAGCATCCGGATCTCGGCGGGCGTCTCGTAGTGCGGTCCCGGCAGCCCTGCATACACGCCCTCGGCCAGCGACGGTTCGATCTCGCGCGCGATGTCGCGCAGGCGTGGCGAGTACGCATCCACCATGTCGACGAACTGCGGACCCTGCAGTGGCGAGCGTGCCGTCAGGTTGAGGTGGTCGCTGATCAGCACCGGCTGGCCGACAGAGAAGTCCGACCGCAGACCGCCCGCCGCGTTCGTCAGGACGACGGTATGGACACCGGCCGCGCATGCCGTCCGCACGGGGTGCACGACGTGACGCAGATCGTGGCCTTCGTACGGGTGGATGCGGCCCACCAGGACCAGGACACGACGCGGCCCGACACGTAGCGACTGCACCTCACCGCTGTGCCCCTGTGCGCTCGGCGGGCTGAAGCCGGGAAGGTCGGCCATCGGAACGACGGCGGCGGGCTCGCCGATCTGCGCGGCGGCGGGCGCCCAGCCCGATCCCAGGACGACGGCCACGTCGTGCGCGTCGACGCCGGTCCGCTCCCTCAGTGCATTCGCTGCCTGTTGGGCGGCTGCTGCCGGATCGTCCACAGGCGGCAGCTTAGTGGGGCTTTGCGCAGTGAGATACTGGCCTGCATGCCTATTGCCACCGCGTCGACGAGCGTCGAAGACGCGGTCAACGCTCGCCGCGGTGACCTGGTTGCGTTGTCCCACGCGATCCATGCCGAACCCGAACTCGCGTTCGCCGAACACCGCAGCTGCGCCAAGACCACGGCGTTGGTCGCGGAGCGGGGTTTCGAGATCTCCGCCGTGGCGGATCTGGACACCGCGTTCCGGGCGGTCTTCGGCAGCGGCCCGCTCGTCGTCGGAATCTGCGCCGAATACGATGCGCTGCCCGGTATCGGCCACGCGTGCGGCCACAACATCATTGCCGCGTCGGCGGTCGGCACGGCACTGGCCCTGGCCGAGGTCGCCGACGAACTCGGGCTGACGGTCGTGCTGCTCGGCACCCCCGCCGAGGAACTGGGCGGCGGCAAAGCGCTGATGCTCGACGCAGGCGCGTTCGACGACATCGCGGCAACCGTGATGCTGCACCCCGGCCCGGTCGACATCGCCGCGGCGCGTTCACTCGCGTTGTCGGAGGTGACCATCGGCTACACGGGTCGCGAATCGCACGCGGCGGTCGCGCCGTACCTCGGTATCAACGCGGCCGATGCCGTCACCGTGACTCAGGTGGCCATCGGTCTGCTGCGGCAGCAACTGGCGCCCGGGCAGATGGTGCACGGCATCGTCACCGACGGCGGCCAGGCCTCCAACGTCATTCCCGGCCACGCCGAGTTGCGGTACACGATGCGCGCGACGCACTCGGAGTCGTTGCGGGAGTTGGAGTCTCGGATGGCGGGGTGTTTCGCCGCAGGCGCGGTCGCGACGGGCTGCGAGCATGTGGTGACCGAGACGGCACCTGCCTACGCCGAGCTGAGGCCCGACCCGTGGCTGGCGGACACGATTCGCGGCGAGATGGTGCGCGTCGGACGGGCGCCGGTGCCGGCCGAGCTGGAGGCGTCGCTGCCGCTGGGCAGCACGGACATGGGCAATGTGACGCAGGTGATGCCAGGCATCCATCCGGTCGTCGGCATCGACGCCGGGGGTGCGTCCATTCACCAGCCGGAGTTCACCGCGGCCGCGGTGAACGCCAGCGCGGACCTCGCCGTGGCAGAGGGGGCGATCATGCTGGCCCGTACCGTCGTGGCTCTGGCCGAGTCCGACGTCGAGAGGAGCCGGGTGCTGGAGCAGTGGCAGAGGCGGGCCTCATGAGCGTGTTGAAACATGCCGCGGCGCGCTGGCTGAGCGAGCACTACGACGAGCTCGTCGGGTGGCGCAGGCAGATCCACCGGCATCCCGAGCTGGGGCGGCAGGAGTTCGCGACGACACAGTTCGTCGCGTCGCTGCTCGCCGACGCCGGGCTGAACCCGAAGGTGCTGCCGGGCGGAACAGGTCTGATGTGCGACTTCGGGCCCGAGGACGGTCCGCGGGTCGCGCTGCGCGCCGACATGGACGCGCTGCCGATGGCCGAGCGGACCGGGTTGTCGTTCTCGTCGGAGGTGCCGAACGTCGCGCATGCGTGCGGCCATGATGCGCACACCGCAGTGCTGCTCGGTGCGGCGCTGGCGATGGCGTCGGAGGCCGAACTACCGGTCGGCGTGCGGTTGATCTTCCAGGCCGCCGAGGAGTTGATGCCCGGCGGCGCGATCGACGCGATCGCGGCCGGGGCGCTGACCGGGGTGTCGCGGATCTATGCGTTGCACTGCGATCCGCACCTGGCGGTGGGCCGCGTCGCGGTGAAGCCGGGCCCGATCACGTCGGCGGCCGACCACATCGAGGTGACGCTTCATTCGCCGGGCGGGCACACATCGCGTCCGCATCTGACCGGCGATCTCGTCTACGGGCTCGGCACGCTGATCACCGGGGTGCCGGGCATCCTGTCGCGCCGCATCGATCCACGCCACAGCACGGTGATGGTGTGGGGCGCGGTGCATGCCGGCGTCGCTGCCAACGCGATCCCGCAGACGGGCTCGATGGCGGGCACCATCCGCACGGCCAGCCGCGAGACCTGGTTGACACTGGAAGACGTTGTGCAGGAAGCGATTGCATCGCTGCTCGCTCCGTTGGGCATCGAATATGTGGTGCAGTATCGGCGCGGGGTGCCGCCGGTGGTCAACGAGGAGGTCGCCACGCGCATCATGACCCATGCAATCGAGGCGATCGGGCCCGACGTGCTCGCCGACACCCAACAGTCCGGTGGCGGCGAGGACTTCTCCTGGTATCTCGAAGAGGTGCCCGGCGCGATGGCCCGCCTCGGTGTCTGGAGCGGTCGCGGCAAGCAGTTGGATCTGCACCAGCCGACCTTCGATCTCGACGAGCGCGCGCTCGGTGTGGGCGTGCGACTGCTGGTCAACCTGGTCGAGAACAGCGCCGCAGTGCCCTGAGATTCGCACCGCGAGCGCGCGTGTCTGCACAGGTACGCGCCGCGATAGTTGGCATTTCGCGCTCGCTCACCGACCCGCGAGTCAGCACGACGGCACACAGACTTCGAGGAACTTCTTTGTCAGATCCAGCAGGATCTCCTGAAGTTCGGCGTCGTCGAGCTCGCTGATCATCGGATCTGTGACGCAGCCGTGAACGCCCGCGCTGAACATCGAGATCGCCACCCGCGTCGCATTGTCGGGGTCCGGACCGAGGAGCACACCGGCGAGCCGTTCGCCGACGACGCGGAACTCGTCGGTCCCTTCGAGAAGGTGGTGCACCGTCGGGTCGCCGTAGAACACGCTGGAGATGCGGCGGTGCCGGATGATCAGCTCGACCATGCCGCCCATCGTCACGCTGCGGCGTGTCTCGGTCGTCGGCAACGTGTCGGCGATGCGCAGCAGGTGCTCGATGTCGTCGAACACCGGTTTGACGACCGCCAGCGCGATGTCGTCTTTGGAATGGAACTGGTAGTAGACGGCGGCCTTCGTCACGCCGAGCCGGTCGGCGATCATCTGGAGCGACGTACCGCTGACGCCGTGATCCGAGAACAGCTCGAGGGCGGCTTCGAGCACGCGCTCGCGCGCGAAGCCGCGCATCGCCACGGGCTTGGCCATGGTCACCCCCTCGCGCTGCGGTCGGCGGAACTGTATCCCAGGTCACGCCCGGTGTTGAGGTGGACGCAGATCACTACTTAGTCGTCCGGCTTGTGTGAACTTAGCCGATTGGATAGGTTAGCCCTGCTAACCGGATAATTCCTGTCGAACGCGGCCGGGCCGTAACGACTTTCGAGCGGAGGAGTCGCGACGGTGAACGGGGCTTCGGCGACAGAACAACCACCGCCGACGAGCCGCCTGCGCGAAGAGAATCGGGCCACGCCGCACTTCTACGGCATCGCCCGCTTCATCCGCCGGGCCTCGGTGCCCATCATCCTGATCTGGGTTGCCGTCGCCGCATTCCTCAACGTCTCCGTGCCGCAGCTGGAGGCCGTCGGCAAGCTGCGGTCGGTGTCGATGAGCCCCGACGAGGCACCGGCCGTCATCTCGATGGAACGCATCGGCGAGGTCTTCGAAGAGTACGAGTCGAGCAGCTCGGCGATGATCGTCCTCGAAGGGGAGCAGCCGCTCGGCGACGATGCACGCGCCTACTACGCCAAGCTGATCGAAGCGCTCGAATCCGACCCCGTCCATGTCGAGCACGTCCAAGACCTGTGGAGCGATCCGCTGACCGCCGCCGGTGCGCAGAGCGGCGACGGCAGGTCGATGTATTTCCAGGTCAATCTCGCGGGCAACCAGGGGGAGGCGCTCGCCAACGAATCCGTGGCCGCCGTCCAGCAGTTGGTGGCCGACAGCCAGCCGCCCGCCGGGGTGCAGGCCTATGTCACGGGCGCGTCGGTCCTGGCGGCCGAACAGGAGACCGCGGGCACCGAGAGCCTGCGGATGGTCGAGGCGCTGACGTTCCTCGTCATCACGATCATGCTGGTGCTGTTCTTCCGCTCCATCGTCACGACGCTGCTGATCCTGGTGATGGTGGGGCTGAGCTTGATGACGGTTCGTGGAGCGGTGGCGTTCCTCGGTTTTCACGACATCATCGGCCTGTCCACCTTCGCGACGAGCCTGCTCGTCACACTGGCCATCGCGATCGCCGTGGACTACGCCATCTTCCTGATTGGCCGCTATCAGGAGGCCAGGGGCAGCGGGCAGTCGCGAGAAGACGCGTACTACACGATGTTCGGCGGCAACGCGCACGTGATCGTGGGGTCCGGCCTGACCATCGCCGGGGCCACGTTCTGCCTGAGCTTCACCCGGCTGCCGTACTTCCAGACCCTCGGTGTTCCGCTGGCGCTCGGCATGCTGGTGCTGATCTGCGTGGCGATGACGTTCGGACCGGCAGTGGTGGTCGTGGCGAGCCGGTTCGGGTTGCTGGAACCCAAGCGCGCCATGCGTGTTCGCGGCTGGCGCAAGATCGGTGCGGCCACGGTGCGCTGGCCCGGCGCGATCCTGGTGGCCAGCGTGGCGGTGTCATTGATCGGCCTTCTCGCCCTGCCCGGCTACCAGACCAGCTACAACGACCGCAACTATCTGCCCGCCGACATCCAGTCCAATGTCGGGTATGCCGCCGCTGAGCGGCACTTCTCGCCGGCGCGCCTGAATCCCGAGATGCTGATGGTGGAAACCGATCGGGATCTTCGCAATTCGGCCGACTTCATCGTCATCGACAAGATCGCCAAGGCGCTGTTCGCTGTCGAGGGGATCGGCCGCGTCCAGACCATCACCCGTCCCGACGGCACGCCGATCGAGGGCACCACGATCCCGTACATCATGAGCCGCCAAAGCGGTACGCAGCAGCTCAACGAGAAGTACATGTTGGACCGGATGGACGACATGTCCGTGCAGGCCGCATCGTTGGACAACACCATCGCGACGATGACCAAGATGATGTCGCTGATGGGGCAGATGTCGGACATCACCACGAGCATGGTGGCCAAGACGAAGACCATGGCCGCCGACATCACCGAATTGCGGGACCACATCGCCGATCTCGACGATTTCCTGCGGCCCGTCCGGAACTACTTCTACTGGGAACCGCACTGCTACAACATCCCGGTCTGCTGGTCGATGCGGTCGATCTTCGACCTGATCGACGGCACGAACCTGCTGACCGACAACGTCCAGGACCTCGTTCCCGAACTGGAGCGGCTCGCAGCGCTCATGCCCGAGCTGATCAAACTCATGCCGTCCCAGATCGAATCGATGAAATCGCAGCGCGACATGATGCTGACGATGCAGCAGACCCAGGGCGGGCAGCTCAAGGCGGCGGCCGAAATGGGCGGCGACGCCACCGACATGGGCGACGCCTTCAACGACGCCATGAACGCCGATACCTTCTACTTGCCGCCGGAAGCCTTCCAGAACAAGGACTTCCAAAGCGGCATGGAGCAATTCATCTCGCCCAACGGGCATGCCGTGCGGTTCATCATCGCCCACGAGGGTGATCCGCTCAGCCCCGACGGCATCGAGAAGATCGACGCCCTCAAGAACGCGGCCAAGGAAGCGATCAAGGGCACGCCGCTGGAGGGTTCGAAGATCTACCTCGGCGGCACGGCGGCCACGTTCAAGGACATGGCCGATGGCACGCAGTACGACCTGCTGATCGCCGGAATCGCCGCCATCGGGTTGATTTTCATCATCATGCTGATCCTCACCCGAGCGATCGTGGCGGCCGCGGTGATCGTCGGCACCGTGGTGCTGTCGCTGGGTGCGTCGTTCGGACTGTCGGTGCTCGTCTGGCAGCACCTCATCGGTATCGAGCTGCACTGGATGGTGTTGCCGATGGCGGTGATCATCCTGCTGGCCGTCGGCGCGGACTACAATCTGCTGGTCGTGTCGCGACTCAAGGAAGAGGTGCACGCCGGTCTGCACACTGGCCTGATCCGCACGATGGGCGGCAGCGGATCGGTGGTCACCGCGGCGGGCATGGTGTTCGCCCTGACGATGATGACGATGGCGATCAGCGACCTGACGATCGTGGGACAGGTCGGCACGACGATCGGTATGGGCCTGATCTTCGACACCCTGGTGATCCGGTCGTTCATGACGCCGTCGATCGCGGCTCTGCTGGGCCGGTGGTTCTGGTGGCCGCAGAAGGTCCGCACCCGCCCACGTCCGGTTCCGTGGGGCAGCGGCAGCGGCAGTGGCGGCGGCCCCGCACCGCGAGCGCGCGTGTCTGCACAGTGACACACCGCGGCGGCTGGCATTTCGCGCGCCGTCGCCTCGATCGAGTTATGCACAACCGCTCGTTCATCCCCAGATCCGCACGCACGCCTAGCTAGTCGAACCATTGGCGCCGGAGCATCGGCGTCATGAACGACGAACTGCAGGCCCTTTTCGACGCCCAGGACGGCGTGGCGACGTGCGGGCAGATCCTCGACCACCTGCCCCGGCGGCGATTCGAGAAACTCGTGGAAACGGGTGTGCTGGACCGTATCTGGCATGGCATCTACTGCGCGGGCGAGCCAGACCGCGACGTGCGGTTGCGCGGGCTGGATTTGTCGACGGGCAGGCGCGTCGCAGTGTGTCTCGGCACGGCGGCCGCGCTGTACGGATTCGACACGGAGCAACCGCCGGAATTGCACGTGCTCAATCCGCCGGGATGCGCGCTGCGCGATGCGGACGGGCTCGTCGTCCACCGTCGCGACGGCGCGCCACTGGTGACGGTCGACGGCCGACGCGCAACCTCACCGGCGTGGACCGCCGTGGAGGTGGCGCGCAGCCTGCGCCGCCCCCGCGCGCTGGCGACACTCGATGCGGCGCTGCGCAGTGGCACGTGTACGCGTCCCGACCTGTGGCGTGCGGCCCTCGAACAGAAAGGTCGCCGCGGCATCGTCGCGGTGCGCAACCTGTTGCCGTTGGCCGATGCCCGTGCGGAATCGCCGGGGGAGAGCGCGGCACGGATGGCCATGATCGACGGCGGTCTGCCCCTCCCGGAACTCCAGTACGAGGTCGTCGACGGCAACGGCGATCTGCGACGGCTCGACTTCGTGTGGCCCGACGCGGGCGTCGCCGCTGAGTACGACGGCGTCGATTGGCACTCCGAACCGGAGGCGCTGCAGCGCGATCGGCGGCGTCAGGCCGCGCTGATGGCGGTGGGTCTGACGGTGGTCCCGATCGTGTCCGAGGACCTCAGGGATGGCGGATGGGCGATGGCCGCGCGCATCGGTGAGCAATTACGTCGCGCTCGCGCAGCGTGAACGCGCGCGAAATGCCAGAAGTTGCGGCGCGCCGCTGTGCAGACACGCGCGCTCGCGGTGCCGAGGCGACCCCTAGGATCCGGGGCCGACGTTTCCGGCCGGGCGCGTGCGCAGGTCGTGCACGTATTCTGCTGGAGCCCCGGCGATTTCGGCGGCATCGGCCATCACGCCGAGATACCGCGCTGACGGAATCCCGCCCTCCCACGCGTCGAGCACGTACAGCCACGCCAACACCGGATCGGTGTCGGTGTCCGACGACGTCCGCTCCACCCGGCAGCGGATCTTCTTGTGGAACCCGAGCTCGGAGCCCTCCCAGCGGTCGAGGTTCTCCTCGTCTTCCTTCGTCACGTCATAGAGCACGACGAACACTTTCGACGTCGGGTCCTCGACAATCGTGGCGAGCGCACCTTCCCACGCGATGTCGGCACCACCGAACGTCAGGCGCCACCCGTGGAGCCAGCCCGTCCCGGCCATCGGAGAATGCGGAGCCCGTTCAAGCATCTGCTCGGGATGCATATTCGATCCGTAGGCGGCGTAGATCGGCACGCGAGAAGCTTAAACGCATTGTGTAGCGACGGCTGCCAACCATCGTTACCTCGGTGGCCTAGGTTGGAACCGTGGTAACGCGCATCGTGATCATCGGCGGAGGACCGGCGGGCTACGAAGCGGCGTTGGTGGCCGCCGCTCGGGGTCGCGATGTCACGCAAGTGACCGTCATCGACGAAGACGGGCTCGGGGGTGCCTGCGTCCTCTACGACTGCGTGCCGTCGAAGACGCTGATCGCCTCGACGGGTGTGCGCACCGAGCTGCGCCGCGCCGGGGGCATGGGCTTCGACATCGACATCGAAGCCGCCAAGATCGAGCTGCCGAAGATCAACAACCGCGCCAAGACGCTGGCGGCGTCGCAGTCGGCCGACATTGGCAGCCAGCTGCTCAACCAGGGCGTGACGATCATCGGCGGTCGGGGCGAACTGGTCGACGACGTCGCAGGCATGGCTCACCACCGCGTGAAGGTCACCACCTCCGACGGCAAGGTCGGTGTGCTCAAGGCCGACGTCGTGCTCATCGCCACCGGCGCGCAGCCTCGCGTGCTGCCCAACGCGGTACCCGACGGGGAGCGCATCCTCACCTGGCGTCAGCTCTACGAACTCGGCGAACTGCCCACGCACCTCATCATCGTGGGATCCGGCGTGACCGGCGCCGAGTTCTGCAACGCCTACACCGAGCTGGGCGTGACGGTGACGGTCGTGGCCAGCCGCGACCAGATCCTGCCGCACGAAGACTCCGACGCCGCCGCGGTCCTTGAACAGGTCTTCGAACAGCGCGGCGTGACGCTGGTCAAGAACGCGCGCGCAGATTCGGTGACCCGCACCGACACAGGCGTCAAGGTCGCCATCGCCGACGGGCGCGTCATCGAAGGCAGCCACGCCCTGATGACGGTCGGTTCAGTGCCCAACACCTCGGGTCTGGGTCTGGAACGCGTCGGCATCGAACTCAAGTCCGGCGGCTACATCCCCGTCGACCGGGTCTCGCGGACCCCGGCCCCCGGCATCTACGCCGCCGGCGACTGCACGGGTCTGCTTCCGCTGGCCTCGGTGGCCGCCATGCAGGGCCGCATCGCGATGTATCACGCGCTCGGCGAAGGGGTGTCGCCGATCCGGCTGCGCACCGTCGCGGCGGCCACGTTCACGCGACCCGAGATCGGCGCGGTCGGGATCCCGCAGTCCGCGATCGACGACGGGAGCGTGCCCGCCCGCACCCTGATGTTGCCGCTGAGTACCAACGCCCGCGCGAAGATGTCCTTGTTGCAGCACGGCTTCGTCAAGATCTTCTGCCGGCCTGCGACGGGGGTGGTGATCGGCGGTGTCGTGGTGGCGCCGATCGCCTCCGAGCTGATCCTGCCGATCGCGTTGGCGGTGCAGAACAATCTGTCGGTGACCGATCTGGCGCAGACTCTGTCGGTGTATCCGTCGCTGTCGGGTTCGATCGTGGAGGCCGCGCGCCGCCTGATGGCGCACGACGATCTCGACTAGACCCTCGTTCCTCGCCGCTTGATCGTCATCCGACTGAATCCATGGTCGGACTCCTCAACGCGGCTCGTTCCTCGCCGCTTGATCGTCATCCGACTAGCCTGGGGTTCGACAACGCGTACTGACGAGTAACCGAGGAGTCGTCCAGCGTGAGTGACCCGATCCCAGCAGCTGCGGCGAGCGAACCGACGGGGAATGCTCCGGGCAACGGGCAGACATTCCTGAGCCCCGACCAGCGACGAGATGCGTGGCAGCGGCTCGGCAACGAACAATTCGACGTCATCGTCATCGGCGGCGGGATCGTCGGCGCCGGCGCTGCGCTCGACGCTGCGACCCGCGGCCTGAAAGTGGCGCTGGTCGAGGCGCGGGACTTCGCGTCGGGCACGTCGAGCCGCAGCAGCAAGATGTTCCACGGCGGTCTGCGCTATCTGGAGCAGCTGGAGTTCGGTCTGGTGCGTGAAGCACTGCACGAGCGTGAACTGTCGTTGACGACGCTCGCGCCGCATCTGGTCAAACCGCTGCCGTTCCTGTTCCCGCTCACCAACCGCTGGTGGGAGCGGCCCTACATCGCGGCCGGCATCTTTCTCTACGACCAGCTGGGCGGCGCCAAATCGGTTCCGGCGCAGAAACATCTGACGCGTTCCGGGGCTCTGCGGCTCTCACCCGGCCTGAAGCGTTCTTCCCTTGTCGGTGGAATCCGCTACTACGACACCGTCGTCGACGACGCTCGTCACACGATGACGGTCGCGCGGACGGCGGCGCACTACGGCGCCGTCGTGCGCACCTCGACGCAGGTCGTCGCCCTGCTCCGCGAGGGGGATCGCGTCACCGGCGTACGGGTGCGTGACTCCGAGGACGGCGAGGTCACCGAGGTGTCCGGCCACGTGGTCGTCAACGCCACCGGAGTCTGGACCGACGAGATCCAGGCGTTGTCCAAGCAGCGCGGCCGTTTCCGTGTCCGAGCGTCCAAGGGTGTGCACATCGTGGTGCCCCGCGACCGCGTCGTCAGCGAGGTCGCCATCATCCTGCGCACCGAGAAGTCGGTGCTGTTCGTCATTCCGTGGGGCACGCACTGGATCATCGGGACCACCGACACCGACTGGAACCTCGACCTCGCGCACCCGGCCGCGACGAAGGCCGACATCGACTACATCCTCGGCCACGTCAACAAAGTGCTGGCCACCCCGCTGACCCACGACGACATCGACGGGGTCTACGCCGGGTTGCGGCCGCTGCTGGCCGGAGAAAGCGAAGAGACCTCGAAGCTGTCGCGGGAACATGCGGTGGCGGTGCCCTCGCCCGGCCTGGTCGCCATCGCAGGCGGCAAGTACACCACCTACCGCGTGATGGCCGAGGACGCCATCGATGCTGCTGCCGAGTTCATCCCGACGCGCGTGGCACCGTCGATCACCGAGAAGGTCCCTCTGATGGGCGCCGACGGATACTTCGCGCTGGTGAATCAAACCGGCAGTGTCGGTTCGCATTACGGATTGCATCCGTATCGGGTGCGCCACCTGCTGGACCGGTACGGGTCTCTGATCGGCGAGGTGCTCAAGCTTGCCGACGACAAGCCCGAACTGCTCGGGCCCATCACCGACGCGCCGGTGTATCTGAAGGTCGAAGCCGCCTACGCTGCCGCCGCCGAGGGCGCGCTGCACCTCGAAGACATCCTCGCCAGGCGTATGCGGATCTCCATCGAGTACCCGCATCGCGGTGTCGACTGTGCCCGCGAGGTCGCCGAAGTCGTTGCGCCCATTTTGGGTTGGAGTGCTGAGGACGTCGACCGCGAAGTTAAGACGTATCAGGCCCGAGTCGAGGCCGAGGTCCGATCGCAGACCCAGCCCGACGACGCGTCCGCCGATGCCTTGCGTGCCGCGGCCCCTGAGGCCCGGGCGGAAATTCTTGAGCCAGTGCCCCTGACATGAGGCGTCCCGCGCCGCTTCCCGTGCGCGACGGACTCGGGCCGGCGCGGGTGAGGTTGCGCGGGGGAGCCGTGCTCGTCGAGTTGGCGGATCGTTTCGGTGCGGACGCCGCCGAGAAGGTGCTCAACGGAGAAGTGGTGACCGCCGACGGTAGCGTCGTGACCGCAGCTACTGTGCTGCAACCGAATTCGCTGGTGTACCTCTACCGTGACCTGCCCGACGAAGTCCCGGTGCCATTCGACATACCGATCCTGTTCCGCGACGATGACGTCGTCGTCGTGGACAAGCCGCATTTCCTCGCCACCATGCCCCGCGGCCGTCACGTCGCCGAGACGGCGCTCGTTCGGCTGCGTCGCGAGCTGGAGTTGCCTGAGCTGAGCCCGGCTCACCGCCTCGACCGGCTCACCGCGGGCGTCTTGTTGTTCACCACCCGCCGCGAGGTCCGGGGCGCGTATCAGACCATGTTTGCCCGCGGAGAAGTGGCGAAGACGTATCTCGCCCACTCCTCGTCAGCCAGCGAGCAGGAATTCCCGATCACCGTTCAGAGCCGAATAGTCAAGCGGCGAGGCTGTTTACAAGCAGTCGAGGAGCCAGGCGAGCCGAACGCCGAAACGTTCGTCGAGTATCTGGGTGGCGGCCGATACCGGTTGTCCCCGCGCACCGGTCGCACTCACCAACTGCGTCTGCACATGTCGCGACTCGGCGTGCCGATCACCGGAGACCCGCTGTATCCCCGCGTTGTCGAAGTCGATCCCGCGGACTTCTCGGCGCCGTTGGAGCTTCTGGCGCAGTCGCTGGAATTTTACGATCCCCTGACCGGCGTGCACCGCAGGTTCAGCAGCGAGCGAACCTTGGCCGGCACGTAGTGTGCGCTCAGATCGCGACTCCCCTCGGTCGATCGCGCATGATCGCGATCTGAGCGCACGCCGGAAGTTCAGCGACATTCCGTTTCCGTGCCTGCGCGGCCCCGACACCGCACAGAGGGAAATCTACTGCATCCGCAAATAGTTCGCTGGCTAATTCATCACAGTCGTCAATCTTGCCCTGACTAGGGCAAGCGTCCGCAAGTCGGTCGTATGGAGCATTTGCGCGCAAATGCAGAATCGGCTACGGATCGAATGCGCCCAGGCCGCATTGCGAAATCCCACTTTTGCTGTGCAAACGCTCGAATTCCGGTCGCGCCAGAGCAGGCGCGGCAAAGCTCGGACGCATAGGAAACATGCAGAGGGCCGAAGGTGGCCGTGCCGCCGCGTTGTGCGCGTTGAACCTCGGAAAAACACAACGACTGCCACAATCACGATGATGTCGGCGGCGCCGGTCGTCGGAAACCAGAGGAGTGGCCGTGCACAAGAGCTGGCTCGGTGTGGCGGTGATGGCGTTCGCAGGGGCATCCCTGACCGTCGTCCCGGTTGGTTCAGCGGCGGTCTGCGGGTCGGTGGGCGGCGTGCATGTCGACGTCACCGGGTGCGCGGATCCGCTGTCCGAGCTCAACGATGTCCTCGACTACCCGCCGCCACCGCCACCGCCGCCGCCACCGCCGGGCTCCCCGACCAGCGCGCCGCCGCCGCCTCCGCCACCGCCACCTCCGCCGGTGTACGTCCCGCCCGCGCCCAATGTGAGTGTCTGTGCTGACGTCGGGCGCCGAATCAACGTCAGCGGGTGCATCTGATGGACCGTTCCTCGTTCGACAAGCTTTTCGACATGACGGACCGCACCGTCATCGTCACCGGGGGCACTCGCGGGATCGGACTGGCGCTGGCGGAGGGGTACGTCCTGGCCGGCGCCCGCGTCGTGGTCGCGAGCCGCAAGGCAGACGCCTGCGAACAGGCCGCGCAACATCTACGAGGGCTGGGCGGCCAGGCCATCGGGGTGCCGACGCACCTGGGCGAGGTCGAGGACCTTGGCGCGCTCGTGGAGACCACCGTCTCCGAATTCGGTGGTGTGGACGTCGTCGTCAACAACGCGGCGAATCCGCTCGCGATGCCGTTGGGAGACATCACCGTCGACGCGTTGACCAAGTCTTTCGAGGTCAACCTGCGCGGGCCCGTCATCCTGGTTCAGGAAGCGCTTCCGCATCTGAAGGCCAGCGAGCATGCTGCCGTCTTGAACATGGTCTCGATCGGGGCGTTCATCTTCGCCCCGGCCCTGTCGATCTACGCCTCCATGAAGGCGGCGATGATGTCATTCACCCGGTCGATGGCTGCCGAGTTCGTACACCACGGCATCCGCGTCAACGCCCTGGCGCCCGGACCCGTCGACACCGACATGATGCGGAAGAACCCCAAGGAGGCCATCGACGGCATGGTGGGCGGCACCCTGCTCGGCCGGTTGGCGTCGGCAGACGAAATGGTCGGTGCCGCACTGCTGTTGACCTCCGATGCCGGCAGCTACATGACCGGGCAGGTCATCATGGTCGACGGCGGAGGCACGCCGCGCTGACATTTTGACCATACGACTTACTACATGTGTATGGTGGCGTCATGGCGATCGACCGGACGTTGACCGAGCGTGGCCTTGCTCTGGTCAACGGAAAGACCACCGACATGGCGGAGGCGGTGCTTCGGGTGCCGCTGCACTACTACCGCGATCCCAAGATCACCGAGATCGAGGAGTCGTCGATCCTGCGCCGCACGCCGCTCGCGATCGTGCCGAGCGCGCAGATCCCGAACAATCACGACTATGTGGTCCGATCGGTTCTCGGTGATTCGCTGCTGGTAACCCGTGACGCGTCTGGCCGGGCGCACGTGTTCCTCAACTACTGCCGGCACCGCGGCGCCATGCCCGCCTGCGGCAGCGGCAACACGCGCCGCTTCGTATGTCCCTATCACGCATGGAATTACGACACCGCGGGCAAGCTGGTGCGGGTACCCGGGCAGGCAGGATTCACCGGTCTGGATCGCGACTCCTACGGGCTGGTCGAGCTCCCCAACGAGGAGCGCTTCGGCTTCGTCTGGGCGGTGTTGACAGCGGGAGTCGGCATCGACCTGGACACGCATCTGGGTGATTTCGCCCCGGAGCTGGAGCAGTGGAACTACGCCGAGTTCGGGTACCACGATCAGCGGGAATTCGAATCGCAGACCAGCTGGAAAGGGGCACTCGAAGCGTTCGCAGAGGGCTATCACTTTCCGTTCGTGCACGGCCAGAGCGTTATCGGTCAGAACACCGTGGCCAACACCCACGTCTACGACGAGTGGGGACGCCACCACCGAATCGGATTCCCGTTCAACAACATTGCCGATCTCAACGACTGTCCGACCGGGGACTGGGACCCGGTTCTGCGGATGGGGGTCATCTACTGGATCTATCCGAACCTGATCCTGGCCAACAGTCCGGTGGGCGTGGAGATCATCGACATCCTGCCTGCGGGGGAGCCGACGCGATGTACGGTGCGGCACAGCTGGATGGCTCGCTACCTGGCGACCGACGACGCGCAGCGGAATTTCTACGATCAGATCTACGACCAGGTGCACGCCGCGGTGCGTGACGAAGATTTCGTCATGCTCCCGCAGTGCGGTGAAGGCGTGCGACATGGCCAGCACGACCATATGCTGATCGGCCGCAACGAAATCGGCGTCCAGCATATGATCCGCGTGCTCGCGGGCGAACTGGGTGTTGCGCTGGATTAGGCCTTGCGCAGCACCTTCGAGGCCGCTTCGCGCATCTCGCCGCTCGTCGAGGCCAGGATCTGGCTGCGGTTCTCCAGGTGTAGTGCCGCTTCGAGACTCGATGCTTCGAGGTTGGCCCACAGCACCTGCTTCGTCGACTCGACTCCGAACTTGCCGTAGCCGCACAGTGTTTCGGCAATCGACAGCGCTTCGTCGACGGGTGCATCCGTTACGCGCGAAACCAGTCCGAGCCGTAACGCCTCGTCGGCGTCGATCGCACGCGCTGTCAGGATGAGGTCGAATGCGGTTCCCGCGCCCACGATTCGCGGCAGCGTATAGCTGACGCCGATGTCGCACCCGCCCAGTCCGAGCTTGATGAACTGGGTGCAGAATCGCGCAGACGGCGATGCGACGCGGATATCGCATGCCGCGGCGATACCGAGACCGCCGCCGTAAGCGACACCGTTGACGGCGGCGATCACCGGCTGACGTAACCGGTGGATCTTCGCGGTGAGATCGGCGATGCGCTCCTGCCAGCGCATTCCCGACCGCGGGAACTCGGTTCCGCCGCCGGCCTCATCGGGATTCGGGGCGCTCAGGTCCAGACCCGAGCAGAAGCCTCGTCCCGCGCCGGTCAGAACCACAACGCGCACGGTGTTGTCGTTTCCGGCCGCGTCGAGCGCATCGTGCAATTCTTCGACCAGTTCGTAGGACAGCGCGTTGAGCTTGTCGGGCCTGTTCAGAGTGAGGACGGCGATTTCTGGCCGGGGAAGTGTCACTTCGAGTGTGGACGACATCCCGTCACGTTAACTGCTGCGCCATCCCGCCACGCCGACGGTGATCATCCGGAGTTGTTTGACCGCGACACGTCGGATCTCCTCGATACTGGCCGGGTCGGTGGCATCTTCCAGTGACTCGGCGATCACGATCATCGAGTTGACGAAGACGCTGGCCAGGATGTTGAGGTCTTCGCTGGTCCACGTGTTCAGATTCGGGAAGCGCGCCAGGTCGATCGCCAACTCAGAAGTGATCAAACGGATTTCGGTGCGGATGGCGTATCGCAGCACTGTGACTCCGGTCGAGCGTTCCCGGCCGATGAACCGCCAGTGCTCGCGACGCTGCTGCACCCCGTCGATGAGGATGTCGACCGATGACTCGATGACGCGGTTCGGATCGAGCTTGCCCGCGCGGGCGCCGCGCAGCATGTCGCGCAATGCGCGAAAGGATTCGTCGATGAGGACGAGGCCGAGTGCCTCCATCGACTCGAAGTGGCGGTAGAAGGCGGCCGGGACGATCCCGGCCTCCCGCGTGACCTCGCGCAGGCTCAGCGCACTGAAGCTTCGCTCGGCGAGAAGGTGCAGCGCGGCGGCGACGATCGCGCGGCGGGTGGCCTCTTTGCGTTCCTCCCGCGACAGGGTGTCCCTGCTCTTCTCTCTCGACCGGGAGCGGCTGGAATGCTCCGATCGTGAGCTGGGCGTACGACTGTTCACTATGTGAAACCTACCACAAGCTGCAGCGATCCCTTGACGTGACCAGCGGCGGGCGCGCACGGTGTACACATGTTCACCGAAACTTTGACCAAGCGGGTTAAGCGGTCCGCCCTGCTGGACCTCCTGACCGGTCCGCACGGTGTCGACCGCTACACCGAGCTGGTCGACCCCACCTGGACGCGCGGACAGGGCCGCGCCCGGGTTGTCGGGGTGCGGCGCTCGACGCCGCGAAGCGTGACCCTGACGCTGGCACCCAACCGGGCCTTCACCGGCTTTCGCGCGGGTCAGCACATCAACGTCTCCGTCGACATCGACGGTCGCCGTCGGACCCGTCCGTATTCGCCGGCCAACGGCGAAGATGACCGCTACATCGAGCTGACCGTCGGTCGGCACGACGGCGGACTGGTCTCGAACTACCTGTACGAGCACGCGCGCCGTGGCATGGTTGTCGGCCTCGACTCGGTAGGCGGTGACTTCACGCTTCCCGACCGTCCGGACGGCAAGATCCTGTTCGTCTCCGGTGGAAGTGGCATCACCCCGGTCATGTCGATGTTGCGCACCCTTCGGTCCAGGCGGCATGCGGGCGAGGTGGTGTTCATCCACTACGCCCGGTCCGCGGACGAGGCGTGCTATCGCGCAGAACTGACCGAGATCGCCGACGCGATGCCGAACGTCACGGTGCTGCACGGATACACGCGGGATACGGCCGGCTCCGATCTCGACGGCCGGTTCGTCGCAGCGCCCACCGCCATGGCCGAGCCCGACGCGGTGTACGCGTGCGGACCGCCTGCGCTCGTCGACGCGGTGCGCGAGGTGTTTCCCCACACCGAATCCGAGAGCTTCGTGCCGCCGGAGTTCACGATCACCGAATCTTCCGGTGGGAACGTGAGTTTCACCGGGGCCGGCATCGACGTCGTCGACGACGGCCAGCCCATTCTCAACCAGGCCGAGAACGCGGGTCTGACCCCGGAGAGCGGATGCCGCATGGGGATCTGCTTCTCGTGCACTCGACGCAAGACCAGCGGCGCCGTGCGCAATGTCATCACCGGTGCGGTCTCGTCGACGGAGGAGGAAGACGTGCAGATCTGCGTCTCCGCCCCCGTCGGCGACGTCGTCATCGACCTGTAAGCCGAACTGTCACCTAGAGGTAGGAATCATGACTGAAGTTCTGGACACCGACACCACCATTTCCGATACGTCCGCGCAGGCGCGGTTCATCACCAAGACGGTGGCGGGCAAAACCGTCACCCTGACTCCCGAGCAGGCCGAGGCGTTCGGTCGGGAGCTCGACGAACTCAAGGAAAGCGTCATCGCCGACCTGGGTGAGCGCGACGCCACCTACATCCGGCGAATGATCAAGGCGCAGCGCGGACTTGAGATCGGCGGCCGGGCGTTGTTGTTCGGCGGCATCTTCCCGCCGTTCTGGCTTGCGGGCACCGCGATGCTCGGTCTGTCGAAGATCATCGACAACATGGAGATCGGCCACAACGTTATGCACGGCCAGTACGACTGGATGGGCGACCCGGCGATCTCCAGCCGCGGCTTCGAATGGGACACCGCGTGCCCGGCCGACCAGTGGCGGCACTCGCACAACTACATGCACCACACGTACACCAACATCGTCGGGCTGGACCGGGATATCGGCTACGGCATCCTCCGGATGAGCTCGGATCAGAAGTGGCGGCCGTACTATCTCGGCAACCCGGTGTACGCGTTCCTGCTGATGGTGTTGTTCCAGTACGGGGTGGCGCTGCACGAGCTGGAGAGTGAGAAGATCGCCGCCGGCGAGATCACGCTGACCGACAAGCGGGAGATTCTGAGCGAGATCTGGGCGAAGACCAAGCGTCAGACGCTCAAGGACTACGTGGCGTTTCCGCTGCTGGCCGGTCCTTTCGCGCCGTGGGTGTTCGCGGGGAACCTGACCGCGAACCTGATGCGCAACGTGTGGTCGTACATGATCATCTTCTGCGGTCACTTCCCCGAGGACGTTCAGGAATTCTCGATCGAAGAGACGAAGGCCGAGACGCGCGGGCAGTGGTACTTCCGCCAGATTCTCGGCTCGGCCAACCTGACCGGCGGGAAGCTGTTCCACATCCTCAGCGGCAACCTGTCGTTCCAGATCGAGCATCACCTGTTCCCGGACATCCCGGCGTTCCGGCACGCGGAGATTGCGCCGAAGGTCCGCGAGATCTGCGAACGCTACGGAGTGCCCTACAACACCGGCCCGCTGCCGCGGCAGTTTGCGACGGTGGTCCGCAAGATCGTCAAGTACGCGCTGCCGTTCTGATCCGTTGTCGAAACGGTGTTCACGCGCAGGCGTGAACACCGTTTCGACAGCTACGGGCGAAGGACGTAGGTCTTGTGGACCTGCTTCTACCGTGGTGAGGTGTGCGAGGGTCGGGTCATCTTTGCGGAAGGAAGCGTTCATGCGTGCTGCGATTGCGGCGGTGTCGGTGTTGGCGGCGGGAGCCCTGAGTGGAATGGGTGTCGCGTGGGCGCAGCCCGCGGTGCCGTCTGCGGGGGAGCTGACATCTGAACTGCGGCAGGTGCTGAACACCGGAACGCCGACCGAGGTCCGCGCGTCGAAGCTGGCAGGCGGAGATGCCGCCGTGCCGACCGCAGACAACATCGCGAACCGGTTGAACACCTACGGTGGCATGGTCAACTGGCAGGTGCAGAACCCAGTGCTCAACGGTGACCAGCTGGACGCGCAGATCGCCGTCACCATCCCGATTTTCGGCACCAAGACCCACAACATCTACTGGGTCGACCAGGACGGGACCTGGAAGCTGTCGAACCCGTCGGCGTGCGTGATCGCCCGCGATGTGGCGGGCGTCGACTGCACCGTCTAGCGGTCGCTCCCGCCGGAATTGCATTCCAGCAGGTCATCAGTCGCACATTTCCTGCTCTGATGCAATTTCGGCCCAGCCACCATGACTCACGCGGCGATTCAGCGCGGCCGTCGACGAACGTAAGGTTTTTTAGGCGAGCGACTCCGTGCCGACCGCTGTAACGCTTGGCAATTCCGGCGGGACGAGTTCAGCGCTGGCAGTTGGGGCACCAGTAGGTGACCCGCTCGGTGTCCTTGTCGGTCTTGATCGAGGTGCCGCATCGGCGGCAGGGCCGGCCGTCTCTGCCGTACACCCACACGTCCTGGCCGGGTCGGGTGTTTCCGGTGGTGGTGCGGTTGATACGTAACCGGTTGAGCCACACCATCTGCTGCGCCCGGCTCGCGAGCCGCACCGGGTCTGCGACCTCTTTGACCGCGGTGCCGGGCAGCAGCCCGAACACGAAACAGATCTCGTTGGCGAAGACATTGCCGACGCCTGCCATCACCCGTTGATCGAGCAGCGCCTCGGCCAGAGGACGATCGGGGTCGGCGACCAGGTTGGCCGCGGCGGTTTCTGCCGACCAGTCGGGTCCGAGCAGGTCCGGACCCAGGTGCGCGACGGCGTCCATGTCGGTCGTGCGGTCCAGAACCTCCAACACCCCAAGATCGATACCCGAAGCCCGAGAATCAGCCGTTTCCAACACGATTCGGATCTTGTATGCCGGCTGTCGAACCCGGCCGATCACCCACGCGCCGTCCATTTTCAGGTGTGAGTGGATGCTGGCCGCACCCACCCGGATGAAGAGGTGTTTACCGCGGCTGAGCACTTCGTCGACGACCTGACCGGACAGGTCCACTGCTGCGTAGCGGGGCACCCGGACGTCGCACCGGGTCAGTTCCTTGCCCTCCAGGGCTTCCCGCAATTTGGCTGCGGCGCGGAAGACGGTGTCACCTTCGGGCATCAGCGCAGCCGCAGCCCGCGCGGTGTGCGGGAGAAGCCCGCCGTCGTCAGCGCCTCAACTACGGGAGAGTCCCGCGCCTCCAGCACCGGAACGCCGTCGACACGTTCCACCAGCAACGCCGGGACCCGCCGCCGAGTGACCAATTCGGCCAATGCCGCGGCTGCGGCGTTCGCCGTCTCCTGGCCGGTGCCGAAGCTCAGCAGCGACCGACCTCCCCTTTCGACGAACCACGCCAGCTCGCCGTCGACGAGAACGACGAGCGCTCCCGCTTTGCGGCCCGGGCGATGCGCGGTGTCGCCCTCGGTTTCCCGGCTCGGCCAGGGCAGTGCCGCGCCGTACGGGTTGGCGGGATCGGTGGCCGCGAGTGCGACCGCGCGCAGGCTCTGCTGCTTGTCGTCGATGCTGTCCGCGTGGCTGCGAAGCCGATCGACCGTACTGGCCGTCGCGAACTGCGCACCGCCGAGGGACTCGACGAAATAGCCTCGCTGGCAGCGTCCGGCGTCCTCCATGGTCGTCAGCACCTTGTACATCGATGCGAACCCGCCCGCGATGTTTTCACTGGCCACCGCACCTTTGGTCAGCACGCCGTGGCGCGCCAAAAGTTGGTCGGCCTGGTAGTGCGCCCGCACGGTGGAATCGACGTCCGCGACGGGCAGTGCCGACCACCGTCCCGCCACGGTGGGGTCGGAATCGCGATGCGCGCTGAGACTCGACGTGCTGAGGCTGTAGCGGCTCAATCGCGGAGCCCGCCGATGCCGATGCGACGGCGCCGCGGCACGCCTGGAGCCCGGACCCTTCGTGCCGGCCAGTAACGCCCTCACCGGAGCGAACGTGTCGCCCCCGACATGGCCGGCCCAGATCAACTGCCACAGAGCCTCTTTCAGAGATTCTGCGGATACTCCGTCGACAGTCAACTGCCGGAAGAAGTACGCGCCGCCGCCCGACAGTGCTGCCAGGATCTGATGGTGGACATCGGTCATCTCCAGCTCGCCCGGCTCGGCCAGCGACAGCGGCGCGGTGTCGGCGGGATGGAAGGACACCCATCCGTCGGCCGCCGACAGCGCGCCCGATCCGGACCACAGCACCTCGCCGGAGGCCAGCAGTTCGTCGAGCATGCCCGGTTGGTAGTCGCGGACGCGTTGTCCGAAGATCAGCGGCTCGATCGCCGACGCCGGCATGGGCACGCCCGCCAGTTGGTCGATCACCGCGGCCAGCCCGTCCACACCGGACACCGAATCGGTGCCGAGCATCTGCCACGCGGGGAGGAACCGCCCGAACGCGGCGGTGCTGACGGGTTCGATCTGTGCACGCAGAGCGGCCAGCGAGCGTCGTCGCAGGATGCGCAGCACCTCGGCGTCACACCACTGCTCGACTCCACCGGAATCTGCCGGCACGTCGCTGAATTCGCCGCGGACCAGCTTCCGATCCGCGGCCAACCGGCCCAACACGTCGCCCGCCACCCGCAATCCCAGTCCGAAGCGGGATGCCGCGTCTGCGGTCGTGAACGGACCGCGCGTCCTCGCGTACCGCGACAGCAGCTCGCCCAGCGGATCCACGATGGGCTCAAGGAACGCCATCGGGACGCCGACGGGAACAGCCACGCCGACGCCGTCGCGAAGACGTCCGATGTCCTCGACGGCCGCCCACCACGTCTTGCCCGCATAGGAGACGGTGACGACGCGCTTGGCGGTCAGCAGACCTTCGAGCCAGCCGCCGATCTCCGGCTGGACACAGCGTTCGGCGATCTCCTCGACGGTCAACGGCCCGAGCAACCGCAGCAGGTCAGCGGTGCCCTCGGCGTCGCGAACCAATCGTTCCGGCGTGAGGTGCTGGAGCTGGCGCGTCGTGGTCGCGATGACGTCGGCGTCGAGAAGCTCCCGCAGTTCGACGCGACCGAGCAACTCCGCCAACAGGGTCGGGTCCAAGGCCAGTGCCGCAGCCCGCCGTTCGGCGAGTGGACTGTCGCCCTCGTACATGAACGCGCCGACGTAGCCGAACAGCAGCGACGCCGCGAACGGAGACGGCGTCTGGGTCTCCACTTCCAGAATGCGGACACGCCGCTGCGCGATGCGGCCCATCAGCGCTGTCAACGTCGGCACGTCGTAGACGTCCTGCAGACACTCGCGGACGGCTTCCAAAACGATGGGGAAGTCGGGGTAATTGCGCGCGACGTCGAGGAGCTGTGCTGCCCGCTGACGCTGATGCCACAGAGGTGACCGCTTGCCGGGGTGGCGGCGCGGCAGCAGGAGCGCCCGCGCAGCACATTCGCGGAATCGGGATGCGAAGAGCGACGAGCTGCTGACCTCCGTGGTGACCAGCGGCTCGATCTCGTCGGCGTCGAACACGAAGATGTCAGCGCCCGGCGCCGCGTCGTCGGTGTCGGGCAGCCGCACGATGATCCCGTCGTCGGACGCCGTCGGTTTCTCGTCGATGCCGTAGCGCTCGTAGAGCCGCTTGCCGACGGCCAGCGCCAGTGGCCCATGCACCCGTAACCCGTAGGGGGAGTGCAGAATCACCCGCCAGTCACCCAGTTCATCGCGGAAG
The DNA here is from genome assembly GCF_041287165.2 of Mycobacterium bulgaricum. NCBI lineage: Bacteria > Bacillati > Actinomycetota > Actinomycetes > Mycobacteriales > Mycobacteriaceae > Mycobacterium > Mycobacterium bulgaricum. The sequence continues at coordinate 163,193 of NZ_JBGGKV020000002.1, read as the reverse complement.
CGTTCGACGATCAGCGTCGTGTCCGACGGCACTGCCGACGTCGCGGCGCGTTGTTCGTCGATCAGCTGCCACAGGTTATCGGTCGCGAAATCATCGAATCCGACATCCTTGCAGCGGGATTCGAATGCCGGACGGTCCAGCCGGGCCAGCTCCCCGTTGAAGGCGCCGATGGCCGCACCCAGTTCGGCGGGCCGGCCGACCCCGTCGCCGCGCCAGAACGGAAGCCTCGCCGGCTCCCCGGGCGCAGGGATGACCAGCACCCGGTCGTGGGTGATCTCGGTGATGCGCCAGCTCGTCGCACCCAGGGAGATGACGTCGCCCGGGCGGGACTCGTAGACCATTTCCTCGTCGAGTTCGCCCACCCGAGAAGGCTTCTCGGAGTCGGCGCTGGAGGCCAGGAACACGGTGAACAGGCCGCGGTCGGGGATCGCGCCGCCGGAGGTGACCGCCAGCCGCTGCGCACCGGGCCGTGACGTCAGGGTCCCGGTGTCGCGGTCGTAGACGATGCGAGGCCGCAACTCGGCGAACTCCGTCGACGGATACTTCCCCGACAGTAGGTCCAGCGTCGCCTCATAGGCGCTGCGCGGCAGCGTCGCGAAGGGTGCGCTGCGCCGCACGGTGTCGAACCATGCGTCGGCGCTGATCGGCTCGAGAGCGGCCGCCGCCACGGTGTGCTGGGCGAGCACGTCGAGCGGATTGGTGGGCACCCGCATCGTCTCGATCTGCCCGGCCAGCATGCGCTGCACGCTGACGGCGCACCCGATCAGGTCGGTCCGGTGTTTCGGGAACAGCACACCTTGGCTGATCTCACCGACCTGGTGCCCGGCGCGGCCGACGCGCTGCAACCCGCTGGCGACCGACGGCGGAGTCTCGACCTGGATCACCAGATCGACAGAGCCCATGTCGATGCCGAGCTCGAGGCTCGACGTGGCGACCACGGCTTTGAGGCGTCCGCTCTTGAGGGCATCCTCGACGTCGGCACGGGCCTCCTTGCTGACCGAACCGTGGTGGGCTCGCGCGAGCACCGGTTCGGCGCCGTAGGTCTGGCCGCTGCCCATGATGTGGGCCGGCGCCCCGCCGGCCACGCCCGGGTTGTGGGCGCCGAGTTCGATACCGGCGCGTTCGGCGTGGATCTCGTTGAGCCGCGAGGTCAGGCGTTCTGCGAGGCGACGCGAGTTCGTGAACACGATCGACGAATTGTGGGCCTCGACCAGATCGACGATGCGTTCCTCGACGTCCGGCCAGATCGAGTTGTCTTCGAGATTTGCCATGTCTGGCACCGGAACCTGGACCGTAAGGTCGAACGTCTTCGCCGCGGGCGGCGCCACGATCGTCGTCGGCGAGGCGCCCGACAGAAACCGCGCCACCTCTTCGGCAGGGCGCACGGTCGCCGACAGGCCGATGCGCTGCGCGGGCTTGTCGAGCATCGCGTCGAGCCGTTCCAGCGACACCGCCAGGTGCGCGCCCCGCTTGGTGCCTGCGACGGCGTGCACCTCGTCGACGATCACGGTCTCGACATCGGCCAACGTCTCGCGAGCCGCGGACGTCAGCATCAGGAACAGCGACTCGGGCGTGGTGATCAAGATGTCGGGCGGTTTGGTGATGAGCTCGCGGCGCTTGCTGGCGGTGGTATCGCCCGAGCGAACGCCGACGCTGATCGCCGGCGGGCTCTCTCCGGTGCGCTCGGCGATACGCGAGATGCCTGTCAGCGGGGTGCGGAGATTTCGTTCGACGTCGACGGCGAGCGCCTTGAGCGGGGAGACGTAGAGGACGCGCGTACCCCGCTTGCCTTGCGGCTCGCGAGCCAGCCCGTCGATAGCCCATAGGAAGGCCGCCAGCGTCTTCCCGGATCCCGTCGGGGCGATGACCAGTGTGTTCTCGCCATCGGCGATGGCTTTCCATGCCTGGGCTTGTGCCGGGGTCGGCTCGACGAAGGTGCCTGCGAACCACTCGCGCGTCAACGCGCTGAACCGCGACAACGGATCCGTGGCGGTGGGCATGGGTCCATGGTGCCCTCCGCCACCGACAAATCGGCTCCGTGTGAGTCACCGGGCCGAAATCAGCCACTCTGTAAAGGCGGCGATCTGACGACCTGCGATGCGGTCCCGCCGATCGTCGTCTATGCGACCAGTGCGGCAACCGGGTACGTGCCGGCGATGTGTCGATCGCCCGCCGCAGACGCCAAGGCCTGGGGTCACGCCGGCGGCGTGGCTGCTAGGGACAGCCGAAGTGGCCTGACCCCAGGCGAATCGGACGCTACCCCGGCATCGATTATCGGTTACTGCTTTCAGCAAATCTGTCACCAGGCCCACGATCGATTTCCGGAACCCCTGCCGCCGGAGGCGCCTACGATCTTGTTGTGCGTTCCCTCCGTCCTCGATGCCTCGTGGCCGCAACCCTTGGTGCTGCCGGAGTTCTACTCGCCGCTCCCGCGCAGGCGCAGCCTGTGCCGAATTGCACGGCGGCCGACCTGGCGGGCATCGCGACTGGTGTCAGCGCCGCCACGTCGGCCTATCTGTTCACCCATCCGCCGGTCAACGCGTTCTTCAGCTCGCTGTTCGACAAGAATCCGGACGAGAAAAAGGCCGCGGTTTCGGCGTACATAGACGCCAACCCGGCGGTGGCGGCCGAATTGCGTGGCATTCGGCAGCCGCTTGTCGAGCTCCGGCACCGCTGCGGCCACCTGCAGGAGTGACTCAGCGCGCTTCCGGGGTGACGGCCTCGGCGAGCGCCGAGGGGATTCCTTGCACCCGTCCGACCGCGTCCATCAGGCCGTGCGCACACAGGTCGGCGATGAAGTCGGCATCCAGAGACGAGTCGATCAGCCGCTGGCGGCACATCTCGAAGGTGAACGCCAGCCAGCCGTAGACGGTCGCGCGTAGGTCGCGTTCCACTTTGTGGTCGATGCCGCCGACCGCACCGATGATCCGGTCGATGATGCGGTTGGCCTGACGGTCGTTGTCGATGTCTTCGATGCCGCGCAAGACCGGATCAGCCCGCCCCATCCCCATGTAGGCCGCCCACGCCCCGTGCGGATGGTGTTCGTCGTACTGCAGGTAGGCCAGCACGCCGGCGCGCACCTGACCGAACAGTGTCTGTCCGGGCTGGGGCGGGGTGTTGGTCGCCTCGAACAGGCGCTCACCTTCGGCGCGCACGACAGCGGCGAAGAAGGCCCGCTTGTCGGGGAAGTAGTGGTACATCAGAGCGCGGGACACCCCTGCGCGCTCGGCGATCTCGTCGATCCGCACCTCGTCGTACGGCCGCTGCCCGAACACCTCGGCGCCGAGGGCCAGCAATTCGTTGCGGCGATCGTCGGGCGAGAGCCTGCGCCGTGATTCAGCCATGCTCCGATACTACTTGACACATGTATAACAGCGGCGGAGGCTGGGCACATGGCCATCGTCGACGACCGGCGGTCGTTCCCTGACCTACCGCACCCGCCGCGCCGCGTCCCTGTCATCGGCGACGTCCTAGGCATCAGCCCCGACATCCTCACCCAGGGGTCGGAAGATCTCGCCGTCCTCGGCTCCGTCTTCGAATTTCGTTTCCTGGGAGCACGATACGTGGTCGCCGCAGGTGCCGACGCGGTGGCTGAGGTCAACGATGAAAGTCGCTTCTGCAAGCACGTCGGTCCCGACATCGACGCACTTCGGTTGTTGGGCGGCGACGGACTCTTCACCGCTTACAACGAGGAACCCAATTGGCAACGGGCACATGACGTGCTGATGCCGGCGTTCAGCCGGCAAGCCATGCGGCGCTATCACTCGATCATGTTCGACGTCGCCGACGAACTGGTTGCGCGGTGGGACGAGCGGGCCGCCACCGGCGAGGTCGTCGACGTCTCGGCCGACACCACCCGGGTGACGCTGGAGACGATCGGGCGGTGTGCCGCCGGTTACCCGTTCGGCTGCTTTGCGTCTGAAGAGGTGCATCCATTCGTCGAACACATGGTCGCGGGGTTGAAAGGGTCGGACAAAGTAGGAGTGCTGCGAGAGACGTTCCTGCCGAAGTACTTCGCGCGCCGTGCCGAACGGCCGGTCCGCGATCACGCCGCGCAGATGCATGCCCTCGCCGACGAGATCATCGCCGAACGGGTGCGGGAGGGTCTGGGCCGCCACGACGACCTTCTGGAGCTGATGTTGGCATCCGACCTGGACCGGGCCAACATTCGCTTCCAGTTGATCAACTTTCTGGTCGCCGGTCATGAAACAACCTCGGGTGCACTGTCTTTCGCTCTCTATTTTCTTTCCCAGCATCCTGATGCCGCCGAGAAGGTGCGCGCCGAGGTTGCCGAGGTTTGGGGTCACGATGCGCGTCCGGACTTCGAGCTGATCGCCAAACTGCGGTACGTGCGGCGGGTGTTCGACGAAGCGTTGCGCCTGCAGCCGACGGTGCCGGGTTACTACCGGGCGGCGCGCGAGGACACCGTGCTCGCAGGCGTGCACCCGATGCGCAAGGGGGACTGGGTGCTGACGCTGTTGAGCGCGCTGCACCGCGACCCGCGATGGGGCGACGATCCCGACGCGTTCGATCCGGACCGCTTCGAACCCGAGCGGGTCAGGGCCCGGCCCGCTGATCTGTACAGGCCCTTCGGCACCGGTCCGCGCTCATGCATCGGTCGGCAGTTCGCGCTGCACGAGGCCGTGCTGCTGCTTGCCGTTTTGCTGCGGCGCTACGAGCTGGTCGCCGATCCAGACTACCGACTACAGGTCGCGCAGCGATTGACCCTGCTGCCCAAGGACTTTTACCTCACGCTGGTCCAGCGCTAGCGCCCGTCTCGCACCGCACCGCGAGCGCGCCCGTCTCGCATCGCACCGCGAGCGCGCGTGTCTGCACGTGGACACGCCGCCCTACCCGTACAAGAGCGCACGTTCGTCGGCGCTCACGGAGCCCGCAATGTCCGCTGATACCGGCGCATCCCGCTGACCCAGCGGTCGTAGTCACCGCCCTTGTGCCGGTACATCTCGAGCAGCTCTGCATGCGGCAACACCATGAATCGGTCCGCCCGTATCGCGTCGACAGTCACCGTCGCCACGTCGGCTGCGCTGATCACACCCGCAGAATGCTCGATGGACGACGCTCCGAGCTTCACATCCGGGTCGTCAATATCGCGAATCGTCTGCAGCAGCGGCGTTTCGACCCCGAGCGGACACACGCAACTGACCCCGATGCCATCGTCGCCGTAGGTGATCGCGAGCCACTCGGCGAAGCCGACCGCCGCGTGCTTGCTCACCGCGTACCCCGCGGCTCCCAGTTGAGTCAGCAACCCGGCCGCCGAGGCGACCGACACGAAGTACCCAGAGCCCAGCGCCTGCCATTGCGGCACCAGTAGCCGCGCCGCCCGGATGTGGGCGCGCAGATTGACGTCGAGGATCACGTCCCAGTCGGATTCGGTTCCCAGACCGGGCTTTCCGATGACGCCCGCGTTGGCTATGTAGATGTCGACGGGGGAGAATTCCTGCCCGGCGAGGGAGATCAGGGCTTCGATGTCGGCGCTGTCGGACGCATCGGCGCGGAGAGCCGCGGCGGCCCCACCCGAGTCGCGGATCGAGGCGGCCGTGGCATGGGCACCCGCCTCGTCGAGATCGCCCACCACGACGCTGACATCGTTGGCCGCGAGCTCGGCGGCCAGTGCCGCTCCGATCCCTGAGGCTCCACCGGTGACGACGGCTGTCTTACCTGCTAACTCCATGCCCTGATTCTGAGCCGTGAGCGCGCGCAAATGTACGCGGGGTGCGGTGTGTCGGCGGGCAGACACGCGCGCTCGCGGTGCAAGGGCACGGGGCAAGGCGCTCGCACGTCAGCCGAAGTGCACGCCCTGGGCCAGCGGCAGCTCGGAACTGTAGTTCACCGTGTTGGTCGCGCGCCGCATGTAGGCCTTCCACGCATCCGACCCCGACTCGCGGCCGCCGCCGGTTTCCTTCTCGCCGCCGAAGGCCCCGCCGATCTCGGCGCCCGACGTGCCGATGTTGACGTTGGCGATACCGCAGTCCGACCCGTCGGCAGCCAGGAACCGTTCGGCCTCGCGGACGTCGAGAGTGAAGATTGACGACGAAAGACCCTGAGGCACTGCATTGTTGAGAGCGATGGCCTCGTCCAATGTCTCGTACGTCATCACGTAGAGAATGGGCGCGAACGTCTCCTCGTGCACTACCGCTGTCTGCGCAGGCATCCGCACCACGGCAGGCGTCACGTAGAACGCATCCGCACCGGCGTCGTCCCCGACATCGACACGCTGGCCGCCCGTCACGGAACCACCTTCGGCTTCGGCTTGCTGCAGCGCCCCGACCATGTCCCGGTATGACCGCTCATGGATCAGCGGACCCACCAGGGTGCCCTCGGCGAAAGGATCGCCGACCGGCAGCTGGCGGTATGCCGCCTCGATCCGCGACACCACCTCGTCGGCCACCGAGGAATGCACGAGCAGTCGACGCAGCGTGGTGCAGCGCTGACCGGCTGTCCCGGCTGCGGAGAACACGATGCCCCGCACCGCGAGGTCGAGGTCGGCCGCGGGCGTCACGATCGCGCCGTTGTTGCCGCCGAGCTCCAGCAGCGACCGGCCGAAACGGGCAGCCACCCGCGGCCCCACTTCGCGTCCCATCCGTACGGACCCTGTCGCCGAGACCAGCGCCACCCGCGGATCGTCGACCAGCTTCTCGCCGACTTCACGCTCACCGAGCACCAGCTGCGAGACGTCCACCGGCGCACCGACATCGGCGCAGGCTCGTTCGATCAGCGCCTGGCAGGCCACGGCGGTCAGCGGTGTCAGCTCCGACGGCTTCCACACCACCGTGTCCCCACACACCAGAGCCACGGCGGTGTTCCACGCCCATACCGCGACCGGGAAATTGAAGGCGGTGATGACACCGACGACGCCCAGCGGGTGCCACGTCTCCATCAGCCGATGGCCGGGCCGCTCCGACGCGATCGTTCGCCCGTAGAGCTGCCGCGACAAACCGACGGCGAACTCGCAGATGTCGATCATCTCCTGCACTTCGCCGAGCGCCTCGGAGGTGATCTTGCCCGCCTCGACGGTCACGAGGGCGGCGAGATCGGCCTTGTGCTCGACGAGCAGCTGACCGAGCCGGGCCACCAACGCGCCGCGCACCGGGGCGGGCGTCGTCCGCCACGCCGAAAAAGCATGTGCTGCAGCAGCAATCGCTTCATCGGTCTGCGCAACCGTGGACGACGGGATCGAGAACAGCACATCCCCGGTGATCGGGGTGCTCGCGGGCAGACCGTGTGCACCCGGTTCGCCGAGTTCGACAGAGGCGCCGACGGCAGCGAGCGATTCACGGACGCGGGTGCGCAACGCGTCGGACGTGGGGAGTGGGGCGGTCAGTGCGATGCTCATGAGGCGACTTTCTCGTAGCGGTCATACGGGTCGTGGATGTGGTGTCCGATCTGGCCGGTCATCTACTCCCGGCTGTGGTCGGTGGCGGGAATGTGCTCATGCCCCGCGCCAATTGTGCCTGCAGTTGCCGTGTTTCGATGTTGACCATCTGGCCCTCGGATACAGTGCGGCCATGAGCGATCCCGTCGAATCACCGCCGCACGCGCCGCTCGACGAGGTCGACCGCGTGCTGGCGCGCGAACTCGTCGCCGACGGGCGCGCGACGCTGGCGCATCTGGCGGCCACCGCGGGCCTGTCGGTCTCGGCGGTGCAGTCGAGGGTGCGTCGGCTGGAGTCGCGAGGAGTCGTCGGCGGATACACCGCGCGCATCGACCCCGAGGCCGTCGGCAGCATGCTGTCGGCGTTCGTCGCCATCACTCCTCTCGACCCCTCTCAACCCGATGACGCACCCGCGAGGCTGGAGCACATCCCCGAAATCGAGGCGTGCTATTCCGTCGCCGGTGAGGACAGCTACGTCCTGCTCGTCCACGTCGAGTCGGCGCGGGCGCTGGAAGGGCTCTTGCAGAGGATCCGCACCGCAGCCGACGTGAAGACGCGAAGCACGATCATCCTACATAAATTTTACAGCGATAGGCGCTATGTGCCGGATTAAATGCGTCCTATAGCCCTTACGGCGTAAATAATCCGTTAGGATGGCGGCCATGACCGCAGTTCTTCCGGAATCGATCGCGTTCTCGGCCGAGACCGTGACCCCGCATGACGTCCGTTCGGTTCTGGCGCGCAGCATCCTGGCCGACGGGCTCGACCTCGTACTCGACATCGACCGTTCACGCGGCTCGTACCTGGTCGATGCCCGCTCGGGTCGTGGCTATCTCGACATGTTCACGTTCTTCGCGTCGTCGGCGCTCGGGATGAATCACCCGGGGCTCGCCGACGATGACGACTTTCGCGCCGAACTAGCCGCGGCTGCGCTGAACAAGCCGAGCAATTCCGACGTGTACAGCGTTCCGATGGCCCGATTCGTCGCGACGTTCGCGCGGGTGCTCGGCGATCCGAAACTTCCGCATCTGTTCTTCGTCGACGGGGGAGCGTTGGCCGTCGAGAACGCTCTCAAGGTGGCGTTCGACTGGAAAAGCCGCCTCAACGAGTCCAAAGGGCTCGATGCGGCGCTGGGCACCAAAGTCCTGCATCTGCAAGGTGCTTTCCACGGCCGGAGCGGCTACACGATGTCGCTGACCAACACCGACCCCAACAAGGTTGCGCGCTTCCCGAAGTTCGACTGGCCCCGCATCGTCGCGCCGTACGTACGGCAGGGGGCGAACATCGAGGCGCTGGAAGCCGAGTCGCTGCGCCATGCGCGCGCGGCTTTCGAGGCCAGCCGAGACGACATCGCCTGCTTCATCGCCGAGCCCATCCAGGGGGAGGGCGGGGACCGCCACCTCCGTCCGCAGTTCTTCGCCGCGATGCGCACACTCTGCGACGAATTCGACGCGCTGATGATCTTCGACGAGGTGCAGACCGGCTGCGGAATCACCGGAACTGCCTGGGCATACCAGCAATTGGGCGTTCAGCCCGACGTCGTCGCGTTCGGCAAGAAGACCCAGGTGTGTGGTGTCATGGCCGGCGGCCGAGTCGACGAGGTTGCCGACAACGTCTTCGCGGTCAGCTCACGCATCAACTCGACCTGGGGCGGCAACCTGGTGGACATGGTCCGCTCCCGACGGATCCTGGAGGTCATCGAACGGGACGGGCTCTTCGACCGCGCGGCCGACAGCGGGCGCCACCTTCTCGACGGTCTTGCGGCGTTGGCGGCCGACTTTCCCGGTCTGGTGCGCGATGTGCGCGGCCGCGGCCTGATGTGCGCGTTCAGCATGCCGTCGGGGGCGCAGCGCGACGAACTGGTGGCCGGGCTGTGGGATTGCGGCGTGATCATGCTGGGGTGCGGTCCTGACAGCGTGCGATTCCGGCCGGCGCTGACGGTGTCGCGCGAGGAACTCGACACCGCGCTCGACGCGGTGCGGGCGGTGCTCAGGACGATGTCGGCTGGGTGAGCCGGCGGATCGTCGACCGTAGCCGCGGAAGGTCGGCGCCCCCGACCAGCTCGCAGCCGTGCAGTTCGGCGAGTTTCCTTGCTGCGGGGGTAAATTGGTGATTGGTGACGACCATCGTTCTGGTGCAATCCTGCATGGGCGCGCCGGCGACAACTTCCTGCACGGCACCGGCGCCGACGGGACGTGACCGGCGCTTGCACTGCACGGCGAGCCGGTGCGGGCGATGCCCGATGATGAGGTCGACGCCCCAGTCTCCGGTGATCGACGTCATGATCACCGGCACGCCGCAGGTGCGGGCGATCGCGGCCACGTAATCCTCGAACTCGGTGCCCGACATGTCCGCCTGCGGTGCTCGCTCCCGAGCGCCCGGTGTCGTCGCGCCGACCACCGCCGCGCGGAGGAACCTCGGCGCCGTAAGCACGGCGGCCGGCACCAGCAACGCTGTGAGCACACCGACCGGCAAGCCGGCGCCGGCGAGGTAGGCGGTCGTCCCCGCGGCCGCCCCGAGCGCCGCATAGAGCTTCCACCTGAGGGTTCTCACGGCCGCATCGTAGCTGCGGGCGCGGACATCACAGGTTTATCACGATCGCCGATCGGGAATTCCTCGCAAACCGAACCTAAGGCTCGTTCTCGCGAAACCGGAGACCTCACGATGGCCGACCTGTCCCACCACACTCGCGATGTGCGTCGCGGTGCCGCATTCGGCGAAGGCGACGCACGGGACGCCATCCGCACCGGGCTCGGTTTCGCTGTGGCAGGTCTGTTGTTCCTATTCGTCGCCGACGTGTGGATCGGCACCTGCACCGGATCGTTGACGCAGGCGGCGGGTTGCGGTGTGCCCCAGAAAGCCATGCTGGCGCTCGGATCACCGGCCATTCTTCTGGTGGGCGGGGTGTGGTCACTGGCGCGCAGCTTTCGGGTCAGGCATGGGCAGGCGGCTTGGTGGGCCTGGCAGGGCGCCGGATGGGCGCTGTTGGCTCTGACGGTGCTGTGCGCCGTTTTGAGTCTTCCTTCTCTGCCCGGGCGGTAGCAGACTGGGACAGGTAGTTCTAAGGAGTTACCGATGAAGGGTCCCCACGATCCTGTCGACCATGTGCGCACGACGCGGCCGCACGCAGGTGAGTCGATGAAGGACAACAAGATCATGCCGGGGCTTGTGGTGATCGGCCTGTCGCTGGTCAGTTTCGTCGCCGCGCTGTCGGCGTTCGCCACCTCCCACCACGACGTGGGCCTGATGCTCGGCGCAAGCGCGCTGGCAGGCTTCGTGCTGGGCGGAGGGTGGTTGATCGTCGAACATCAGCGCGTGCGGCGGCTCGAACAGCGTTGGTACGCCGATCATCCTGGCTCGGTGCGACAGTGGCCGAACAGCTGAGCTGACGGCACACATAACAACTCAAATAACAATGGGCCCAACCGGTTTCCCGGTTGAGCCCATCGCAGGAAGCGCTGCTACTGGTTGGATTCCTGGCGCTTCTCGGCGGCCTTGGCTCCAGCCCGAGCGGACTCGGCTTCGGCTTCCTTCTGCGCTGCGTCACGCTGCGCGTCGGCCTTGTCTTGCTGAGCCTTGCCCTCGCGGACCATGTCGTCGCGACCAGCGACAGTGCCAATCGTTTCCTTGGCCTTACCCTTCACGTCCTCGACGACGCCCTTGATGCCTTCTTCGGGACCACTGTTCTTCTCGGTCATATCCGCCTCCTGCTCGGTAATGGATGGGAGTCTTCGACGCCCATTTCTGAGCCACTGCAAGGCTTCCCGAGACCCCGTGGGGCTAAACGGGTGACGGTGGTCTCATCGGGCTGTCCCGGCTGGCGGGGTTTGCCCGGTAGGACCGGGGGTACGCGGGCGCCCATGCCTTACGCAGCTAACGGGGTTTGGCCGTCGCCTGCCGCGGGGTATGGAACCGGCACCATGAATACACCGTCGCCGGGCGCCGTCTCACTGCATCATCGGCGCAAGCAGCAAGAACGCACCGGCGTAGATGGCCACACCGATCAAGGCGAGCACTGCCAGCGCAATCGCGGCGATGACCAGGAGGCGGCGCAGGGGCTTGGTGTTCTGGTCCATCCTGTCGGGTTACCCGGCACAGGTTGGCCATTAACAAATGCACTAGTGAACGCCCGGAGCGCCCATGGATAGCGGCGATGGCGCCTGGGGTAATCTCGCTTCGAAGTTTCCGGGAGGTCAAATGGCCGATGTTGCGAGCCACATCAATGGACAGCGTCACAGCCCGCAGTCGGTAGAACTCCGAGTTGCGGCGACGCTGGAGAACTTGGCGGTGCTGCGCACCCTGGTGGCCGCGATCGGTACGTTCGAAGATCTTGATTTCGACGCGGTCGCCGACCTGAGACTGGCTGTGGACGAGGCGTGTACGCGGCTCATCCGGTCGGCTGTTCCGGAGTCCACGCTCCTTGTCGTTGTCGACCCGCAGCCCGAGGCTCTGCTCGTGCACGCGTCGACGACCTGCGACAGCACCGACATTCTCGCGCCCGGCAGTTTCAGCTGGCACGTGTTGAGTTCGCTGACCGACGAGGTCACGACGTTCTCGGACGGTCAGTCGGCCGGTGACGGCGAGGTCTTCGGCATCACGATGACGACAAGGCGAGCGAGTTCGTTGCAGTGACCCGGGGGTCGTCGCAGGGTTCGTCGTCGCGATCGAGCTCTGAATATTCCGACGTTGCCGATATGTTCCGAGAGTTGGCTCAACTCGAGGAAGGGTCGGCACGGTTCCAGCGGCAACGCGACCGCATCGTGGAGCGCTGCCTACCTCTGGCCGACCACATCGCGCGTCGTTTCGACGGTCGCGGCGAGCCCCGTGACGACTTGGTCCAGGTTGCGCGTGTCGGCTTGGTCAACGCGGTCATCAGGTTCGACGTCGAGGCCGGGTCGGATTTCGTGTCGTTCGCGGTGCCCACGATCATGGGCGAGGTTCGTCGCCATTTCCGCGACAACAGTTGGTCGGTGAAGGTTCCCCGACGGCTGAAGGAGTTGCATCTGCGGCTCGGCGCGGCGACCGCTGAACTCTCGCAGCGGCTGGGGCGCGCCCCGACTGCCACCGAATTGGCCGCCGAACTGGAGATGGACCGCGACGAGGTCGTCGAGGGTCTTGTCGCCGGCAGCTCCTACAACACGCTGTCGATCGACAGCGGTGGTGGCAGCGGTAACGAGGACGCCCCCGCAATCGCCGACACGCTCGGCGACGTCGACCTCACGCTGGATCAGATCGAGAACCGCGAAGCGCTTCGGCCGCTGTTGTCGGCGCTGCCGGAGCGCGAGCGCACGGTGCTGGTGCTGAGGTTCTTCGAGTCGATGACGCAAACTCAGATCGCCGAGCGGGTCGGCATCTCACAGATGCACGTCTCGCGGTTGCTCGCGAAGTCGCTAGCGCGTCTGCGGGATCAGCTGGAATGAGTGCGGCGGGTCCTGCTGTACATCGTTGAGCGCAGCAGGGATGTCGAGGCTGATCGGCAGCGCCGAATCCGGATCGCAGATGCCCAGCACGCGTTTGACGGCGCGTCCCGGAACCAGCGCCCAGCGGATGTCCTTCCCGACGCACTGCACGTTCAGGGTGTGCAGCGCCGAGAAGCCTGCGGTGGAGAAGAACGTCAGCCCGGAGAAGTCGATGACCAGCCACTGCGTCGTGGCGGCGTGGCGCAGCGCGTAGTCGACGAATTTGATGCCGTTGGCGGCGTCGAGTTCGCCGTGCCCCGCGACGATGGCGGTGGCGGGCTTGGGCCACGTGGTGTCGAAGAGCGCCGTCCGGCAGACGATGCGGTCTGGATCGGGCGGGTCCGGTGGTTGGCCTGGGACGTGAGGCACGGTGACTCCGTTCGAGAGTTCGATATTCGTGCTCTGTTTCACGTCAAGGCGGGGCCCTAATTCTCAAAGCCTGCGCGGAACCGACCTTCTGTTCCACGTGACGATGACGTATTCAGAAGGCTGTGAATTCAACCTTGACTTGACCATACGCTCTGCAAGCGCTAATGGACAATGAATACGAAATGTTGTCACAAATGGTCGGCATTTGCTCCGGGTCGACTGAGAAGGGGCTGCGGAAGCACTGTGGCACAAGAACTTTGGGTTACCGGAGTGGTTCTTGCCGCGGGTGCGGGCACCCGGTTCGGGATGCCGAAGGTCCTCGCCGCCGAGGGTGAATGGCTGCGCCGCAGCGTCGCGGCGTTGCGCGACGGAGGCTGCCGGGACGTGGTGGTGGTGCTGGGTGCGGCCGTCGTCGCCGTGCCGGAGCCTGCTCGCGCCGTCGTGGCCGACGACTGGGCCGACGGGCTCAGCGCGTCGGTGCGCGCCGGCGTCCTTGCCGCGGATGAGCGCGCGAACGTCGTGGCGCTGACAACAGTGGACACTCCGGACGTCGGGGCCGCGGCCGTGCAACGGGTCCTGTCGGCGGCGTGGGAGTCCGGATCGGGATTGGCCCGCGCCGTCTACGACGGACGGCCAGGCCACCCCGTGGCGCTGGCGCGGAAACATTGGCCGCAACTACTGGAAGTGTTGGGCGGCGACGACGGCGCAGGGCCGTTCCTGCGGGGGCGGTCCGACGTCGTCGCGGTCGAATGCGCGGATCTCAGCACCGGACGTGACATCGACCGACGCTAGCCGAGCATGGCTGCGGCGAAGCGTTCGACCGCGTCCGCGCCCGTCCGGGTGGCGTCCTGAAAGCCGGGACGGTTGCGGGTCTCGATCGCGCGGGTGTGCGGGTCCAGGGTGACTTCGCCCAGCAGTTCGCCGGTCGTCGGTTCACAGACCGCCCACGTGTACAGCGTGTCCGAATCCCACTGCGTGGCAGCGCTTTCGACATAGTCGGCGCGGGTCTCGCCCAGTTCGGCCAGGGCCGGGCGGTCGTCGACCCGGTCGTCGGCGCGCAGCGCCCGGAGGTACCAGGCGCCTGCGTTGATCTCGATGGGCTGCACGCGCTCAGCTTGCCACGCGGTTACGCAAGGTAACCCCTCGGCCAGCCGAGGAACGAACGCGGGGTGCCACCGTCTGGTGACACCCCGCGTTCGTGTTCGAGATCTACTCGGCGCTCTTGAGCTCCGCGATCACCGTGCCCTGGGTGATCGCCGCACCCGGCTCGACGGCCAGGCCGGTGACAACACCGTCCTTGTGGGCGGTCACCGGGTTCTCCATCTTCATGGCTTCGAGCACCACGACCAGGTCGCCGGCCGCCACGGTCTGTCCTTCTTCGACCGCGACCTTGACCACGGTGCCCTGCATGGGGGCCGTCACGGCATCGCCGGAGGCCGCGGCTCCGCCACCGCCACCACGCTTGCGCGGCTTGGGCTTCTTGCGGATCGCGCCGTGAGCCGGCGCACCGCCGCCACCGAGCGCAAGGTCACCGGGCAGCGACACCTCGAGGCGGCGGCCGCCGACCTCGACCACGACCGTCTGGCGGGGGATGGTGTCTTCCTCGTCGATCGGGTCGCCACCGGTGAACGGTTCGACGGTGTTGTTCCACTCGGTCTCGATCCATCGGGTGTGCACGTCGAACTTCTCGCCATCGCCGATGAAGGCGGGGTCCGCGACGACGGCGCGGTGGAACGGGATGACGGTGGCGAGCCCTTCGACATTGAATTCAGCGAGGGCTCGACGACTGCGGGCCAGTGCCTCTTCGCGGGTGGCTCCGGTGACGATCAGCTTCGACAGCATCGAGTCGAACTGGCCGCCGATGACCGAGCCGGCCTCCACGCCGGAATCCAGGCGCACGCCGGGGCCGGTGGGGATGTCGTAGCGGGTGACGGGTCCGGGGGCGGGCAGGAAGCCGCGGCCGGCGTCCTCGCCGTTGATGCGGAACTCGAAGGAGTGGCCGCGCGGCGTCGGGTCCTCGGTGATGTCGAGGGCCTCGCCGTTGGCGATCTTGAACTGCTGCTGCACCAGATCGATGCCCGAGGTCTCTTCGGTGACTGGATGTTCCACCTGCAGGCGGGTGTTGACCTCGAGGAAGGAGATGAGGCCGTCCTGGCCGACGAGGTATTCGACGGTGCCTGCGCCGTAGTAGCCCGCTTCCTTGCAGATGCGCTTGGCGGACTCGTGGATCTCCTTGCGCTGCGCGTCGGTCAGGAACGGCGCGGGCGCCTCCTCGACGAGCTTCTGGAAGCGGCGCTGCAGCGAGCAGTCGCGCGTGCCCGCGACGACGACGTTGCCGTGGGTGTCGGCGATGACCTGGGCCTCGACGTGGCGCGGCTTGTCGAGGTAGCGCTCGACGAAGCACTCACCGCGGCCGAAGGCGGCGACGGCCTCGCGGGTGGCCGAGTCGAAGAGCTCGGGGATCTCCTCGATGGTGCGGGCGACCTTCATGCCGCGTCCGCCACCGCCGAAGGCGGCCTTGATGGCGACGGGGACGCCGTATTCCTTGGCGAATTCGACGACCTCGTTGGCGTCCTTGACCGGGTCCGGGGTGCCGGGCACCAGCGGCGCGTCGGCACGCGCGGCGATGTGGCGGGCGGTCACCTTGTCGCCGAGGTCGCGGATGGACTGCGGGCTGGGGCCGATCCAGATCAGGCCGGCGTCGAGGACGGCCTGGGCGAAGTCGGCGTTCTCGGAGAGGAAGCCGTACCCGGGGTGGACGGCGTTGGCGCCGGACTTCTCGGCGGCGTCGAGCAGCTTCTCGAACACCAGGTACGACTCGGCGGAGGTCTGGCCGCCGAGGGCGAAGGCCTCGTCGGCGAGACGGACGTGCGGAGCGTCGGCGTCGGGTTCGGCATAGACGGCCACGCTCTGCAGTCCGGCGTCCTTGGCTGCGCGGATCACTCGGACGGCAATTTCCCCACGATTGGCGACGAGCACCTTGGAGATCTTTGAGCTGGCGTGACTGGCCACTGCGCCTCCTGATGGCAAGTTTGTTGGCCGCTGCGGGCCATCTCTAAGAAACGTCTTTAAGAATCTATCGGGCAGTTTAAGCGGCAGCCTGACGCCCACGCCAAGGCGGTATCGGTTACTCCTCGGTAGGTTCTCGTGCGCCGGGTTCGAGCGCGAGGTGGCACACCCGATTTCCGCCTGCGCGTTTGGCGCGGTACATCGCGACGTCGGCCTGTGCGGTCAGCCAACGCAGCGAGTTCGCGATGTCGGTGCTCTCGACCGCGGACACGTCGACGCACGCGGTGCCGACGCTGGCGGTGAGCCGGTAGCCGGTCGTGGTGATCGCGTGGCGCGCCCGTTCGCCGAACTCGGCGATGTCGGTGGCGTTGACGATGTCGGCGGCGAGGAACTCTTCGCCGCCGACGCGACCGAGGATCGTCGTCTCCGGGAGGTGCGCGGTGAGCGCGTCGCTCGTCGATACCAGCGCTGCATCGCCGGTGTGGTGGCCGTGCAGGTCGTTGAGGGCTTTGAAGCGATCGAGGTCGATCATCGTGAAGAGAAGGTGGCTGCCGCGGCGCTGACCCTCGAGCACGGCCTTGATGACCTCGCGTTCGAAGGAGCGGCGGTTGAAGAGGCCGGTCAACGGATCCCGATCGGATTGCACGAGGTCGAATCCCAGCGCGTGGACGACGAGCTGCACTGCCAACGGGACGCCTGCGTTGAGTTCGATGACGAGGAAGATCATCGACCCCGTGAGGACGGCGTCCTGGGTGGGAAGTGATGCGGCGTGCACAGCGGCAACGGCCAAGGCGAGCACGAAGTTGGCCGTCACCAATCGGCTGGTGTGGAAGAACGCGAGATAGGCCCCGGAGAGGGCCAACGCCGTACAACCGACCACCCCGACCGAGGGATCACCGGACAGCCATGTCGTGGAGGCGATGCTGGCCGAGAAGCACATGCCGTAAGCGACTGACTGGGCACGACTCGGCCATCGCGTCAGCCACAGGGCGGCCCACCCGCAATGGATCGCGGCGAACACGATTCCGACACCGAGGAACGCGGCGCGGTACGGGGTGTCCGGGGAGAGGGCGGCGTTGGCGGGGAACAGGATGGCGGCCCCCGAGATCGTCGCCATGCCGATCTGGACCGGGCGGGTGAAGTTGCGCGCGTGCAGGTAGCTCGACAGCCAGTCGTAGTGGTCGGGCAGTCGCCACCACCGCAGTACCGCATTCACCGAATCAGAGCGTACGGCGACTTTCTTGACGGACGTTGAGAAATGAGGGGACCCGCGAGGGGCAGGTCACCAGCCGCCGATGCCGGGGCCACCCGACCACCGGGGGAGGAACGGCTGGGCTCGGGTGCCGCGCAAGCGGTCGGGAACTGCCTTCTGCGAATTCCTGATCTCGCCCTGGGCGTGGAGGTCCTCGTCGGCGCCGCGGACTTCCCCGAAGGTGGCGTCGCCGGACACCGTGCCTTGACGGCTAGTCACCGTCCGGTCAGGACGAAGTTCATCCGCGGAGGCCGTCGCGCTCGAGATCGCAAGGAGGGCAACGGGTGCCGCTACAAGGGCACTCCACGCGGCAATCCTGCGCGTGCTGGGTTTGGGCATGGTTCTCCTCTGTGCAGGTTCGCGCGGTCACCTGCTTATCGCGGGCCGACCAGTGGTGTTACGGAGGGTTGTGTCTATTTGAGGCGCTTCTTGATGCGCGTCAGCATCGCCGACATGCCACGAAGGCGAAGGGGACTGATCAGCTTGGCCAGCCCCAGTTCGGTATAGAAGTCGTCGGGCACGGCGAGGATGTCGTCGGCCGGCAGGCCGTCGAGGCCCGTCGCGAGGATGGCCGCGAACCCGCGGGTGGTCGGCGCCTCAGCGGGTGCGCTGAAGAACAGCCGCACCTGGTCGCGGTCGGCGGCGTCGACATGCAGGAACAGCGGTGACTGACACTCCGGCACGGGTTCCATCGCCGCCTCTTCGAGATCCGCGGGCAGCGGCGGAAGTTCGTCGGCGAACTCGAGGAGCAAGGCCAGCTTGTCTTGTCCCTCAACCTCTTTGAAGTCGGACACCACTTCGGCCAGCGCGGCCGGCATGCTCACGGGGCCTCGCCGGGCTCGTCTCCGACCGCGACCGGTACGCGCACAGCGTTGCCCCACTCGGTCCACGACCCGTCGTAATTACGGACCCCGGGCAGGCCGAGCAGATGGGTGAGCACGAACCAGGTGTGGCTGGAGCGCTCGCCGATGCGGCAGTACGCAATCGTCTGCGGCTCGTCGGCGAGGAAGCCGTACAGCTCGTCGAGCTCGGCGCGGCTACGGAAGCGTCCACTCTCGTTGGCGGCCTTGCCCCACGGAATCGAGACCGCAGTCGGGATGTGGCCACCGCGCAGCGCGCCCTCTTCGGGGTAGTCGGGCATGTGGGTGCGCTCTCCGGTGTATTCCTGCGGGGAGCGCACATCGATCAACGGCTGGGAGCCCAACGCGGCGAGGACGTCGTCCTTGAAGGCGCGGATCGGGGCGTCGTCACGCTCGACGACGGGGTAGCCGGTGGTCTGCTTCGTCGGCACGTCCAAGGTGGTGTCGCGGCCATCGGAGATCCAGAGGGTGCGGCCGCCGTCGAGCAGTCGCACGTCCGGGTGGCCGAAAAGCGTGAAGACCCACAGCGCGTAGGCGGCCCACCAGTTGCTCTTGTCGCCGTAGATGACGACGGTGTCGTCCCGGGAGATGCCCTTGCGGTTCATCAGGTCCGCGAACTGCTCGCCGGTGATGTAGTCGCGGACATTGGCGTCGTTGAGGTCGGTGTGCCAGTCGATCTTGACCGCGCCGGGGATATGGCCGGTGTCGTAGAGCAGGACGTCCTCGTCGGACTCGACGATCGCGAGGCCCGGCCTGCCGAGATTGCCGGACAACCAATCGGCCGTGACCAGCCGCTCAGGGTGGGCGTAGGACTGCAGGGCGGGGCTGGGATCAGCAGGTAGCGGCACGTGTTCGAGCCTACCGGGGTGTCTAGGTGATGGCGCCGGGGCTCATCGCGAAACTGATGATGCTCACCGTGATCAGGATCAGCCCGCCGACCGCGCCCAGCTTGGTCGAGAAGTCGGCGTGAAACAGACCGTGTTTCATGTCCTGCCGGGCCTGGCGGAAGGCTCCCAGGCTGGCGTAGCGAAGTGGGCTCTCGACGAGGTGGTAGGTCAGGAGCGCCAGCCCGAAGGTGAGGGTGAGAGCGCTGGCGTAGTAGTGGACGGTCGGCTCCATCACGGCTGCGAGGAGGACATATACCGGCCAGTGCACCAGATACAGCGAGTAGGAGATGTCGCCGAGGTAGGTGCTGACGCGGTTGCGCAGGAATCCTTGGAGATCAGGCTCGTGCCCCACACCCGCGGCGATGACGAGCGCGGCGCCGGCCACCGGGAGAAGCGCCCACGGCGCGGGGAAGCCGGCGGATCCGTCGATGTAGACGAGTGAGACGCCGATGAGCGTGAGGCCGCCCCAGGACAGGATCGGTCGAATCGGGATGGGAATGCGCGCGAAGACGCTTGTTGCGGTCGCCAGAAGCGCGCCGACGCCGAGCTCCCACAGGCGTGAGGCGGTGCTGAAG
Organism: Mycobacterium bulgaricum; assembly: GCF_041287165.2. Classification (NCBI taxonomy): domain Bacteria; kingdom Bacillati; phylum Actinomycetota; class Actinomycetes; order Mycobacteriales; family Mycobacteriaceae; genus Mycobacterium; species Mycobacterium bulgaricum. Next base: position 143,389 of record NZ_JBGGKV020000002.1, on the reverse strand, counting down.
TAGGCCCAGGTCGGTGACGACGAGCTCTCGTAGATCGCCCACGCGAGGGACAGGGTTGCGAGGACGACGATCGTGGTGGATGTGAGTTTTCGCCAGCGGGCATCACCCCAGGCGCTGCGCGCGGCCATCGCGGTGATGCCGAGGATGAGCAGCGGCCACACCACGAGGAACTGCTCTTCGACGGACAGCGGCCAATAGTGCAGCAGCGGCGGCGCGGATTCGGTCGCGGTCTGCAGGCCGCCCCCGTCTGTGGCGAAGTGCCAGTTGGCCACGAAGAAGAACGCGAACAGCGCGTCGATTCCCGTGTCGTGGAGGCGTGACGGCAGCACGACGGCGGAGGCGGCAACGGTCAGGATGAGGACCGCGGTCGCGGCCGGGACGATGCGACGAAAGCGATCTCGGTAGAACCGGCCCAGCGACAGCGTTCCGGATTCCGACGCTGTTCGCAGCAAACTTTCAGTCACGAGGTATCCGGCAACGACGAAAAAGACGTCGATGCCGACGAATCCGCCGCGCGGCCAGCCCGTCAGGTTGAAGGCGAGGACGGCGAGGACGGCGACCATGCGCAATCCCTGAATGTCGAGCCGATAATTTGCTCGTTTTGCACGCCGACGTCGACGCGCTGAGGATTCGCGCCATTGTTCGAGCTTTGTCACCACTTTGTGCCCCCCGGCGGTGAATAGTTTGCAACGTTAGTTCTTCGCTATACCCGCACTGCGCGTCGAATGCAACCGCGACGTGGGTCAGATCACCGGTATCCGGCGCATTGTCGATCTCTGCCCCGGCTGACGGTTCGCTGCGTGCTGACTGAGCCGTCCCTGTGGATGTGCTGTGGTGGTAAGCGCTGCGATGTGCGCCGACTTACAGTTATCTGGACGCGACATCCGACGCCTGGCAAAGCCTCCGGATCGGATGCGGCCGTGGGTCTCTTCGTGAAATCCCGGCTCTTGCGAGCCGATTACCTCTACGCAAAGGACAGACAGTGAAGAAGATGATCTTGATAGCAACGGCTGCGGGGGTCGTGGTCGGGGGAGCGATCGCAGGGACGGGGCCCGCCGGTGCCCATGCTGACGACGGGCTGATTCAGTACAAGGAACCCAACGCGATGTGGGTGATGCCGGATCTGAAGGACGAAATCTTGTTCCGGGCTGAAGCCGACGTCGAGACCGTGGTCGAACAGATGCCGCTGACGTTCAAGACCCAGGCCCCGAATCATGCACCGGTGTACAACCTGGAGGACTGGGTGGTGTGCGGGGAATCGCCCAAAGCCGGCACGGCGCTCACCCAGAAGACGAAGTCTGTGACGCTGCTGTTGGAGCGCCCGGGCGCGGAGCACTGCGGGGCGTGAACCGCCAGGTCACTGGCGTCCGTGAGCAAATTGTTATCGAACGGCTGGCAGGAAACCGGCAGGCCGCATTAGGGTTCTTGCCATGGAGCTCAAGGGGTTGGCGAAGCAGGGGCGGAACGTCGCCGTGGCGATGGCAGCGTGCGGGATGGCGCTGGGGATAACCTCTCCGGTGGCGGCGGCACAAGAGGGCGAGACGTGGGAAATGCCGGCGCTGAAGGAAGAGCTCCTACAGGACGCTGTGGACAGCGTCATTTCCACTGCGGGCGAAGAGAACATCAGATTCAACTTGTACGACCGCGACATGAACCAGGTAATTTACAATTACACCAACTGGATCGTTTGCGCACAGTACCCAGCAGCGGCGAAAGAAGTAACCGTCAATCCGGAGAAACGCCAAACTGTGACGCTTGCACTTAGCAGGCCCGCAGCTGGCTGCTAGTCAATTGTAGTGGCCCAGAGATCCGAGATTGACAGCCCAGTGCGGCGTATCAGTTTCTGAACTAGCGGCAGGCTTAAACCGATTACGTTCGAAGGATCGCCCTCGATCCGTTTGACGAACCATCCGCCGATACCGTCTAGGGTGAAGGCCCCCGCAACGTTGAGTGGTTCATCACTTGCCAGATAGCGGTTTAAGTCTATCGGGGACGGCTGGGCAAATTGGACTACCGTGCTTCCGGTGTCGCTCTCGGTATGAGTAATGACACCTGCGGTCAGGCGTAAGATCGCGTGCCCGGTGAGGAGATGGCCGGTGGCGCCCGCCATCTTTTCCCACTGGCGGCGCGCGGCCTCGGCCGTTCGGGGCTTGCCGTGCATCCGTCCGTCGAGATACAGCATCGAGTCGCAGCCGATAACGACGCAGTCGGAAATCAACTCCTCTGGCAGTAGCGCCGCGACGGTTAGCGCTTTTGCATTTGCCAGCTTCGCAACTACCGACTCTGGTGGCGCATCCCGATCGAGCGAGGCAACCAATGCGTGCTCGTCGAGGTGGGACACAGTCACCTGAGGATCGATACCCGCTTGACGCAGTACGCGAAGGCGACTTTGCGATGCTGATGCGAGGACGACAGTCGTCATGAGTCCTGTTTCTCCGCGCAGGCGTCGGTTTGCCGCATATGTGTTCGCTCCAGGAGCGAAACACTCTGCCAACTCGTCACGTCATACCGCAGGCTTGTCGACTGGCTGGCCCATGGGTTGAGCTCACGTGGGCCGGGCTTACCTTGGGCGCCGGTCTTGATGGCCAGGTCCTGGACCGTGACGATCTCCTCACCGTAGACCTCGCGGACGCTGCCGCCGACCACGGTGGTGTCCTGGCTGAATATGCACACGTCTCCTCGGGCGATGGTGCCGTAGCCGACCTCATGTGCGGCGTCAGGCTCAGTCGCGCTGGTCATGGGACCTGATGCCAACGGCGCTGTGCCAGAAAGGAGCAAGTGGGCACATTGCTATTCCTTATCAAACGTTTGCCGATGGGCCCGCACCGGCTCAAGCCCTGAGGAATCCGATTTCTTTCCTCCCCTTTCCGAGAACGGGTTCGGAATCCGACCCGAGACCACTGACGAGAACCTCGTGGTAGACGTCGCGGAAATCGGTGGTCACTTTCAGGTCGTCGTCGACGAGATCGGTAAGGCTCGGGTCATCGCCGTAGAAACCACCGCGAACTCGGTCTCCTGCGATGAACACTGGGCCCGCGGTGCCGTGGTCGGTGCCTTCGGACGCATTGGCAGCTACCCGTCGGCCAAATTCCGAATAAGCCATGATCATGACGTTCTTGCCGTGCTTCCCGCCCGAGATCTGTTTCATGAACGCGGTGACGGCCGTGTCCAGATTGTTGAGCAAGTCTCGTTGAGTCCCCAGTTCGTCTGCGTGAGTGTCAAACCCGCCTAACTCGACGCTGTAGACCTGAGTGGGAACGTCGGCGGCGATGCAGGCGGCGACAGCGTCGAGTTGGACGGCGAGACCGTTGTCGTCTGCATCTAGATCATCCGCCAGGGGGGTGTGCTCGGCGAGCACCCTTTTGAGCCCGCTGTTCACCCTCACTGCCGACCGATACGAGTCGCAAACCAAGCGCATTGCGGCGTTGTCGCTCGGGTCGGATTTGGAGAGTGCGGCAATTAGCCCGTTCACGTCCTCGGACGGCTTCGCTTCCCTGGAAAACAGTGCACCGACTGTCCTTTCGCCGACCGCTAGGGGAGGTACTGCGCGGCCGAAATGCAGTGCACGGAGCGGATCTTCACCCGTTGAGTCTAGCCATCTGCCGATCCAACCGGTGGTCCCTGCGTTGTCCAGTGACGCGGACTGCCAGATATCGATCGATTTGAAGTGGCTTCGATCCGGTTTTGGATAACCGACGCCGCGGACGATCGCCAATGAACCGTTACTGAACATCTCTCCCATGCCCGTCATGCCGGGATTGAAGCCGTACTGTTTGTCTAGTTTGACGACCTTATCCGCTGAGTAGGCCAGTCCTGGCCTTGCATCCTGATACGCATCGTCGGTCAATGGGATCACGGTATTTAGACCGTCGTTGCCGCCGTACATCGTTATGATCACAAGTATCGCAGTGCCGTTCTGCAGCGGGCGGTCTTCGGCGGCCATCAGCACGTCGGTCCATGTCAGCGCGGGTATAGACGATACGGCACCGGCCGCGCCAAACCCGATGCACGCTCCCAGGAATTGGCGTCGGCTTACTTTTGGCATGCTCATCCCCTCTATGACGTTAGATATTCGGGGGTGTTTACGGCGGCCGTGACCAGTGCGGTCGGATCCTTTAGAAATGGCTTCAGCGCCTTCGCGCTGCGATCTGTCCACGCGCCAACACCGATTAGATATCCCGCGGCATCGAGGCGATCGTCGACCGGGGTGTCATCAACCAGGCTGATGTCCCCGTGGCCGACAGCCATCCCCGCTTCGCGTAGTCGAAGGTTCACTGCGGCCGACGACAGCCAGGCCTGACCGCTCGGCCATCCGCCTACATCGGGCGGGTAGAACGGAAGCTGCCCAAGCATTTTCAGCGCCCTCGCTGCGTTCTTGACCCGAGTGTCGTCCATCGGCACTTTTACCGCCCTCAGCACGCCGATCATCCAGTCCACAGGACCGGTCACCACCGTGGCCGAGCTCTGCGCGAAGTCGGGGTCTATGAGGATTGCCGACGTCAGTCCGCGCAGGTCACGATTGGGCCCGTACGCCTCGACCAAGCGGTGCAGCGTGGCATCGGACGGCGTCTTGTCGGACGCCAGCTGTTGCCACATTCTGCTGGCGATAAATTTCGCCGATCGAGGGTCTGACAGGACGATGTCGCAGAACTCGTCGAGGCCGAGCTTCCCCGTCGTGCCAAGAATCGTCTTGGTGGAATCGTCGTAGTTCTTCTTCCGCAATTCGGCTTTTACTCCCTCGCGGATAGTCCAGCCCGTGAGGGCGCGCGCGCCTTCGCGCACATCCTTCTCTGAGTAGCCGCTGCCGTGACCCAACGCGAACAACTCAAGGAATTCCCTCGAAAGGTTCTCGTTGGGCGACTTAGCAATGTTCTGATGCCCGTCGAGCCATTCGACCATCGCGGCGTCGGTCAGCATCGCACGAGCCAAATCCCGGAAGTCGCCTAGACACAGTTTCCGCAACTTCTGATTCTGATTGGCCATGGATCGGGCGACGCGGATTTTTCGCATGGATGTCGCAAAGTGGTTGTGCCACAGAAACGTTAGCTTTTCGTTGACAGGATTCTCGGCCGCCACCATGCGTTGGATCCACCAGTGCGTCAGCTCGCGACGTAGCCTCTCGGTTTTCTCGATGTATCGGGTGCGTTCCGCGGCGTCGGGGTCTTCGGGGTGATCCGGAATCTTCAGTTCCGGCATCGGGGTCGCGAGCACGCCGGCATCTTTCGCGAAGTCAACGTCCAGAAGGTCGCTCACGTACGAAGTTTCGTCGGCGTTCTCCAGTGCCGCGTCGATATCTTCTCCGCGGGCCCCGAATCCACTCCGGCGGAGCACCCTTGCCGCCTTGATCCACTTGGCCGATTGGGTGGACATGGCCAGCGACCTCCAGAACATTGAGCCAAGCGAGACGGGATGCCACACGCACCCTGCGCGCCATTCTCAACTCACGAATGAACCCCACACAAAATAACCCAGGAGCGACCGTGATGCGAGCCGGGTCAGACGCGGCGGTCCTGAGCTCGGACGATGTCCGCGGTCGGAATATCGGCGACACGGAGAGCCACGTACGGATGGCCTCTAGGGTCGCAGGCGCGAACCGTCTAGTCCAGCGACGTTGCGGTCATCGCCGCATGTGCATCCGCTCCAGCAGCGTCACCCGCTGCCAGCTCGTCACGTCGTATCGCAGCTTGTCGACCGGATGGCCCCACGGGTTGAGTTCCTGAGGACCAGGCTCCCCCTGGGGGCCGCCGCCGGCACTGGCGAGTACGGCAACAAGCGCGGCGAGCTCTTCAACCGAGGGTTCGCCTTTGACAACGTTGAAGTGCGGCGCGGCCGCCGGCGGATCGTCGATCGTCATGTCCCGAGGGTCGGAAACCTCGACGATGTCGGCGTTGTGGTCCATGCGAATGTCCTTGTCTGCGAAGCGGATCAGAGCGGGATGTTGCCGTGCTTCTTCGGCGGCGTTTGAACCACTTTGCGCTCCAACAGTTTCAGCGCTGTCGCCACGTAACCGCGGGTGTGTGACGGCGGGATGACCGCGTCGACGTATCCGCGTTCGGCGGCAATGTAGGGGTTGACAAGGGTGTCCTCGTACTCCTGCTGCAGTTTAAGGCGCAGCGCGTCGACGTCCTCACCGTTGGCCGCCGCTTCCTTGATCTGCTGGCGGTACACGAAGCCCACCGCGCCGGAGGCGCCCATGACGGCGATCTGAGCGGTCGGCCAGGCCACCACGACGTCGGCGCCCATGTCCTTGGATCCCATGACGCAGTACGCACCGCCGTAGGACTTACGGGTGATGACAGTGACTTTCGCGACGGTGGCCTCGCCGTAGGCGTAGAGCAGCTTGGCGCCGCGGCGGATGATGCCGTTGTATTCCTGGTCGGTGCCGGGCAGGAATCCGGGAACGTCAACGAGCAGCACGATCGGGATGTTGTAGCAGTCGCACGTCCGGATGAAGCGCGCGGCCTTCTCGGACGCGTTGATGTCCAGGCAGCCGGCGAACTGGGTGGGCTGATTGGCCACGATGCCCACCGGCCGGCCGTCGACGCGGCCGAATCCGACGACGATGTTGCCGGCGTAACCTGCTTGAACTTCGAGGAATTCGTCGTCATCGAGGATGCGGGTGATGACTTCGTGCATGTCGTAGGGCTGGTTCGGGGAGTCTGGAATCAGCGTGTCGAGCTCGAGGTCCTCGTCGGTGAGGCTGTCCTCGATCGCGGCGTCCGAATGCACGGCCGGGTAGCGCGGGGGCTCGGCGTAATTGTTGGGGGGCAGGTAGCCTAGCAGGTCGCGGACGTAGTCGAGCGCGTCCTGCTCGCCGGATGCGACGTAGTGCACGGTGCCCGACTTGGACATGTGGGTGTGGGCGCCGCCGAGTTCTTCCATGGTGACGTCTTCGCCGGTGACGGTCTTGATGACGTCGGGACCGGTGATGAACATCTGGCTGGTCTGGTCGACCATGATGACGAAGTCGGTCAGGGCGGGGGAGTAGACGTGCCCGCCGGCTGCGGCGCCCATGATCAGCGAGATCTGTGGGATGACGCCGGAGGCTTTGATGTTGTTGTGGAAGATGCGGCTGTAGAGGCCGAGGGAGACCACACCTTCTTGGATGCGGGCGCCGGCACCGTCGTTGATGCCGATCAGCGGGCGTCCGGTCTTAATGGCCAGCTCTTGGACCTTGACGATCTTCTCGCCGTAGACCTCGCCGAGGCTGCCGCCGAACACGGTGGCGTCCTGGCTGAAGATGCAGACGTCGCGACCGTCGATGGTGCCGTAGCCGGTGACCACGCCGTCGCCGGTGGGACGATTCTTCTCCAACCCGAAGTTCTTGGAGCGGTGTTTGGCGAGGGCGTCGAGCTCGACGAACGACCCTTCGTCCAGCAGTGCGAGGATGCGCTCACGGGCGGTCAACTTGCCCTTGGCGTGAACCTTCTCGATGGCGGTCTCACCGACGGGATGCAGCGCTTCATCGGCGCGCTTGCGCAGATCGGCGAGCTTGCCCGCGGTGGTGTGAATGTCGATTTCGGGAGCGGCAGCTGGCGTCGAAGAAGATTCAGTCACGCTGGTCATGGTTCCTGATGCTAACGGCGTCTTTCCGTGGTGTCGCGGGTAGGTCTTAGTAGTCCCTTAGAAACTCAATGGCGAAGTCTGACGCTCAGTGTCACGACTTCGCGGACACCGCCACGACTCGAATCCTGTACAGCTTGTCGGCCTGAACGGGGTCTTCGATTGCGTTGCTGAATCAACACGGTGCGTCATTTGAATAAGAAAAAGGTCCGTCCGTTGCCCGTGGGTAATCGGTGCTGCAAACAATATGAACGGGTCGCAGGCATTAATGACATCTGTGCGCGCCGCCCGTTACGAGGGCGTGTCACGGAGCTTTCAGAGGGTTGCCAGACACGGCAACGCGCAGGTAAAGGTCGTTTTTCAAGATTGCGGCGTGAATCCGAGCAGTTCTTCCGTTTCGGTTGACAGCGTGGGCGGGGTCTGGGATGCTTCCAGCAACACACAAAGGACTCGAACCTTTTGGGGGGAATAAACAATGAATGCCATCGCAACCAAGTTTCAGGTGACGGCCGCAGCCGCGGCGATCGCCGCGGGGACTGCCTTGGTTCCGGTCGCCGCGAATGCTGCTCCCGCTGTGGAGCTTCCGGCCGCACCGGTTCAGGTTATGGGTGACATCGCGGCCCAGCCGAACGGCCTTATTGGCGTCTTCGTCGTGCAGTTCACCGGCGCCGTGACTCGGACCTCGACCTACTGGACTCGCTTCACTATCCTGAACTACGAGTCGCTGCTGGAGGCTCGGCCCGATTCGATCTTCGCGCCATTCTGGGAGGCGAGGATCGAGCGTCTGAACGAGCAGTTGGCTCGCTACGGTGAGGTCACCGCGTCAGCGTGCGCCGGCGGCACTTCCTACACGATCGTTGCCGGATCCTATGGTGGCGTCACGCGGGGCTCCTGCACTTCCTAGTACGGACACGCCTTATAAATGCTAAGCATTGAAGCCTGTACGTCGTCCGGCGTGCAGGCTTCAATCATGTACAGGAATTGCTGAGTGCGATTTTTCCCGCGACGCCAAACTGAGAAGAATTCAAGTGCCGACGACGGCGACGATACGGAAGTGGGCGACGGTCTGCGACGACGCGGCCTCCTCTGGGGTACCGCTCTGCTAGTGCTGCTCCTAGTCGGCCTGGGTTGTTGGGTAGCGGCCGGCGCTTTCCAGGCCAAGTCAAACCTCGAACGGGCACGCGCCAGCGCCCAAGACGCGAAAAACGCACTGCTAGACGGCGACACTGATGCCGCCTCGCTATCGGCCGACGAGGCGCTATACCGCGCTCAGGAAGCCCGCGACGCCACGCACTCAATAGCGTGGAACATCGTCTCGGCAGTGCCCTGGCTTGGAAGCCCCTTCAAGACCGGCCAACAGGTCGCCGACGTCGTGCTGGGCCTCGCGTCCGATGTGCTGCGGCCCGCGGCTGACGTCGGTCTGACAATTTCGCCAGAGCGGCTGTATCAGGACGGACGGGTGGATGTCGCACTTCTGCGTAGTCAGGAACCCGATCTCCGCGAATTGTCTACTAGTGCTACGCGCCTGAACGGAGAAGCAGCCGCGATCACGGATCCCCGATATGTGTCGCTAATGAGCGAAGCACGTACCGAACTGCAGAGCCAGATCGCCGGCATCACGTCCGTTATCGAGAATGTCGCGTTGGCTGCCCGACTGGCACCATCGATGATGGGCGTTGATGGTCCGCGGACCTATTTCATGGGTTTCCAAACCAACGCCGAAGTGCGTGGAACCGGAGGTCTTCTCGGCGGGTACGGAATTCTCCGCTTCGACAACGGGGTGCCAACCGTCGACACGCTGGCACCAAACACAGACCTGACCGGCGCGGTGGCGCCTGTCGATCTGGGGCCTGAGTATGACCAGCAGTATGGATTCCAGCAGCCGTTCTTCGATTATCGCAACAGCAATATTAGCCCGCACTTTCCATACGCCGCCCAGATCTGGCAAGGCATGTGGCTGGAGCGAACTGGCATGAAAGTCGACGGCGCTATTGCCATCGACCCTGTCGCGTTGAGCTACATTCTGGGGGCTGTCGGACCGGTAACAACGCCGGATGGCGAAGTTGTTACGAAGGACAACGTGGTCGAACTGACCGAATCGACTGCCTATATTCGATATCCGACGGATCAGGCCGCACGGAAGCAGTATCTGCAAGACATCGCTAACGCGGTCGTGACCAAGATGACCGGATCAGTAGACTCGCCCCGTAGGCTCTTGGACGCGCTTGGCAAGGCAGTCGGCGAACGTCGCATTGCGATCTGGAGCGCAGATGCGGAGGAGCAGCGGCTTCTAGAAGAGACGCCACTCGCCCACATTCTCCCTGACGATGCGGAACCCTACGCGGGGGTTGTGCTCAACAATCTCGGTGGCAATAAGCTTGATTACTACCTAAGGACGCAGATCGAGTACGCGGCGGATGACTGCCATGGCGCAACCCGTGCATCGACTGTCACGGTGAAATTGACAAACGGCCTTCCAGACGAGCCACTACCCGATTATGTAGCGGGTGCGTCAGGCCTATCTCCCGAACTGGGTTTGACCCTTCCGGATGGTACGAGCGTGACATCGGTACGTCTGTTCGCCACCAAGGATTCGGAATTGTCGGGCGTAGTCCTAAACGGCGAACGCGTACCGGCGATCCACTACACGGAACGAGGCCACCCGGTGTTCGAGGTGCAGGTGATCATGACGGCTGGGCAAACTGCCGATATCATGTTCCAGCTTTCAGAGCCGACCGTGCCGGGAACGCCGAGCGCGCCGAGTCAGCCGCTCGTGCAGACCGTCGTGCCATCGGTAAAGGTTCCCGCGTGCGCGGGGTAAGCCCGAAGGCCCGCGCCGAGCTCGTGTGCGTACGAGCCGGGAAGTGCACTCATCGGCCAGCTAGCGCGTTCCGGGGTTTTGCGTCAGATGGTATTTATGCGAGTGGTTTGGCGGGGGGGTTTGTCGTCAAATGGTTCGAGTGGCTTTCTAAACTCGGCCTGGCGAGAACAGTGTGCCTCACCAAGACACAGTTTAATCGCGCAAGGGTCGGAGTGAATACGCTCTATCTTTGCGCTGCGGCGAACAACGCGTATCGGGGAGGACCAGTTGCTGAATGATCAGCTTAGGCTGCACATTTATCATCCCGGCTTCGAAGCGCGTCGGGGTGGCCGTCAATTCGGGTGTGGAGGGGTGGCGTTGAAGTGCAAGATTTTATAAAACTGCTGCGTGGCGGATGGGTCGTCATAATAATCGCAACAATACTTGGCGTGCTTGGCGCCGTCGCGGTGACGTTATTAACGACGCCCCTTTATCAAGCCTCGACCAGGCTGTTCGTCTCGACAACATCCGGTTCGTCCTTGGCTGACCGGTACCAGGGCAACCGCCTCTCACAGGAGCGGGTTATCTCTTATGCAGAGTTGCTCATGGGCGAAACACTGGCACAACACACTATCGATAAGCTCGGTCTTGATATGGACGCCGCGGAATTGCAGGCAAACGTGCAGGCAAACGCGATTCCCGACACGGTCTTGATTAACGTCCAGGTCCGCGATCCATCCCCGGTTCGGGCACGCGACATCGCAAACACTATGTCGGACGAGTTCGTCGCAATGGTGCGCAAATTGGAGACGCCAGAGAACGGTGTGACTCCGGATGCGCGGGTAGTCGTTGAACAAAGGGCGTCGATTCCCAGCCAGCCGGTGGTGCCAGCGACAATGCGCAACCTGGCGATTGGTCTCGCGTTCGGCCTGTTGGCCGGAGTCGGCATCGCCACGTTGCGTGATCTCCTTGACAACACGGTCAAGAGTCGCGAAGTGCTCGAAGAGATAACCGGTGTCGGACTCGTCGGTTCGATTCCTCTAGATAAAGAACGCAGAAAGCAAGTTTCAATTGCGTTCGAAAGCGACAATTCGCCGACGGCCGAGGCGTTTCGGAAATTGAGAACGAATTTGAAATTCCTCGCCGTTGACAGCCCTCCTCGAGTGATTGTGTTTACGAGTTCAAACCCCAGCGAGGGAAAGTCGACTACAGCGATAAATACTGCACTCGCGTTGGCGGAGGCCGATCACAACGTAGTGCTTATCGACGGCGACATGCGACGCCCCACTCTGGCGAAATATCTCGATCTCGTCGGGCCTGTCGGTTTCAGCACTGTACTCAGCGGAGGGGCCGAGCTCTCTGAAGCGCTGCAGACGACTCGGTTCCCGGGGCTGTCCGTGCTAACCGCAGGGAGCATACCGCCTAACCCCAGTGAGTTGCTCGGTTCGCAATCCGCGCGGAGGTTGCTCGCCGAACTGCGTGAGCGGTTCGACTACGTCGTTGTCGATTCGACACCTCTACTCGCAGTCACCGACGCGGCCGTCCTGGCCGCCGGCGCCGACGCGGTGCTGATCATGGCGCATTTTGGGCAGGTCAAACGCGAGCAGCTGGCGCATGCAGTGGGCAGCCTCGAACGGGTGGGCGCCCCCCTGCGCGGTGCCGTCTTCTCTATGATGCCGATGCGAGGACGTGCGAGCTACGGATACGGCTATGGTTACTACGGTCCCGATACTCCGCAGCGCGGTCCGCGCAGGGAGGTCGCTGCCCAGACCGATGCCACCCCCGGCCCGGCCCCGAGGCGCGGCGGCAATTCGCGGCAGGCACCAGCGGAAGCAGGGGAGCCCGTCAGTGGACGACGGCGGCGGGGGGAGTGATGAAGCGAGATACGAGCCGGAGCTGCCGGTCCGTCATGTGGCCTTCGCCCCACCGCCTGTAGATATGACTTCGAGATACGGTGCGCGACGTTCGCGTGAAGTGCCAATGTCGGCACGCTTCCGCGCGTTGGGTCTGTTTGCGGCCCCGCGGCCACGCGTAGCTAAGTGCACAACAGGTCTCGGATGAGCAGCGATATCGGCTTCAATAAGGATGCGGACGTAGGGGCCGGGACGCGCGATAGTGGCGTCTCGTCGAGATGGATGATGGCCTTTTGCGCAGGCGCCTTCTTGTTCTTCCTCGGCCTGCTAGCCCATGTCTTTGGTGAGGGTGGCGGTCGCGTCGGAGTGCTGAGGGGCCTGTTCGTCCCGGTGGCCTCGGCCATTCAGCTGACGACTCTCGTCCTGCTCTTTCGGCCCAAACGCGTCGGCGGTACGCTCGACCTTCTTCGCCGCAACGGGATCCTGACCGTGGCATTGGCCTTGATCATGATGAGCACTATTTGGTCTCTCGATCCGGCCATCACGTTGCGGCGCGCGTTCGCGCTCCTAGGGACGACCGCGCTGGGGCTTCTGATTTATATCGAAGTGGGCCGCGCCAACCTCCTGCGGTTCTTTGCCGTTAATCTGGCGTTGTTCGTGGCCGGTTCGGTCATCGTCGCGTTGGCCATTCCGGAGCTTGGAACCCATCCCAGCGGCGTCTTTGCTGGTAATTGGCGAGGGCTGGTCGACGACAAGAATGGTGTCGCGCCTATCGCCGTCGTTTTCCTGCTCGTCTGGTTAGGCCTCCGTAAACGCGGCTGGATGGCCACGTGGAACATTCTTTGGCTGGCCTTTGGGATACTGCTGCTCTTCCGCGCCGGATCCGCAACGGGCTTCGCGAGTTTCGTATTCGGTGTTGGTGTCTTCGGAATGCTGGCCGTGTATCGGAGACGGCGGCTGCTCCGACCGCTCGTCGTCGTCGCCGCGGCCACCGTTTGTCTCTTTGCCGCGTTGAACTATTCGGCGATCTTTCAACAATCCCTCCAAATGCTGGACCGGGACGCAACGCTGACGGGCCGCACCGCAATGTGGCAGGCTCTCGCGCCGATGATCAACGATCGCTTCTGGTTGGGGTCGGGCTATGGGGCCTTCTGGTACGACCCCTCAAGCTATACCGGCTTCATCGGTAGCACCCGCTGGATGGCCGATATGAACTACGCGCACAATGCGTATATCGACATGTTGCTCAACGTGGGCATTATCGGCCTAATCATTCAGCTCATATTCTTGTTCATCGTATGCGGCAGGCTTTTCGCGGGTGCGGCGCGGAACGACAACGTCGCGATGACCATGTTGGTCGTCCTGCTGACGCTGCTGTTTGTCGGTATCGTGGATACCGGTGCATTGTTCCGCGCCAACGCCGGTCTTTGGGTGATGGTCGTAGCTTTCGCGTGCTACGCGTCGCATTGTCGAGCCAGATCACCCGAAGGCCGCGGGCCCCTGGAAGAGAGTCGATGATGGACGTCGCTGTCTTCGTCCGTTCCATGAATGCGGGTGGCGCACAACGGGCGATGCTGCGATTAGCCACCGGGTTCGTCCAAGCCGGTCACAACGTCGAAGTGGTGACCTTGCATACCGGAGGCAGTTTCCATACTGAACTTTCGCCTGATTGCACCGTTATCGCTCTTCGGCCCAAGCGCATCATCGCTGCCGTCCCGGCGCTGGTTCGTTATCTACGTCGGCGGCGTCCCGATGCACTGTTGGTCACCGAGCCTGCTTGCAACATTTCGGTCATTCTGGCGAAGATTCTTTCGGGCACGTCCGCGCGGGTATTGATTCGGGAGAGCATGTTCCCGTCCACAGCGGTCAAGGAAGACCCGCATAGGTCGACGCGAATCGCGTATCGCCTCGCGCCCATCTTATACAGATATGCCGATGTCATTGTCTCCATCGCCAGCGACATGACGTCGGATCTCGCGCGTTGGGCACGAATCAACCCTTCGCGGATCACGACCATTCCGGTCAACCCCGTAGTCACCCCGACACTGCAGGCGGCGGCGAAGGAGGCCCCAGATCACCATTGGTTCGAGGACACCGACATCCCCGTGGTGCTGGGTGTAGGCCGGCTGCACCGTCAGAAGGACTTCCCGACGTTGCTGCGGGCGTTCGAGCGCGTTCGGGCAACTAGGCCCTGCCGACTACTGATAATCGGGGATGGTCCGATGCGTGGGGAACTCGACGACGCGCGCGCCGCTTCCCCTTACGCGGACGACATCGATCTGGCCGGTTTTAGTCCGCGCCCGTTCCCGTACATGGCCAACTGTGACGTTTTCGTGCTGTCGTCCCGCTACGAAGGGCAGCCCAACGTACTGATCGAGGCGTTGGCCAGCGGTGCGCCGGTCGTCGCAACCGACTGCCCCAGCGGACCTCGGGACATCCTCGACGGCGGCCGCTACGGTCGTCTGTGTCCGGTGGGCGACGTCATTGCTATGGCGGAGGCGATCTCCGCGACTCTCGATGCGCCGGTGGACCGCAGCCTTTCAAAGGCGCGAGGCAGCGACTACACGTTGGAAAAGAGCGTCGCGCTCTACCTTGAGGCGTTGAGCCCTGACGTCGCGGTACTGTGAACCCGCCCGAGTACAGGGCTGCCGGGTCCGAATCTGTGGAGAAATCACTCTCGGCAACGGCATTGCACGGCGGCAAGTGGCTGGGGATTTCGGCGCTGGCGCAAGCGCTGCTCAAGATCGTCGTCGTGGCCGTATTGGCGCGCTTGCTTACCCCGACGGAGTTTGGACTCGTCGCAATTGCCGGCATCTTCATCGATGTGGCCGCGGGAATCGCCGCGATGGGGGTTAGTCAGGCTCTCGTGCAGCAGCGTGACCTGATGGGCCATCATATTCGCGCGGCATTCTGGATCGCCCTGGTCACGGGCGTTGCGATGACGGCTTTGCTCTATTTTACGTCAGGCTGGCTGGCCCAACTGCTTCGTGGCCCCGAGGCAGCGCCGCTGATCGCGGCTCTCTCGGGAGTGTTTGTCATCCAGGCCTTAGGCGTTGTCCCCGAGGGATTGGCGACTCGGAACCGGGACTTCCGCCTCCTCGCCGTGCGGCAGTTCGTCGCGTATGTGCTCGGCTACGGTGTCGTTGGTATCGGGAGCGCGGTGCTGGGGGCAGGTGCGTGGGCACTGATCTACGCGCAGATTACGCAGACCGTCCTCGCCACGCTTCTGTTGATTATGGCCGTGCGGTTCGACTGGCGACCAACGGCAACGTGGTCGGCTTATCGCGAGATCTTCACCTACGGCTCCGGTGTCTCCGTGGCTCGCATCGCCACCTCGTTCGCGAACCAGATGGACCGGGTAATCGTGTCGATCAATACCAGTCCCGCGTCCGTCGGCCTCTACACAAAAGCTGTGCAGGTCACGCGATATCCCAACATGCTCGTCGGCAAGGTCATTGAGGACGTCCTCTTTCCTTCGTTCGCCAATGTGCAGGCTGATCGAGAACGTCTCAAGAACGCCTACTGCAGGTCTGTTGGCGCGATATGCGTGGTCATGATGCCGGTGTCGGTGTTCTTCTGTTTATCCGCCGGCCCGATCGCCGATTTACTTCTGGGTCCGCAGTGGGACGGGGTCGTTCCGCTGATGATGGTTCTCAGCGTTTCGCTCACTTTCCGCTTGGTTCAGCGAATCAGCAACGCGTTGATGTTCGCAATCGGGCGTTCCTGGTTGATCGCGACCTGGCAAGTCGTCCTATTCGTCACAACAACTGGCGGAGCTCTTGTCGGGATCCGATTCGGTCTGGTGGGCGCGGTGATCGGCGTCACGATCGCCTACACCGTTTGTTACATCGCGGGCACGGTGGTCAGCGCACTACTGCTATCCCTCAGTGTCAGCAGGCTGATGGTCCGCTATTTGACAGGGCTGCCGCTCTCCGTCCTCGCCGCGATCGGTGTGGCGGCGGGTAACTCGCTGGTCGTTGCGGAGTTCGTTCCTTCGCTCGTCGGGCTCGCCATCTCCGTGCTGTTGGCGGTGGTGCTGGCGCTAGTCGCGATAAGGTTCGCGCCGCGATTGTTCCTTCAGGAGGACGGACAGTGGCTATTCTCTCTGCTCCTGTCGAAACTGCCGCAAAGATTGAGCGCCTTTCCGATCCTGCGTCGCTGAACGGGCCGGCTCGCTTGGGCGATCAGCAGTCCGTTGCGTCTGCTCGTCGACGCAAGGGAAGCCCGGCCGCCGAAAGATAGCCATCGACCATCGATGTGAGGCCGAACTGCGACGATCGGTCTCGGCCGAGAGTTCCGAGCGTCGCGACCAGGCCTGGATCCTTCTCAATCAGTGCGATCGCCTCGACCCACGCCGGTATCTGGAGGGGTCGAGACAGCACCGCGTCACCCCCGACCTCCTGGACGATCGGGATATCGTTTGCCACCACCGGCACGCCCTGCGACATGGCTTCCACTAGCACCCGGCCGAAGCCCTCGTAGATCGACGGGAACAGCAGGACGTCGAGGGCGCGGTAAAAACGCGTGACGTCGGCGCCCTGCAGGGAACCGAGGAACTTCAACCTCTCGGTGACGCCTAGCGCGTCGGCCTTTGCACGCAGCTCGTCTTCCAGCGGCCCCTCTCCGGCCAAAAAAAGGGTTGCATCGGGAAGGTCGGCGAGGACGTCGATCGCGAAGGGCACGTTCTTCTGCGGATGAAGGCGCCCGAGGCACCCCAGTATCAGCCGGTCCTCAGGCATGCTGAACAGTTTGCGGCACTCGGCGCGGTCCTCTTCGGCGGCGGGCAGACTCGGGGTGGCGTTGTAAACGGTTCGTAGCCTCTTGCGGTACGCGGCCGGATAGCGGTCGAACGAGGCCCGTACTGTCTCGCTCACGGCGACATTGGCGGTGTAAAGACTTGTTGTTCCGAAGAGTGCCTCAAGTCGACGCGTCGCGATGGATTGCCGGTCCGAGGGATTCTGTTGGCTCCCGATCATCCGACAGTCTTTGATGCCACGGCCGGCGAGGGCGCCCACGATGTTGGCCCCGGGCTGGAATCCAATGATGACGCGGGGCCGGCGATCCCCGATTTCCCGGGCGCAACCGGTGAGAAAGCGCCGCCATTCGGCCGGTGACTTCGGCCTGCGCGGGGCGACGACGAAGAATGGGGCCGTACCGTGCCGCCCCTCAGGCTCGCGCTCGAACAGGAAGCCCACTTCCGCGGTGTAACCGCGGCACTGGAATTCCTCCGCGAGCAACCCAGCGTTGAGCTGGGCCCCTCCTACGCCATGCCAATTGCACAGGCAAATCACGTCGACGCGATCGCGGTCAGTCATGCAGAGCCATTCCTTGAGGAGAGGCCGTGGCCGGTAACCGCGCACCGGACCTCGGTTGATCTGAATCCATTCTGCGGCTTCGCTCCCCACACGACGACCAAGAACCGAGCCATTGACGACAGTGAACTCGGACGTGCCTGCTCAGTTTATCCGCCCCGCCGGGCGGGTGACGAGGAGCGGGGCCAAAGCCGGGGTGGTCGGCGCGCTGCCGGGGTCGACGCGCCTGCGGTGACGAAGTAAACGACGCGTGCGTCGGCTGCGCCGAAGCGGCGAGCTGGCGCTACTATTGGAGCCGATGTACGTCGCGCAGCTGGTTGCGCGCACTGAGCGCAGCGGCCTGTGGCTGCTCCACCGACCGCCAGTCAACGATGTCACATGGAAAGAAAACTTCTAGTAGCTCATGGCGATCGACGGATGATGTGAAATGCGTATCTTCGTGACCGGAACGGCCGGATTCATCGGTTTCCACCTGGCGCAGCGACTCCTGCGCGACGGCCACGAGGTCATGGGTTATGACGGGATGACGCCGTACTACGACATCAACCTGAAGCGGGCGCGACTGAAGATTCTCCACAACTACAACTTCACTGCCGTGGAGGCAATGCTCGAGGACCAAGAGGCGCTGGAGAGCGCTGTTGGTGACTTCACGCCGAGCGTGATCGTCCATCTAGCGGCGCAGGCAGGAGTGCGGTACAGCCTGGAGAATCCAGGCGCTTATATTAGTGCGAACGTGGTAGGGACCTATAATCTGCTCGAGGTCGCGCGAGCCTTGGCTCCGCGCCATTTCCTTTTTGCCTCGACCTCGTCGGTCTACGGCGGTAACCAGCGGATGCCCTTTTCCGAGTCGGACCGCACGGACTTTCCGGTGTCGCTTTATGCGGCAACGAAAAAGTCGGGCGAGGCCATGTGTCACTCATATTCGCACCTTTTCAAGATTCCGACCACATGCTTCCGTTTCTTCACGGTGTACGGGCCGTGGGGCAGGCCGGACATGGCGCTGTTTAAGTTCGTCGAGCGAATTCTCACGGACACGCCGATCGAGGTGTACGGGGAAGGCAAGATGCGACGCGACTTCACCTATATTGACGATCTCGTGGACGGCATTGTTCGCCTCATCGACTGCCCGCCCGAGGAGGGGAAGTCAATTGGGATCGATGGCGGGGTGATCGACTCGGTATCCCCAGTGGCTCCGTGGCGAGCGGTGAACATCGCCGGCGGACAGCCTGTGGGTCTCCTGGAGTTCATCGAGACCATCGAGAAGGAACTGGGACGGGACGCGGAGAAGGTTTTGATGCCAATGCAGAAGGGGGACGTACGTGCGACATTCGCCGACGCGAGCCTGCTCACGGCGCTCACCGGGGCCGCGCCGGCGGGCTCGATCGACGACGGCGTGAAAGCCTTTGTTGACTGGTACCGCCAATGGCGCGACGTCGGACAGTAGCTTCGCCGCGTCCCAACACCGCCGCTGTCAAGACTGTGGTGATGATATCGACGCCGACCGTCTGGCGACACTGATGCACCGCTGTTGACCGGGTTACGCGCCGACGGCGTCGCGACAACTCGTGCGCCCACCGGCAACGTAGACGTGATGCAACGAATTCAGGGGGGGAGTGCTCGCTGGTGAACGAACCACTACCGGGACGTCAGCTGTTGGTGGCATCGACGGGCGGACACTTAGCGCAGCTCGTTAAGTGGGCGCCTAAGGTCGGTGCCGCCTCGGACTCGCTGTTCGTGACGTTCGAATCGCCCCAGAGTGAGTCGCTGCTCCGTGGGCGGCGCGTCCTTTATGTGCCCTACGTCGCCCCCCGCGATTTCCTGCGGACCGCAAAGGCCTTCGCGACATTGATGCGCGAAATCGATTGGCGTACCGAACGCTTCACGTCAGCGATCACTACCGGCGCTGCCGTCGGGCTGGCCGGTCTGGGAGCGGCGCGTCTGCACCGCATCCCGTCCTTCTACTTCGAGAGTGTCTCCAGGGTCAGCGGACCGTCGCTTACCGGCCGACTGGTGACCCTAGACCCGTGGATCGCCACGTCCTGCCAGTACGAGCACTGGGCCAGTGGACGCTGGTCGTATCGAGGATCGCTTTTCGACAACTATGCGGCGATACCGAAGCAACCTGTGTCCCGCCCTCGACTCTTCGTCACCCTAGGAACGATCCGACCGTACCGTTTCGATGCGCTCGTCAACGCGATCGTTCGCACCGGGCTGGCCGACGACCGAACCGTGTGGCAACTGGGCGTAACAGATCGAGCCGATCTTCCGGGAAAAGCGGTTACCCAATTGAGCCGCGACGAGTTCGAGCATTGCGCGCGCGAGGCCGATGTCGTCATCACGCATTCGGGGGTTGGCACTCTGATGGAGCTTCTCGACATGGGTATTTACCCGATCGTCGTCCCACGACGTGCGAAGCGTGCCGAACATGTGGACGATCACCAGCTTCAGGTTGCCGGCGTCCTCAAAGCCCGGGGGATATCGCTGGTGAGCGAAGTCGAGGACCTCGACCGGGAAGCCATCCTGCGTGCTTGCGCTTCGGCTATCACCAAGTCTTGACACCCGTTCCGCCCGATAGCGGATCCACAACAACCGTCAGGCTGAAGGTCAATCCTCGATAGACATATCGCTGTCGTAGAGCGCCGCTGGCGGCACGGTCAGAGGTTCGCGGAGCTTCTGCTGGCGCTGCCGCGCCAAGATGTAAAGCTTGGGGGAGTAACGGCGCAGCCCGGGCGTTCTGGCCACGGTGCGGTAAGCGGCGCGTGGCCATGTCTTGTGAGAGGTCACGAACGGCATGTATCCGGTCCCGACGGTCTCCAACCCCATGAAGTTCACGAGCGCACACAATTGCGACATCGTGTACTCGTGCTTGTGCCGGCCCGTCGCGTCCGCGCGGTACTTCATGAAGATGTTCTTGCCGAGCACCAGCTTAGCGATGTTCGCGACAGACGCGACGTTAGGAACCGTGATGAGCAGCACGCCGCCGGGTCGCAGCACGCGCCGTACTTCGTTGGCGAATCGCAGCGGAAAGTACTCGCAGTGCTCCAATATTTCGCAGGCGGTGATGACATCGACGCTGTCGTTGCCGAAAGGCCAGTCTTGGTCCTCTATGTTGAAGTGTGACAACTCAATTTCGCCGTGGCAGGAGTAGATGCGCTCCGAATCCTTCAAAGGATGCTGGTCGTAGGCGAAATAGACTGCTGAGGCGCGGCTCGCCCCTCCTTCGAGCGCGCGGTCGAGCAGATAAAAGGGCGAGGCACCGATATCTACGATGTGTGCGTTCGCCACGTACGGCGCGATCAGGCGGTATGTGTGGTCCAGTCGCGGCTTTGCCATGCGCAGGTAGTTGCCACTGCCGTCGTAAGGAGTCGGGCGGCTGAGATCGCGGTCGAAGTAGAGCGCGAATGGCGCGGCCGAGGGTGGAAGTGATGCCACGAAGCAATGCTATAGCAGTTGGGTGGGCCCGCACCTTGGACCATCGACGGGGAAGTGGAAAGAGAACCACGTGCCCAGCTGTCCCACCGAAATGTGTCGGCAACCCAATGAACTAGGCAGGGTCTAAAAGAGTTTGGAACTACGTCGCGTACCGTTGTCTCCGGGTCCGGACGCAGACGTCGAGCACGTCGGGCAGTAAAGCAGCAATCTGTTCGCCGATGGATTCGAAGAGGTCCGGGCTTCCCCCGATGGGGTCGGGAACGTCCAAGTCGGCGCCGAGTGCCGCCGCGCCGGCGCGCAGCGGGGCGAAGTCCGCAATCGTTTCAAGATCGGCATTCGAAGCGATATACGCGGCCTCCACCAACGTGAAAGTGCGGTTCAGCTTGCTCGGCGCCAGTTCCAGCACGGCGTCGCGGTGGGCGCGCGTCATTGTCAAGATGAGATCTGCGCTGGCGGCGACCCTCCCGGTCAGTTGGCGTGCTGCGAAGCCGTCCGCGCTGCCGCCCAACTGCTCAAGCACGCGCGCCGCATCTGCGTGGACCGGGTGGGAGACGACGGCGCGAGTCCCTGCACTCGATGCTTCCCACCCCTGCAGTTGCAGCTGCTCGCCGTAAGCTCTCGCCAGCCGCTCTGCCGTGGGTGACCGGCAAATATTGCCGGTACAGACGAATAGAAGGTGCAGAAGTTTTCCTCACTCTTGCGATACGGTATCGATACTCGACTGGTGCGTGTGCTCGCAAGAAACCATACGGTCCGACGGCGGATGGCTCGAGGGAAGCCCCTTGCAGCTTTGACCGACAGTTATTTGGAGTTGTCGCCACGCAGCGATCCCTATATTGTTCGGCCGGTGGGGAAAAACGTCGACAGTGAAGTTTGGCAGTCGCTAGGGGAGCAAGATGCGGACTGGGCCGTCGAGTCGAAGCCCGGTCGACGGTACGGAGGCTGGGCTAACGACCTAGAGGCCTTCTACGCGACGGGCAGGCACAGGGTCGAGCAGGCGCTTGCGCTAGTCCCCGACGTCGAATACGGCAAAGCCATCGACTGGGGTTCGGGTACCGGGCGGCTCGCATTCACGCTCGCGGAGAAGTTCGAGCGAGTGACGTGCGTGGACATATCCAAATCCATGCAGGCGACTTTACGTAGTCGGGCCGCCGAGCGCGGAATCTCGAACCTCGACATCGTGCACGTTCCGGACTTTAATCCAGATGCTTCTCATGACTTCGGTCTTTCGCTGATCACGATGATGCATTTCTCCAATCGCGAAGCAGTCAAGGAGGCGCTCGAGGCAATGGTGGCCGGCCTGAAGCCCGGCGGATGGATGATCGTCGAGATCCCGGAGTCCGCGCATTCCACACGGGCCAAGGTGCAGCCTGGATACTGGGCGTACCGCGTCCTGCGTCGTGTCGGTTTCACCGCAAAGTTCCTATACGCCAAGGGTTTTACGGGCATGCGCATACTGTTCATCCCGAGGGCATGGGTTGCCGGCGTACTGGCAGATGCCGGCGCCGATGTTGTTCGGACTACCGAGGACAAGGGCACCTCGCATCAGTTCATCTGGTACGTAGCGCAAAAACGGACTGAGTGAGCCCGACTTTCGACTCGTTATTAAGTTGGCGATCGGCAGGCCGGTCGGTCGTGGATCACTTCAGCCGCATAGGTCTGCACCGGGTCGGACGTGACTATGGCGTGCGGTGTTTGTGCATTGATCGGAATAGGCAGGCAATGATGGCCTCAAAACTGAAACGACAGCTGAATGAATGGCTGTTTTCGCGGACCGGAGATCAGTTTTGTTCTTATTTTAACGCGGTCAACAAGGTCTACTGGAAACTCCCCATTGCGGTCGAATGGGATTCTGTGCGCGAGAAGATCGTGGTCACCGATGGTCGCGACCGAATTTTTATCGCACGGCCTAAGCGGGTCCGCCGTTACAAGCACGGCATCGGCGCGAAGTTGGACATCCTGGCGAACGAGTACCTACTTGGCCACATCGACTTCCGCGACGGCGATACTATCGTCGACTGTGGAGCCAACGTCGGCGAAGTAGGCACGTGGCTCACGCGGGCAAACGCTAGCCTTGACGTGATCTCCATCGAACCCGAGGCATTAGAAGCCGAGTGCTGCGATCTAAATGTTTACGGTGGAGAGGAAAAAACCATCCGGAAGGCGCTCTGGCACGAGGAAGGCGAGCTGACCTTCTACCTGAAGAACGACAGCGGCGACAGTTCCGTGTTCGAGACAACCCACTACGACTTCACCCGCACGGTACCGACAACGACACTTTCGTCGTTGCTCGACGAGCGGAGTGTCTCGACGCTGAAACTGTTGAAGCTGGAAGCCGAGGGTGCCGAGCCCGAAATCTTGGCAGGGGCCGAGGACTGCCTGGACCGGATCGAGTACATCGCTGCGGATCTCGGTCCCGAACGCGGCATTAACGACGACACGACGGCGGCAGCGGCGATCAACTTGCTTCTATCGCGCAATTTCCAGGTGGTCGATGTCCGTTCGGGGCGGCTGGTCTGCCTGTTTAGGAATCAGAAGTTTCTTTGACCGCATGCGATGCGGCGCTCTCTTGTCCTCCGGGCGGCGTCTGTCGTCCGCCGCCGATACCGTCTTGGGTATTAGTTATTTTGCGCCGCAACAAGTTTAATGCACCTGCGGCGCTTCTAGTCTCGTTGACGTATCGCCACGATCGACTTGATAAGTCCCGCGAACTTCTCGCGCCAGATGACGGAGTCGGGGAAGTAATCGGCCATCTGTGTTAGACCCAGTAGGTCCACCTCGTGAACTGAATCGACGGCCCTCTGTCGATCGATCGTGTGCCGGTGGCCGAGTTTCCACCGTGTCGTGATCTCCACACGAGCGGCAAAGGGCAAAAACTGCATTCCCGGGAACAACCAATGTGGTTCGACGGGAAAGTAGCGATAAGGCGTCTGCACCCAGTGGCGGGGGGCGCTGCCGCGAATCAGCTGGGCCAGGCGTGCACGCTGCGCATGCCCGCCGACGTGTTCGATTAAGCTATTTGACACGACGAGATCGAACTGGGTGCCCGCAACGCCGGGCGGCGGCGCGCATGCATCCCCTTGGATCGCGGTTATGGATTCCGAATTCGGGAAAGAGGACAAGTTCACCAGCGTGACGTGTTGTGGCTTCACCGGAACGGACTCCCAGAAACCTGGAGTACCGCCCAAGTCGAGCACATGCATGTCGCCGATTGAGGGGAACGTCTCGAGAAGTTTATTCCACCGTCCCCGGCGCGCACGGGCTGAAATGGATGTCGGGTTCGTGGGCTCGGCGAAACGGCTAGTCAATTTGGCCACGAACAAGAGAGTAGCTGTTCTTTACATCACCCGCATATGCCAGCATTGGTCGATGTTGACCACAGCTCGGAATGACGCGAAATTACCGCTTGGCGACGAGAAATCTAGCTGCGCTGTGGCTACCGGATTCGGCGCCATCGAGTACCCTCGGATGTGCCGTGGCGCGTCCCTGGCGGACCACTTGTGCATTTCAAAGCGGTTACCCGGATGGAGGACAACCCGCACCTGAGGTCGTGTCCGGGTTGCCGGATCCCGTTCGTCAGGCGCGGTGTGGTGAATCTCGACGGGCGCTACTACCGGCTCTCCGTCGCGCTGCGGACCCGTCGTTCGAGTCAATACGCGACTGTCAGATGCGCAGTACCGAGCGAATCTCAATGAGCCAATGAGGAAAGAGCCGAGTGAAAATCGCCTATATTTCGCAGTCAAAGCTTCCTTCTCGTGCGGCAAATAGCGTCCACGTGATGAAGATGTGCCAGGCCATCGCCTCGCACGGTCACTCGGTGGCGCTTTGGGGATTGCGCCCCGTCGCGGAGGCATTTTCTCGTAAGTCTTCCATCTTCCTTTCCTACGGCGTGAGGCGCAATTTCTCCCTGTTTCGGCTTCTTCATTTTCGCGGTATCTACCGGTTTTACGTGCTGGGTGCCGTGATCGGTGCGCGGGTCTGGAACCCGGACATTGTTTATTGCCGTTGCATCCAGAGCGCGAGGTTCGCTGCGCGGCTGAGACTGCCGGTTTATTTCGAGGCGCACCACCCGTTGGAGGGTTTTGACAATCTGGAATCGGCGTTTCGTGAGCTGGTCGCGTCGCCGTACCTGAAAAAACTGATCTTTATCACCAAAGCGCTGGAAGAGTACTTTACGAGCGCATATCCCGAGATCTCCTGCGCAACCCTTGTTGCGCCCGACGGTGCCGACCCGATAGCTGAGGAGTATGTGCCCCCTCCACGCGCGGACGCCCGATTCAAGGTGGGCTATGTCGGACAATTGCACAAAGGCAAAGGAATGGAGATCATCGCGCGCTTGGCTGAACTCTGCCCGTGGGCGGACTTCTCAGTCGTCGGCGGTGACGAACACATCATCGCCGAATGGAAACTCCAATGTAAAGACATTGTGAATCTTCACTTCGTCGGATTTGTGCCACATAGCGAGGTGCACATTCATATAATTGGCTTCGATGCTGTGTTATTGCCTAATCAACGGGTCGTCGGCGTGGCCGGAAATCCGCTGCTCAATATCAGCGAATGGACTTCGCCGCTGAAGGCATTCGAATACATGGCGGCAGGTAGCGCGATTGTTAGCTCAAATTTGCCGGTATTGCGAGAGGTGTTCGCAGACGGCGTCAACGCGTTGCTCTGCGATCCGGGACAGGTCGAACAGTGGCAGCAGGCAATTCTCCGTTTGAGCTCGGAGCCGGAGTTGCGCGCTACGCTCGGCGCCAATGCTCGGCGGGACTTCATGGAGAAGTACTCGTGGTCGGCGCGAGCCCGAGCTGTGCTGGCGGAGTAAGCAGTCAGTTTCCGCGGCGTCGCTGGAGCGGCCGCGGTATGCCGTCGATTCAGGACCGCCCGACGCCCCTACTGCTTCGAAAGCGCCGTCGCGCCACAACAGCGGATTTCAGACAGTTCCGGCCGTCGGGGGGTGCGCTGTCGAACCGATGGAGGGTGCGTGCGGTTCCAGCGTCGCAAACTACTCCGCTACGTCAGTCTGCCCAAGTCGGCGTCGGCGCACGCCCGTCAAGACATCCAAGACATTCGGCAGTGCGGAGAGTGTACTCTGCGCGTTCCGCACAGCTTCCGGACTTGACCGCTCACCTCCGCGCGCCGCAACTGGATCGCGCCTGGATGCTTAACGCTAGCGAGTCGCGCACGTCGTCGAAATTCATGTGAAGACGCGTCGCGCAGGACAGTGATGTGGGTTCCGACGAAAGAAACGCCGCCGGCCTCGCGGGCGGGCTCGCCGTATTGTTCTCCCCCTTCCGCTCAGCCCTAGGCGTCCGCAGCGGCAATAGCGGACCAAGTCGTCCTCAAGGATGCGGTAAGGGATCCTTCGATCCGTCAAATGGAACGGGGCGTGACCGTAGGTTGCCGAGCGAACTGCTTCATTCGTGTTGAGAAGACTGCGGGCTGTGGGTAAAGTTGCAGCACAACGGGGCGGAAATGTGGGGGGACAAATGACGGCCGTCAACGACCGGCTAGACGTCGCAGCAAATATTGTGCCGATTACGACCAAGATCCCGGCGTGGCAGCGGGGGTATTCACGCAGGCTTGTTCTTGTCGACGTTCTCGGGGTCGTATTGGCTGTCGGCCTCGCGCAGTGGGTCCGCTTTGGTGGGTTCGCGGACGTCACCGCGAACGCGGGCGAGGTGAATCGCGACAAACAATACGGCCTGGTTTCTATTGCGCTGATCGCGATCTGGCTGGCCGCACTGTCGATCAACCATTCTCGTTCCACGCGGATCATAGGTTCCGGGGCGGAGGAGTATCGACGCGTCTGGCTGGCCACGCTCTCTGTATTTGGCGGTGTGGCCATCGTGTCGATGCTGTTCAAGCTGGAAGTCGCCCGTGGGTATCTAGTTATCGCGCTGCCGGCCGGTCTCATCTTCCTCGGTCTGTTTCGGTGGTTTGCGCGACAGGCGGTTGTCAGGGCTCGCCGGAAATATGGACGGTGCATCACCCGCGTGTTGGTGGTCGGCAGCCCATCGGCTGTGCGCGATCTCACGACGTCACTCGCCCGCGAGTCGGGGTCCGAGTATGAGGTCGTCGGCGCCTGCATTCCGGGGCCGAATCCGCGTACGAAGGTTGACGTTCCTGGCGTCGGAACCATTCCAAATTTCGGGGATGAGTCGAACGTCGTTGGAGCGGTGACGGCCACCAACAGCCACGCCGTCGCCGTCACCGCAACCGAACGACTCGACGGCCGAGGAATCCGCGACCTGTCCTGGGAGCTGGAGAAACTCGACATCGATCTGCTGGTTGCACCCGGTGTGGTCGACATCGCCGGACCCCGCCTGCAGATGCGTCCGGTCGCTGGACTGCCGCTGATCCATGTGGAGAAGCCGCAATATCACGGTGCGAAGCGTTTTCAGAAGCGATTTTTCGACATCGCGTTCTCGAGTGCGGTCCTGCTCTGCGGCCTTCCCCTTCTCATCCCCGTGGCCACCGCGATCAAGCTCACCAGTCGAGGTCCCGTCTTCTACCGGTCGGAGCGCATCGGTCTGGACGGTAGTCCGTTCGAGATGATCAAGTTCCGCACGATGGTCGACGGCGCCGACAAGATGGTCGAGAAACTCGCCGCGAACAACGAGAGCGAGGGGGGAGTGCTCTTCAAGATCCGTGAAGATCCGCGCGTCACACCTCTTGGGAAGTTGTTGCGTAAGTACAGCATCGACGAGTTGCCGCAGTTCATTAACGTCCTGAAGCGGGACATGAGTGTGGTGGGTCCGCGGCCTCCTCTGGCCAACGAGGTTAAGTCGTACGACGACTACGCCAAGCGCCGCCTGCTGGTCCGTCCCGGTATCACGGGCCTGTGGCAGGTCAGCGGACGATCGGATTTGTCCTGGGAAGATTCCGTTCGTCTCGATCTTTTCTATGTCGAGAACTGGTCGATGATCGCGGACCTCTTGATCTCGGTGAAGACGATCAAGGCGGTCTTCGGGCATTCGGGCGCTTACTGAGCGGTCCACGCCTTTCGCACTCCGATAGAACAGAACTCGGCTTTCCGGCTGGGGCGTTGGTGGCAGGGTAATCGCGAGCGGTACTTACGAGGGCATTCGCGCCACTAATTCGTGGGGGCCGTAGGCATTTACAGCGTGTGGTGACTCTGATTTCCCTTTGATCTTGGCCGTTCCCGTGGGAGTCGCAACTTCGATTCGCAACCGCTGGCGATATTCTCCTTTCCCTGTCCCAGGACAAGCGGATTCAAGAACGCCATTAGCGGATGGCGCTCGCGAATCACAAGACTGTTATCCAAAAGCATAGATCGCAGTACATTTCTACGTTGCTTGCCGGAGAAACCACCTAGTGAGTTACATTTGCTATGGGCGGTCACAAGCTGGGGGTGTCATGAAACCAACTCACGTTGGCTTGATTCCCGATGGCATGCGCCGCTGGGCTGACGCGCATAACGCCACTTTGGCGGAGTCTTACCTGCGAGGTGCCCAGAAGGTCGTAGCGCTCCTTCTTGCGCTTCGGCGCAACGACGTGCAGACGGTGTCGGTCTACAACCTGAGCCGTGCCAATCTGGCGCGCCCAGACGCAGAGCTCGACGCCGTCTACGGAGCGTCGATTGAGTTCTTTACCAAGTTGATCCCGGACCACTTCGATCTGGACGACTGCACCGTGCGCCTCCACGGTGACCGCAGCCTGCTCCCGCGCGAATACGTCAGTGCCGCAGAGGCGTTAGAGGCGGCCACGAACGATGGTGCGTTCCGCATCAACATTCTCGCCGCATATGACGCAGTCGACGAACTGCGCGCAGCTCATGCCCGCGCGCAGCGGGAGGAGTGCGACATCGCCGCGGCGTTCGATATCCCTGACGTCGACCTCGTCATCCGGACCACCCCGGAACCCCTGCTCAGTGGGTTCCTGCCGCTGCAGAGCCAGTACGCCGAACTCGTGTTCCTGACGACGCCGCTCAATGACCTCCATGCCGACTACATCGACGAACTGATCGCCAAGCATCGCCAGTTCCCGCAGAGACGCGGGAGGTAGCGCGTCGATGACGCCTAGGAACCCGCTGATCATCGGTGCCGGACCCGCCGGGCTCACGGCCGGGCTGGAATTGGTCAGCAGGGGAGTGATGCCCCGCATCTACGAAGCGTCAGCACACGTCGGAGGTCTCGCGCGCACCCCGAGCGACGGTGCTTGGCGCGTCGACCCGGGTGGACACCGCTTTTTCACGCGCCACGAAGAAATCATGGACTTGTGGAAGTCGTTGCTACCTCACGATGAGTGGATCGTCGTGCCACGACGCTCGGCCATGCTGGTCGACAGGCACTTCGTACCCTATCCCTTGAAGGGGCGAGACCTGCTGATGCAGTTAGGCTTTGGTACCGGCTTGCGCGGCGCGAGCAACTTCATGTGGTCGCGCTTTCGTCGGGGGCTACGCGCCATCGACCGGCCGCAGACGTTCCGCCAATGGGGAATCGAAGAATTCGGGCGGCATTGGTATCAGATGTTCTTCGACGGATACGTCCGCAAGACGTGGCTGGCCGACCCCGACCACCTCTCCAGCGACTGGGCGAACCAGCGGATCAAACCGATCGATTGGCGCCGACCGTCGAGAGGCCATCCTGCGGACCAAGACGTATTTCGATACCCGCGCTGTGGGCCGGGACAGTTGTGGGATGCCGCTGCCGCGGCATTGACGAACAGCGGCGTTCCGCTCTCGTTGAACTCGAGGATTGAAGCCATACGACACGACGGCCAAAACTGGACAATTCAGCTTCAGGACGGAAACACCGCTAGCGGGGATGCCCTGTTCTCCAGCATGCCGTTGCAGTTGCTGGTGCACATGCTGGAACCCACACCGCCAAAACACATCCGGGCGATCGCGGCGACGCTGCGGCACCGCGCCGTGATCACCGTTGCTGTCGCTTTGAAGAAGCACTACGACATTCCGTTCAACTGGGTGTACACGCCCGGCCCCGAATTTCGGGTCGGGCGAATCCAGAATTACGGCAACTGGTCGGAAGCTCTTGCACCCGAGGGCTTTACTGGAACCCATTTGGGGTTCGAGTACTTCACGTTGCCACACGATGACCTGTGGGTGGCGGGGGACGAGGGGCTGGGAAGCATCGTCGAGAGCGATCTCCAGGCGCTCGGTTTCGACAACTCGGAACTCGAACACGTCATGATCGTCCGATCCCAGCATGCGTACCCGATCTACGACCCCGGCCGGGAACGTAACGTCGTCCGCATCAGGGACTTCCTGCGTCTGAATCACCCGACCCTGCACCCGATCGGTCGGAACGGCATGCACCGATACGACAACCAGGACCACGCGATGCTGAGTGCCCTCCATAGCGTGGCCCGCTACTTCGGTGAGAACGCCGATCCGTGGCAGGTCAACACTGACCTCGGCTATCACGAATCCGGGATCCTGCGAAGCTGATCTCCTGCCGTCAGCGAACGAGTAGCCGCAGCAGCCAGGAGCGAAAGTTGCTATTGCCCGGATGAAAGCGCGGACATTCGCACGTCGAACAGTCTGTGCCGGCACGATAGTGCTCGTGCGCTGAGCGGTCATGGCCGCACCTACATGCCCCCGTCTGCACGGCTATGAATCTACGCGCTGGCTGTGCGATTGCCGCAGCAAATCGCGCGCTGGCTCACAGGTCGGATGCGAAGACTCCCGGCCAGCTTGCGAAGAAGCCGCCGACGCGTCAATTCCTCAGTACAGTGCTGCCGTGGGCTACCCCGAGAACGTGCTGGCCAGCG
Organism: Mycobacterium bulgaricum; assembly: GCF_041287165.2. Lineage (NCBI taxonomy): Bacteria > Bacillati > Actinomycetota > Actinomycetes > Mycobacteriales > Mycobacteriaceae > Mycobacterium > Mycobacterium bulgaricum. Next base: position 112,679 of record NZ_JBGGKV020000002.1, on the reverse strand, counting down.
ACGAACATGTGGTCTTGCATCGCCACCCGCATTGGGGGCGACTCGCTCTCCCGGCGTTGATCCTGATCATTGCGTCGGCTGCGGCCGCTTTCGTTGCCGGCTACGTCAACAGGCTCGCCTGGGAACAGAATGCGAAGAACATTGTCTTTGGCGTCATCGCAGCGATCTGGCTTGTCCTCGTCGGCTGGCTGGCAATCTGGCCTTTCCTGAATTGGTGGACCACTCATTTCGTCATCACTGACCGCCGCGTGATGTACCGCCACGGTCTGATTGCCCGATCGGGCATCGACATCCCGCTGGCGCGTATCAACAGCGTGGAATTCCGGCACGGCCTCATCGACCGCATCTTCCGCACCGGAACGCTCATTATCGAGTCGGCATCGCAGGACCCTTTGGAGTTCCAGGACATTCCGCGCGTCGAACGTGTGCACGCGCTGCTGTACCACGAGGTGTTCGACACGCTCGGGTCGGAGGAGTCGCCCAGTTGATTCTGCGAGTCGGCGCCAGGTGGCCTAGCGTGCAGTAGATGCGGCGCCGACAACGCCACCTCGTCTACACCTCGATGGCGGCCCTGGTGATGCTGCTTTTCCTCAACGGTGCCAGTGGGACGGTCCTCTTCGCACGCGCAAAGGCGGATCCCCTGAAGAGTGCAGACGCCATCGTGGTGCTGGGCGGCGAACACGATGGCCGAGAGGCATACGGCCTCAGTCTCGCCGAGCGGGGCTATGCGCCAGCCGTATTGCTCTCTAATCCCTACTCCACAAGAGACAAGGTGATGCAGAAGGCGTGCGCCCCGCGGACCGATATCGAAGTGATCTGCGTACCACCCGTGCCAGGCACCACGCGTGGAGAAGCGATCTTCACACGCAAGCTCGCTGACGAGCGCGGCTGGCAATCCGTGATTGTCGTGAGCTGGCGCTACCACCTGCCGCGCGCCCGCAGGATCTTTGATGAGTGCTTCGTGACCCCCGGCCGCAGCGTGATCATGCGAGACGTCCCGCGCCGCTACCCGTTCTCGGTCGCGCAATGGCAGTACACCTACCTGTACCAATATGGCGGCTGGGTGAAGGCGGAGATCCAAGGCCCCTGCAGCTAGCGAAGTTTCACATAGAGCGTTGTGCCGGCACGCACCGCGAGGTAGCCGGACAGCGCGCACGCGATACCTACCGCGCAGTACACCGCTAGCCGCTTGGTTACCGACAGCATGGTGCTTCGGATGGCGCGGCTGTTGAGCCATAGGGGAGGAGCCGTGCTGACAGCGACCATGCTTGCGGCAGAGCCAAGCACCCCGACGGTCAAAGGCGCTGTGACTGCCGGCCAGTAGGGATAGGCGCTGAAAACTCCCCAGAGCCCGCAAAGCGCGCCAATCCCGAGCAGCAGACGCCGTGGCGAGGGCCTGCGCATCGACAGCACACCGAGTGCGCTTCCCGCTGCGCCCCCGGCGCCGACCAGCACCCATATCGCCCAAGGCTCACCGAGCCACTGCACGCGCCACCGCCAACCCGCACAGAACCCCACCGACCGCGGCAGTCGGCGTCAGGATCAGAAACGCCAGCGACAGCTTCATTGGCGCGCTGATCGTCAGAACCGCCCACGCACTCAGGCTGGCCGCACTCGCGCAAACACCGAGGACCAAACTTGCAAAAAGGGACGTCGAATTCGCCGCCAGTAGATACACCGCGATCGTAAACGCAACTCCCACCGTCAGGACCGTCGATACAAAGACCTGGTGCGGATGCGGCCACGTCGTGGCCAGCGCATAGCGCAGCAGCGCACCGGCCGTCCCCCCAACGATGAGAGCCAACGGCCGCGCTTGATTTCGGCGGTGTCGACCCGGCACCAAGTCAGGCTATGCAAAGACCATCACGCCGGCAGCGCCGGACTACGAGGTCTTCGACACTCTCGGCTCGTCCGCGTCGCGCAACGGCCGCCGCGTACGTCGGCGACGCGTCATCCGCATCGGAGTGACGTTGTCGCCTCGCTTGCCCTCGATCGGGCCGTGCGGGTGCCGGAGTTCGTATTCGTCTTCCAGCGCTTCGGCGATGCCGCCGCCGGTCAGCGTGGACTCCAGCGCCTTCTCGGGATTGCGTGCGAACTCGTCAGGGAACACGAACCGCCGGAACGCCCAAAAGCGGAACGCCATCTGCAGCAGGTTGCCGATGACGTAGGCCGAGATGAAGTCGGCGATGTTCTCGGTGGTCAGCGACACCATCGGAACGCGCAGCATGAGCACGTAGCTTGAGATCCACAGCGGAGCCATGCTCAACAGCACGCCGACCGCACTGACACCGAAGAACAACAGCGCTTCGTGATGGCGCTCGCGCCCGCCGCGGTCGCGGAAGCTCCATTCCCGGTTCAGGATGTACGACGCGATCACCGCGACGATGCCGGCAATGATCTTGGCCGTCACCGGCTTGGGTTCGAGAATTGTCAGCTTGAGCGTGAAAAAGATCGCCGAGTCGATGACGAACGTCGTGGCACCGACGATCGCAAACTTGATGAGCTCGTGGTGCCGCTCGGCATACGGACGGACCGGGCCCGGCAGGCGGCGGATCGTCGCATCGGCAAAGGACACAAGAAGCGAGTCTACGTAACGGTTGTCCTCGATGCCGCATCCGCCAGTAACCGCAGGTCAACGATGTGGTGTAGGTCATGACACGATGTATGCCGTGTCAAGACGCTCTGCCTCGCCACCCGTCGTCGCCATGATCGGCGGCGGTCAACTCGCCCGCATGACAGCCCAGGCCGCTATCGCCCTCGGTCAGACGCTGCGTGTCCTGGCCATCCGTAGCGATGAATCGGCAGCCCAGGTAACCCCCGACGTCGTCCTCGGCTCGCACACTGACCTGGACGCTCTGCGCCGCGTCGCCGACGGTGCCACCGCGTTCACCTTCGATCACGAACACGTCCCCACCGACCTGCTCGCGAAACTGGTCGCTGACGGCGTCAACGTTGCACCGCCCCCCAAGGCGCTGGTGCACGCCCAGGACAAGCTCGTCATGCGCCGCCGCCTGTCCGAGCTCGGCGCGCCCATGCCGCGCTTCGCGGAAGTGAAGTCAGTCGGGGACGCCGTCGCGTTCGCCCGTGACATTGGCGGACCGGTGGTCATCAAGACGGTCCGTGGTGGCTACGACGGCCGCGGCGTGATCATGGCCGACACCGTCGATGAGACGAGGGAAATCGTCGAGCGATACCTGGGCGACGGCGTGCCCGTGATGATCGAGGAGCGGGTCGCGATGCGTCGCGAGTTGGCCGCGCTGGTCGCCCGCTCGCCGTTCGGCCAAGGCGCGGCATGGCCCGTGGTCGAGACGGTGCAACGCGACGGCATCTGCGTCACCGTGATCGCCCCCGCGCAGGATCTGTCCGAAGAACTCGGTTCTGCGGCATCAGAGTTGGCGCTTCGAGTGGCCTCGGCGCTAGGTGTCGTCGGCGTCCTCGCCGTCGAACTGTTCGAGACGGTCGACGGCGGCCTCATCGTCAACGAACTGGCAATGCGGCCACACAACTCCGGGCACTGGACCATGGACGGCGCGCGCACGAGTCAGTTCGAGCAGCACCTGCGTGCGGTGCTGGACTACCCGCTCGGTGACACGTCGGCGCTGGCGCCGACTGTGATGGGCAACGTGCTCGGCGCCCCCGAAACGCCGTCGATGTCGATGGACGAGCGGGTGCACCACCTCTTCGCACGCATGCCCGACGCCAAGGTGCACCTCTACGGCAAAGAGGAGCGGCCGGGCCGAAAGATCGGGCACGTCAACATCCTCGGCGGCACATCGGAGTCGGTGGAGTCCCTGCGTGAGCGGGCGGAGCGGGCGGCACACTGGTTGTCGCACGCACAGTGGACCGACGGATGGGATCCTCACGCATGAGCGCTCGGGTGGGCTTGATCATGGGCAGCGACAGCGACTGGCCGGTGATGTCAGAGGCCGCCGAAGCGATGGCGGAGTTCGAGGTTCCATTCGAAGTCGGCGTGGTGTCGGCCCACCGCACCCCGGGCCGCATGCTCGCTTACGCCCAGGAGGCTGCCGGACGCGGCATCGACGTGATCATCGCCGGCGCCGGCGGCGCCGCCCACCTGCCGGGCATGGTCGCCTCGGCGACACCGCTGCCCGTCATCGGCGTGCCGGTGCCGCTGGCACGACTGGACGGGATGGATTCGCTGCTCTCGATCGTCCAGATGCCCGCGGGCGTGCCCGTGGCGACGGTGTCGATCGGTGGCGCACGCAACGCAGGACTGCTGGCTGTCCGCATCCTGGGCGCGTCGGACAAAGCTCTGCGGGACCGGATGGTGTCGTTTCAGGCATCGCTCGAGCAGATGGTGTTGCAGAAAGACGAGGCGCTGCGACAACGACTCCTGGGGGAGTAGGCGCGCGGCGGCTTGGCGGCCGCTAACTGCGACGCAAGTGACTGTCCGCATTTAGGATGACGCGGGGTTAATCAGGAGGGGAATTATGGGTCGTCAAATTGCGGTGTTTGGTACGGGATACCTCGGGGCTACGCATGCCGCATGCATGGCCGAGCTGGGACATGACGTTCTCGGTGTCGACGTCGACGAAGCGAAGCTGGCGAAACTCGCCGCCGGGGAATTGCCGTTCTTTGAACCAGGGCTGCCAGAAGTGTTGCAACGCAACATCGAAGCCGGGCGGCTGCGCTTCACGACGTCCTATCAAGAGGCGGCTGATTTCGCCGATGTGCATTTCATCGCCGTCGGGACGCCCCAGAAGCACGGCGAGCTGGCTGCCGATCTGCGCTACGTCGACGCGGTGGTCGAATCGTTGGCGCCGTTGCTTCGCCGTCCTTCGGTCATCTTCGGTAAGTCGACAGTGCCGGCTGGCACCGCGGCGCGGTTGAGCACCCGGGCTCGCGAATTGGCACCCGACGACGCGTTCGCCGAGCTTGCCTGGAACCCGGAATTTCTGCGCGAGGGTTACGCAGTCAAGGACACGCTCCACCCCGACCGCATCGTGCTCGGAGTCGATTCCACCCGCAAAGGGAATGCAGAAGTCGTCGCGCGTGAGGTCTACGCGGCGCTGCTGGAAGAGGAGATCCCCTTCCTCGTCACCGATCTTCCGACCGCTGAGCTTGTCAAGACGTCGGCGAACGCGTTTCTGGCAACCAAGATCTCGTTCATCAATGCCATCGCCGAAATCTGCGAGGCGACAGGAGCCGATGTCTCCGTCTTGGCCGACGCGATCGGACACGATGCGCGCATCGGTCGACGATTTCTCAACGCGGGCATCGGTTTTGGTGGCGGATGCCTGCCGAAAGACATTCGCGCGTTCATCGCCCGGGCGGGGGAGCTCGGGGCGAGCCAAGCCTTTTCGCTGTTGCGCGAAGTCGACAGCATCAACATGCGTCGTCGCAACAAAATGGTGGAACTAGCGCGGGAGGCTGCCGGGGGGTCTCTAGTCGGCGCAAGGGTGGCCGTGCTTGGCGCCGCATTCAAGCCGGACTCCGACGATGTCCGCGACTCTCCTGCGCTGAACATCGCCGGACAGATCCAGCTTCAGGGCGCGGCGGTCAGCGTGTATGACCCCGAAGCCATGGAAAATGCGCGCCAACTCTTTCCCACGTTGGAGTATGCCTCTGATGTGCCCACCGCCTGTGCCGGTGCGGACGTGGTGATGATCTTGACTGAGTGGAAGCAGTTCACGGGGCTGGACCCCATTGAGCTTGCCAAGTGCGTTCGGCAGCCGACGATCATCGACGGAAGAAATTGCCTGATGCCGAAGGCGTGGCGCAACGCCGGCTGGACGTATCGGGGAATCGGAAGGCCCTAGTACTAGGGCCCGGATGCAGTTCTGGCGTAGGTCGCGGCCGCGTCAATAGTGCGTTTGAACTGCTGTTTCAGTTAGAGATGTGTACATCTGGCGAATATTGGCTACCGTGTATTGGTGTCCATTTCGCTGCCAGGCTTCGACAACTGGCTCACCGAGCGGCTGGAAGAGTGCGCCGACGACTCGGGTGAACGCGTCGACATCTATGTAGCTCGCGCGGTCGCCGCGCAGATGATCAGCGACTGCGAGCGCACCCACGGCGCCTCGGCCGGAAAATTGAAGGCACGTCTGTCCCAGTCGGGACTGTCCGGCGAGACCGTCGCCGACGGAATCTCGTCGGTACTCAGCGACCTGCGCCGTTTGCAGGCCCTGCAGTCCACCGGCCTGGCGGACATGTCTCCGGAACCCGCCTACTCGCGGCTCGCATTCACCGCAGCGGATGCGCTCGGCGCGCCCGCTGCGGCCGTCGTCTTGGTCGGTGCCGACCGTCAGTTCGTCAAAGGCATTCACGGATTCGATTCGACTTCGCTCCCGACCCATCTCGACGGTCTCGAAGAGTCGTTCGACAAGTATGTCGTCGCGAACGGTTCGCTGGTCCGGGTCGACGACGCCCGGCAGCATCCCCTTTTCAAGCGGTACTCGGTCGTCACCGAGGGGCACGTCACCGCTTACCTTGGTGTGCCGCTCATCGACCGGGCAGGCAATGCCGTCGGCGCGCTGAGCGTGTCGGACAGCGCGCCACGGCAATGGAGCCCCGGCCACATCCAGGTTCTGGAAGATCTCGCAGGGGTGGCCACATTACGGATATTCGCCGCCTGAAGCTGTTCGACCGCAACGACTTTCACGCCTAGTAACCCAATGCCCGGTTCTCGGTTCGAATCCTGACACCGAGAAGCACCGCATCGGCAATGCTGAACGCGATCGCCGTCAGCCACGCTGAGTGGACGAGCGCGACCGCCGGGACCTCGACCGCCACCGCCGCATAGTTCGGATGGTGCAACCACCGATACGGGCCTCTGGTCACCAGAGGCGCGTCCGGGACCACGATAACTCGCGAATTCCACTGTTTTCCCAGCGCCGCCGCACACCACCACCGGACTCCGGTGCTTGCACCCACCATGGCCACCATCGGCCAGCCCAGCCACGCTATGAACGGGCGACGGAGCAAAGCGACCTCGGCCGCGCACGAAACCAGCAGCAGCGCATGCATACTCACCATCACCGGGTAATGGCCGCGACCGTACTCCCGGCCCCCGCGAGTGAGCGCCCAGGACGAGTTCCGTCGTGCGATGACCAGTTCTGCCACCCGCTGGAGGCCGATGGAGAGGACGAACACGAAGTACACCCGGCCGGCCTACCAACTCAACAGAAGCAGCTCGAAGCTGAAACCGGGCCCCATCGCCAGCATTACACCGAGCGAGCCTGCCGGCGGCGGTTCCGCCGTCGTCCTGGCGAGGACATCGAGGACCGACGCCGACGAGAGGTTGCCGTGCGCACTCATCGACTCCCGACTGTGCCGCAGCGCTTCGTGGGGCAGACGCAGGGCGTCGCCGACGGCGTCGAGCACCTTCGGTCCGCCCGGGTGACACACCCACGTCGAAATGTCCTGCGTGCCCAGACCATGGTCGGCAAGGAACCCATCGACAGCGTCGGCGAGGTGCTCCTGCGCCATGCGAGGGACGTCTCGGGACATGACCAATTGGAAGCCGTTCGAGCCGACGTTCCATCCCATGACATCGACGGTGTCAGGGAACAGCGTGCTCCGGGTGGCGACGATGCGAGGCGCCCGATGCGGGGTCGCCGGACGGCGTTCGTCGCCGACCACCGCCACTGCCGCCGCGCCGTCGCCGAACAGACACAACCCGATCAGCGCCGGTATCGACGTGTCCTGCCGCTGCATCGTCAAGGAACACAGTTCGACCGACAGAAGCACGGCGACGTGGTCAGGGAATCCACGAAGATAGTCGTGCGCGCGCGCCAGGCCCGCGGCTCCGGCCACACATCCGAGGCCGAAGATGGGGACGCGCTTGACGTCCGGCCGAAGCCCGAGCCTGCCGGAGATCCTGGCGTCGAGGGTCGGCACTGCCACCCCGGTGCTGGACACGGTGAAGATCGCGTCGACGTCGGCTGCCTCGAGATGCGCCGCCGCCAGCGCGGAGCGCACGGCCCGCTCGCCCAGCTCGGCGGCCACCCGGAGGTACGCCGCATTGGCGTCGGTGAACCCCGTGAGCTCGGGATAGCGGTCCATCGGCAGCGCGAGATTGCGGTGCTCGACGCCGCTGGTGCGCGCGAACCGCGCAAAGGACGGTCCGGTGAACTCGGTCAGGGCCCGCGCCACTTCGTCCTGGCTGTACTCGTGGTCGGTGAAGGCCACCGCTGTTCCCGCGATGTGCGGGGCGCCCGGAGAGCGCAGAGGAGGCCGGTAATCGGGTGCGAGAAATGAGGTGTCAGTCATGCCCGGATAAACGGCGCGGCACCGACGTTCTATGCGAGTGTTCGTGCCTTCGTGAATTTCTCCACAGACAGGTGCAGAGGCGTCCTCGCGGCGTATAAGGGCAGATCAACAGCTGTTTCTGTGAGCCCGCCGAGAAACGGAAATGCGTGAAGGTTGGCTAGGGCTCGTGGCTGTGCCCGGCGCCACCCGGGCGACGTTGCTTGGCAAACGCAGTGACGCACATGACAATTCGATGTGATTGCGCTGGAAAATAATGTGTGTGCGATCGATCACACCGATCGCGACGACGCGGTCGCGACCGAGGGTCAGGACGCCTTGAGCACGATGACCGGAGCCGTGTTCTGAACGGGCGCCGCAGCTTGGATGTGGCCTGTTTGTGCCGCATGGATGCCTGCGTCGACAACCGCTGATCCGCGTGCGATGCGCGGAGTAGCGTGCCAGCCACATTCGCAATGCGCGGTACGGCGGAAGGCCTTGCCCTCGATGTACACCTGCATGTGTGTGAACGTACCCAGAGACCCTGAGCGCGAACCACTCCCTGGGCTGAGGTTTGGCTGAGATATGCCCGACCCCGGACTTCGCGTCGGGCCCCGATCGCGCTAAAGTTACCGACGAGTAGCAAGGAGATGAAGATGGCTAGTTGGGCCGGAGACCCCTCGTTCGATCTCTTCCAGTTGCCGGAGGAGCATCAGGAGCTGCGCGCAGCGATCCGCGCGCTCGCCGAGAAAGAGATCGCGCCGCACGCCGCCGACGTCGACGAGAACGCGCGCTTCCCGCAGGAAGCGTTGGACGCGCTGGTGGCCAACGGCTTCAACGCCGTCCACGTGCCCGAGGAGTACGACGGCCAGGGCGCCGATTCGGTTGCGGCGTGCATCGTGATCGAAGAGGTCGCCCGCGTCGACGCCTCGGCCTCCTTGATTCCCGCGGTCAACAAGCTGGGGACGATGGGACTGATCCTGCGCGGTTCCGACGAACTGAAGAAGAAGGTGCTTCCGTCGCTGGCCTCGGGCGAGGCAATGGCGTCCTACGCGCTTTCTGAGCGCGAGGCGGGCAGCGACGCCGCCTCCATGCGCACCCGGGCCAAGGCCGACGGCGACGACTGGATCCTCAACGGCGCCAAATGCTGGATCACCAACGGCGGCAAGTCGGCGTGGTACACCGTCATGGCCGTCACCGATCCCGACAAGGGCGCCAACGGCATCTCGGCATTCATGGTCCACCTCGACGACGAGGGATTCACGATCGGACCCAAGGAACGCAAGCTCGGCATCAAGGGTTCACCCACGACGGAGCTCTACTTCGAGAACTGCCGCATCCCCGGCGACCGGATCATCGGTGAGCCGGGTACCGGGTTCAAGACCGCGCTCGCCACGCTGGACCACACCCGCCCCACCATCGGCGCCCAGGCTGTCGGTATCGCGCAGGGCGCGCTGGACGCCGCGATCGAATACACCAAGGACCGCAAGCAATTCGGTAAGTCGATCAGCGACTTCCAGGCCGTGCAGTTCATGCTTGCCGACATGGCGATGAAGGTCGAGGCCGCTCGCCTGATGGTGTACTCGGCAGCGGCGCGCGCCGAGCGCGGCGAGGGCAACCTCGGGTTCATCTCGGCAGCCTCGAAGTGTCTGGCGTCCGATGTCGCGATGGAGGTCACCACCGACGCGGTGCAGCTGTTCGGCGGCGCCGGCTACACCATCGACTTCCCGGTCGAGCGAATGATGCGCGATGCCAAGATCACTCAGATCTACGAGGGCACCAACCAGATTCAGCGCGTGGTGATGAGCCGCGCCCTGCTGAAGTAGGCCTGCCGCGAAATATCATTCCGGGCTGTGGTCGCGGGGGTGAGCACAGCCGTGGCTTAACGCTGGCGAACAGGGCGACAAATGACTGCCGGCCTACTGTCGAATCGCCGCCGATAGGCTAGGGCGCATGGCGTCCGACGATCTCGAACCGCGGGTTGAGGCCCTCGAGGAGCAGGTGCGAGATCTGACCGCGCGGGTACGGGCAACGGAGCATGATGCGGCAGCGGCCCGAGTCCTTGCCGGTGGCGCCGATCGCGACGTCGGCGAGATTCGGGGCGAGCTTCGCGATTTTCGACAGGCGACGGCGACGAGTTTCAATGCGACGCGGCAGGACTTCGTCGATCTGCGTGATCAACTAGACCGTGGCTTCGCCGAAATACGCGGCAAGCTGGACGCCGCCGCGGCGGGACAACAACAAATTGTCGACCTTATCTACACGGTCATCGACAAGCCGACGAGCTAAGCCTCCGCCGGCCGCAGATGGGTGATGTCGCCCGCCGAGACCGTCACCGTCGTCCCCGCGTCGTCGATCAGCAGGCGGCCTGAGTCGTCGATACCCGTTGCGACACCGATGATTTCGGAGTCCCCGGGCAGTGACGCGCGGACGCGCGTGCCGATCGTCGTGCTGATGCTGCGGTAGTCGGCGGCCAGTCCGGGATCCCCTGCGCGCCACCGCCCGAGGCGGTCGTGCAAGGCGTGAAGGAGCGAACCGGCCAGCTCCGTCCGGTCTGCGTCATGCCCCAGCATCAACAGGGACACCGCCTTCGGGTCGGGGAGTTCGTCGTCGCGCAGGCTCACGTTGAGACCGAGGCCGACGACGATGACCGGCGCGGAAACCTCGGCGAGAATGCCCGCCAGTTTTCCCGTTCCGACGAGAACGTCGTTGGGCCATTTCACCCCCGCATCGACTCCGAATTGCTCGCGCACAGTGCTCGCGACGGCGAGACCGGTCAGCAGCGGTAACCAACCCCACCCGGCCGGCGGGACGCCGCTCGTGTCGACGCCGACGGACATCGAGATCTGAGACCTCGGCGGGGCCGACCACGACCGGCCGTGACGGCCCCGTCCTGCGCTCTGAAACTCGGCGAGCAGGACGGCTCCGGCGATGTCGTCGCCGTTGGCCGCCCGCGCGATGAGGTCGGCATTCGTCGACCCGGTTTCCTCGACGACGTCGACGCGACGCCAGTCGGTTCCGGCGGTCGCCGTGCGCAGGGCCTCGACGTCGAGGGCTGGGCGAGTGGGTGTGGTCACGTCGCCGAGGCTAGTCAGGTCTGTGCGGAGGCCTCGGCCGGGGCGATCGACTCGATCTGCTGCGCCGCTTCGGCGTGGCGAGCCACCGCACGGTTGAGGTGTTCGACCCCCCGGACCAGCGACACCATCGCCAGGAGGGCCCACATGTTTCCGAACGCCCACTCCCACGTGGTGGCGTGCGGGGCGGTGTACAGCCAATACGCAGCGACCGCAACCAGTGAATATCCGCAAAGAACGTAGAAGCGGCCGATGTCGCTGGCTTGCCATCCCGGGTGACGACGGTGGTGTCGATGCCACAGGAGAAGCGCCGCGACGATCGCCACGGCGACGAAGGTCGACTCCATTGACGGCCCCTTGGTGCTAGCCCCTCTTTTCGAGGCTGAGTTTTGCCAGAACTGGAGTCAACTGACGCGAAAACGAAAGCGTACGGTGACGACAAGAACGGCCTGGTGGCTAAACGATAAGGTCATCGCGGCATTTCCGTCAACAAAGACATGATGGCGCGTTGCGCTGCATTGCTCAATGACATTCGCCAGACCGGCGCATATGTGTCGTTTTTTGGCTTGCGGGGCTGATGTGACGATTGGTGGCTAGTACCGGAGGGTGCCGGTGGCCGGTTCGATCGATTCGATCTGAGCCGCCACCTCGGCGTGGTCGGCCGCCACCCGCTTGAGGGCGCTCAGCCCCGCAGCGAACGACGCGGCCGCAACCAGGGACCACGCACAGCCGACAGCCCATTCCCACGCCGTGATGGTTGGTGCCGAGGTCAACCAGTACGCCGCGAAGGCGGCCGTCGGGTATCCCAGCAGAATGTAGGTCCGACCGACGGCACTGGCCGTCCAGCCGGCGTGGCGACGGACCCGCAGGTGCAGCACACCCAAACTGGCCATGAGTGCGATCGCGATGAACGACGACATTCGCGGACCTCCTAGCACCGGACCCGACTTCGCCATACGGACAGTCAGCCGTAGTTAGCAGTGTGCTCGATAATCCTTAGAACAGCGTGTGGCCACGGAAACGATATGGTCACAGTGCCGTTCGCGTTAATTTCTCCATCTCGCGCCTGCGGTCCTGCAGGGTGGGATCAGGATTTGCCACCTGAACCAAAGACGCGCCGACCGCATAGAGCGCCAGCAGTCGGTCGATGACATCTCCCGCGCTCTCCCACGGCGCCAGCGACATCACCCGGTCCGCCCCGGTGATCCCCTGAGCCTCCGCCGATTCCCGCGCCGCGGCCAGGACGTCGTCGGCCGACCTGCCGTCCAGTGCCGGGCCAGGGTGCCGTTCCGGCACGATCTGATCGCCGTGCACGCGCACCGCCGTCGCATAGTCCGTCAGGCCGACGGCAAGGTCGGGGACGGGCTTGCCGAACGGATCCAACGAGAGCACCGCAATCTCGCCCATGCCCACCGCCGCATCGGCCGCGTCGTCGATGCGGTTGGCGGTGCACAAGGCGATGTCGCCCTCCCCGCTGTAGACGACCTCGGCCCCGATCCACCAGATGCCGAACAGCACCGCGGCGGTCTGCCAATGCGCGGGCAGCAGCACCGCCACGCGGCTGCCGGGCGTCGCGCCGAGCTCGTCGCGCAGCAAATTGCCGGTCTTGGCCGCCCAGTTCGCGAGCGTCGCCGTCGACAACTCGATGCGCTCGCCGGTGGCGTCGTCGTAGTAGGTGATGCGCGGCCCGGCCGGGTTGGCGGCCATCAGCGGATCGAGGATCGCGGAGCTGACGTTCGTCACGTCAGTTGACGCACTCGGGGTCGTTCGACCCGGCCGTGATGATTGGGGAGGGCGGGGGCACCATCTCGCCGTCGCCGGAAACCACACCCGAGGCGCTCGGGTCCGCGCCCATCAGCGTCACATCCGAACCGTCCAATCCCGAACCGGGCCCGGTGTAATCGGCCGAGAGCACCACACGCACCGAACCCTCGGGGATCGACCCATCTTCGACAACCGGAAGGCCGCCCAGCTCCAGTGCGACGGCCTGGGCGCCCATGTCGTCGGACTTCGCGGCCTGCACCTGGCTGTTGTCCACCTTGGTGCCCTCGTTGTTGCCCACGTTGCCCTGGGTAAAGCCCTTGCCTGCCAACACATGTGCCACCGCGGCGGCCAAACCGTTGACGTCGCTGTCGTTGACGACCTCGACGGTGGTCTTGTCGTTGCTGTAGGCGAGCTCCTCGGTCTTGCCCTCGTCCTGGTCGTGCAGCAGGCTGGTCACCCAATCCTTGACCTCGGTCGGGTCGACGCGGACCACACTCTGCATCCCGTCGTCGCTCCAGCCCGCCTCCTCCAGGATCGGGATGGTCGCGAACGCGACGTTGCCCGCCGCCAGCTTCTGCAGCTGCTCGACGAAATCCATGATGTCCCAGCCCTCGGAGAGCACCACCGAACGCTGCACCGCCGCTTCGAGATTGCCCAGCGTGGAGGGGCTCGACAGCGTCTTGCTGGAGATCACCTCGTGCGCCATCGACGCCATCACCGCCTGCTGGCGGGTGACGCGATCCAGGTCGCCGCGGGGGAGGTCGTGACGCTGACGCACGAAGCTCAAAGCCTGCGCGCCGTTGAGCTTCTGCCAGCCGGCCGGGAAGTCCGCGCCCGAAAGGGGTTCGTAGACAGCGTTGTTGAGGCAGACGTTGACGCCGCCCAATGCGTCGGTGATCAGTGCGAACCCCAGTAACCCGATCTCGGCGTAATGGTCGACGGTGACACCCGTCAGGTTGGCGACGGTCTTGATCAGCTCTTCGCGCCCAGCCGCCTGCGCCTCCGGTTCGGCCTCTGTCGGGTCCACTCCCTGCTGCTCGACGAGTTCTTTCATCTCCTCGAGATGCACCGATCCGTACACGCCGTTGATCTTCATCTTCCCGATCCCTGGCGCCTCGACGTAGGAGTCACGGGGAATCGAGATGGCCGTCGCCGACCTCCCGTTGTTGGGGATACGGATCAGGATGATCGTGTCGGTGTTGGTGGAGACCTCGTCGCCGGCGCGCAGCATCGCGCGCTCCTCGTCGGTCAGCGGATTGCCGTGCGCGTCGGTGCGGCTGTCGGCGCCGACGAGCAGGATGTCGATCGCGCCGTCCTCCCCGCCGCCACCCAGGGCGATCGGGTTGATGTGGTTGATGCCGGCCTCGAACGAGCGGATCTTGCCCCACGCGACGCCGGTGCCGATGACGACGGCCACTGCCAACGCCACGGAGACAGCGCGGATCACATGAGCGGCAGGCATTTGCCCAGGCTACTTGCGACCGGCCCGCAATCCGCGGAGCGCAGACCGGCGTGCCAAACTCGTGATGTGAGCGGCCGAATCGTGATTTCCGGCGCCGGCGGGCTGGTCGGGCGCGTGTTGGCAGGTCAGGCGCGTGCCGCCGGACGGGACGTGGTGGCGCTCACATCTTCCGAATGGGACATCACCGACCCGTCGTCCGCCGAGCGTTTCGTCGCCGACGGCGACGTCGTCGTGAACTGCGCCGCCTTCACCAAGGTGGACGCCGCCGAAGCCGAACCCGAACGGGCCCGCGCCGTCAACGTCGTCGGCGCCGAGAACGTCGCGCGGGCCTGCGTCCGGGCCGGCGCCTCGCTGATCCACCTCTCCACCGACTACGTCTTCAACGGCGTCTTCGACGGCGAGCCCCGTCCGTACGAGATCGACGACCCGACGGGGCCGCTGTCGGTGTACGGACGCACCAAGCTCGCCGGCGAACTGGCGGTGCTCGACGCGATGCCCGATGCGCACGTCGTGCGCACCGCGTGGATCTACGAAGGGGCCGACGGCTCCGACTTCGCCGCGGTGATGCGTCGCGCCGCCGCAGACGGCGGCACCGTCGAGGTCGTGGCCGACCAGATCGGCACCCCGACCTACGTCGGCGACCTGTGCGCGGCACTGCTGCAGATCGCCGACGGGTCGATCCAGGCGCCGGTGCTGCACGCCGCCAACGACGGAGGCGCCAGCCGCTTCGAGCAGGCCCAGGCGATCTTCGCCGAACTCGGTGAAGACCCCGACCGGGTACGCCCCGTCGGCAGCGACAAGCATCCGCGCCCCGCGCCGCGCCCGCCCTATTCCGTGCTGTCGTCGGTCAAATCGGCGGCCGCGGGCCTGACCCCGTTGCGCCCATGGCGCGAAGCGTTGGCTGAGGCGCTCGCCACAGCAGGCGGGTAGTTACTCTCTACGCCGTGACGGTGATGCCTACGTGAGCGACGAACTGTTTGTCGTGACGGTGACGTACTCGCCCGGCGCGCACCTGGATCGGTTCCTGGCCACCCTGGCGCACGCGACCGACCGGCCGGTGACCGTCATCATGGCCGACAACGGTTCCACCGACGGCGCACCCGAAGAAGCTGTCGAGCGCTATTCCAATGCCCGACTGTTCCGCACCGGTGGCAACCTCGGATACGGCACCGCGGTCAACCGGGCCGTCGCCGAATATGGACTGACCTCCTGCTCGGACTTCTTCATCGTCGCCAACCCCGACGTGCAGTGGGGGCCCCACAGCATCGACCAACTCCTGGAGGCTGCGGCGCGATGGCCGCGTGCGGGGTCATTGGGGCCGTTGATCCGCGACCCCGACGGCACGGTCTACCCGTCCGCGCGCCACCTGCCGTCGATCGTGCGCGGCGGCATGCACGCCGTCGTCGGACCGGTCTGGAAGTCCAATCCGTGGACCGCGGCCTACCGCCAGGAGCGCACCGATCCCAGCGAACGCGCTGTCGGTTGGTTGTCCGGATCGTGCCTGTTGCTGCGCGGATCTGCTTACGCCGCGATCACGGGATTCGACGAACGCTACTTCATGTACATGGAAGACGTCGACCTGGGAGATCGTCTCACTAAAGCCGGCTGGCAGAACGTGTACGTGCCCTCGGCGGAGGTTTTGCACGCCAAAGGGCATGCCACGGGTCGGGATCCGGCCCGCAACCTCGCTGCCCATCATGTGAGCACCTACACTTTTCTCGCCGATCGGTACCCGAAGCGGTGGCAGGCGCCGCTACGCTGGGCGTTCCGGGGGGCACTGGGGGCACGGGCCAACCTCGTCGTCCGGAATTCACGTCGGAAGCGGGCGAAAGGGCAGGGCTGATGGTCAATCCAGCCGAGGTCGATGCTGTCGTTCTGGTCGGCGGGATGGGCACACGCCTACGCCCCTTGACTCTGTCTGCACCCAAACCCATGCTGCCCACCGCCGGGCTGCCGTTCCTGACGCACCTGCTGTCGCGCATCGCCGCGGCGGGCATCGAGCACGTCGTCATGGGCACGTCGTACAAGGCGGCGGTGTTCGAGCAGGAGTTCGGTGACGGATCCAAGCTCGGTCTGCAGATCGACTACGTCGTCGAGGACGAACCGCTGGGCACCGGCGGCGGCATCGCCAACGTGGCCTCGAAGTTACGGCACGACACCGCAGTCGTTTTCAACGGCGACGTGCTGTCCGGATGCGACCTCGGTGCACTGCTCGACTCGCACGGCGAGCGTGACGCCGACGTCACGCTGCACCTGGTGCGCGTCGGCGACCCTCGCGCCTTCGGTTGTGTGCCAACGGATTCCGACGGAGTGGTGACGGCCTTCCTGGAGAAGACGCAAGACCCGCCGACCGACCAGATCAACGCCGGCTGCTACGTCTTCAAACGCGAGGTGATCGACGCGATCCCGACAGGCCGGGCGCTGTCGGTGGAACGCGAGATCTTCCCGGGTCTGCTGTCCGACGGAAAACGCGTGTGCGGCTACGTCGACGCCACGTACTGGCGGGACATGGGAACCCCCGAGGACTTCGTGCGCGGGTCTGCGGATCTGGTGCGCGGCATCGCACCGTCGCCGGCGCTGACGCATCAACGCGGCGAGAAGCTGGTGCACGACGGCGCCTCCGTCGCTCCCGGCGCGCTTCTGATCGGTGGCACGGTGGTCGGCCGCGGCGCCGAGGTCGCGGGCGGCGCCCGTCTCGACGGCGCGGTGATCTTCGACGGCGTGAAAATCGGTGCGGGCGCGGTGATCGAGCGATCGATCATCGGCTTCGGTGCCCACATCGGCCCGCGGGCGCTGATCCGCGACGGCGTGATCGGCGATGGCGCCGACATCGGCGCGCGCTGCGAGCTGCTCCGCGGTGCGCGCGTGTGGCCGGGCATCTCGATTCCGGACGGCGGCATCCGGTTCTCGACGGACCTCTGAGCTTTTCCCGCGGAGTCTCGGCCGCGCTGGGCCGCGAAATATCATTCCGGGTCGCTCATGCGATCCTTTTCGCAGCCATGGCTTCACTCTCGCGGAGTTCGAAGGCTCGCCTGATCCGAGCTCCGACTTCGAGCGGGTGATCGCCCTTCATCACACGGATGACTATCCAGTCCAGTGCTTCCAACCGCCGTAATCGAATGGCATCCCAGCGATATTGGCTGTCGTCCGTGCGATGTTGCTCACCGTCGTACTCGACGGCGATCCTGAGGTCTGGCCAACCCATGTCCAGCCTCGCGAATGGATGAGCCGCGTCATCGACTACGGGAATCTGGGTTGCCGGCCGCGGGAACCCCTGGTCGATGAGGATGAGGCGCCACCTCGTTTCCTGCGGCGATTCAGCACCCGCGTCCATTAGACCGACCGCCTCGCGGCATCGTCGTACTCCTTTGGTGCCCTTGTATCGATAGGTGAGTTCGAGAACCTCGGCCGCCTGGACACCGGTGGCCCGAGCCAGTGCATCCAGATGGGCGACCGCTTCACCGCGTTTGAGTCGCCTGCCGAGGTCGAGCCCCGTCCGCGCTGGGGTCGTGACGAACATGCCGTTGATGCGCGTGATTCGCCCGGCGGAATGCGCTCGCGCCTGGAGAGAATGCCGTCCGGCGGATTGCTGTTCAACCACAGAATCTCAACGGGAGCCCGGTCGTCGACCCATCGCGCACCGTGCAGGGCGGCCGCGGCCCGCCCCGTGATAACGCCTCTGCGGTGCGACCACAGAAAGGCGCCCTCGGTACGCACCGCGAGCGTCGGTTCCACGCCCTTCGGAAGGTAGATGTCCGGATAGATCACGCGGTAGTTCCATCGGAGCTGCCCGCGAGTCAACGCACCGGACAAAATGGCATCCGACCCCACAACGACTCTCCCCATACGAAGAGCATGCAGTCATCGGCCGCGTCCACGGCGAGCGTTAAGCCAGGGCTGTGGATAACCCTATTTCAGCAGCCCGGAATGATATTTCGCGGCGAAAGGTGGCGGTCTCACGCGAGGCGGCGGGCGGCGGCTGCCAGCTGGGCCAGGCCGAAGTCGACATCGTCGGGCAGACGGTCCAGCGACCACCACCGCAGTTCCAGGGACTCGTCACTGCGGACGATCTGCGCACCCTCGGGCGCGCGCACTACGAACTGCACGTCGAGGTGACGGGTCGGCACGCCCAGCGAGCAGGTCACCGGATGCACATGCAGCGCAGCAGGTTCCGAGGTGATGGCCAGCCCTTCGATGCCCGACTCCTCGGTCGCCTCCCGCAGCGCCGCCGCGACGATCGTCTCGTCCTCGGGTTCGCAGTGGCCGCCGAGCTGCAGCCAACGCCCGAACCGCGGATGCAATGTCAGCAACGCCTGCGTGCCGGTGTGATCGAGCACCAACGCCGAGCCGGTGAGGTGGCCAGAAACGCACTTGCGCAGACACGCGTCCTCGCGCGCAGCCAGGAATGCCAGGTAGGCATGCCGCAGCGAATCCTGTTCAGGGTCGGGCGCATCCCACGCGGTGAGCACCTCCACCGCCGACTGGTGCAGGCTCACTTGCGGACCAGCAGACCATCGGTGGGGACCGGGTCCTTCGGGCCCAGGGGCTCCTCGGGGTACCCAATGGCGATGGCCCCCAACGGCTCCCAGTCCTGCGGCAGGTCGAGCTGCGTGCGCACCAGGTCCGGCGCGAAGATCGTCGAGCCGATCCAGCAGCTGCCCACACCGCGTACGGCGAGGGCGACGAGCAGACCTTGCACCGCGGCGCCGACGGCGACTGTGAACATCGTGTGCTCGGCCGCGGTGCGCTTCTCGTCGGGATAGCTGTGCGCGCCATCGGGAACCATGAACGGGATGATCAATTCCGGTGCGTCGTAGAGGATCTGCCCGCGGCCGACCCTGCGCTCCACGGATTCGGCGTCGCGGCCGTCGCCGCTGAGGTCGGCGCGCCACTGCTCCTTCATCGCGTCGAGCAATCGAACCCGCAGCGCCGAATCCTGCACCCAGACGAACCGCACCGGCCGGGTGTGGTGCGGTGCGGGCGCCGTCAGCGCCTCGCCGACCGCGGCTTCGATGAGCGCACCGTCAACAGGTTCGGCGGCGAATCGGCGCACCGAGCGCCGCAACAGCTGCGCCTGCGAACGGCCGAGCGCGATGGCCTCTTCGGTACCGAGCCAGAACAGGTCCTCCTCGCCGGCTCGCACCAGATTCCGCGCGGACGACCCGTCGTCGCGGAGATCGAGACCGCGCACGACCGCGACGGGCACGGCGGTCAGCTTGCCCTTGACCAGATCGGCCGCCGCGGCGATCTCGTCGGCGACGGCGATCTCGGTGACGATCAGTTCGTTGCCGTGCTGATCGTGTTCACCCGCGTAGGCATGGAGTACCTGAAGTCCTGCGGCGCCGATCGCGACATCGGTCTGCCCCGTCCGCCACGCCCGCCCCATGGTGTCGGTCACCACGACGCCGACCGTCACACCGAGTCGGTCTCGCAGCGCTGCGACCAGACGGGCCGCGCTCCCGTCGGGATCGACGGGCAGCAGCGCCAATTCGTGCGTGTCGACATTGGAGCCGTCGACGCCCGCAGCGGCCTGCACCAACCCCAACGCGTTCTCGGTGATCAGCGTGCGGCCCTTGCGCGCCAGCACGCGTACCGCCTCCCCGTCGATCAGTCTGCGCCGCAGCGCGTCCCGTTCGTCGGGATCCGACGGTGCAGCGACCATCCGGCCCTCGGTCTTGGACAGCACCTTGCTCGTGACGACGAGGACGTCGTTGTCCTGCAGCCACGGGGCGGCCGCTGCGATGGCCGCGGCGAGATCGTCACCGGGACGGAACTCCGGAAGGCCGGACACGGGCAGCAACTCGATGCGCGCCGATGTCCCGTGATCGCTCACGGTGACACCCCGGCCAGTTCCATTCCTGCGCGCACCATCTCGGCGGTGGTGGCGGGGTCCGTCATCAGTAGCGGCACCGACCGTACGGTCACACCGTCGATCTCAGCGGCGTCCCCTTCGTGCACCAGCCAACCGTCGAGGATGCCGGTCGCCGACCGGGCGCCGTAGTAATTGCCCACGGCTTCGGACGTGCTGGGCAGCCCGATGACGCTCAGGCACGCGTCGGCCATGCCGCGCAACGGTTTTCCGGCGACGATCGGGGAGTAGCCGATCACGGGTGCTTTGGTCGAACGCAGAGCGCCCCGGACACCGCCGACGTTGAGGATCGCGCCGACGCTCACGACCGGATTGGACGGCGCGATCAGCACGACGTCGGCGTTCTCGATCGCGTCGGTGACACCGGGTGCGGCAGTGGCCTTGTCGGCGCCGACGAAAGCGAAGCTGTGCGTGGGGACCTGCGCGCGGTGCTTCACCCACCATTCCTGAAAGTGCACGGCACGCTTCTCGCCGGCCGACTCGCCGGGGCCGGGATCGGTGATGACGACGTGCGTTTCACTGCGGTCGTCGGTGACGGGGAGCAGCCGCGCGCCGGGGGACCACCTCTTACACAGCGCCTCGGTGACCTCCGAGAGGGGATAGCCCGCCCGCAGCATCTGGCTGCGCACCAGATGGGTGGCCAGGTCGCGGTCGCCGAGCCCGAACCAGTCCGGCTGAACCCCGTAGGCCGCGAGTTCCTCTTTGGCATTCCAGGTTTCGTTGCGGTGGCCCCAGCCGCGCTCGGGGTCGATCCCGCCGCCGAGGGTGTACATGCAGGTGTCGAGATCGGGGCAGATGCGCACGCCGAACATCCATGCGTCATCGCCAACATTGACCACAGCAGTCACTTCATGCTCATTGGTATCGTGAGTCTTGAACTGCCCCAAGCCCAACAGATGTTGGACACCGAGCAGGAAGCGAGCACCACCGACGCCGCCGACCAGAACCGTGACCTTCACAACGAACGAGAGTAGGCGTTGGCGAGGCCCGACCGGACGCCGAGGGGAGCGTGACAGACACGCCACAGCGCGACGCGCCGAAATCCCGTCACGGAATGATATGAATTCCTGTTCTACCGCTTGACCGTGACAGCTAACGCGTGTGTAATCACAGCAGTGTCATTTCGCGGTTCTCCGGCCGGTTTCGGTGTCGCAGACCAAGATTCGATCACTTGTTCGAATTGGGATGGCTTCACGTTCGACAGTGGGGCTGGCATATACGGAACTACGAGACCCATGGAGGAGGGGAAATGGCATTTGAACAGGCCGATTTCGGCGACGCAGTACGGTTCGACAGCAGGCTCCTAGGCTCGGTAGGAAGTGCGCCGCACATCCAGACCGGACCAGCACCGAGTGGCGCGAACGGACGCCCGCAATTGAGTTTGGTGCCCGAGCACATCGATCCGTTCGGTGACGGTTCCGACGTCGCCGACGAGGATCAGTGGCAGGAGCGTGCCCTGTGCGCTCAGACCGACCCCGAAGCGTTCTTCCCCGAGAAGGGCGGCTCCACCCGCGAGGCGAAGCGGATCTGCCAGGGGTGCGAGGTGAAGGACATGTGCCTCGAATACGCACTCGCCAACGACGAGCGCTTCGGCATCTGGGGCGGCCTGTCCGAGCGCGAGCGCCGGCGCCTCAAGCGCGGCATCATCTAACCAAGCAGTATCGAGCCGCTAGTCATCGTCCAGGGTCGGGTCGATGACCGACGGCTCAACGCCCAGATACGTGGCTACCTGAGCCACCAACAATTCGTGTAAGAGGTCGGTCAGCTCTTCGGTGTCTTTGGCCCGGCGCTCGATCGGCTTGCGGAACAACACAATTCGCGCCCGCGTCGAATTACCGCGGACATCAACCCCTGCGGGGATCAGACGGGCCAATGCGATCGGACCGTCGGCCACCACCTCCGGCGGCCACTGCACACTCTCGGGATCCTTCGGGGACAACCGGGGAATCTCATCGACCGCCACATCCAAGGTGGCCACTCGCTCGTGCCAGCGCCGCTCGATGGGTTCATAGGCTTCCAGCACCGCCATGTCGAAGCGTTCGGCGCGGCTGCGCCAGCCCGGAACGGTGGGCGGAAGCAACGGGCCGCGCATCTCCCGGCCGCGCCGCGAACCGCGATGCTGGCGCCGTGTCACGAAAAAGATCGTAACGGTTGGGCTTCGGGCCGCTTGCGGCTGCGTGTCCGCGCCCTCGCGGGGGATTGTGCACGATAACCTTCCGCTGTGAATGTTCCCCGTCGCTGCTGCCGGCCTGGGTGCCCGCACTATGCGGTCGCGACGCTCACCTTCGTCTACTCAGACTCGACGGCTGTCGTCGGCCCGCTGGCCACCGTGTCCGAGCCGCACTCGTGGGATCTGTGTGTCATGCACGCCGGCCGCATCACCGCTCCGCGCGGCTGGGAGCTCGTCCGGCATGCCGGCCCGCTGCCCACGCATCCCGACGACGACGATTTGGTGGCGCTTGCCGATGCAGTCCGAGAAGGTCGTGAGGGCGCCGTCCCCCCGGGGGTGACCGCAGGGTTCACGACGGGATTCTCCGATCCCGTCACCGGGGCGCACGGCGGGGCGCTGATGGCTCCGCCGACCCGCAGGCCGGAGACCAACGGGCGCCGCCGGGGACATCTGCGCGTGCTGCCCGACCCCGCCGAATAGCTCGGAGCGGCGACATCTCCGTCGTTGCCGGCGCTTTTCGCAGGTTTGCGATGTCGACGGGATAACAGGCAACGTGAGTCGCCGTGGAGACGGTGCGCGACGGCTAGGCTGATTCTGTAGAACAGTCTCTTCGTCCAAGGAGTCTCATGTCTCGTCCCGCCGAGGCGGTACAGCGTGTCATCAAGGCGTATGACGTGCGCGGACTTGTCGGCGAGGAGATCGACGAGGCCTTCGTGCGCGACGTCGGCGCGGCCTTCGCGCGTCTGGTGCGCGATGGCGCAACGCAGGTCGTCATCGGCCACGACATGCGCGAGAGTTCGCCGGCTCTGTCCGAGGCGTTCGCCGATGGTGTGCTCGAGCAGGGACTCGACGTCGTGCGGATCGGGCTCGCATCGACCGATCAGCTGTACTTCGCCTCCGGCCTGCTCGACTGCCCTGGCGCGATGTTCACCGCGAGCCACAACCCCGCGGCCTACAACGGCATCAAACTGTGCCGCGCGGGTGCCAAGCCGGTCGGAAAAGACACCGGCCTGTCCGTCATCAGCGACGAGGTCATCGCCGGTGTCCCGGGCCACGACGGTCCGCGGGGCACCAGCAGCGATCGCGACGTGCTCTCCGATTACGGCGATTTCCTGCGCTCCCTCGTCGACATCGGTGGGGTGCGGCCACTGCACGTCGCCGTCGACGCCGGCAACGGCATGGCCGGCCACACCACACCCGGTGTGCTGGGGCCGATCTCGTCGATCAAACTGTCGCCGCTGTTCTTCGAACTCGACGGGAACTTCCCCAATCACGAGGCCAACCCGCTCGACCCGGCGAACCTCGTCGACCTGCAGGCCTACGTCCTGGAGACCGGGGCCGACATCGGGCTGGCCTTCGACGGTGACGCCGATCGCTGCTTCGTCGTCGACGAGAGGGGACAGGCGGTCTCCCCGTCGGCCGTCACCGCACTGGTGGCCGCGCGCGAACTGCAGCGCGAGATCGGCGCGACGGTCATCCACAACCTGATCACCTCCCGGGCCGTGCCCGAGCTCGTCGCCGAACGCGGTGGCACACCGGTACGTTCGCGCGTCGGCCACTCCTACATCAAAGGCCTGATGGCCGAGACGGGCGCGATCTTCGGCGGCGAGCACTCGGCGCACTACTATTTCCGCGATTTCTGGGGCGCCGACTCCGGAATGCTGGCCGCCCTCCATGTGCTTGCCGCGCTCGCCGAACAGGACCGGCCGCTGTCGGAGATGATGGCGGACTACCAGCGTTACGAAGCCTCCGGTGAGATCAACTACACCGTGACCGACGCGCCGGCGATCGTCGATGCCGTACTGCAGGCGTTCGGGTCCCGGGTCCATGCGATCGACCACCTCGACGGGGTGACGGTCGACCTCGGCGACGGCCGCTGGTTCAACCTGCGGATGTCCAACACCGAACCTTTGCTGCGCCTGAACGTGGAGGCACGCAGTGCTGAAGAGGTCAAGGAGCTTGTCGACGAGATCGGCGGGTACATCACCTCGGGGACAAAGGAATCGACGTGAGCGCCAGCCCGCTGTCGGCCACCGAAGTCGACCTCGACGATGCCGACGGCCTGCTTGCCGCCGACCGTCTGGGTTTGCTCCGTGCCGCGTCGATGGCGGGCGCGCAGGTGCGTGCCACCTCCGCGGCGCTCGACGAGGGTGACCTCGACGCGATTCGCTCGGACACCCCGCCTCGCACCATCGTGTGGGTCGCCGGTCACGGCACCGCCGAGACGGCCGGGACGATGCTCGCGGTCCAGCTCGGCCGGTCCATCGGAGCACCGATCGTCGTCGCCTCCGAGGCCCCCGCCTGGATCGGGGCGCTGGACGTGCTGGTCGTCGCCGGCGACGACCCCGGACATCCCGCGCTGGTGACCGCCGCGGCCACCGCGGTCCGCCGTGGCGCCCGCGTCGTGGTGGTGGCTCCGTACGAGGGACCGTTGCGCGACGCCACCGCGGGACGGTCGGTGGCGCTGCCGCCGCGGCTGCCCGTCCCCGACGATTTCGGGCTGGCCCGCTACCTGGCTGCCGGGCTGGCTGTGCTGCAGGCGATCTCGCCAGGTTTCTCGGCGGACCTGTCGGCGCTGGCCGACGAACTCGACGCCGAGGCATTCCGAAACAGTGCCGGCCGTGACCTTTTCACCAATCCGGCCAAGGGTCTCGCGGAGCGGATGCAGGACCGGGAGGTGGTTTTCGCCGGCGACTCCGCCGCGACGCTCGCCCTGGCCCGGCACGCGTGCACCGTGATGCTGCGCATCGCCCACCAGGCGGTCGCCGCCGTCGGACTGACCGACGCGCTGGTCGCCATCGGATCGGGGTGGGGGCGAGACACCGGGACACGTGCGGCGTCGATCTTCCACGACGAGGAGATCGACGGCCCGCTGCCACCGCGCACGCGCACCATCGTGTTGACCACCGACGCCGACCGGCCGGCCGTGTCTGCCCGGTTGCGAGGGTTCGACGACATTCACGTCGTCAATGCCAAAGACATACCGGACGCGCTGGATGTCCGGGAACAAGGGGGGAACAGCGAACCGGGCTCAGCACCGATGCCCGGATCCTCGCGTCCCGAAGAACAATTGGCGCTGCTGGCGGTCCGCCTCGAGATGGCGGCGGTCTACCGGCGGCTGGTTCGAGGTTGAGACGAGTGCATCTGCTCAGAGGTGCGGTGCGGACCTATGCGTGGGGTTCGAGAACCGCGATTGCCGATTTCGTTGGAGCGCCCAGCCCTACGGCACACCCGGAGGCCGAACTCTGGTTCGGAGCTCATCCGGGGGATCCGGCGTGGCTGCAGACCGACGACGGCGAGGTGTCCCTGCTCGACGCGCTGCGCGCGGACCCCGAGGGGGAACTCGGTCCCGCGGTGCGCGGACGCTTCGGCGACACTCTGCCTTTCTTGCTGAAAGTGCTTGCCGCAGACGAACCGTTGTCGCTGCAGGCCCACCCCAGCTCCGAGCAGGCGCGGGAGGGTTTCGCCCGCGAAGATCGCATGGGCATCCCGATCACAGCCCCCGACCGCAACTATCGCGACCGCAGCCACAAGCCCGAGATCATCGTCGCGCTCAGCCAGTTCGAGGCGCTGGCCGGCTTCCGGCCCGCCGCACGCACCGTCGAGCTCATGCAGGCACTCGGGGTCGCGGGCCTGGATCCCTACATCAGCCTGCTGTCGGGGCAACGCGATGAGGACGGCCTGCGGGCGTTGTTCACGACGTGGATCACCTGCCCGCAGCCCGATCTCGACATGCTGGTCCCCGCCGTCATCGACGGTGCGATCAACTATGTGCGGTCGGGGGAGCGGGAATTCGCCCGCGAAGCCAAGACGGTGCTCGAGCTGGGGGAGCGCTACCCCGGCGATGCGGGCGTGCTGGCCTCCATGCTGCTGAACCGGTTGTCCCTGGCTCCGGGGGAGGCGCTGTACCTGCCCGCCGGCAATCTGCACGCCTACCTGGAAGGCGTCGGCGTCGAGGTGATGGCCAACTCGGACAACGTCCTTCGCGGCGGTCTGACACCCAAGCACGTCGACGTCCCCGAGCTGTTGCGGGTACTGGACTTCACCCCCGCCGAGGACGTCCTCGTCGTTCCCGAGGTGATCCGTGACGGCGGCGAAATGGTCTATCCCACACCGGCGCCCGAATTCGCAGTGTCGGTACTAGGTATCGACGGCGACCAGCTCGGACACGAGATCGATGCCCCGAGCCTGCACGAAGGTCCGCAGATGCTGCTCTGCACCCAGGGCAGTGCCACGGTGCACGCCAAATCCAGCGCGGTGGTCCTCGATCGAGGCGGCGCCGCGTGGGTGGCCGCCGACGACGGCCCGATCAGGTTGGTCGCGCAGGAACCGACAAAGCTCTTTCGGGTGACCGTCGGGATTTAGCCCACAACGTCATGTTGTGCCGGATCGTGCGGCCGACCAGTCGTGCCGACGGCACCATGTAGAGGCTGTCGAGCAGGCTGAAGCGACGCAGAAACCATTCCGCGAGAACAGGATCCGTTTCGGCAGCACCGAGGAACTGATCGAACAGCGACCCCACGGGGCGATACCACCACGGCGAGTGGCCCTCCGCGCGGTGCAGGGTCAGGTCGCCGATCGCGTTCATCGTCCACACCGGCCAGGTGGTTTTGGCCGTGGCCCTGAGGAACGTCGACTCCACGTCGGGGGCCAGCAGTGCCCGGCGCAGGTGGCCGGCCTGCAGCGACGTCATCGTCATGCCCTGCCCGAACGTCGGGTTGAAGCTGACCACCGCGTCGCCGAACGGCAGGATTCCTTCCGGGAAGCGGTCCAACTTGTCGAAGCGGCGCCACCTGCTCGTCGGATACTTGTGCAGCGCAATGTCGCCCAGTACCTCGGCCTGGCGCACCGCTGCGGCCACATGCGCAGGCAGAATCTCGTCGGCGACCGCGCACATCTCGTCGAAGTCGGACGGGGCCGGAACCTTTCCGACGCCGAACGTGGTCATGCCCCAGGTGCCGTCCTCGTAATAGAGCATGCCGATACCGACTGGCTGATCGTGCGACGCACCGGCCACGACCACCTTCTCGGCGATCAGGCCGTCCGGAATTCGCAACTGGTGGGTGGCATAGCTGATACCGACATCGACGGTGTCCTCGCGGGGCTTGTCAAAACCCCACTGCGCCAACCACGTCGGCAACCGGGTGCCGCGTCCGGTCGCGTCGATCACGAGATCGGCCTCGACCGTCGCCCCGTCGGAGGTCCGCACGCCCGTGACCCGCCGGCCGTCGAACACCGGCTCGTCGACGTCGCCGTGCAGCAGCGTCACATTGTCGATGTCGGCGACCCGGCGCCGGATCTGCCATTCCAGATGCTTTCGGCTCGGCACGTAGGCGGTGAACTCGTCTTGCAACCTGTGCTGGGTGCCCAATACGTGGCCGGCCGCCCCGAAATGGATGCAGTCGGGCCGGTTCTCCAGGATCGGCACACCCGCGGCCACCATGTCGTCGAGCAGCCCGGGGAAGAGCTCCTCGAACGTCATCGCGCCGCGCGCCATCAACAGGTGCACGTGCCTGCTCTGGGGGGTCGCCGTCCGGTGGGCCGGCTCGGAGGGCAATGGGTCGCGCTCGTACAGCGTTACCTGACGGTAGAAGTTCGACAGGACTCGGGCGGCGCACAGCCCGCCGAGACTCGCACCGATCACGATCGCGTGTTTTTGACCCATTGGCCACCACGGTAACGGTGGGTAGTGGGTACATTCCGCTCAGACGATGACGAAACGAGGACGGTTGATGGCCCAGGAGCCCGGTGCGCAGACGGCTGGCAAGTTGCGCTTGAAGTCTGTAGAGCAGTCGATCGCCGACACCGACGAGCCCGACACCAAACTGCGCAGGGACCTGAACTGGTGGGATCTGACCGTTTTCGGTGTGTCGGTGGTGATCGGCGCCGGCATCTTCACGATCACCGCCTCGACCGCGGCGAACCTGACCGGACCCGCGATCTCCGTGTCGTTCATCATCGCCGCGATCGCATGCGGGCTCGCGGCGCTCTGTTACGCCGAATTCGCCTCGACCGTTCCGGTGGCGGGCAGCGCCTACACGTTCTCGTATGCCACGTTCGGGGAGTTCGTCGCGTGGATCATCGGCTGGGACCTGATACTCGAGTTCGCCGTCGCAGCCGCCGTCGTCGCCAAGGGCTGGTCCAGCTATCTCGGCACCGTTTTCGGGTTTGCCGGTGGCACTGCGGAAGTGGCTGGTCTGCAAGTGGATTGGGGCGCACTGATCATCATCGCGTTCGTGACGGCCATCCTGGCGATGGGCACCAAGCTGTCGGCAGGGGTCAGCCTGGCCATCACCGCGCTGAAGGTCGCGGTCGTGCTGCTCGTCGTCATCGTCGGCGCGTTCTACATCAAGGCCGCCAATTTCTCGCCGTTTGTTCCGTCACCGGAACCCGGTGAGGGCGGATCGGGCACCGAGCAGTCGCTGTTCTCGTTGATCACCGGCGCCGAGGGCAGCGCATACGGCTGGTACGGCGTGCTGGCAGGCGCGTCGATCGTGTTCTTCGCGTTCATCGGGTTCGACATCGTCGCGACCACGGCCGAGGAGACCAAGGATCCGCAGCGCAACGTGCCGCGTGGCATCCTCGCCTCGCTGGGCATCGTCACCGTGCTCTACGTCGCGGTGGCGGTGGTGCTGACAGGCATGGTCAGCTACAAGGAACTGCGCGAGGCCGAGACCGCAAACCTCGCTACGGCGTTCGCACTGAACGGGGTCGACTGGGCCGCGAAGGTCATCTCGATCGGCGCGCTGGCCGGGCTGACGACCGTCGTCATCGTGCTCGTCTTGGGGCAGACGCGGGTGCTGTTCGCGATGTCGCGGGACGGGCTGCTGCCGCGCCAGCTGGCGAAGACCAACGAGCACGGCACGCCGGTGCGGATCACCCTGATCGTCGGATTCGTGGTGGCGGTGACGGCCACGGTGTTCCCGATCGACAAGCTCGAAGAGATGGTGAACATCGGCACGCTGTTCGCATTCGTGCTGGTGTCGGCGGGTGTCATCGTGCTGCGGCGCACCCGGCCCGATCTGAAGCGCGGCTTCCGCACGCCGTGGGTTCCGGTGCTGCCGATCCTGTCGATCATCGCGTGTGTGTGGCTGATGCTGAACCTGACCGGCCTGACGTGGATCCGCTTCTCGATTTGGATGGCGATCGGCGTGGTCGTGTACTTCCTCTACGGCCGCAGGCACTCGCTGGTGGGCAAGCGTTCCCAGGTCTGACCTCGTTCCCTCTCTCGCCCCGCGAGGGCGCGTGTCTGCACGCAGACACGCCGCGGTTCGCGGTGTCGTACGCGCGCTCGTCGTGATCGAGCGTGCGCGAAAGCGCACGACACGCGGGGCTTCGGTGTGCAGACAAGCGCCCTCGCGGCGCTGCTGTTTTTACAAAATAAGCCCTTGTGTCTAGACCAGTGACAAAAGTGCGTCTATAGTCAACTGCAACAGGTGATCGTACTCACAGCAAGGAGGCATCGAGGTGACCACGCAGGAAATGTCCGAGGCTCCGAACGTCGAGCAGTGGCGCGACAAGAAGCGCTACCTCTGGCTCATGGGCCTGATCGCCCCCACGGCGCTGTTCGTGATGCTGCCGCTGGTGTGGGCTTTCAACCAGATCGGCTGGCACGCGGCCGCCCAGGTGCCGCTGTGGATCGGGCCGATCCTTCTCTACGTCCTGCTGCCTGCGCTCGACCGGTTCTTCGGCCCCGACGGCCAGAACCCGCCGGAAGAGGTGATGGAGCAGCTGGAGAACGACAAGTACTACCGCTACTGCACCTACATCTACATCCCGTTCCAGTACGCCAGCGTGATTTTCGGCGCGTATCTGTTCACCGCGTCCGATCTGAGCTGGCTGGGCTTCGACGGGGCGTTGCCGTGGCCGGCCAAGATCGGGCTGGCGCTCTCGGTCGGCCTCCTCGGCGGCGTCGGGATCAACACCGCGCACGAGATGGGCCACAAAAAGGACTCGCTGGAGCGCTGGTTGGCGAAAATCACGCTCGCGCAGACGCTTTACGGCCACTTCTACATCGAGCACAATCGCGGCCATCACGTTCGGGTCGCCACCCCGGAGGACCCCGCTTCGGCACGCTTCGGCGAGACGTTCTGGGAGTTCTTGCCGCGCAGCGTGTTCGGAAGCCTGAAGTCCTCGTGGGAACTGGAGGCCAAGCGGCTCGAGCGTAGCGGCAAGAGCACGTGGCACTGGTCCAACGACGTGCTCAACGCGTGGGCGATGTCGGCGGTCCTCTACGGCGCACTGCTGGCCATCTTCGGTCTACAGCTGATCCCGTACGTCCTGATCTCGGCGATCTTCGGCTTCACACTGCTGGAAACCGTGAACTACCTTGAGCATTACGGACTTCTGAGGCAGAAACTCGACAACGGCCGCTACGAACGGTGTGCCCCGGTGCACAGCTGGAACTCCGATCACATCGTCACGAACCTGTTCCTCTACCACCTGCAGCGCCACAGTGACCACCACGCGAACCCGACTCGTCGCTACCAGACGCTGCGCAGTATGGACGGCGCGCCGAACCTGCCCAGCGGCTACGCGTCGATGATCGGCCTCACCTACTTTCCGCCCCTGTGGCGCAAGGTGATGGACCATCGCGTCCTCGCTCATTACGACGGCGACATCACGAGGGTCAACATCCACCCGCGCATGCGTGACAAGGTGCTGGCGCAGTACGGGCAGCCGGCATGACGGTCTACCGCTGCCCCGGTTGTGACTACGTCTACGACGAAACCAAAGGCGAACCGCGAGAAGGCTTTCCGGCCGGGACGGCCTGGAGCGACATACCGGACGACTGGTGCTGCCCCGACTGTGCGGTCCGCGAGAAAGTCGACTTCGAAGAAACAGGAGTGAAGAAATGACCGACTACAAGCTGTTCGTCTGCGTGCAATGCGGATTCGAATACGACGAAGCCAAGGGGTGGCCGGAAGACGGCATCGCGCCGGGCACCCGCTGGGAGGACATCCCCGAGGACTGGAGCTGCCCCGACTGCGGCGCGGCCAAGTCGGACTTCGAGATGGTCGAGGTCGCCCGGCCGTGAACGCACACTCGATCGTGGCGAGCGGGCGCGAATGCACGCGACACGCCGACCAGCGCCGTGCAGACACGCGCGCTCGCGGGGCGACGGGGGTGCGCTCATGACCCTCGCCGCAAGCGGGGCGCTGCGCGCAACCGTTATTGTCGCGCCTGTGGGTGGGGTCAACGACAAACGCATCAGCTACGCCGAGGCGTCGCGGGTGCTGCTGCGCGACTCGATCCTCGACGGCATGCGCGAGATGCTGGTCACCCGAGACTGGTCGCAGATCACGCTGTCCGACGTCGCCAAGGCCGCCGGCATCAGCCGCCAGACCATCTACAACGAGTTCGGGTCGCGCCAAGGCCTCGCGCAGGGCTACGCGATGCGGCTCGCCGATCGTCTGGTCGACCAGATCCATACCGCGATCAACAACAACGTCGGCGACGTCTACGCCGCGTTCCTGCAGGGCTTCCGCGACTTCTTCGTCGAGTCCGCGGCCGACCCGCTGGTCATCTCACTGTTGACCGGCACATCCAAGCCCGACCTGCTGCAGCTGATCACCACCGACAGCGCGCCGATCATCAACCACTGCTCGTCGCGGCTGACCGAGTCGTTCATGAGCAGCTGGGTGCGCTGCAGCGACGAGGACGCCGGAGTGCTGGCCAGGGCGATCGTGCGGCTGGCCATGAGCTACATCTCGATGCCGCCGGAGGCCGATCACGATGTGGCCCGCGACCTGGCCCGTTTGATGACGCCGTTCGCCGAACGCTACGGCGTCATCGAGTCCTGAGCGGGACGGCGACGTGCTGGTGTTCAGCCGGAGGCGCTACGGTGTCATAGACGTCCCTGGCCGGCAGAGCGCTGAGCGCCTGTCCCGCGAGCCCGCAGGCCCATGGGCGTCTGCGCGGATGTTGTCGCTGCACATCCGTGCGCTCATAGGCAATTGACGAACCACAAGAGGGGCTCTACATGACTGCGTTGACCGCCGATGTCCGCAACGGCATCGATTACAAGGTCGCCGACCTTTCGCTGGCCGAATTCGGCCGCAAGGAGATCCGCCTGGCCGAGCACGAGATGCCCGGCCTGATGGAACTCCGCCGCGAGTACCACGACGTCCAGCCGCTCAAGGGCGCGCGCATCTCCGGCTCGCTGCACATGACCGTGCAGACCGCCGTGCTGATCGAGACGCTGACCGCACTCGGCGCCGAAGTCCGCTGGGCCTCCTGCAACATCTTCTCCACCCAGGACCACGCCGCCGCCGCGATCGTCGTCGGCCCGAACGGCACGGTCGAGGAGCCCAAGGGCACTCCCGTCTTCGCCTGGAAGGGCGAGACCTTGGAGGAGTACTGGTGGGCCGCCGAGCAGATGCTCACCTGGCCGAATGAGCCCGCCAACATGATCCTCGACGACGGTGGCGACGCCACCATGATGGTGCTGCGCGGCGCGCAGTACGAGAAGGCCGGCGTCGTCCCGCCCGCCGAAGAGGACGACTCGGCCGAGTGGAAGGTCTTCCTGGGAGTGCTGCGTGAGCGCTTCGAGACCGAGAAGGACAAGTGGACCAAGATCGCCGAGTCGGTCCAGGGTGTCACCGAGGAGACCACCACCGGCGTGCTGCGCCTGTACCAGTTCGCCGCCGCCGGTGAGCTGGCGTTCCCGGCCATCAACGTCAACGACTCCGTCACCAAGAGCAAGTTCGACAACAAATACGGCACCCGCCACTCGCTGGTGGACGGCATCAACCGCGGCACCGACGCCCTCATCGGCGGCAAGAAGGTGCTGATCTGTGGGTACGGCGATGTGGGCAAGGGCTGCGCGGAGTCGCTGGCCGGCCAGGGCGCCCGCGTCCAGGTCACCGAGATCGATCCGATCAACGCCCTGCAGGCGCTGATGGACGGCTACGACGTGGTGACCGTCGAGCAGGCGATCGGCGATGCCGACATCGTCATCACCTCGACCGGTAACAAGGACATCATCACCCTCGACCACATGAAGGCGATGAAGGACCACTCGATCCTGGGCAACATCGGCCACTTCGACAACGAGATCGACATGGCGGCACTGGAGCGCTCCGGCGCCACCCGCATCAACATCAAGCCGCAGGTCGACGAGTGGACCTTCGGTGAGTCGGGCAAGTCGATCATCGTGCTGAGCGAGGGCCGCCTGCTGAACCTGGGCAATGCGACCGGTCACCCGTCGTTCGTGATGAGCAACAGCTTCTCCAACCAGGTCATCGCGCAGATCGAGCTGTGGACCAAGAACGACGAGTACGACAACGAGGTCTACCGCCTCGCCAAGCACCTCGACGAGAAGGTCGCCAAGATCCACGTCGAGGCACTCGGCGGCACGCTGACCAAGCTGACGAAGGATCAGGCCGAGTACATCGGCGTCGACGTCGAGGGTCCGTACAAGCCGGAGCACTACCGCTACTGACGTGTCCCGCTCCGTAGCACTACTTCTCGGCGTCGCGCTGGCCCTGACGGCATGTCAGGGCCAGCCGGCGTCCGAGGAGGTTGGCGGCCAGTCCGAGGTCGCCTCCTCCGGGCCCGTCGCCGAGGTGCGGCACGACACCGACGAACTCGCGACGACATTCCCCGCGCTGGGGCCACCTGTGGCGGCATCGTGGATCGCGTGGGACAACTCCGAAGATCAGACGACCAAGTTGAGCCTGCAGTGGATCGACGCGGTCGTCGAGGTCACCCCGGAGACGATGGCCGGCCTGGTCGACAAGTACGGCGCCGAGGACCTCGGCCATCGCCCCGCGGTCCAGAAGGTTCTCGAACCCGAGCTGCCGCCGGGGCCGTTCCTGACCGGCGTCGAGCTCAACATCTTCTTCGGCGGTCCACGCAGGAGCACCCGGGTGTTCCTGGATCCGCCGGTCAATACCGTTGTCCTGCAATCCAGCGTCGCCGGCTAAGCGGTTCGCGGCGCTGGTGCTGTGCGGGGTGGCGGCAGCATGCTCATCGCCGCCCGCGGACATCGTCCGCGAAACCCGCACCGACACCGCGCCTTTGACGAGCCGTTTCCCCGCGATAGGCACGCCGGTCGGCGCCACCTGGGTGACATGGAACAACGCCGACCCACGCGTGCCGGGGCCGACGACGTATCGGATCGACGCCGTCATCACACTGCAACCGCAGACGGCACGTGCGCTGGCTGACCTGACGAACCCGGCGCAGGTGCCGCCCCCCGAGGTCGCCCCGGAAATCCGCGTCGAGGTGTCGGACGGCCCGTTCGCGACCGGCCCCGCGCTGAACGACGCGTTGAGCACGCCGGGGTGGGCGGCGACCGGCTACCTCGACTCCGCGCGAAACCAGTTGGTGGTCAACGCAACCGGCGACTAGGCGACCTGCAGCGTCACATACCGGTCGGTCGGTAAAAGCCCCAGCTGCCGGTACACGTTGGGCCGCCAGAGCTGCGCCTGGGAGTTGACCACGATGCCGCCCAGCGCCCAGCCGTGCAACTGCCCGTCTCCGATGACAACCGTCAGGTCTGCGGCCGGATCCTGGGACAGCAGTTTGTCGCGGAACGCGAGAGCGCCGGGATAGAGCTTCTCCTGGGTCCCGATGTAGATCGCCGTCGGCGGCATGCCGGTCAAGTCCTCGCTCGAAAACGGGTTCACCAGTGGATGATTCAGGTCGAGATCGCCGTTGTAGCGCGGGCCCTCGCCAGGTTTGTTGCGGGGCAGGATCGGATCGTCGATTGCGTCGATGTCCGGTCCCGTCAGCGTGATGTGAAGGGCGGGGGAGACGAGGACCATTCGGGACGGCTGAGCTTGCGAGATGACGCACTGCACATCAGATCGGCAGCGGCGCAGCATCTCTTGCACCACCAGCACGGCGTATGAGCCACCGGACGAGTCCCCGTACAGGCTGACATTGTCGACGCCGTGCTCGTCGATCAACAGCGACAGATAGTCGGCCATCGGCGGCACCAACGTGGTGACCGTGCCGGTGCCCTTCGGCGGTGCCAGCGGATAGATCGGGACAAGGACCGTCGCCCCCGTGTCGCGCACCATCTGCGCATAGTCCGACCACTGCAGCACATTGGCTTCGGTGGCGAAGCCTCCGCCATGCAGCGCGACGACGATCTCACCCGTCGGCTCCGGCGAAGCCAGCTCCCACACCGTCCAGCCGTTGTACTCGCGTTCGGTGACATCCAAGCCGAGCGTCAGCAGCCGCGGCGGCGAGTCGTAGGTAGCCCCCGAGGCGAAGCCGGTGAGGATCTTGATGCCCGTCTCCTCGTTGAGCCATCG
This sequence comes from Mycobacterium bulgaricum, assembly GCF_041287165.2. Lineage (NCBI taxonomy): Bacteria > Bacillati > Actinomycetota > Actinomycetes > Mycobacteriales > Mycobacteriaceae > Mycobacterium > Mycobacterium bulgaricum. Next base: position 76,867 of record NZ_JBGGKV020000002.1, on the reverse strand, counting down.
CAGGGTGCGCAGAATGTCCGCAACCAGCCGGTCGCTGTAGGTGGGCGGACCCGTCGTGATCGTCTTCGGCCCTGGCGCAACATCATTGAGACCCAGTTGCCGGTAGATGTCGGGCCGCACCTTGGGAGCCTGCGAGTTGACGGGCAAGCCGCCCAGCGCCCAGTCGTGGAACTGCCCGACGCCGACGACGGTCGACACCACGCCGCCCGCGGCCGACCACTTGTCGTGCAGCAGAAGGGTGTCGGGCAGGGCGTACTCCAGTTCGCCCACATAGATCGTCGTCGGCGGGAGCGCGGCGAACACCTCGTCTTCGAAGAACAGGGGGCTCAGCAACGGGTCGCGAGGATCCAGGCCGTCGCCCCAATGGTTTTCGCGTATGTAGAAGTCGAGATTGTCGAGGTCGATGATCGGGTCGTCGACCTCGTAGATGTCCGGGTTGGACAGTGAACCGTCGGGGGTGAACGACAGCAGCACCATGCCGGCGGGCACCGGCTTGCCGGCCAGGATCAGCTCACGCACCGCCGCCATCGCCAACGACGGACCCGCCGAGTCGGCGTAGATGCTCACGTTCTGCGCGCCGTACGTGTCGATCTGGGCGGAGATGAATTCAGCCATCGCGGGCACGACCTTGACCGCCGTTCCCGCCTCGGTCGTCCCGAGCGGATACATCGGCACGATCACCGTCGCACCGGTCTCCCGGGCCATCTGTGCGTAGTCGAGCCAGTGGGTGACAAGCGGTTCGACGATGAACCCGCCGCCGTGCACGGCGATCACGGTCTTGCCGGTCGGGTTGGGCGGGCGGAACTCCCAGCCGTCCCACGTGCTGTCTTCGGACGCCTCGAACTCGGTGCGGCGGACGTCGAGGCCGCCCCGCACGAACCACGGCGGGTCGTCGTTCTCCAACACCTTGCCGATGAGCCCGTAGAAGTCCACCCCGATGAAGCTGGAGATCCCGCGCATCACGTACAGGCTCGTGACGATGACCTGATCGAAGAAGCTCGGCCCATCGGTGTACACGACTTCGTTTTGCGGCGCCGCGAGATGGGTGACGGCTTCTCGCCGGGTGACGGCCGTCGCGGTCATCAGCTGCGCGGCGGCGACGGGCTCGGGCAGCGGCTCGGGTGCTTCCTCGTCCGGCGTCACCTGCTCATCGGCGTCGTCGATATCGACGACGGTGGTGTCGTCGTCACGGTCGTCGTCGTCGTCCTGGTCGGTCACCTCGTGGTCGGTGACGTCCTCGTCGGGCGCGTCGTCGGCCCCGGAGTCCACGTCTGCGTCGGTTTCATCGACGCTTCGATCGGCGCGCTCCACAGAGTGCTTCGCCCGCGCCGGACCGGCGTCGCGCTGCTCCGAGGAATCGCTCTGGCCGGAGTCCGCGGGCTCGTCGGCCGACGCGACCGCGCAGCCCCACCCCATGAAGACCGCGGCGCCCACTCCCGCCGCCACCGCAAAATCGGCACCTTTGCCCAACCTTTGAGATCCCCGCATTCGAAAACTATGAGGCGTGCTGTAACGCCAGTCAATGTTTGCTTACCGCCCGAAAATGTCACTGGATTAGGCTCGCCCAGTGCTCATCGTCATCGAGGGTGTAGACGGCGCGGGTAAGCGCACGCTGACCAACGGCCTTCGTGCCGCGTTCGAGGCCGACGGCGGCTCCGTCGCGACTCTCGCCTTCCCGCGCTACGGCGTCTCGGTGCACGCCGACCTCGCCGCCGAAGCCCTGCACGGCAAGCACGGCGACCTCGCCGGCTCCGTCTATGCGATGGCCGTGATGTTCGCTCTCGACCGCGCGGGCGCGCGGGAGGAGATCGAGCAGCTGACATCGACGCACACCGCCGTCCTCCTCGACCGCTACGTCGCCTCCAACGCCGCCTACAGCGCGGCGCGCCTGCACCAGGGCGCCGACGGTGAGGTCGTCGAATGGGTGCGCGATCTCGAATACGGGCGCCTGCAGCTTCCGGTCCCCGATTGGCAGGTGCTGCTGGATGTTCCGACCGAACTCGCGGCGCAGCGCGCGGTCAACCGCGCCGCCGAAGAGGCGGACCGCGCTCGCGACGCCTACGAACGCGACGACGGACTGCAGCGGCGCACCGGGGCGGTCTACGCCGAGTTGGCCGCCGCGCAGTGGGGTGGCCGATGGGCGGTCGTCCCCCCCGACGTCGACGCAGCCGAGCTTGCCGGTCAGCTGAAAGTTCCGTAGCCGAGCGAATTGACGAATCGGCAGTTAAGCTCCGGCCCAAGGGGGAAGTCGCTTCGGCGACGGGTCACGACGAGGGGGATTCGTTGCTCGTTCCACTGCGTACACAGGCGGAGTCGCTGCAGGCACTGGAGGACCTGCTGTCGGCCATCAGGTCGGCCAGCGAGCGGTTCGACCAGGGCAGGCACATCGAGGCCAAGTCCCTGGCGGGCCACCTCGGCGCGTTGCTGCATCACTGTGATGACTCCGACGCGGTGATCGACCGGCTGGGTCTGCGCGACACGCTGACATGGGTCGACACCGCCGGGGTGCCCAACCCGAAGACGACGTGCTCGACGGCCGGCCTGACGCTCATGCGGATCCGCAGCCGCCACCACGGCGCGGGGGAGTTCGTGCCCAAGCTCGCCATGTATCCGCCGGTCCCGATCCGCACCCGCGGAGGCGACCAGATCTTCAGCGGCACGCGGATTCCGTTCGGCGACTGGTGGACCAACCCCGTCGTCAAGGACGCCGACGGCGCCGAGTACTCCCGCAAGCAACTCGTGCTCGCCCTCGGGCACGCCCACGACCCGGAATCCGCAGCCGCGCGCGATGCGCTGGAGAGCAGCCCGTCGCTGGGCTGGGTGGTCGCGGGGTGCGCGGACAAATCACTGTGCGGCAGCCCCGTCATCGCCAGCGTCCGCCAGATCGGCTACGAGGTGATGCGGTCGATCAGCGAGCAGCGCGACGTCATCGAGGCTGTCAGCTAGATCTCTCGGGCTAATTCCGAGACGAATCCGGTAAAGACGCAAAACGCCCAGTGTGGTAGCGGGGGTTTATCGCCATCTGGTGACACCATGGACACCATGAGGCAAAGGATCCTGGTAGTCGACGACGACCCTTCGCTCGCCGAGATGCTCACCATCGTGTTGCGGGGGGAGGGTTTCGACACCGCGGTCATCGGTGACGGCACCCAGGCGCTGACCGCCGTGCGCGAACTCCGACCCGATCTGGTGCTGTTGGACCTCATGCTGCCCGGCATGAACGGCATCGACGTGTGCCGCGTGCTGCGCGCGGACTCCGGCGTGCCGATCGTCATGCTGACCGCCAAGACCGACACCGTCGACGTGGTGCTCGGCCTGGAGTCCGGTGCCGACGACTACGTCATGAAGCCGTTCAAGCCCAAGGAGCTCGTCGCCCGTGTGCGCGCCCGGCTGCGGCGCAACGAGGACGAGCCCGCCGAACTGCTCTCGATCGCTGATGTCGACATCGACGTCCCGGCACACAAGGTCACCCGGCAGGGCGAGCAGATCTCGCTGACACCGCTAGAGTTCGACCTGCTGGTGGCGCTGGCACGGAAACCACGCCAGGTGTTTACTCGTGATGTGCTGCTCGAACAGGTGTGGGGTTACCGTCACCCCGCCGACACCCGTTTGGTGAACGTGCATGTCCAGCGTCTGCGGGCCAAAGTCGAGAAGGACCCGGAGAACCCGCAGGTGGTGCTGACCGTTCGAGGAGTGGGATACAAAGCCGGACCGCCGTAGGACTGGCTCGATGATCTTCGGCTCTAGGCGGCGCATCCACCGTCGGTCAGCTCCGCTGATCCGCGGCCTGGGTGCGCTCGGCCGTGCATTGAGCCTTGCGTGGCGACGTTCGCTACAGCTACGCGTGGTCACCCTGACGCTGGGGCTGTCGCTGGCCGTCATCATGGTGCTCGGCTTCGTGCTGACCAGCCAGATCACCGACCGCATCCTCGAGGTGAAGGTCGGCGCCGCCACCGAGGAGATCGAGCGTGCCCGCACCACCGTCAGCGGCATCGTCGGCGGTGAGGAGACCCGCTCGCTCGACAGCAGCCTGCAGCTGGCACGCAACACGCTGATCGACCGCAAGGCCGACACCGGGCCGGTGCTCGCGGGGACGTTCGACGCGGTGCTCGTCGTCCCCGGTGACGGCCCCCGCGCGGCCACCGCGGCCGGTCCGATCGACCAGGTCCCGAACACGTTGCGCGAATTCGTCAAAGCCGGCCAGGTCAGCTACCAGTACGCCACCGTGCACACCGACGGTTTCTCCGGGCCGGCCCTCATCATCGGCAGCCCGACATCGTCTCCGGTCACGAATCTTGAGCTCTATCTGATCTTCCCGTTGAACAACGAGGACTCCACGATTGCGCTGGTGCGCGGGACGATGGCCACCGGCGGTGTCGTGCTGCTCGGATTGCTCGCGGCCATCGCCCTTCTGGTGGCGCGCCAGATCGTGCTGCCGGTGCGCTCGGCGTCGCGGATCGCCGAGCGGTTCGCCGAAGGTCATCTGTCCGAACGCATGCCGGTACGCGGCGAGGACGACATGGCGCGCCTGGCCGTGTCGTTCAACGACATGGCCGAGAGCCTGCAGCGCCAGATCACCCAGCTCGAAGAGTTCGGAAACCTGCAGCGGCGCTTCACCTCCGACGTCAGCCACGAGCTGCGGACCCCGCTGACGACCGTGCGCATGGCGGCGGACCTGATCCACGACCACGCAGAAGACCTCGACCCGGCGCTGCGGCGCTCCACCGAGCTGATGGTCAACGAGCTCGACCGCTTCGAGTCGCTGCTCAACGACCTGCTCGAGATCTCCCGCCACGACGCCGGCGTCGCCGAATTGGCCGTCGAGGCAGTCGATCTGCGATCCATCGTGCAGAGCGCGCTGGACAACGTCGGGCACCTCGCGGATGCCGCCGGCGTCGAGATGATCGTCGACGTGCCCGCCGAGGATGTCATCGCCGAGGTGGATCCGCGCCGCGTCGAGCGGATCCTGCGCAACCTCATCGCCAACGCCATCGACCACGCCGAGCGCAAGCCGGTGCGGATCCGGATGGCCGCCGACGTGGACACGGTCGCCGTCACCGTCCGCGACTACGGCGTCGGCCTGCGCCCCGGCGAGGAGAAGTTGGTGTTCAGCAGGTTCTGGCGCGCCGACCCGTCGCGCGTGCGGCGTTCCGGCGGGACGGGTCTGGGTCTGGCAATCAGCATCGAGGACGCGAGGCTGCACCAGGGCCGGCTGGAGGCCTGGGGCGAACCGGGTAAGGGTGCCTGCTTCCGGTTGACGCTCCCGCTGGTGCGTGGGCACAAGGTGACCAGCAGCCCGCTGCCGGTCAAACCCATCGAGCGCTCAGGCCCGCCGGCGAGCCGCCGGGTTCGCGAACCGGCCGGGGAGAGCGTGTGACACGTACGCTCGCCGCCGTGTTGTGCGCGCTCGCGCTCGTCCTGGCCGGCTGCGCGGGTGTCCCCAGCTCGTCGTCACCCCAGGCGATCGGCACCGTCGATCGGCCCGCTCCGCCGAGCCTGCCCAAGCCGACACCCGGCATGGACCCCGACGTGCTGCTGCGCGAATTCCTCAAGGCCACCGCCGATCCCGCGAACCGGCATCTCGCCGCGCGCCAGTTCTTGACCGAATCCGCGTCCAGCGCATGGGACGACGCCGGTAGCGCACTACTGATCGACAATGTGGTGTTCGTCGAAACCCGGACACCCGAACGGGTTTCGGTGACGATGCGGGCCGACATCCTGGGGTCGCTGTCGGACATGGGTGTGTTCGAGACGGGCGACGGCGCGCTGCCCGACCCCGGCCCGATCGAACTGGTCAAGACGACAGGCGGCTGGCGCATCGACCGCCTGCCCAACGGAGTGTTCCTGGACTGGCAGCAGTTTCAGGCCACCTACAAGCGGCACACGTTGTACTTCGCCGACCCGACGGGCAAGACGGTGGTCCCAGATCCTCGCTACGTCGCGGTGTCCGAACCCGACCAGCTGGCCACCGAACTGGTCAGCAAGCTGATTGCCGGACCGCGACCGGAGATGGATAAGACGGTGCGCAACCTGCTCGGTCCGCCGCTGCGGCTACGCGGCCCGGTCACGCGGGCCGACGGCGGCAAGACCGGCATCGGTCGCGGGTACGGCGGCGCGCGGATCGACCTGGAGAATCTGTCGACGACCGATCCGCACAGCAGGCAACTGCTTGCTGCGCAATTGATCTGGACACTGTCGCGGTCGGGAATCAATGGCCCGTACGTGATCAACGCCGACGGTGCCGCACTCGACGATCGCTTCGCCGAGGGCTGGGACACCGGCGATGTGGCCGCCACCGACCCGGGCGCCCTCGACGGTGCGGCCGCAGGACTGCACGCGTTGGTCGGGGGATCGCTGGTGCGGCTCGACGGTCAGCGTGCACCGCGGGTGACGGGGCCGTTCGGGCAGATGCCGAGCCAGATCGCGGCGTCGCTGTCGCGGTCGGGCCAGGAGGTCGCCTCGATCGTCACGCTGCGGCCCGGTGCGCCCGACATGGCGTCGTCGTTGTGGGTAGGGCCGTTGGGCGGCAACGCTTCTCAGGCGCTGGACGGTCGCATGCTCAGCCGCCCGAGCTGGTCTCTCGACGACGCCATCTGGGTCGTCGTGGACGCCAACAACGTCGTGCGCGTCATCCAGGATGCGTCCGGGCAGCCCGCCCGCATCCCCGTCGACGCCACCGCGGTGCTGACACGCTTCCCGGGCGCGATCGCCGAGCTGCAGCTGTCCCGCGACGGAACGCGCGCGGCGATGGTGATCGACGGGAAGGTCATCCTCGCCGGGATCGAGCAGACGCCGAACGGCGGCTTCGCGCTGACCTATCCGCGCCGTCTCGGTTACGGCCTCGGCCAGACGGCGGTCTCGCTGTCGTGGCGGACGGGCGACGACATCGTCGTCACGCGAACAGATCCGCAGAACCCGGTGTCCTACGTCAACCTCGACGGGGTCAACTCCGACGGGCCCAGCCGCAACCTGCTGATGCCCGTCAAGACGGTCGCCGCCAACCCGTCAGCGGTGTACGTCGCCGATGGACGAGGCGTGGTGCAGCTGTCCGGCTCGGCAGCCGAAGACCCGGGATGGGTCGAAGTGCGCCCGCTGATGGTTGCCGGTGCGCTGCCGGTCCTGCCCGGCTGACACGGAACGTGCTGCCGGAACAGCCCTCCGGCAGCGGGCTCGACGGAAAGGTGATCGGCATGGTGATGGTTCCGAGGAAGACGGTGCTCGCCGGAGCGGGGGTCGGCTTGGCGGCGGCCGCGGTCGCGGCGTGCTCCGGTGGCTCGGAGTCTGGTGGGTCCTCGGCTCCTCCCGAGTCCTCTGCGCCGGAGTCGTCGAAGCCGGCGGGGGAGGCGTTGGCGACCACGGCCGAGGTGCCGGTCGGCTCAGGAGTGATCGTCGGCGAGGTGGTCCTGACTCAGCCCGTCGCAGGGGACTACAAGGGGTTCTCGGCGGTGTGTACGCACACCGGATGCCTGCTCAACGAGGTCGCCGACGGGACGATCAACTGCCCCTGCCACGGCAGCAAGTTCAGCCTCGACGGCGCCGTCGCCAATGGTCCGGCAAGCAGGCCGCTCGAGCCGGTGGCGATCCGCGTGCAGGGGGATTCGATCGTCGCGGAGTAGCCGGCGGGGTTCTGCGCCGAGCGTGCGGTGAGGGCGGTACATCGAGCCTTTCTCCGCCCCGAGCGCACGCTCGGTGAGCGGCTTGCGGAACGTGTCGGTATCCCTAAGCAGACTTCGCCCATGGGGGAACCATTCATCGGCAGCGAGGCGTTGCGCGAACGCCGGCTGACGCGACACGTGTTGAGGACGCGATTCGCTGCGCTCTATCCGGACGTCTACCTGGCAGCGGGAACGGAGCCGACAGCAGTCTCGAAAGCCAGAGCCGCGGCGTTGTGGACCGGGGGCGAAGGGATCGTTGCCGGCCGTTCCGCGGGAGCGCTCCACGGCTCGAAGTGGGTGAGCGCCAATGCGCCTGCAGAAGTGTTGTGGGACAACCGGAGAGCGCCGCGCGGACTGCATGTGTGGTCCGATTCCGTCGGGGCGGACGAAGTGCAGACCATCGGCGGGATACGCGTCACCACGCCGGAACGGACCGCGCTCGACATCGCCCGTCGATACCCCAGGAAGCGGGCGGTCGCCGCGATCGATGCTCTGGCCCGGGCGACGCGGATGAAGATCGCGGATGTCGAACTGCTCGCCGATCGGTACAAGGGCCGACGCGGCATCCGGCAGGCTCGCGAGATCGTGAACCTCGTCGACCCGGGGGCGGAGTCGCCGCAGGAGACCTACCTGCGGCTGCTCGTCATGGATCATGACTTCCCGCCACCGCAGACCCAGATCCCCGTCTACGACGAATGCGGCGTGCTCGTCGCCGAACTCGACATGGGCTGGGAAGACATGATGATCGGGCTCGACTACGAAGGCGACCATCACCGCCAGACGCGGTACGCCTTCAACAAAAGCATTCGCCGGCATGACGCGGTGACGGGCCTCGGCTGGACGGATATCCGTGTGACGAGCAGCGATACCGACGGCGGGATCATCGCCACGTTGGCGTCGGCGTGGCGTCAGCGACTGTGCGCTCAAGGTGAGGATCCGGCGTCTGGGCCGCCGTGGACGCACGCTCGGCGGAGGACGAAGTAACCATGCTCGATCTGGTCCTGCCTCTGCAGTGCGGCGGCTGTGAGGCCCCGGGAACTGCGTGGTGTCCCGACTGCGCGAATGACCTCGCCGTCCGAGACGACGAGCCGCACGTCATCACGGCGCGGCTCGATCCCGGCGTGCCCGTGCTGTCGCTCGGGCGATACGCAGGCGCGCGCCGCCGGGCCATCGTCGCGCTGAAGGAGCACGGCCGCACCGACCTGCACCGCCCGTTCGCCGCAGCCCTGCACGAGGCGATCGAGCACTTGCTGGCGTGGGGTGTCCTGCCACTGCCGCTGACCTTGGTGCCCGCGCCGACCCGGCGTTCGGCGGCCCGTCGCCGCGGCGGTGATCCCGTCACCAAGATCGCGACCGCAGCCGCCGGGCCCCGCGTCACCGTCGCGCCGGCCCTGCGCTACAAAGCTTTCACCCGCGACTCAGTCGGATTGTCGAGCGCGGCGCGGCAGCGCAACGTCGACGGCCGCGTGCGCCTCCTCAAACCGGTCGGCGGTCCGGTCGTCGTGGTCGACGACGTTGTGACCACCGGCGCCACCCTCAGCGAGTCCGTCCGCGTTCTGCAAACCGCAGGGGTCGACGTCGTTGCTGCGCTGGCGCTGGCGAACGCCTGAGCACGCGGCGCCCCATTACCCCGAGATCAATCGCGCGTGAAGAACTGAAAACAGGTCTGCCGAATAGGTGGCACGACTGGGTGAACAGCGACTACCGTCGGCACCAATCATCCGTGAACAATTCACGGCGGCGCTCAGGATGTGGGCGCCGGTATCGCGTCAGCGGTAGGAGGTGATCAGTCGACACCTTGCACCGGCGAGCGGCGCGATCATCTATGCCCCGTCGGCGCGATGTCTTCCCGGCCGGCACGCGTCAGCGTGCGAATGCGAGAGAATCGAGTTGCCAAGTATGTCAAGTCATTCCGTCAGGTCCGACAGCACGATGGTCATGGATTCCGAAAGCACGAGCGACGTTTCAGACCAACCCAACGCCGAAGTCGTGGTCAAGGGCCGCAACGTCGAAGTTCCCGACCACTTCCGCGTCTACGTCGCCGAAAAGCTGGCCCGCCTGGAACGATTCGACCGCACCATCTATCTCTTCGACGTCGAGCTCGACCACGAGAAGAACCGCCGCCAGCGCAAGAACTGTCAGCACGTCGAGATCACGGCCAAGGGCCGCGGACCGGTGGTGCGCGGTGAGGCCTGCGCCGACAGCTTCTACGCGGCCTTCGAAGCGGCGGTGAGCAAACTCGAGGCTCGGCTGCGTAAGAGCAAGGACCGTCGCAAGATCCACTACGGCGACAAGACGCCGGTCTCGCTGCACGAGGCGACGGCGCTGGACCGACTCGACGCCGCTTTCGCGCGGACGGCCGCCGATGCCGCACCCGCCGAAGCGCCGGTCGACTTCCACGAACCGGGCCGCATCGTGCGCGTCAAGGAGCACCCCGCCGAGCCGATGACCGTCGACGACGCGCTCTACGAGATGGAGCTGGTGGGCCACGACTTCTTCCTGTTCCACGACAAGGAGAGCGACCGGCCCTGCGTGGTCTATCGCAGGCACGCCTACGACTACGGATTGATCAAGCTCGCCTGACGGCCTGATCGGGCAGGAATCCCCCGTGAACTCGGTTCCGGGGGATTCTTGCTGCGCGGCGCGATGCACAGGCTGGGATTTCGGCGCGTCGCCTACGATGGTGTCGGTCTGTCGCGATGCCGTATCCGACGGAGTTCAGACGACGAAAAAGGGTTATCAGCGTGCTTGGGAAGTTGCTCCGTATCGGCGAGGGCCGCATGGTCAAGCGCCTCAAGGGGGTGGCTGACTACGTCAACACCCTGTCCGACGACATGGAGAAGCTCTCCGACGCCGAACTGCGCGCCAAGACCGCGGAGTTCCGGGGCCGCCTCGAGAACGGCAAAGAGGACCTCGACGACCTGATGCCCGAGGCGTTCGCCGTCGCCCGCGAGGCGGCCTGGCGGGTGCTCAACCAGCGCCACTTCGACGTTCAGGTGATGGGCGGTGCCGCGCTGCACTTCGGCAACGTCGCCGAGATGAAGACCGGTGAGGGCAAGACCCTGACCGCCGTGCTGCCCGCCTATCTGAACGCGCTGGCAGGCAAGGGCATGCACATCGTCACCGTCAACGACTACCTGGCCAAGCGCGACGCCGAACAGATGGGCCGCGTGCACCGGTTCCTCGGCCTCGAGGTCGGCGTCATCCTGTCGCAGCTGACGCCCGAGCAGCGCCGGACCGCCTATGCCGCGGACATCACCTACGGCACCAACAACGAGTTCGGCTTCGACTACCTGCGCGACAACATGGCGCTGCGGCTCGAAGACTGCGTGCAGCGCGGCCACAACTTCGCCATCGTCGACGAGGTCGACTCGATCCTGATCGACGAGGCCAGGACGCCGCTGATCATCTCCGGTCCCGCCGACGGCGGCTCCAACTGGTACACCGAGTTCGCCCGTCTCGCTCCGCTGATGGAGAAGGACGTCCACTACGAGGTCGACATCAAGAAGCGCGTCGTCGGTATCAACGAGGTCGGCGTCGAATTCGTCGAGGACCAGCTGGGCATCGAGAACCTCTACGAGGCCGCCAACTCGCCGCTGATCAGCTACCTGAACAATTCGATCAAGGCCAAGGAACTCTTCGAGCGCGACAAGCACTACATCGTCCGCAACGGTGAAGTTCTCATCGTCGACGACTTCACCGGTCGCGTACTGATCGGCCGCCGCTACAACGAGGGTCTGCATCAGGCCATCGAGGCCAAAGAGCACGTCGAGATCAAGGCCGAGAACCAGACGGTCGCGACGATCACGCTGCAGAACTACTTCCGTCTCTACGACAAGCTCGCAGGCATGACCGGTACCGCCGAGACCGAGGCCGCCGAGCTGCACGAGATCTACAAGCTGGGCGTTGTCCCGATCCCGACGAATCGGCCGATGGTCCGCACCGACCAGTCCGACCTCATCTACAAGACCGAGGAAGCCAAGTTCATCGCGGTCGTCGACGACGTGTCCGAGCGCTACGAGAAGGGCCAGCCGGTGCTGATCGGCACGACGAGCGTCGAGCGCTCGGAGTTCCTGTCGCGCCAATTCGAGAAGCGCCGCATCCCGCACAACGTCCTCAACGCCAAGTACCACGAGCAGGAGGCCGGCATCATCGCCGAGGCCGGCCGGCTCGGCGCGATCACCGTCGCCACCAACATGGCCGGCCGCGGCACCGACATCGTGCTCGGCGGCAACGTCGACTACCTGCTGGACCGCCGACTGCGCCAGCGCGGACTCGACCCGATCGAGACCGCCGACGAATACGAGCAGGGCTGGCACGAAGAGTTGCCGCACGTCAAGGAGCAGGTGGCGGCCGAGGCCAAGGACGTCATCGCCGCGGGCGGGCTGTACGTGCTGGGCACCGAGCGCCACGAATCGCGCCGCATCGACAACCAGCTGCGCGGCCGCTCCGGTCGTCAGGGCGACCCCGGCGAGTCCCGCTTCTACCTGTCGCTGGCCGACGAGCTGATGCGTCGGTTCAACGGTGCCACGCTGGAGACGCTGCTGACCCGCCTGAACCTGCCCGACGACGTGCCGATCGAGGCGAAGATGGTCTCGCGCGCCATCAAGAGTGCGCAGACCCAGGTCGAGCAGCAGAACTTCGACATCCGCAAGGAAGTGCTGAAGTACGACGAGGTGATGAACCAGCAGCGCAAGGTCATCTACGCCGAGCGCCGCCGCATCCTCGAAGGCGAGAACCTCGCCGAACAGGCCGAGAAGATGCTCGTCGACGTCGTCACCGCCTACGTCGACGGCGCGACCGCCGAGGGTTACTCCGAGGACTGGGATCTGGAGAAGCTGTGGGAGGGCCTCAAGCAGCTCTACCCGATCAGCATCGACCACCACGACCTGATCGACTCCGACGCCGTCGGGGAGCCGGGCGAACTCACCCGCGAAGAACTGCTCGACGCACTCGTCAACGACGCCAAGCGCGCGTACGCGGCACGCGAGGCCGAGATCGAGGAGATCGCCGGCGAGGGTGCGATGCGCCAGCTCGAACGCAACGTCCTGCTCAACGTGCTCGACCGCAAGTGGCGCGAGCACCTCTACGAGATGGACTACCTGCGTGAGGGCATCGGCCTGCGCGGGCTGGCCCAGCAGCGCCCCGAGGTCGAGTACGCCCGCGAGGGATACGACATGTTCATCGGCATGCTCGACGGCATGAAGGAAGAGTCCGTCGGGTTCCTGTTCAACGTCCAGGTCGAGCGCGCGCCCGCGCCGGCGGTCTCGGCGCAGGCGACCCCGGCCGGGCTGGCCGAGTTCGCCGCCGCCGCGGCGCAGCAGGGCGCAGTGGCGACCAAGGAACGCCCGGCGGCGGGCTTGCGCGCCAAGGGAATCGACGATCAGCAGCAGCGGCTGACCTACTCCGGACCGTCCGAGGACGGCGGGGTGGAGGTCAAGCGCACCGGTCCGTCACCGACGACCGGGACCACCCGCAAGGAGCGCCGCGAGGCCGCCCGCCAGCAGCAGAAGGCCGGCAGGCACTCCAAGCGCGGCTGATTCAGCCGATCTGCAAGGCGACCAACCGCCAGCTGTTCTGGTGGCGTTCGATGCGCCCGGCGATGGCGTGCACGCGGCCGCTGCGGGTGAACGACGCGAACACCTCCGCAGCGCTGACCTCGTCGGCGCTGCCGACGGGGTTGTCCATCGCGTTGTCGACGGTGCGGACGCGGACCCGGCGCAAGGTGGCGCTGCCTGCGCGCGGTGCCCCGGAGCGTGCGACGACGCAGTCGATGAGGAACGGCGTCATCAGCGGACGGAGCTGGGCGATCGGCCGTCGCCTGTCGATCACTTCGATCACGCGGCGCAGCGCAGTCTCGGCGAAGGTGACTGCCGATCGGGGCGGCGGGATCTCGCGGTGGACGGGCCGGGGTGAGGGCAGGGACCGTGACGAAGTCCGATGCAGGGCCGCGCCGGACGGCGTAGGGCACGCCGGTGTCGGCGCTGACGACGGGAACGGTTGCGGAACCGGTTCGTAGTCGATGACCGGCGAGGTCAGCCAGATCTGCGCAGCGGGCGCGGCCTGCGACGGAACAGAGGAAGCGGGGGATGAGGGCATGCGTGTTCTCCAGCGTTCGACGGGACAGCTGCTGGAGAGTGGCAGCTCCCCAATGATCGCATGCATGTCAGAGGCCGGAGAGCACCCGTTCTGCGGAGGCTTGCAAAAGACGGATAACGTGTCGGGGTCTGACGTTTGTCGATAGGGAGGCTGCGCCGCGCATGGTGACCAGGTTGTCGGCGTCGGACGCATCCTTCTACCGGCTGGAGAACTCGTCGACGCCGATGTATGTCGGCTCGCTGCAGATCCTGCGCAAACCCCGCAGCGGACTCAGTTACGAGACGCTGCTGGCCACCGTCGAACGGCGCCTGCCGCAGATCCCGCGCTACCGGCAGAAGGTCCGCGAAGTCACCCTGGGCCTCGCCCGGCCCGTCTGGGTCGACGACCGTGACTTCGACATCACCTATCACGTCAGGCGCTCTGCGCTGCCGTCTCCGGGCAGCGACGTCCAGCTGCACGACCTCATCGCCCGGCTCGGATCGCGTCCGCTCGACAAGACCCGCCCGCTGTGGGAGATGTACCTCGTCGAGGGACTCGCCAAGAATCGGGTCGCGATCTACACCAAGTCGCATCAGGCGCTCGTCAACGGTATGACCGCCCTCGAGATCGGCCACGTCATCGCCGACCGCACGCAGAAGCCGCCCGAATTCGGGGAGGACATCTGGATTCCCGGCCGCGAGCCCAGCGACCGGCAGCTGCTGATGGGCGCGCTCGGCGAATGGATCATGCGGCCGACCGCGCAGGCGGCAGCGGTCCGCAATGCCGTCACCGAGACCGTGACCAGCACCGCACAGATCATCGACCTGGGCCGTCGCGTCGCCGACGTGGCCCGCACCGTCGCCCGTGGCACGGCTCCGAGCAGTCCGCTGAACACCACCGTGTCGCGCAACCGGCGGTTCTCCGTCGCCTCGGGCAGCCTCGACGAGTTCCGCGTCGTGCGCGCCCGCTACGACTGCGATATCAACGACGTCGTGCTCGCGATGGTGGCCGGCGCGCTGCGCAACTGGCTGCTCTCCCGTGGGGAACCGGTGACTTCCACGGCCACGGTGCGCGCGATGGCGCCGATGTCGGTGTATCCGGACGCCGAGATCGACTCGTCGGGTCCGGGGCAGGCCATCAGCGAGGTGACGCCGTTCCTGGTCGACCTGCCCGTCGGGGAGTCCAACGCCGTCGTCCGGTTGTCCCAGATCTCGCACGCCACCGAGACCCATCCGACGGCGCCCAGCCTGGTCGACGCCCGCACCATCGTCACCCTGTCGGGTTTCGCGCCACCGACCCTGCACGCCATGGGTATTCGTGTCGCCACCAGCTTCTCGGCCCGCCAGTTCAACCTGCTCATCACCAATGTGCCCGGCGCGCAGAGTCAGATGTACATCGCGGGCACCAAACTGCTGGAGACCTACGCCGTGCCGCCGCTGCTGCACAACCAGACGCTGGCCATCGGCGTCACGTCCTACAACGGCATGCTGTACTTCGGGATCAACGCCGACCGCGACGCGATGAGCGATGTGGAGATGCTGCCCAGCCTGTTGCGCGAAGCGCTCGATGAACTGGTGGAAGCCGCACAGTGACCGGTTTGTGACGCTACGGGATTTGACGGGTGCCCCCAACAGGCGTCGAATGACTCGAATGGCCGACATTTCCGACCGCGAAATCACCGCGGTGCCCAAGTCCGACGCCGACGATCTGCCATTGCATCCTGTGCTGGATGTTCCCGTCGTGGAGCACGAGATCTCGCGGTCGCGCGGCATCGACTGGGTCGTGTTCGGAGTCACCTCGGTTCTCGCTGCGGCGTTCTTGGTGTGGGGGTTCTTGAGCACCGACACCTTGGCCAGCGCATCGAGCACCGCGCTGACATGGGTCATGGACAACACCGGCTGGCTGTTCGCGCTGACCAGTACCGGGTTCGTCGTCTTCGTCCTCTACCTCGCGCTCGGTCGGTACGGAACGATTCCACTCGGGCGAGACGGCGAAGAGCCCGAGTTCAACGGTGTCTCGTGGGTCGCGATGATGTTCAGCGCAGGCATGGGCATCGGATTGATGTTCTTCGGTGTCGCCGAGCCGTTGTCGCATTTCGCGACGCCGCCGCCGGGCACCGGGCCAGAAGGCAACTCCGAGGCCGTTCAGAATGCGATGGCCACCACGCTGTTCCATTGGACCCTGCATCCGTGGGCCATCTACGCCGTCGTCGGCCTGGCCATCGCCTACGGCGTCTACCGCAAAGGCCGGCTGCAGCTGATCAGCGCGGCCTTCGAGCCGCTGCTGGGATCACGGGCCAACGGCCCCTGGGGCAAAGTCATCGACATGCTGGCGATCTTCGCCACTCTGTTCGGCTCGGCTGCCTCCCTCGGCCTGGGCGCACTCCAGATCCGCAGCGGCCTGCAAATCGTGGCCGGCATCGGTGAGACCGGCAACGCCATCTTGGTCATGATCATCGCGGTACTGACCGTGTGCTTCGTCCTGTCGGCGGTGTCGGGCATCGCTCGCGGCATCCAGTGGCTGTCCAACATCAACATGGTGCTGGCCCTCGTGCTCGCGATGTTCGTGTTCGTGGTCGGCCCAACGGTTTTCATTCTCAACCTGCTGCCGACATCGCTGGGTAGCTATTTCGCCGACCTGAACATGATGTCGGCGCGCACCGGCGCCGAGGGCGCCGACGTCAACGCCTGGCTGCAGTCCTGGACGATCTTCTACTGGGCGTGGTGGGTGTCGTGGACCCCGTTCGTGGGCATGTTCATCGCCCGGATCTCGCGGGGACGCACCATCCGTCAGTTCGTCGGCGGCGTGCTGCTGGTTCCGAGCATCGTGTCGCTCATCTGGTTCGCCATCTTCGGCGGCGCGGCGATCAACCAGCAACAGAACGGCACCGACCTCGCCGGGGAAGGCGGCGTCGAGGAGCAGCTCTTCACGCTGCTCGACCAATATCCGATCGCGACCATCGCCAGCATCATCGTCATGGTTCTGGTGGCGATCTTCTTCGTGTCCGGCGCGGATGCGGCGTCGATCGTCATGGGCTCGCTGTCGCAGAAGGGCACCATCCACCCCAGCCGCGGAACGGTGGTGTTCTGGGGTGTGGCCACCGGTGCGGTCGCCGCAGTGATGCTGCTTGTCGGCGGCGAGGACGCACTGACAGGTTTGCAGACCATCACGATCATCGCGGCGCTGCCGTTCCTGCTCGTGATGGTCGGACTCGCCGTCTCGTTGGTCAAAGACCTACGCCACGATCCCAAGATCGTGCGTCGCGAGTACGCCGCCGAGGCCGTCAACAGCGCGGTGATCTCCGGCGTCACCCAACACGGCGACGACTTCATCATCTCGGTGGAGAAAGACCCCAACTGCGAAAACGGCAAGGCTCCCTAGGTGGGTACGAACAAGAAGCCGAGCAAGAAAAACAAGCTGCCCGACGACGTCTATGAGGCCGAGTTATTCCGTCTCCAAACGGAATTGGTGAAGCTCCAGGAATGGGTCCGAGCCACCGGTGCGCGCGTGGTGATCGTGTTCGAGGGCCGCGATGCCGCGGGCAAGGGCGGCACGATCAAACGCATCACCGAATATCTGAGCGCCCGCATCGCGCGCATCGCCGCCTTACCCGCGCCGTCGGATCGTGAACGCGGGCAATGGTATTTCCAGCGCTACATCGCCCACCTACCCGCCAAAGGCGAGATCGTGCTGTTCGACAGGTCCTGGTACAACCGTGCGGGCGTGGAGAAGGTGATGGGGTTCTGCACCCCGGCCGAGCACGCGTTGTTCCTGCGCCAGACACCGATTTTCGAGCAGATGCTCATCGAGGACGGCATCATTCTTCGCAAGTACTGGTTCTCCGTCTCCGACGACGAACAGCTGCGCAGGTTCAAGTCGCGTCTCAACGATCCGGTGCGGCGGTGGAAGCTGTCGCCGATGGATCTGGAATCGGTGTATCGGTGGGAGGACTACTCACGCGCCAAGGACCAGATGATGGTGCACACGGACACCCCGCTGAGTCCCTGGTACGTCGTCGAGTCGGACGTCAAGAAGCATGCCCGGCTCAACATGATCTCCCACCTGTTGTCGACCATCGACTACTACGATGTCGACCCGCCGAAGGTGAAGTTGCCCAAGCGTCCTGTGCTCAGCGGCGACTACCAGCGCCCGCCCCGCGAATTGTCGACCTATGTCGACGATCACGTCGCCACGCTGACGGGCGACCGCGAATAGGTCCTGTGTAGGGCGACTAGGCTCTTTTCGTGCGCGTCTACGTCCCCGCAACCCTGGCCATGCTGCAGAAGCTGGTCGCCGACGGGTCGCTTCGTCCGCTCAATGGGACGGCGTTCGCCGTGACCCCGACGCTGCGCGAGGCTTACGCCGAGGGAGACGAGGACGAACTCGCCGATGTCGCGTTGCGGGAGGCGGCGATGGCGTCGCTTCGTCTGCTCGGTGACGAGAAGTCCGACGGGCTGCCTGCACGGCGGGTGGTCGTCGAAGCCGACGCCGACGACGTGACGCTTCGGCCCGACCTCGACGACGCCGTCGTGCGGGTGGCGGGGGAGCTGGCTCTTGCTCGGGTGATCGCCGCGTACGTCGACAACGCCGCCGCCGAGGCGGCTGTCATCGCCGCCGTCGAGGTGATCGACACGGCCGATTTGGGCGATGAGGACGCCGAGCTCACGGTCGGCGACGCCCAGGACCACGACCTCGCGTGGTATGCGCCACAAGAGCTGCCATTCCTGCTTGACCTGCTGTGAGAGTGGATACGGTACCGTAAGTTACGCTACCGTAGGTAGGCGTCCCACTACGCTGGGACTGCGTCGCGATCACGTGCAATCCCGGGCAGGAGCCGTCATGGCCAAGACGACAATCAAGACCACCGCGAAGGTGGCCGACACCGTGCGGCCCACCGTTGCCGGTGCCAAGCAGCGCCCGGGCTGGCATGTCCTGCGCACGATCGCAGGCCGGATCACCACCCCGCTGCTGCCCGATGACTACCTCAAGCTCGCCAACCCGCTGTGGTCGGCGCGCGAGCTTCGGGGCCGCGTCATCGAGGTGCGCAGGGAGACCGAGGACTCCGCCACGCTCGTCATCAAGCCCGGGTGGGGCTTCTCGTTCGACTACGAAGCCGGCCAGTACATCGGCATCGGCCTGCTCGTCGAGGGACGCTGGCGCTGGCGCTCGTACTCGCTGACCTCGAGTCCGGTAGCGAGCAAGGGTTCGCGCACCATCACCATCACCGTCAAGGCGATGCCCGAGGGTTTCCTGTCGACCCACCTCGTCGGCGGTGTCGAACCGGGCACCATCGTGAGACTTGCTGCGCCGCAAGGCAATTTCGTGATGCCGGACCCCGCGCCGGCGTCGGTGCTGTTCCTGACCGCAGGCTCGGGCATCACCCCGGTGATGTCGATGCTGCGGACCCTGTCGCGGCGCTCGCAGATCGGCGGTCCCGGCCACATCGTGCATCTGCATTCGGCCCCCGCCGAGTCGGACGTGATGTTCGCCTCCGAGCTGTCGCAGCTGGCGTCCCGCAACGAGGGATATCGGCTGCAGCTGCGCGCGACGCGAACCGAGGGCAGGCTCGACTTCGACCGGCTCGACGAGGTCGTGCCCGACTGGCGTAAACGTCAGACGTGGGCCTGCGGCCCCGAGGCGATGCTCGAGGCCGCCGAGCGGACGTGGAAAGCCGCCGGCGCCGCCGAGCGGCTCCATTTGGAGCGGTTCGCGGTGTCTCGGGCGCCGGTGCACGGCAGCGGCGGCACGGTGGAGTTCAGGCGCTCGGGGCGGTCTGCCACGGTCGATGCGGCGACGTCACTGATGGACGCCGGGGAGGACGCCGGTGTCCGGATGCCGTTCGGCTGCCGCATGGGCATCTGCCAGTCCTGCGTCGTAGGGCTGGTCGAAGGGCACGTGCGCGATCTGCGAACGGGCGTCGAGCACGAACCGGGTACCCGGGTACAGACGTGCGTTTCGGCGGCGTCGGGCGACTGCGTGCTCGACGTTTAAGCTTTACTGGGTAGTAACCTACGAATACGTAGGTTACGGTAGCGTAGGTACGGAGAGAGGAGGCTGAACCATGGCGATCACAGACGTTCCCGAATTCGCGCATCTGATGGATGCGGACATCGAGAACCTGGCACGCGAACTCGATGCGATCCGCCAGGACGTCGAGGACTCCCGCGGGGCGAGCGACGCACGCTACATCCGCCGCACCATCGCGTTCCAACGCGCTCTGGAGGTGGCCGGCCGGCTCATGCTGGCGGGAAGCTCCAGCCGAAAGTTCTGGTGGGCGGGCACCACGACGCTGGGCGTGGCCAAGATCATCGAGAACATGGAGATCGGCCACAACGTCATGCACGGCCAGTGGGACTGGATGAACGACCCCGAGATCCACTCCTCCTCGTGGGAGTGGGACATGAGCGGTGCGTCCAAGCACTGGCGCTTCACCCACAACTTCATGCATCACAAGTACACGAACATCCTCGGCATGGACGACGACGTGGGCTACGGCGTCATCCGGGTCACCCGCGATCAGCGGTGGACCCCGATGAACCTGCTGAATCTGTTCTTCAACACACTGCTGGCAGCGGGCTTCGAATGGGGCGTCGGCCTCCAGCACCTGGAGCTCGGCAAGATCTTCAAAGGCCGCGACGATCGCAAAGCGACCATGGTGCGCGTCAAGGAGTTCGGCATCAAGGCCGGCCATCAGGTGGCGAAGGACTACGTTGCTTATCCCGCGCTGACCTCGCTGTCGCCGAAGGCAACGTTCAAGTCGACGTTGAAGGCCAACGTCGTCGCGAACATCATCCGCAACGTGTGGGCCAACGCCGTGATCTTCTGCGGCCACTTCCCGGACGGGGCCGAAAAGTTCACGAAGACCGACATGGTCGGCGAGTCCCGTGGCGAGTGGTACCTGCGTCAGATGCTCGGCAGCGCCAACTTCGAGAACGGCCCGGTGCTGCGCTTCATGAGCGGCAACCTGTGCCATCAGATCGAGCACCATCTGTTCCCGGATCTTCCGAGCAACCGTTACTACGAGATCTCGCTTCGGGTGCGGGAAATCTGCGACAAGTACGACCTGCCCTACACCACAGGCAATTTCGCCGTGCAGTACGGAAAGTCTTGGCGCACCATCGCCAAACTGTCGCTACCGGACCGCTTCCTGAGCGACACCCGCGACGATGCACCGGAGACGCGCAGCGAGCGGATGTTCGACGGGTTGGACGACACGGAACGCAGCGGCCTGAAGTCGGCGATCGCGGCCGTGCGGACTCGACGCCGCGCCAAGCGTGCGGAGAAGGCTGCGGTCAAGCGCCAGAGCCTGGCGGCCTGACGGCCTCAAAGCGTGTCGAGGGTGGCTTCCGCTCTGCCGCCCTCGACACGACTTTCACTCATCCTCATGGGCCGTGGGTTTGCGCCCCGATCCCTTGCCCTTGAACCCGCCGGAGAACCGGTAGGCGGCATGCCGCAGCAGGTTGGTTCGTGGAATTCGCCAGCACTGCAACGGATGATGTTCGTCGTGCATCAGGCAGATGTTGCACGATACGCACGCCGGCGACGTCTGACCCCCCGTCGACAGCCGACGTGCCAAGTCGGGCTCCCGGATGAACGGCCTTGCCATCGAAAGGAAATCGGCACGACCATCGCGGATCAGCGTCTCCATCGTTGCGACTCTGCGGATGCCGCCGACCAGGATGATGCTCGTGTCGACCTCGGTGCGCACCGCATCCGCGAACGGCAGGAAGTAGGCCTCCGGTTCTGCGGTTCGATGCAGGCGGTGCAACAGCAGGTCGCGCGCGGCCTCTTTCGGGCCGACGGCGACGTAGCCGCGGATCGATGCGCTGACGTAATCGCTCATCAGGTTCGAGGAGATCTCCACCCCGTGCAGTCCCGCCGCGACGAATCGTGCTACCCCTTGGACCGCTTCGTCGACGGACAGGCCACCGGGTTCGTCGACGAGGTCGGCGATGCCGACCTTCATCGTCAATCCGCGGTCGGGCGGGAGTTCGGAGCGGATCGCGCGGATGACCTCCGTTGGGAACCGGTCCCGGTTTTCTTGTGAACCGCCCCAATGGTCGTCGCGCCGGTTTGTCAGCGGCGAGCGGAACTGGCTGATCAGGTAACCGTTCGCGCCGTGCAGGTGGACGCCGTCGAAGCCCGCCTCGACCGCGCGGCGTGCCGCGGAGCGGAACGCGTCGATCGCCTCGTGGATCTCGTCGTCGGATGCGGCGCAGACCTTGCGACCGGTCATCACGTTGTCGACGGGGGAGGGCGCGAGCGGCCGCGTCGCGAACGACATGGATTGGCTACCGGCGTGGGCGATCTGGGCGAAGATGCGGCCACCGTGCCGGTGGACGGCGTCGGTCACGCGGCGGAAGCCGGGAATCGCGTCGTCTGTGTCCAGTCCGGCCTGCAATTCGCCGTACCGTCCGCGGCGGTGGCTGTAGATGTGCCCGGTGAAGGCCAGGCCGACGCCGCCGCGTGCCAGATTGTCGTGCAGGGCGGCGTAGTCCTGACCGATTCGGCCGTCGGGATCGGCCATCGATTCGCCGGTTCCGGCGCGGATCAGCCGGTTCCTGAGGAGGACGGGGCCGAGAGTCGCGGGTTGAAAAACGCTGCGGGGCAGAGCGTCGGGGTTGTCGTGCGGATCCACCGGGCAGGCACCTCCCCGAGCGCGGTTAAGCTATCTTGAATGGAATTCAACCACACTAAGATGCGGGGAGGGAAGGTGGGGTCCGCAGAACGCACGCCGCGAGTGGCGTGCCTCCGGGGCGCGCCACTCGCGGGGTGTCAGAGCTAGCTCGGGATGTAGTCGAACGTGTCCGGGTTCGGGCCGATCCGACCGTCCTCACCCTTGTCCAGGCCGGAGATCGCGTCGAAATCGTCGGCGCCGAGCTCGAAGTCGAACAGTGCGAAATTGTCCTTGATCCGTTGCAGCGTCACCGATTTCGGGAAAACGATGTCACCGCGCTGAATGTGCCAGCGCAGTACGACCTGCGCCGGTGACTTGCCTGTGGACTCGGCGATGCGGGTGATGACGGGATCGTCGAGCACCTTGCCCTGCGCAATCGGTGACCAGGCTTCGGTCGCGATGCCGTGCTCCTTGCCGTAGGCGCGGACCTCGTTGTTGGCGAAGTACGGATGCACCTCGATCTGGTTGACCGCGGGCACGGTGTCTGACTCGTCGGCCAGCCGCTGCAGGTGCGCCACCTGGAAGTTGGACACCCCGATGCTGCGGGCGCGGCCGTCTTTCTTGAACTCCTCCAACGTTTTCCACGTCGAGACGAAATCGCCGTCATACAGCGTCGGCAGCGGCCAGTGGATCAGGAACAGGTCGACGTAGTTGTCGTCGCCGTCGAAGGCCAGCGCCTTCAGCGTCTCGTCGAACGCCCGACGCGCATCCTCAGGCGTGTGGAAGCCGTTGTTGAGCTTGCTCGTGATGAAGACGTCGCCGCGGCTGAGCCCCGAGTTGCGGACGCCCTCGCCGACGCCCTTCTCGTTCTGGTACATCTCCGCGGTGTCGATGTGGCGGTAGCCGACCTCGAGGGCCTGCTTGACGGCATCGGCGGTCTCGTCGGGCTCGATCTGGAACACGCCGAATCCGAGCTGCGGGATGCGCGCGCCGTCGTTGAGTTCGATCGTCGGTACTTCAGTCATAAATCCTCCTTCGCCGGCAGCGTGCCCCACGGACCCCTGCCGCAAACGCATCGGTCAGCCGGTAATTCCTCCGTCACAACGCGGGGCGGGGCACTCAGCCTTCCCGCAGCGCCGCCAGCAGCCTCCGGGCGGCCAGGACGCGACCTTCGGCAGCTCCGGTCAGCCCGTCCAGCGCGCACTCGGGATCCGCGGGCGGGCCCATGTGCCCGCACCCGCGGGGGCAGTCGTCGATCGCGTCCGCGAGATCGGAGAACGCCAGGACCACGTCGTCGGGTTCGATGTGTGCCAGCCCGAACGACCGGATGCCCGGGGTGTCGACCACCCAGCCGCCGAGCGCCAGCGGCAAGGCCACCGACTGGGTCGAGGTGTGCCGGCCCTTGCCGACGTCGGTGACCGCACCGGTGGCCCGTTCTGCCTCGGGGACAAGGCGATTCACCAGTGTCGACTTGCCGACGCCGGAATGGCCGAGCAGTGCGGTGACCTTGTCGGCGAGCAGCGTTCCGACGGCCTCGAGGGGGTCGTGGCGACCGGCGGTGGTGATGGTCAGGTCGAGGTCGCGGAACTGCGCGGCGAACGGTTCCGCCGGCGCCAGATCGGTTTTCGTCAGGCACAGGATCGGGATCAGTCCACCGGCATAGGCCGCGATCAGTGCGCGCTCGACGAGGCCGGTACGCGGCGGCGGGTCGGCCAGCGCGACCACGATGAGCAACTGGTCGGCGTTGGCGACGACGACGCGTTCGGTCGGGTCGGTGTCATCGGCGGTGCGGCGCAACACTGTTCGCCGTTCCCCGCGGCGCACGATGCGCGCAAGCGTGTCGGTGCGACCCGACAGATCGCCGACGACGTCGACGTCGTCACCGACGACGATCGGCGTGCGCCCCAGTTCGCGCGCGCGCATCGCCGTCACGCGGCGATCCGGGTCGTCGCCGAGCACGCAACCCCACCGACCCCGGTCGACCGTCACCACCATCGCCTGCTGGGCGTCGGCGTGTTCGGGCCGGGTCTTCGTGCGCGGGCGCGAGCCCCGCCCGGGGCGCACCCGGACATCGGACTCGTCGTACTCGCGTTTGCTCAAGCGTTGACCCGCAGGTCCGTCTGGCCGTCCAGCATGTCGGCCCACAACTGCGGAAACTCGGGAAGTGTCTTCGCGGTGGTGCCGATGTCCTCGACGTCGATGCCCGGAACCCGCAGGCCGATGATCGCCCCCGCGGTCGCCATCCGGTGGTCGGCGTAGGACGACCACGTGCCTCCGTGCATCTGCCGCGCGGTGATGACCAGGCCGTCCTCGGTCTCCTCGCACTGGCCGCCGATGCGGTTGATCTCGGTGCTCAGCGCAGCCAACCTGTCGGTCTCGTGTCCGCGCAGGTGCGCGATGCCGCGCAGTCGCGACACCGAGCCCGGGGCGGCCAGCGCGGCCATCGCGGCGACCGAGGGAGCGAGCTCGCCGACGTCGCGCAGGTCGACGTCGATGCCGTCGTAGGTCGTCGCACCCTGGATTTCCAGGTACGAAGTTCCGCGCCGCACGTCCGATCCCAGGCTTTCCAGAATCGACAGGATGGTGTCTGCGGGTTGCGTGCTGACGCTGGGCCAGCCGGTGATGCGTACGGCGCCGCCGCTGACGACGGCGGCCGCAAGGAACGGCACGGAATTCGACAGGTCCGGCTCGATGGTCCAGTGCCGAGCCGCGATGGGGCCCGGTGCCACCCGCCAGACGTCGGCCTCGGAGTCGTCGACATCGACGCCGGCGTCGCGGAGCATCGAGACGGTCATCGCGATGTGCGGGGCCGACGGCACGGACTCGCCGGTGTGCACGATCGTGAGACCTTCGGTGAACGCGGCACCGGACAGCAGCAGCCCCGACACGAACTGTGACGAGCCCGACGCGTCGATCTCGACGGTGCCGCCGCGCACCGCACCGTCGCCGCGCACGGTGAACGGCAGGCTGTCACCGTCGACGGGCACACCGAGGCCGCGCAGTCCGTCGAGCAGCGGAGCGATCGGCCGCGACCGGGCCTGCTCGTCGCCGTCGAAGACCACGGTCTCTGTGCTCAGTGCGGCCAGCGGCGGCACGAAGCGCAACACGGTGCCGGCGAGACCGCAGTCGATGCGGGTGTCGGCCTGCGGGGCCAGGGTGCCGCTGACGGTCAGTTCGGTGTCGTCGGTGTCGGAGGCCTCGATGGTGATGCCGAGCGCCTGCAGCGCCGCGATCATGAGGTCGGTGTCGCGGCTGCGAAGCGCACCCGAGACGGTTGCGCGCGCGCCAAGGGCGGCGAGGATGAGCGCCCGGTTGGTCTGGGATTTCGAGCCGGGCACGGTGACGGTCGCGTGGACGGGGGTCGCGGTCGACGGGGCCGGCCAATTGCTCACAGCACCCATTCTGGCCTGTCGGGAGTTTCTGCCACCATGGGGACCATGTGCGGACGATTCGCGGTGACGACCGATCCGGCGCTGCTGGCCGAAAAGATCAAGGCGATCGACGAAGCAACATCCGAGAAGAAGGACCCGCCGTCGGCCAACTTCAACGTGGCTCCGACGACGACGGTCGCGACCGTCGTCAAGCGGCACACCGATCCCGACGACGAGTCGACCCGGCGGGTGCGGCTGATGCGCTGGGGCCTGGTGCCGCCGTGGGCGAAGACTGCCGAGGACGGTGGGCCCGACACCAAGAGCGGGCCGCTGCTGATCAATGCCCGCTCGGACAAGGTGACGTCGTCACCGGCGTTCCGGAGTTCGGCGAAGGCGAAGCGGTGCCTGGTGCCGATGGACGGCTGGTACGAATGGAAGGGCGCCAAAGGCGCCAAGACGCCGTACTACATGTACGCCGGCGACGGCGAGCAGCTCTTCATGGCCGGCCTGTGGACCACGTGGCGCCCCAAGGACGGACCGAAAGACGCCAAGCCACTGCTGAGCTGCACCATCATCACCACGGATGCGGCCGCCCAACTCGCCGACATCCATGACCGGATGCCACTGACGATCAGCGCCCCCGACTGGGATCGCTGGCTGGATCCGGACGCTCCGATCGACGAGGGTCTGCTGCGCGGTCACGGGGATCTGGACCGCATCGAGATCCGTGAGGTGTCCACGCTGGTGAACAGCATCCGCAACAACGGGCCCGAGCTGATCGAACCGGCCGCACCTGAAGCCGAGCAAGGCACCCTGCTTTGACGGGACCGCTGCACTCGGGCGCTGTCGTCGACTCCCTGGGCTCCGATCTGCGGTCAGCGGGTTACACCACCGACGGGGTGGCCGAACTTCTCGGCGCCGACGCGGGCGCGGCGTTCAGCCGAGGGCTGTGGTGGTCGGCGCTGCGCGTCACCGAGCGCGTGTCACCCCGGCAGCAGCGCCTCGCCGTCCTGGTGCGGCTGTTCCTGCTCGGCACCGACGAGCCGCGTGACCGGGTCGAACTGGCGTTGCCGGGTGCCGACGTCGACGTCCTCGCGGACAACGGCGTCCTCGAACACGGCCAGGGGGGCACGGTGCGGGCTGTGCTCGACATCCGCCCGACCAGCGACGGCGCCGACGACTTTCTCGTGGTCTCCGATCAGGACGCCGCGCTGCGCGCCGGGCCGGTACGGCACGACCACGTTCTGGGCATCGGCGGCGCCTCGGTCTCGCTGGCCCACGCCGTGGTGCGCAGGCGAGTCGGGCGCGCGCTGGACCTCGGCACCGGATGCGGCATCCAGGCTCTGCACCTGAACGCACACTGCGACGAGATCGTCGCGACCGACACCAATGAACGCGCGCTGGCCCTTGCCGCCGCGACCGCGCGACTCAACGGGATGACGTGGGATCTGCGGCGCGGCAGCCTGTTCGAGCCTGTCGCCGGTGAGCGGTTCGACCTCATCGTGTCCAATCCGCCGTTCGTGGTGGGCACCGGCGCTTTGGACTACATCTATCGCGATTCTGGGATGGCCGGGGATGCGTTGTGCCAGAGGCTGATCGAACAGGCCGCCGAATATCTCGCACCGGGCGGCACCGCGCAGATCATGGCCAACTGGATTGTCCGCGACCCCGAGAACTGGCAGGAGCGCGTCGGCGGCTGGGTGTCCGGTACCGGCCTGCACGCCTGGGTGGTGCAGCGCGAGTTCGCCGATCCGGTCAGCTACGTCTCGCTGTGGACCTCGGACGCGGGGGAGTCGCCGGAGCAGGCAGCGCAGCGCGGCGGACGGTGGTTGGACTGGTTCGACGCCGAAGGCATCGCCGGCGTCGGCATGGGCATGGTCACGCTGCGCGCTCCGCGGACCGGCGAAATGCGGCCACCTGAGCACGTTCTCGAGGCGATCACCGGGTCCGACGAGGCGCTGACCGGACCGGAGGTCGAGGCGTTCTTCGCCCGACGCGAATATCTGCACGACACCAGCGACAGCGAGTTGCTGGCCGCCAAACTTTCCACGGCGCCGGTGTTCCTGGAGGAGCAGTCACTTCCCGGGGAGCAGGGATGGCAGGTCGTCGGTGCCGCTGTGCGACGCCCCGGCGGGCCGGCCGCCGTCATCGGTGTCGACGAGGTGTCCCGTGCGCTGTTCGCGGGCTGTCGTGGCGAGGTGCCCCTGGGCACGCTCGTCGAACTGCTCGCCGCGCATCACGGCGTCGACGCCGACGCGCTGGCCGCCGCAGCCATGCCGGTGGTCCGGGAGGCCATCGGGCGCGGAATCCTCTATCAGGCCGAGTGAGACAGTCGCGCGCTCACCACGATGTAAGGGGCGTTGAAGGCGATCGCACCGGAGGGTTCGGCGTGGGCCTGCAAAGCCGTCTGGAAAGCGGCCGCCAGCTCCTCTTCGTGTGCCCCTGCGCGCTGGAACGTGGCGACGTGCATCGGGGATTCCGCCCGCAGGAACTGCATGGCCGCGGCCATCGACTCGAATTCCCAGCGGTGTTCGCCGCGCTGGATGTCGATGTCATCGAAGTGCGGGCCCAACCGTTCGGTCAGGATCGCGGTGTCACCCCATTGGTCGGGCGAAAAGGCGGCCGTCGCGGGTGCCCCGAGCACAGCGACCACCGGGTCGAACAACGGATTGGTGACATTGCGTACCCACGCCGAAAAAGCAAGTGTGCCAGCTGGTTTGAGCAGGCGGATGATCTCGGCGACTTGCCGGTCGGGGTCGACGAAGATGATGCCCATGTTCGAGATCGCCGCGTCGAACGTGTCTGCCGGTAATCCGGTGTCCGACGCGTCCCCGGTACGCCATGTCACGGCCTCCGCCCCGTCACGGCCCGCGGCGATGCCGACCAGCTCCGCCGTGTAGTCGACCCCGGTCACCTTGGCGCCGCGGGCGGCAGCGGCGAGCGCGGCGCTACCGGTCCCGCATGCCAAGTCGACGACGACGGCCCCGGCCAGCGTGTGCCGCCGTTCGGCCGCGCCCACCACCTGAGAAGCGATCGGCGCGATGCGCTCCCCGACGGCGTCGTAGCGTCCTGAAGACCAGATCGTCGGCGAGCCCATGACCACAGCTTGCCACGGTGAGGGCGGCAACGGTGGACTCGGTCCGGTCTTCACCGGTGGCGACGAACTCGTTGCCGCAGCAAGCGTTTCCGGCCGTGGCGCTTACTGAGCCCACGGTGTCGGCCGGGAGTCCCGGCCGGCTTCGGCCGGTCCCGTCGCATCCGGTGAAAACCGTGCCGGGTGCCTTCATGGGGTCGATACTGCGGACATGACCGACGTGCAGGCGGCGCCTGCTCTCACGACCATCACCGTGCGCAACCCCGCCGACGGCTCGGTCGTCGGCTCCGTGCCGATCGACGATGCCGACACCGTGGCCGCGAAGGCCCGTGCGCTGCGGGCGGCGCAACCCGAATGGGAGGCCCTCGGCCCCGAGGACCGCAAGCCCTGGCTGCTGGCCATGCAGGACTGGATCCTCGACCACGCCGAGCATCTGGCAGAGGTGTTGCAGTCCGAAACGGGCAAGCCGCGCACCGAAGCGAGCATCGAAGCTCCCCTGTGCGCGGATCTGCTCAAGTACTGGGCGGGTCATGCGCAGAAGTTCCTCGCCGACCGCCATCCCGCGGCGCACAGCCCGCTGATGAAGGTCAAGAGGTTGACCACCGTGCACCGCCCCTTCCCGGTCGTCGGATTGATCATTCCGTGGAACTTCCCGCTCTTGAATGTCGCGCTGGACGGCATCGCCCCGTTGGCCGCAGGCGCGGCGGTATTGCTCAAGCCGTCGGAGGTGACGCCGCTGAGTTCGGTCGAATTCGCGCGCGGCTGGGCTGAAATCGGTGCACCGCCGGTCCTTTCACTGACCACCGGCTACGCCGACACCGGTGCTGCCGTGATCGCGAACTCCGATTGCGTGCACTTCACCGGGTCGACGGCGACGGGCCGCAAGGTCGCGGTGGCGTGCGCCGGGCGGCTCATCCCGTGCACGCTGGAACTTGGCGGCAAGGATCCGGCGATCGTGCTCGCCGACGCCGACCTCGACCGTGCTGCGGCGGGCATCGCGTGGGGCGGCATGTTCAACTCCGGCCAGGTGTGTGTGTCGGTCGAACGGGTCTATGTCGAGGCCCCGGTCTACGACGCGTTCGTCGCCAAGCTGACCGACGAAGTGGGGCGTCTGCGGCAAGGCAAAGACGACGCCCACTACCGCTTCGACGTCGGTGCGATGGCTACACCCGCTCAGCGCGACATCGTGGCTCGCCACGTCGACGCCGCCGTCGCCGCGGGCGCGCGCGTGACGACCGGCGGCAAACCAACCGGCGTCGGGACATTCTTCGAGCCCACGGTCCTCGCCGACGTCGACCAGTCGATGACGTGCATCAGCGAGGAGACGTTCGGACCGACCCTCCCGGTGGTCAAGGTCGCCGACGAGGAGGAGGCGATCCGGCTGGCCAACGACTCCAGCTACGGGCTGTCGGCGTCGGTCTGGACGGCGGACCTGGCGCGGGCCCAGCGGATCGCCCGTCGGCTGGACGCCGGTGCCGTCAACATCAACGACGTGCTGTCCAACGGTTTCAGTTTCGCGCTGCCGATGCCGGGATGGAAGGACTCCGGCATCGGATCACGACACGGCGGGGCCGACGGGATCCTGAAATACTGTCGCCCGCAGGCGATCACGGCACCCCGCATCCCGACGCAGAAACGGGAGATCAACTGGTACCCGTACTCGCGTGCCAAGACCAAGGTCTTCTCGGGCGTCATCCGGCTGGCCGCGGCGAAAGGTGTGCGCCGCCTGGGGCTGAGGCCCCGCCGCTGATCGCCGCGAAATATCATTCCGGGTTGCGGATTACGCCATTTCCACGACCCGGAATAATATTTCGGCGAAACCTAGGGCCCGGAGTAGCCCGGGGGATTGGCCGACTCGACCCAGAAGTCGACGCCGAGATCCGATCCCGGCACGCAGTCGTAGGCCGACAGGTCGGTGACGCCGGCCTCCAGCAGCACGTCCTCGCACAGCAGCGTGTGGCCCGTGTAGCTCGACGGCTTGGTGAGGATCGCGTAAGCCGCGTCGGAGTACACCTCGGGCTTGCGGGAGCGCGCCATCGACTCGTCGCCGCCCAGCAGGTTCTGCACCGCGGCGGTGGCGACCATCGTGCGCGGCCACAGCGTGTTCGACGCGATGCCCGCACCGCGCAGCTCTTCGGCAATACCCAACGCGCACAACGTCATACCGAACTTCGCCATCATGTACGGCGTCGGCTTGAGCCACTTCGACTCCAGCAGGATCGGCGGTGACAGCGTCAGGATGTGCGGGTTCTCGCGGCCTTTCATGTGCGGAATGCACGCCTGCGACACCGCGTAGGTGCCGCGCACCTGGATCCCGTTCATCAGGTCGAACCGCTTGAGCGGCACATCCTCGATGGAGCCGAGGTTGATGGCCGACGCATTGTTCACGCAGATGTCGATGGCGCCGAACTGGTCGACTGCCGCGGCGACCGCCGCAGCCACCGAATCACCGTCGCGAACATCGCCGACGATGGGCAGCGCCTGACCGCCCGCCTCCTCGATCTCCTTGGCCGCCGTATAGACGGTGCCGGGAAGCTTCGGGTGAGGTTCGGCGGTCTTGGCGACGAGCGCGATGTTGGCCCCATCGGCGGCGGCGCGTTTGGCGATCGCCAACCCGATACCGCGGCTGGCGCCGGAGATGAACATGGTCTTTCCCGCAAGTGACATGGCCCAACACTAGACAGCGCAGATGTCGGCGGTGACGGCATCGGTCAGCCTCACCAGATCCCGCGGATCCACCGCGATGTCCCAACCGCGCTTACCTGCGCTGCACAGCACGCGGTCCCACCGCAGGGCTGATACGTCGACGACCGTCGGCAACGCCCTGCGCTGTCCCAGTGGGGAGATGCCGCCGACGACATAGCCCGACGAGCGTTGCGCGTCGGCGGGGTCGGCCATCGTGGCCTTCGCTGCGCCGAGCGCCGCGGCCGCGGCTTTCAGCGACAGCTTCGACGGCACCGGCAGCACCGCGACACCCAGTCCTCTGGGCAGCGCGACGACTAGCGTCTTGAAGATCTGTTCGGGCGCAAGGCCGCCCGCCTGGGTCAGCTCGGAGACGGCCTCGTCGCCGAACGACCCGCTGCGCGGATCGTGCCTGTACTGCACCACCTCGTGCGGGACGCCAGCCGCGACCAGGGCCGCGATCGCGGGGGTTGCTGCGCGGGCCACCGGCACAGCGTAGAGGGCAGGGAACAACATCCCCGGCCGCCGCTGTTGTTCACAGCAGCTGTGATGGGCCTCGTGGCCGGTCAAAGCATGTAGTCGGTGTCAGCCTTTAGGATCAACAGAAGGGGTATTGATGGCGCCAGTCATGGCCATGGAGGCCCCGTCGCGTCCGGTGCAGTTGCTGGAC
Source organism: Mycobacterium bulgaricum (assembly GCF_041287165.2). Taxonomy (NCBI): domain Bacteria; kingdom Bacillati; phylum Actinomycetota; class Actinomycetes; order Mycobacteriales; family Mycobacteriaceae; genus Mycobacterium; species Mycobacterium bulgaricum. The sequence continues at coordinate 44,700 of NZ_JBGGKV020000002.1, read as the reverse complement.
GTGATCCGTGGCGCCGCTACAGAAGGGACGGTGTTCCCCACGATGACCGACACCAGCGGGTCGGCTGCCGAGGCCACCCTGGATGGCGAAGCGGGTCCGGCCCGGGAAGAAACCGACGCCGAGCTGACCGCGCGCTTCGAGCGGGACGCAATCCCGCTGCTCGACCAGCTCTACGGCGGCGCGTTGCGGATGACGCGCAATCCGGCCGACGCCGAGGATCTGCTGCAGGAGACGATGGTCAAGGCCTATTCGGGGTTCCGGTCGTTCCGCGAGGGCACCAACCTCAAGGCGTGGCTGTACCGCATCCTGACCAACACCTACATCAACAGCTACCGCAAGAAGCAGCGCCAGCCGTCGGAGTATCCGACCGACGAGATCACCGATTGGCAGCTGGCCGCCAACGCCGAGCACTCCTCGACGGGGTTGCGGTCGGCCGAGGTCGAGGCGTTGGAGCTGCTACCCGACAGTGAGATCAAGGAAGCTCTGCAGGCGCTGCCGGAAGAGTTCCGGATGGCGGTGTACTACGCCGACGTCGAGGGCTTCCCTTACAAGGAGATCGCCGAAATCATGGAGACGCCGATCGGAACGGTGATGTCGCGACTACATCGCGGCCGACGCCAGCTGCGTGAATTGTTGGCCGATGTGGCCCGCGACCGCGGCTTCGTCCGCGGGGAGAAGCTCGACGCACCGGAGGGGGTCACGTCATGAGCGGCGCGCACACCCCCGACGAGGATCGCTGGAGCCCCCCGATCGGGCCAGTCGACCCCGAGCACCCCGAGTGTGCCGCGGTGATCGCCGAGGTCTGGACCCTGCTCGACGGTGAATGCACAGTCGAGACCCGCGACAAGCTCAAGCAGCACCTCGAGGAATGCCCGACCTGCCTGCGTCATTACGGCATCGAGGAGAAGATCAAGCGCTTGATAGCCACCAAGTGCAGCGGTGAGCGGGCCCCCGAGGGTCTGCGCGAGCGGCTGCGCATCCAGATCAGTCAGACCACCATCATCCGCGGCGGCTGAACCCGATCGTAGGCACAAATCCGCCCGGCCTCCTCAGGAGTGCCGGGCGGTTGTGTTTCGATCAGACGGTCAGCGACCGACGGACTTCGAACCGGCGTTGGGCCGCTTGCCGTGGTTGGCCTTCGAGTGCTTGCGGTCGCGCTTCTTACGGCCACGCTTGGCCATGGTGTACCTCCAGATGGTGATCGGGTGACTCCCCGTCGAGCGGGGTGAGTTGCCCCCATTGTCGCATGCTTTGCCGACGCCGAATTCGCCGCGGCCTGTGACCGGCGACATCGGCAGCAGCGGTGTGGTTCGATAGACGCGTCAGGCACCAGTGGTAAGTGAGTGGGGTGAAGATGGCCGAGGACGTTCGCGCGGAAATCGTGGCCAGTGTGCTCGAGGTCGTGGTCCACGAGGGCGATCAGATCGGTGAAGGCGACACCCTGGTGCTGCTCGAATCGATGAAGATGGAGATCCCGGTCCTCGCCGAGGTCGCGGGGACGGTCAGCCAGGTCAGCGTGTCCGTCGGCGACGTGATCCAGGCCGGCGACCTCATCGCCGTCATCAGCTAGCGCCCTTGCTCCCTTCGCGCGTGTCATCGCAGTAGGCCATGTCGACTCTCGGTGATCTGCTCGCCGAGCACACCGTCCTGCCCGGCAATGCCGTCGACCATCTCCATGCCGTGGTCGGGGAGTGGCAGCTGCTCGCCGATCTGTCGTTCGCGGACTACCTGATGTGGGTGCAGCGCGACGACGGAAAGGTCGTCTGTGTCGCGCAGGTCCGGCCCAATACCGCACCGACCGTGCTGCTCGCAGACGCCGTGGGCACTCTGGCCGAATCCGACGACCTCCCGATCGTGGCCGCGGCGTTCAGGTCCGGCGACATCGGCCGGGCGACCGTCGAGGGGGAGCGGGGAGCGCCCGGACTCAACGTCGAAGCCGTTCCTGTGCGGTACAAGAGCGACGTCGTCGCCGTGCTCACCCACCAGACGTCCCTGGCGCCTCGGCAGGCCAGCCCGCTGGAGGCAGCCTATGTCGACTGCGCAGGAGACCTACTCCACATGCTGTCCGAGGGCACCTTTCCCAATGTCGGGGATCTGGCGATGTCGCGGTCGAGTCCCCGTGTCGGGGACGGCTTCATCCGGCTCAACGAGGCCGGCGTCGTGACCTTCGCCAGCCCCAACGCGATCTCCGCCTATCACCGGATGGGTTTGTCCGCCGAACTGGAAGGCCACAATCTCGTCAGCGTCACCCGGCCTCTGATCGCCGACACCTTCGAGGCGCAGGAGATGGCCAACCACATCCGCGATTCGCTCGCCGGCGGTTCGAGCATGCGCATGGAGGTCGACGCAGGCGGAGCTACCGTTCTGCTGCGCACGCTGCCGTTGGGGGTGCACGGGGTGGCCGTGGGTGCCGCGGTCCTGATTCGTGACGTCACCGAGGTGAAGCGGCGCGACCGCGCCCTGCTCTCGAAGGACGCGACAATCCGCGAGATCCATCACCGGGTGAAGAACAACCTGCAGACCGTCGCTGCGCTGCTGCGGCTGCAGGCCCGTAGGACGACGAATCCGGAGGGGCGCGAAGCGCTGATGGAATCCGTGCGGCGGGTGTCGTCGATCGCGCTGGTGCACGATGCGCTGTCGATGTCGGTCGATGAGGAGGTCAACCTCGATGAGGTCATCGACCGGATCCTGCCGATCATGAACGACGTCGCGACCGTCGACTCTCCCATCCGGATCAACCGGGTCGGTGACCTCGGTGTCCTCGACGCCGACCGGGCGACCGCGTTGATCATGGTCATCACCGAGTTGGTGCAGAACGCCATCGAGCACGCCTTCGACGTCACGGCGCCGGAGGGTTGCGTCACGATCCGCGCGCAGCGCTCGGCGCGGTGGCTCGACGTCGTCGTTCACGACGACGGGCGTGGTCTTCCCGACGGATTCAGCCTGGAGAAGTCAGACCGCTTGGGGCTGCAGATCGTGCGGACGCTGGTGTCCGCGGAACTGGACGGGTCGCTGGGGATGCACAACGGGCCTTCGGGCGGTACCGACGTCATTCTTCGAGTACCGATCGGAAGGCGTGTCCGCGTCAGCCAATACTGACCGCTCCGGCGAATTTCGTTAATGGGACGAAACGTCACGTAATTGAATTCACAAAGCGACGGCCCCGACTTTCGTCGGGGCCGTCACTGTTTAAGTCGGTGTGCGCTTAGACGCCGGTGCGGGCCTTCGTCCGCGCGTTGCGACGCTTGAGTGCGCGGCGCTCGTCCTCGCTCATGCCGCCCCACACGCCCGCATCCTGACCGGACTCCAAGGCCCAGCTCAGGCACTCCGCAGTCACCGGACAGCGGTTGCACACGAGCTTCGCGTCAGCGATCTGGGCGAGGGCCGGGCCGCTGTTTCCCACCGGGAAGAACAGTTCCGGATCCTCGTCACGACAGACCGCCTTATGGCGCCAATCCATGCTTTAACTCCTCGTATTCATCGGGTGTGCGCGCAACAAAGGCGCACGAACTTTGCTTCGGCTGTTAACGCAAGCGCACCAAATGTTTCTGCGCTGTTGCATCCGATGCTTTCACAGGCTGAACAGATGTCAATAGAAGTCCGTTAACACGTGGTCAATGTCACTACCCAGGACCGTTACCGAAGCCCTAACTCCGTTGTACTACACTCAATCCACCTGCGCCCTTATTCGGGCTCGGCAACTCTCTGATTGCCGGTGTCCCCGCAGATCAAACCCTCTATTTCCCCATCCTCGGCGGAGGAGCCACGACCCCGAGCGCGTCGGGCACCGACGTGAATTCCATCGATTCGCGCAATCCGACGTAATCACCGTCGATCTGGCAGGCAACCGGGCTGTCGCTGGTCACCTTGAGCCAAGGAAGGTCATCGTCGCGGATCAGGTGCCGGGCCTCCAGTCGCGGTTTCCGCGAGTTCATCTGCCGCACCAGACGCAGATTGGCCCACACGTTCATGCTCGTGGTCGCGAAGACGCCCAGCCCGGTCTCGAACGTGGTGTCGGGGTTGGTCCACACTGGCCGCGAGTTGGCGTAGGTCCACGGGCTGGAATTCGACACGAAGGCGAAATGCACGCCGGTGACGGGCTCCTGGCCGGGCAGATGCAGCGTCAACCGCGGCTCCCGGCGTGCACTGGCCAGCACCTCCCGGATCGCCACCCGCACATAGCGCGACGCGGTGACCTTGCGTCCTCTGGCGCGCTGCTCCTCCACCGCGGCCACGACGTCCCCGTCGACCCCCATGCCGGCGGTGAAGACACCCCAGCGCTCCCCGCAGTTCATCAGGCCGATCCGCCGCCACGTCCGGCCCCGCCGGTAGTCGCTGAGCAGATCCACGAGCTGATTGGTCGCCTCGATCGGGTCCGGACTGATTCCGAGCGCACGGGCGAACACGTTGGCCGACCCGCCGGGCACCACCCCGACCGCCGGTCCGCCGCCGCCGGGTCCGCCTTCGCCGAGCACGCCGTTGACGACCTCGTTCACCGTGCCGTCGCCGCCGTGCACGATCAGCACGTCGACGCCGCTGCGCGTGGCCTCCTGGGCGATCTCGATGGCGTGGCCGCGGTGATCGGTGTGGACCACGCTCAGCTGCACCCGACTCTCCAGCGCGTGGGCCAGGAGGTCACGCCCTGCCGGCGTCGTCGAGGTCGCATTCGGGTTGACGATCAGCACGGCGCGCACGGGGCCTGAGCCTAACCGGCCCTGCGGCTTGCCCGCTTCGAGGCGCAGGCATCGGTACCGTACAACGGTGACCGAACGCCGACTGCTCATCGTCAACGGGCCGAACCTGAACCTGCTCGGCACTCGGCAGCCCGAGGTGTACGGCTCCACGACCCTTGCCGAGATCGATGCGCGGGTGGCCGAGGTCGCGGCGGAACTGGGCTTGAAGGTTCGCGCGGTGCAGAGCAATCACGAGGGCGAACTCGTCGACGCGATCCAGGCGGCGCGCACCGACTGCGCGGGCATCGTGATCAATCCCGCCGCCTACAGCCACACCTCGGTCGCGATCGCCGACGCGCTGCGGTCGGTGAGCCTTCCGGTCGCCGAGGTGCATCTGAGCAATATCCACGCCCGCGAACAGTTTCGGCATCACTCGTATGTGTCGGCGGTCGCGGACATGGTGGTGGCCGGCGCGGGCCCCCTGGGCTATGAGATGGCGGTGCGATACCTGGCCGACAGGCTTGCACAGTGACCTCATATCCGCTGCCGCCCCGCCCGGTGCGCATCGCGGGCGGGATCGCCGGGCTGGAGGGGCTCCTGTTGATCGCGATGGCTGTCGCGCTCGTCGTGCGGGAAGCGGCAGGCCATCACGAGATCGCGATCAGCGGCTACGGCACCGCGGGTTGGTTCGCGATCATGGGTTCGGGTGTGGCCGCCGCGGGCTGGGCGCTGTGGACCGGGCGCCGATGGGGCCGCGGTATCACGGTGTTCGCGAATCTGGTGCTGCTCGGCGTCGCGTGGTACGTCTACGGCTCGGGTTGGCTGGGCATCGCCCTGGTGGTGGCCGCGACGGCGATTGCGGTGCTCGCCCTGCTGTTCAGCCCGTCAGGGCTGCACTGGCTGACTCAGGCGCCCGATTCCGGTGCGAGTTCGGACGCCAGGTCAGACAGGTCTGGCCCCGACACCCGATAGGTGATCCATTCGTCCTGCTGTTTTCCGCCGACGGCGTCGTACAGGGCGATCGCGTTGACGTTCCAGTCCAGGACGGCCCAGCTCAGACGCGAGTAGCCACGCTCGACGCACTCACGGGCCAGCGTCGCGAGCAGCTTGCGTGCCAGGCCCCGTCTGCGGAACTGCGGGCGTACGAACAGATCTTCCAGGTAGATGCCCGCCACCCCGTCCCACGTCGAGAAGTTGCGGAACCACAGCGCCGCCGCGGCGGCCTGTCCGTCGACTTCGACGAGGTGGCCGTACACGGTGGGTGCCGGCCCGAAAAGTGCTTCGCCCATGTGACTTTCGGTGACAGTGCATTCGTCGGAGGCGTGTTCGAAGGCTGCGAGCTCGTGGATCATGGCCGTCAGTTCGGCTTCGTCGCCGCGTCGAACGGGGCGAATGAGTTCGCTCACGCCTGGACTCCCAGCGCCGACAGGATGGTCCGGAACTTCGTCGTCGTCTCGTCGACTTCCTCGCACGGATCGGACTCGGCCACGATGCCGCCACCGGAATGGGCCGTGGCGGTGCGGCGGTCCGCGGAGAGCTGCGCACACCGGATCGACACCACCCAGCGGCCGTCGCCCCGCTGATCGCACCAGCCCACGGTGCCCGCGTAGAACCCGCGATCGCCTTCGATGTCGTCGATCAGCGCGACGGCCTGGTCGGTCGGCGAGCCGCCCACCGCCGGTGTCGGATGCAGTGCGACCGCCAGATCCAATGCGCTGGTTGACTTTTCGCGAAGATTCCCGGAGATCGGGGTGTAGAGATGCCAGACGGCAGCGGTCTTGGTGAGCTGCGGGCGGTCGGCAACCTGCAGATCTGTACACAGAGGTTCGAGCGCGGCACGCAACGCGTCGACGACAAGCTGATGCTCGTGCCGGTTCTTCTGCGACGCGGCAAGGGCGGCGCCGTTGGCCGCGTCGGCGTCGGGGTCCGCCAGGCGCGGAGCCGACCCCGCGAACGGGCGGCAGAGCACCTGCTGACCCTGCCGGGCCACCAGAAGCTCCGGGCTCGCACCGACCAGGACGGTGCCGGAGTTGCCGTCGCCGGCGGCCGACAGATCCACCAGGTATTTGGTGGCCTGGGTGTCCTTGGCCGCGAGCCTGCGCAGCAGGGTCCGCGCGTCCAGTCGCCCGTCGGCGGTCAGCCGCAGCGCACGGGCCAGGACGACTTTGTGCAGCGCGTCGTCCGGATCGCGCAGCCGCGCCAGTGCTGTCTCGATGCGGCGCCGGTGCTCGTCGGCGTCCGGTGTCGTCGCGGTGATCTCGACGGCGGGCAAGTCGCGCTGCGGCCATTCCGGCAGCTTGCCGGTGAACCGCACCGACTGCGGCCGGATCAGGGCGGCGGGTTGGGTGAGATCGAAAGGCAACGCGCCCACGATGATTGGTGTGCTGTGCGACGCGAGTGCGGCGCGAGCATCGGCGATATGGGGGAAGGCCGTGTGCACACCCTCGCCGACGATCACGCCGTCGGGGCCGTCCACTACGAACGTCGGTTCGCGGGTCACGTCGATACCGCTGGGTTGGGATGGCCGGTCTGTGCCAGCGCACTGAGTTGACGCACGCCGTGTTCGAAGCCGCAGACCGCGACTGACGCGGCAGGCATCGCGAAGCGGATTCCCTCGTAGACCGGCTGCTCGATCCACCGGGTTATCACCGCCCGGGAGAAGTGACCGTGCCCGACGAACACCACGTCGCGGGACTGCATGTGCTCCAGTGCCACGTCGATGGCGCGATCGGCGCGCTCGCAGACCTGCGCGGACGTCTCACCGCCGGGGCAGCCGTGGGTCCACACCAGCCAGTTGGGCACGGCTTTGCGGATCTCCTCGGTAGTGGTGCCTTCGTAGTCGCCGTAATCCCACTCGCTGATCAACGGGCTGACCTCGTCGACGGTCAGGCCCGCCAGCTCGGCGGTGGTGGCGGCGCGCATGCGCGGGCTGCTGATCACGTACGGGTCGACCAGTTCCATCTGCTTCAGCGTGTCTGCGGCGGCTTCGGCCTGAACACGGCCATGCTCGGTGAGCTCGAGTTCGGTACGGCTCGTATGCTTGCCCGATTTCGACCACTCGGTTTCGCCGTGGCGGAGCAGGATCAGTCGGTGCTGCAGGAGGCCCACAACGTTCGATTCTGCCGTACGCCCCGGTTTCGGCGGCGTCCGCGGGCGAAGATGGACAGGGGAGGACAACACGATGGCAGAACGGGCTTCAGAATGGGAAATGTGACGCGGGTATTGGCGGTCGCCAATCAGAAAGGCGGGGTCGCCAAGACGACGACGGTGGCGTCGTTGGGTGCGGCGATGACCGAGCAGGGCAAGAAGGTGTTGCTCGTCGACCTCGACCCGCAGGGCTCGCTGACCTTCTCGTTGGGGCACGATCCCGACAAGCTGCCGGTCTCGGTACACGAGGTCCTCCTCGGCGATGTGGAACCCGACGCCGCCCTGGTGCAGACGCCCGAGGGTATGACGTTGCTGCCGGCCAACATCGACCTTGCCGGGGCCGAGGCGATGCTGTTGATGCGAGCCGGTCGCGAACATGCGCTCAAGCGGGCGCTGGACAAGGTGAGCGCCGACTTCGACGTCGTGATCATCGACTGTCCGCCCTCGCTCGGGGTGCTGACGCTCAACGGGCTGACCGCTGCCGACGAGGTCGTCGTACCGCTGCAATGCGAGACGCTGGCACACCGGGGCGTGGGCCAGTTCCTTCGCACGGTGTCGGACGTGCAGGCAATCACCAACCCGAATCTGACGATGCTCGGTGCGCTGCCGACGCTGTACGACTCCCGCACCACCCACAGCAGGGACGTGCTGTTCGACGTGGTCGACCGCTACAACCTCCCCGTGCTGGCCCCGCCGATCCCTCGCACCGTGCGCTTTGCCGAGGCCAGCGCCTCAGGTGCATCGGTGCTCACCGGCCGCAAGAACAAGGGCGCGGTGGCCTACCGGGAGTTCGCTTCGGCGCTGCTGAAGCACTGGAAGACCGGCAAAGCGCTGGCGACGTTCACGCCCGAGGTCTAAGGCCCCAGCGCGACCAGTTCGTCGCCCCGCTGCTCCAGCAGCGTTTCCCCGGCCACCGCGGGTACGACGGGGCCGTCGGCGGCTGGGCGTTGCAGCGGGATGTGTTTGTCGCCCGCGCCGGTCTGCGGATCGAAGACGTCGTAGCCGGTGGTGACGGGCACGAGCAACTTGCCCGCCATCACGGTCGCCGGTCCGATCGGGGCGTCGTCGCCTGAGGGCGCGACGGTGTACTTGTACTGGAGGTTGTCGGCGGAGAACACCATCAGCACCTTCCCTGTCCACCACGTGATGAGGTCACCGGCCCGTGACGCCGTGGCATCGGGGGAGGGCGCACCGTCGACGATCGTGGTGTCGATGGTCGCGCCCGTGTCGTCGATGACGTCGAGGCGCGGCCTCGGGGTGGGCACATACAGCGCGGTGTAGGAATCGGTGACCGCCACGACGCGGGCGCCTGAGCCGTCGGCGACGCCCTTCTGCTGGGCGTACTTGACCTCCGGAGTGTCTTCTTCGTCGGACGGGCGCAACAGCGTCAGGCGCAGATCCTGGTTGTTGCACGCCTCCAGAACCGACACCGAGCTGGAGCTCGCACCCGCAGAGACGAAACGGCACAGCGGCGTTGCCGGAACACCGGGTTTGATCGGCGCATCGAGTGCGCCGTAGCTCAGCATCCGCACCATGTCCGAACGCCACATCTCCAGCCGCGTCTCCCCGGCCGACAGCACGGTCGAGCCGTCCCCGGAGAGCGTGACGTCACGGTCGGAATAGCTGGTGCGCGACGGCCCGCGCATTCCGGTTTTCGCGTCGACCGTGCTGACCTGACCGCAGCCGCGCACGTCGGGATAGACGGCGACGGCGTAGTTGTAGACCCAGGTGACGCCGCACAGCTCGAGATCGCGGGCGTAGCTCCACAGCGTGGTGCCGGTAGCGGGGTCGCGACCCTCCATGCCCCTGCCGTCCCCGGTGACGACGGCGCCGGAGACAACCAGCGGCTGCGTGGTTTTCCCGCTGGGTGCAGTCCACCGCTGCGTCAGCGAATCCGGAACGGCGACAGCAGGTTTGAGGCTCGGCACCGGTTCGGCGGCCGGCTTGCTGATCGTCGCTCTGGCGTCGCTGGTCCACCACACGGCGGCCGCGACGAGGATGACGACACCCGCGATCGCTGCCGCCGCGATGAGGTCCGCCCGAGTGCGGCGTTCGGGTTTGACCAATGCAGTCGGTTAGTTGGTGCCTGCGGCCGTACCCGCGGCCGGCGCCTTGCTGGGCCGACGGCGGCGGCGCCTGCGTGCCGGTCGGGCCTCGCCGTCGCCGGCGTCGGGGGCAGCTGCGCCGGTGTCGTCGGACGCCGAGGCTTCAGGAGATCCTTCGGGATGCCCGGTGACCGCCTTGCCGCCGCGCGTGCGGCGCCGGTTGCGATTGCGCGCGGGACGTTCGCGCGGCTCCCGCGGTTCGGGCGGCTCCTTGTCCGCGGTGCGCTTGGGCCTGCCGATCGAGCCGCCGGCATCGGTCGGGATGTTGAGCTCTTCGTAGAGGTGCGGCGAGCTGGAGTACGTTTCGGCAGGCTCGGGGGTCTCGAGGCCGAGCGCCTTGTCGATCATCGCCCAGCGGGGCAGCTCGTCCCAGTCCACGAGGGTGACGGCAATGCCCGTCTTGCCTGCGCGGCCGGTGCGGCCGATGCGGTGCACGTAGGACTGCTCGTCCTCGGGGATCTGGAAGTTGATCACGTGGGTGATGTCGTCGATGTCGATGCCGCGCGCGGCGACGTCGGTCGCGACCAGGACGTCGACCTGTCCGGTACGGAACGCCTTGAGCGCCTTCTCGCGTGCGCCCTGCCCGAGGTCACCGTGAACGGCACCCACCTTGAAGCCGCGCTCACCGAGCTCGTCGGCGACCTTCTGTGCGGTGCGCTTGGTGCGCGTGAAGATCATGGTCGCGCCGCGGCCTTCGGCCTGCAGGATGCGGCTGACCATCTCGACCTTGTCGAGCGCGTGGGCGCGGTAGGCGAACTGTTCGGTGGTGTCGTGGGTGGCCGCCGAATGCGGGGCCTCGGCGCGGATGTGGGTCGGCTGCGTCATGAACGTGCGCGCCAGCGTGATGATCGGGTCCGGCATGGTCGCCGAGAACAGCATGGCCTGCCGCTTGTCGGGGATCTGCTTGAGGATGCGCTCGATGTCGGGCAGGAAGCCCAGGTCGAGCATCTCGTCGGCTTCGTCGAGCACGAGCGTCGACAGACCGCCGAGCTGGAGGTGGCCCTGTTGCGCGAGGTCGAGGAGACGGCCGGGGGTGCCGACGACGACGTCGACGCCCTTCTGCAGCGCCTCGATCTGGGGCTCGTAGGGGCGGCCGCCGTAGATGGCGGTGACGGTCAGCTTGCGGGAGTCGTCAGCCTGGAGGTACTTCGACGCCGCGATGAGGTCACCGTGCACCTGGATGCACAGCTCGCGGGTCGGAACGACGACCAGAGCGCGCGGAATGCCGGTCAGGGGACGATCGGTGTCGGTGCTGATGCGGTGCAGCAGCGGGACGCCGAACGCGAAGGTCTTTCCCATACCGGTGCGGGCCTGCCCGATGAGGTCGTCGCCGGCCAGCGCCAGAGGCAGCGTCAACTCCTGGATCGCGAAGGCGTGTTCGATGCCGTTCTCGGCGAGGGCTCGGACGATCTCGTCGCGGACGCCGAGTTCGGCGAATGTCGGTGTGGGATGCGGGGTTACGGGAGTCATGCTTGGTAGACGAAGCCTTTCACGTGTCAATCCTCATGTGTTGTCACGCGCACATGAGTTGTGAAGTGAACCTTCGCCGGGCCCTGCGCTGAGGGGGCGGGCCGCCTGCATGCACGCACATTTCCAAGGTGTCTGCGGCAGTAAATGCCGGCGTGACCTGGGTAGATCCGTCGGCACGTGCGCCGACACCATCCCCATGGTAGCCGGTCGACTGCTCAGAAGCGGCATTGACGCATGCGGCGTTTAGAGTTGGGGCATGACTTCGACGCCGCGCGCGGCCGCCACCTCTGCTTCTGCGGGCGAGCCGAACGGCTCGGATTCGCCGCGTGTGTCTCTCGAACATTCCGGCATCAACGAGCTCTTCGCACTGCTCGCCTACGGCGAGGTGGCCGCCTTTTACCGGCTCACCGAAGAGGCCAGGATGGCGCCGAACCTCAGTGGCCGGATCAACATGGCGAGCATGGCCGCCGCGGAGATGAACCACTACGAGGTGCTGCGCGACGCCCTGGAGCGCCGTGGCGTCGATGTCGTCCCCGCGATGACCAAGTATGCGTCCGCGCTCGAGAACTACCACCGGCTGACCACCCCGAGCACCTGGCTCGAAGCGCTGGTCAAGACGTATGTCGGGGACGCCCTGGCCGCCGACTTCTATCTGGAGATCGCCGACGTGATGCCCGACGAGGTCGCCGATGTGGTGCGGGCGGTGCTCTCGGAGACGGGGCATTCCCAGTTCGTCGTCGCCGAGGTCCGGGCCGCTGTGACGGCCAGCGACCGCCAGCGCCACCGGTTGGCGCTGTGGTCTCGGCGGTTGCTCGGCGAGGCGATCACGCAGGCCCAGTTCGTCATGGCCGACCACGACGAACTCGTCGACCTGGTGATGGCAGGCGGCGGCCTGTCGCAGATGACGGGCTTCTTCGACCGGCTCCAGCACACCCACAGCACCCGCATGCAGGAGCTCGGTCTGGCGTGACGGCGGGTCTAGCGCGTGCAGTTGGTGATGATCGAGTTGTTGTTCTGCGCGGCGATCAGCGAGCCGTTGGCGTCGACGATGGCGCAGTTGAGCTGACCTGACACGCTGGTCGCGGTCACCGAGCTCAAGGTGACGCCCGGGTTCAACACAATCGTCTTCGACCACGGCAGCGCCGCGTTCACATCGGTTTGCAGCGCGCCTTGGGCATCGGTGTAGATCACGGTTACGAGGTCGAGCAGCGCGCGGTTGCCGGTGATCCGGTAGGTGACGGTGCCGGGCGCGGCGGCCACGGGCGGCGGCGCTGCCTGGGGCGCGGGCAGCAGCGGTGACGGCGCGGCGGGTGCAGGCGCCGGGGTCTCGGCCGTTGGGCTGACGGTGGTGACGGTCTCGGCCGGAAGCGACGGAGCTGCGGGTGCCGCCGCGCGCGGGGACGGCGCGGCCGATGGTTCCGGCGCACTCGACGTCGGCAGGGGTGACGCGACGGTCGCCGACACCGATCCGCTGTCGCCGCCGCCGAGGATCATGCTCGCGGTGATCACCGCGACGAACAGGATCGCCCCCGCGACGCCGGCGATCCACATCCACCGCCGGTCGAGCCGGGCCTCGTCGAGGTACTCGTCGTAACTCTCGGCGTCGTCGTAGTCGTCGTCGTGGTCGTCGTTGTAGTCGTTGTAGCCGTCGGAGTGGTACGGCGGCAGCGCGTCGGTGTCCAGGTCGTCGTAGCGGTCCGAATCGTCGGTCGCAGTTCCGTAGCTGCCGTATCTGCCGCTGCGGCGTCCGCTGCCGTGTGGGCTGCGGATGCGCTCTGTCGGGGTCAGAGAATACGGCGATTGTGCGGTGTAAGGCCTGTTCATGCCACTTTCCCAGTCAGCTCTATCCGTTTTCGTGGCCGATGCTACTGAGGCAGAAGTGACGTATGGGGCTGACGCGCCTGCCTCGCGGTCACGGTCGGGACTCGGTTCGATCGCCCTGTTGTTATGGGCCGGGGCCGACGTGCCGCGGCGGCGCGGTTTCGCTCCTCGCGTACGGGGCTGCCCAGCGGCCCCTCAGCCGGCCGACGTCCACTAGCCTCCTTGAGGTAGACGAGCACACGAACAGAAGGGTTCTCACCGTGGAGGTCAAGATCGGTGTCACCGACAGCCCGCGCGAGCTGAACTTCGCCAGCGCGCAGACCCCGGCCGAGGTGGAGAAGTTGGTCACCGATGCGTTGAGCGGCGATCCGGCCGTGCTCGGTCTCACCGACGAGAAGGGCAGGCGTTTCCTCGTCCAGTCCGCACGCATCGCCTATGTCGAGATCGGGGCCGCAGACTCGCGCCGCGTCGGCTTCGGTGTCAATGCCGTCGGCGCGGAAGTCACCAAGAGCCAGTAGGGCCTGCCGGGAGCGCGCTTCCCGCGGGAAACGCTTGATGCGAAAACCCTTGCGGGAGCGCCGCTTACGGTCTGATGCTTTAGGAGCGCGTCATGGGGACGTGTGACAGCCCGCCCCAGATGAACTGGACGGTGCCTTCGACGGCGTCGTCTTTCTCGATCGGACGCTCGTTGTTGAGCCAGTACCGCGCGGAGTCGACGCTGATGCTGACCAACCCGACAGCGATCATCCGGGCCCGGTGCGGCTCAAGACCGGAGTCGTGGCTGATGAGATCGAACACCGCGTCGGTGCACGATTCGGTGGCGACCTTGACCTGCGCAGCCACCTGGGGTTCGGTCACGTAATCGTTCTCGAAGATCAGCCGGTAGCCCTGGCTGTCGTGCTCGATGAAGTCGAAGAAGGCCTGCACCGCGGCGCGCACGCGCTGGCGGTTGTCGGTGGTGGTCCGCAACGCCTGGCGCACGCCGGAGACCAGGTTGTCCACGTGGCGCTGCAGCACTGCCAGGTACAGCTCGACCTTCGACGAGAAGTGTTGGTACAGAACCGGTTTGCTGACTCCTGCGCGGTCGGCGATCTCGTCCATGCCCGCGGCGTGGTAGCCGCGGTCGACGAACACCTCGCTGGCTGCGACAAGCAGTTGCCCACGGCGCTCATCGCGCGGCAGGCGGTTGCCGCGCCGCACCGCGACGGGGGCGCCGGTGCCGTTGGCCGGCTGGCCTCCTCGTCGCTGCGCCGACCTGGCGAGTTCGCTCATCAAAACCTCGAAATATCCAGCCGGCGCGACCGGCGTCCTGAAATGGCTGCGAATGACAGTACTACCGTTGGCCGACCCTACGCCTCAGGACAGCGGGTCGGTCGCCTCTGCGTCCGGGAGGGGCGGATGGGCACGCGCCCTCGGTGGCGCGCCGGACCAGCAAGTCCGTTGACCTGTGTCATTCTGTTTCGGTGACCTACGACCCAGGGCGTCGCGGGGGCGGTCGCGTGCCGGTGTTGCGCGACGAGTGGCGGGAGCCGCTTCGCGCGCAGCGCGACCCGCTGGCCGAGCAGCCGGGTAGGCCGCGGGCCAACCGCGACGAGCATGCGCGCTTGCGCAAGCAGTCCTGGATCGGCCGTTTCATCTCGACATACGGGTGGCGCGCCTATGCGCTGCCGCTGCTGGTCGTTCTCACCGCGGTCGTCGTCTACCAGACTGTCACCGGCACGAGCGCTCCCCAGGCCGTGGAAGAGGAAGGGCCCGTTCAGGGGCCGCCGACGATCGGCATGGCGAGCACCGCCATCGTCGGCGCCCCACCCAAGGGGCTGACCGAATTCGACGCCAGCCTGCCCACGGGGATCCTGCCGCAGGGCGGGCCCTTCACCGAGGCGGGCGCCCGCACCTGGCACGTCGTCCCCGGCGCGACACCCCAGGTCGGCCAGGGCACCACCAAGGTCTTCACCTACACCGTGGAGGTCGAAGACGGCGTCGACACCACGACTTTCGGCGGTGACGAAGGTTTCGCGCGGATGGTCAGCGAGACGCTGGCCAACCCGAAGAGCTGGACGCACAACCCCGAGTTCGCGTTCACTCGGGTCGACGCCGCGTCAGGGGTGGTGCCGGACTTCCGGGTGTCGCTCACCTCGCCGATGACCATTCGCGACGGGTGCGGGTACGACATCCCACTGGAAGCGTCCTGCTACAACCCCGCCTTCCAGGGGCAGCCGCGGGTATTCATCAACGAGGCGCGGTGGGTGCGCGGAGCGGTGCCGTTCCAGGGCGACATCGGGTCCTACCGGCAATATGTGATCAACCACGAGGTCGGCCACGCGATGGGCTACGCGCGCCACGAGCAATGCGCCGAAAACGGTGCGCTGGCGCCGATCATGATGCAGCAGACCTTCTCCACCAGCAACAACGATGCGGCGAAGTTCGACCCCGGCACGGTGACCGCCGATGGTCTGACCTGCCGGTTCAACCCCTGGCCGTATCCGATCGCGTGACGTCGGCGCCGCAAGCGAGTTCTCGCCCGAGCGGGCGGGAAGCGATGGGGCCTCGTTGCTGTTGAATCCCGTACCTGCTGAGATGGGTCGTACAGCCAACCAAGGAGAAGTCGGTGTCCTCACCGTTGCCGCCGCTGGTAGAGCCAGCGGCTGAACTGACTCGCGAGGAGGTCGCGCGCTACAGCCGCCACCTCATCATTCCCGACCTCGGCCTGGACGGGCAGAAACGGCTGAAGAACGCCAGGGTCCTCGTCATCGGGGCCGGCGGTCTGGGATCGCCCACGCTGCTCTACCTGGCGGCCGCAGGTGTCGGCACCATCGGCATCGTCGAGTTCGACGTCGTCGATGAGTCCAACCTGCAGCGCCAGATCATCCACGGCCAGTCCGACATCGGTCGGTCCAAGGCGCAGAGCGCCAAGGACTCCATCCTGGAGGTCAATCCTCTCGTCACGGTCAACCTCCACGAGTTCCGCCTCGAACCGGACAACGCGGTCGACCTGTTCGCGCAGTACGACCTCATCCTGGACGGCACGGACAACTTCGCGACGCGCTACCTCGTCAACGATGCGGCCGTGCTGGCGGGCAAACCGTACGTGTGGGGCTCGATCTACCGCTTCGAGGGCCAGGTTTCGGTGTTCTGGGAGGACGCCCCCGACGGACTGGGCCTGAACTACCGCGATCTCTACCCGGAGCCGCCGCCGCCCGGGATGGTGCCCTCATGCGCCGAGGGCGGCGTGTTGGGCATCCTGTGCGCGTCCATCGCATCGGTGATGGGCACCGAGGCCATCAAACTGCTCACCGGAATCGGCGAGCCGCTGCTGGGCCGTCTCATGGTCTACGACGCGCTCGACATGACCTACCGGACGATCAAGATCCGCAAGGATCCGTCGACGCCGAAGATCACCGAGCTCATCGACTACGAGGAATTCTGTGGCGTCGTCTCCGACGAGGCCGCGGAGGCGGCCGCCGAATCCACGATCACGCCGCGCGAGCTGCGGGAGCTGCTGGACTCCGGTAAGTCGCTGGCGCTGATCGATGTTCGCGAGCCGGTCGAGTGGGACATCAACCACATTCAGGGTGCCGAGCTGATCCCGAAGGGTTCGTTCGAGACGGGCGAGGCGCTGTCCAAGCTGAAGGTGGACCAGACGCCGGTGTTCTACTGCAAGACCGGTGTCCGCTCGGCCGAGGTGCTCGCCATCGTGAAGAAGGCCGGATTCTCCGACGCGCTGCACGTGCAGGGCGGAATCGTGGCCTGGGGCAAGCAACTCGAACCCGACATGGTCATGTACTAACGCTGGGTTGGCCGTCGCGGCGCTTACGCTGTTGCGGTGACCGCAGAGCGCCCGCCAGAGCATGTACTTGCAGCTTTCGGGCTGTCCGGGGTGCAGCCGGCGCCACTGGGTTCCAGCTGGGAGGGCGGCTGGCGCTGCGGCGAGGTCGTGTTGTCGATGGTCGCCGATCATGCCCGCGCGGCATGGTCGGCGAAGATCCGGGAGACGTTGTTCGTCGACGGCGTGCGGCTGGCCCGCCCCGTCCGTTCGACCGACGGGCGCTACGTCGTGGCCGGTTGGCGGGCCGACACCTACGTCGCGGGAACGCCGGAACCGCGGCATGACGAAGTCGTCTCCGCGGCAGTGCGGTTGCACGAGGCGACGGCGAAGCTGGAACGTCCCCGTTTCCTGACTCAGCCGCCGATCGCACCGTGGGGCGACGTCGACGTGTTCATCGCCGCCGACCGGGCGGCGTGGGAGGAGCGCCCGCTGCATTCCCTGCCGCCCGGCGCGAGAGTGGGGCCGGGCACGTCGGACGGCCAGAAGTCGATCGAGCTGATCAACCAGCTCGCCGCCCTGCGTCGTCCGACCAAGAGCCCCAGCCAGCTGGTGCACGGCGACCTCTACGGCACAGCGCTTTTCGCGGGCACCGCGGCACCGGGGATCACCGACATCACGCCGTACTGGCGTCCGCCCGCGTGGGCGGCCGGCGTCGTCGTGGTGGATGCTCTGGCCTGGGGTGAGGCCGACGACGCGTTGATCGAGCGTTGGTCGGCGTTGCCGGAATGGCCGCAGATGCTGTTGCGGGCGTTGATGTTCCGTCTCAGTGTGCATGCACTACACCCGAGGTCGACGGCCGCCGCGTTCCCCGGCCTGGCGCGCACGGCGGCACTGGTGCGGCTCGCGTTGTGATTCCCGCGGCTTCGCCCGCGAAATATCATTCCGGGCTGTGGTTTGGCCTGCTGCCACAGCCCTGGCTTCACGGTCGGCGAACTCAGAACGTGTGGCGGTACTGCTTCAGCGACACTCGGCCGTCATCGGCCAATACTCCTTCGGCGCGCAACCGCTCCAGCTGACGGGTCTCCAGGTGCGGTGCGGGCCGCCCCGACGCCCGGATCACCCGATGCCAGGCCAGATCCGACGAGTCGGTCCGCATGATCCACGCGACGATTCGCGGACTGGGAAGCCCTGCGGCGTCTGCGATGTCACCGTAGGTGGACACGCGGCCGGACGGGATGGCCCTTACCAGGGCTCGCACCGTCTCCACCTGCTCCTCGGTGATCGCCGCCATCGTCAGGCCAGCCGGTCCCGGATCACCGCCGCGGTCTCGGCCGGTTTCGCCAGCGGGACCATGTGGTCGCAATCCCACTCCAGCAGCGTGAAATTCGGTCCAAGGCCGGCATCCAGAGCGGCGATCAGCTCGTCGCTCGCGTAAGGCGGGTCGGTGCGCGCGGCCCGCACCAGCGTGGTGGGGGTTCCGTCGCGCGGCACGGGGACGGGGCGGGTCAGCTCGCTCCAATAGGACAGCATGGCCGGAATGCTGATGCGCCACCCGACGCGGCCGCCCGCAGTGTCGACGAGGTGCTCGTCGAGTTCGCGTTCGAGCTCGTCGTCGGCCACTTCGCCCCACGAACCGCCGATCTTCTCCTGGCGGGCTTCGGCGCGGTCGGTGTAGTCGGGAGAGCTGTACATGTCGTCGGCCACCTCGCGCATCCACCGCCCGTCCAGGGCCACGGCCGGATCGAGCAGCACCAGGCCCGTGATCAGATCCGGCCGCGCCGCAGCGAGGTTCAGCGCGATCGCACCGCCGAAGGAGTGGCCCACCACGACCACGGGGTCGCCGCCTTCGGCCTCGAGGAGTGCGGTCAGCGCCGCGACGTTGGCCTCGATCGTCCACGGGGCATCCCACGAGGATCGCCCGTGCCCGAGGAGATCGGGGGCGATGGCCGTGACGTCGGGCAGATGCTGGGTGAACAGTGTCTCCCAGCGATTGCCGTGTCCGGTCAGTCCATGGACGGCCAGAACCTCGGCGGGTCCGGTCGGTCCGAATCGATAGGTGCACAACGGGTCGGTCACCTTGCCGATCGTGCCAGGCGCGCACGGCGCAGACCATGCGAGGGGGATTTGTCGGACCCTCGTGATGGTATGCCTGCATGTCCGCGCCGCATACCGAACTGACACTCGACGCCTTGGGTCGCCGGGGCACGCGTGGCACCGTCCGGGTGCTGGGCGGGCCGGGCACGGGCAAGAGCACCCTGCTCGTGGACACCGCGGTGGCTCACATCGCGGCCGGTTGCGATCCGGAATCGATTCTGCTGCTGACGGGTTCGGCGCGGCTGAGCGCTCACGCCCGGGCATCCATCACGTCGAGGCTGTTGGGTGCGGGTGGGCGTGACGCGGTGCGTGAACCTCTCGTGCGCACCGTGCACTCGTATGCATTCGCGGTGTTGCGGCTCGCCGCGCAGCGTAACGAAAGTCCCCAACCACGGTTGATCACCAGCGCAGAACAGGACGGGATCATCCGGGAGCTGCTCGCCGGCGACCTCGAGGACGGCGACGCGTCGCCTGTCCGGTGGCCCGAGCGGCTGCGACCGGCGCTGAGCACCGTCGGGTTCGCCACCGAACTGCGTGACCTGATGGCCCGCTGCAGTGAGCGCGGTGTCGATCCGCTTGCGCTGCAACGCATCGGGCGCCTCAGCGGCCGCCCGGAGTGGCAGGCGGCCGGCCGGTTCGCCCAAGCCTACGAGCAGGTCATGCTCCTCCGTTCCGCCGTCGGCATGGCCGCCCCGCAAGCCACCGTTCCGGCGCTCGGCGCCGCGGAGCTGGTCGGCGCGGCCCTGGAGGCCTTTGCCATGGACACCGACCTGCTGGCCGCCGAACGGGCACGTATCCAGCTGCTGCTCGTCGACGACGCCCAGCACCTCGATCCGCAAACCGCGCGGCTGGTCGAGATCCTTTCCGCCGGTACCGAACTCACCGTCATCGCAGGAGATCCGCACCAGACGGTGTTCGGTTACCGTGGCGCCGACCCGGCGTTGCTGCGCGGTGACGGCCACACGTTGACGCTCACCCGATCCCATCGTTGCGCGGCGCCGCTGGCCGACGCGATCACCGCCGTCACGCGGCGGCTTCCTGGTACTGACGCAGTGCGTGAGTTCGCCGGCACCGAAGCTTCGGGCGCGCTGACGGTGCACATCGCCGCGTCGCCACACGCGGAGTCGGCTCTGATCGCCGACGCGCTGCGCCGTGCGCGCCTCGTCGACGGCGTGCCCTGGGACCAGATGGCCGTGATCGTCCGCTCAGTTCCCCGCATGGGCGCGACGCTGGCGCGTGCGCTGGCCACCGCTGGTGTCCCCGTGGACCAGCCGCACACCGAGGCGCCGCTGGCCGATCAACCGGCCGTGCGGGCGCTGCTCACGGTCCTGGAAGCCACGGCCGACGGCCTCGACAACGACCGCGCGCTGGCCCTGGTGACGGGTCCGATCGGGCGGATCGACCCGGTGTCGCTGCGTCAACTGCGTCGCGCGCTGCGCCGGGCGGCTCCCGGGGCATCCGATTGCTTCGGCGAGCTCCTGGTGAACGCGTTGAACGGGGAACCCGTGACCCTGCCCGACGAGCAGGCTCGCGCGCTGCGACGGGTCCGCTCGGTGCTGACCGCCGCCCGTCGCAGCGCCGACCAGGGCAGCGACCCGCGGCACACGCTGTGGCAGGCATGGCACCGTTCGGGATTGCAGCGGCGGTGGCTTTCGGCCAGCGAGCGCAGTGGCCCCGCGGCGGCACAGGCAGAACGGGACCTCGATGCCGTCACCGCCCTGTTCGACGTCGCAGAGCAGTACGTCGCCCGCACGGCGGGAACGTCCATACGCGGCCTCGTCGACCACATCGGATCGCTGTCCCTGCCTCCCGCCCGCGGCGACGACCGGGCCCGTACCGGTGTCTCGCTGGTGAGCGCGCATTCGGCCCTGAACCGGGAATGGGAGTTCGTCGTGATCGCCGGACTCCAGGAAGGGCTGTGGCCCAATGTTTCCCCGCGCGGAGGCGTACTGGGCACCCAGCATCTCGTCGATGTCATCGACGGTGTCGTCCAAGCGGGCCAACGAGTGTCGAGCCGGGCGCCGCTGCTCGCCGAGGAGCGGCGCCTCCTGATCGCGGCGATGGGCCGGGCGCGCAGCCGGTTGCTCGTGACGGCGGTCGACAGCGATTCCGGTGACGACGCGATGCTGCCGTCGTCGTTCTGCCATGAGCTTGCCGCGCTCTCCACCGAGCCGATGTCTGAATCCGCCGCACCGATCAGGGCCCCGCGGCTGCTGGCGCCGGCAGCGCTGGTCGGACGGCTGCGCGCCGTTGTGTGCGCGGAACCCGGCACCGTCGACGACATCGAAAAATCATGTGCGGCAACTCAGTTGGCGAGGTTGGCCGCTGCGGGTGTACACGGGGCGGATCCCGGATCGTGGTACGCCTCGCGGGAACTGTCGACCGAGGAGCCCCTGTGGGAGGGCGACGACCATGTGGTCAGCTTGTCTCCGTCGACGTTGCAGATGCTGTCGGACTGCCCGCTGCGCTGGCTGCTGGAGCGGCACGGGGGCGCGCGGGGCCGCGACGTCCGTTCGGCGCTGGGATCGCTGGTGCACGCGCTCGTGTCGGAGTCGGGCAAGTCCGAGTCCCAGCTCGTCAATGAGCTCGAGAAGGTCTGGGAGGAATTGCCTTTCGATGCTCAGTGGTATTCGGACAACGAGCTGATCCGGCACCTTGACATGCTGTCGACGTTCCTGAGATGGCGTACCGACACCCGGTCCGAGTTGACCGAGGTCGGCACCGAGGTCGACGTCGACGGCGAGATCGGCGACGCCGACGCCGAGGGTCCCGCTGTGCGGATCCGGGGGCGGCTCGACCGGCTCGAGCGCGACAACGAGGGCCGGCTCGTCGTCGTGGACATCAAGACCGGCAAGAGTCCTGTCACCAAGGACGACGCCCAGAACCACGCGCAGCTGGCGATGTATCAGCTGGCGGTCGCCGCAGGTTTGATCGCCGAGGGCGACCAGCCGGGCGGTGGGCGGCTCGTCTACCTCGGCAAATCCACCGGTGGCGGCGCCGCCGAACGCCATCAGGACGCACTGACACCGGATGGTCGTTCCGATTGGCAATCGCGGGTGAAGCAGGCAGCCTGCGCGACGCAGGGCCCCGATTTCGTCGCACGGGTCAACGACGGATGTGCTCACTGCCCTGTACGCCCGATGTGCCCGGCCCAGAATTCCAGGAGTAAAGCGTGACCGCACCCCGTTACAGTCCCGCGGAGTTGTCCCGGGCCCTCGGGCTTTTCGAGCCGACCGACGAGCAGGCGGCCGTGATCGCCGCGCCGCCGGGACCGCTCGTCGTCATCGCCGGTGCCGGCGCAGGCAAGACCGAGACGATGGCCGCACGCGTGGTATGGCTGGTCGCCAACGGCTACGCGTCCCCCGGAGAGGTGCTGGGTTTGACGTTCACCCGTAAGGCCGCGGGGCAGCTTTTGCGGCGGGTGCGGGCGCGGCTGGCGCGGCTCGCCGGCACGGGGTTGCTGGTGCCCGCCGCCGCCGGCGCCGGTTTCACCGAAGACCCTGTCACCGTCGGCACCTATCACGCCTTCGCGGGGAACCTGCTGCGCGAGTACGGGCTGATGCTTCCCGTCGAACCCGACACCCGGCTGCTCACCGAAACTGAGCTGTGGCAGTTGGCCTTCCGTGTGGTCTGCGAGCACCCGGCGGCGCTGGACACCGACAAGTCGCCTGCCTCTATCACCGGGATGGTGTTGCGTCTGGCCGGACAGCTCTCCGAGCATCTCGTCGACACGGCGCAACTGAACGACACCCATGTCGAACTCGACCGGCTGGTTCATCACCTGCCCGCGGGCAGATATCAGCGAGATCGCGGCCCCAGCCAGTGGCTGTTGCGCATGCTGGCCACCCAGACCGAGCGCACGATGCTGGTCCCGCTGATCGACGAGCTGCACCGCAGGATGCGCGAGGAACGCGTGATGGATTTCGGCATGCAGATGGCCTCGGCCGCGCGACTTGCGTCGCAATTCCCCTCTGTCGGTGAGCAATTGCGGCAGCGCTACCGGGTCGTCCTCCTTGACGAGTACCAGGACACCGGGCATGCACAACGTGTGGCTCTCTCGGCTCTGTTCGGCGGCGGGGCCGACGACGAACTGGCGCTGACCGCGGTCGGTGACCCCATCCAGTCGATCTACGGCTGGCGCGGCGCGTCCGCGACCAACCTGCCGCGATTCACCACCGACTTCCCGCGTTCGGACGGGACGCCGGCGCCGACGCTGGAACTGCGCACCAGCTGGCGTAATCCGCCGGAGGTGCTGCATCTGGCGAACGAGGTCTCCGTCGATGCCCGACGGCGTTCGGTGTCGGTGCGGTCGCTGCAGTCGCGGCCCGGCGCCGAACCGGGTGCTGTGCACTGCGCGCTGCTCTCCGACGTCGAGGCCGAGCGTGACTGGGTCGCCGACCAGGTCGCGCGCCGGTGGCACGCGGGCGGCAGCGCGCCGGGTGGGGCACCCACTGCGGCGGTCCTGGTGCGACGCAACGCCGACGCCGCGCCGATGGCCGAAGCCTTGAACCGGCGCGGTGTCCCTGTCGAGGTGGTCGGGCTCGCGGGTCTGCTCGCCGTTCCCGAGGTCGCCGACGTGGTGGCGATGTTGCGGCTGTCGGCCGACCCGACTGCCGGTGCGGCCGCCGTACGGGTGCTGACCGGCCCACGCTGGAGGCTCGGCGCCCGCGATGTCGCCGCGTTGTGGCGACGGGCCGCAGCGCTGGTCGACGCGGGGCCAGCGGATGCATCGTCGGCGACGGCGGACATCGTGGCCGCGCTAAGCCCCGACGCCGACACCGCGTGCCTGGCCGACGCGATCTGTGACCCCGGAGAGGCGGCGGCGTACTCCGCCACCGGTCACGCCAGGATCGTCGCGCTGGGGCGGGAGCTGACCGCACTGCGCGCCCACCTCGACAGCCCGCTGCCCGACCTCATCGCCGAGATACGACGCGTCCTCGGTGTCGACGCCGAAGTTCGTGCCGCTCAACATATTTCGGCGGGATGGTCGGGCACCGAGCACCTCGATACCTTCGGTGACGTGGTCGCCGACTTCTCATCGCGTGGGTCGGCGACAGTATCGGGCCTGTTGGCCTACCTGGACATTGCGGAGCAGGTGGAGAACGGCCTTGCGCCTGCCGAAGTCACCGTGTCCGCCGACCGCGTCCAGATCCTGACCGTGCATGCGGCGAAGGGGCTGGAGTGGCAGATCGTCGCCGTGCCGCACCTGTCGGGGCGGGTGTTCCCGTCCACGGCCTCGCCGCGAACATGGCTCACCGATGCCGCCGACCTGCCGCCGTTGCTGCGCGGCGACTGCGCCACGGTGTCCGCACACGGTGTCCCCGTTCTCGACACCTCGGACGTCAGTGATCGGAAAGGGCTGTCCGACAAGATCTCCGATCACAAGCGAAGCCTCGAGCAGCGGCGCACCGACGAGGAGCGGCGGTTGCTGTATGTGGCGATCACCCGCGCTGAGCACACGCTGCTCGTGTCGGGACATCACTGGGGTGCCACGGAGTCCAAGCCTCGCGGCCCGTCCGACTTCCTGTGCGAGCTGAAGGACGTCATCGCCGCGTCGACGGCCGCGGGCACTCCCTGCGGAATGGTAGACGTCTGGGCCGACGCACCCGCCGACGGTGAACCCAATCCACTGCGGGACCGTGAGATCGAGGCCGTCTGGCCGGTGGACCCGATGGGCGGACGCCGCGCACCCACCGACCGCGGCGCGCAACTCGTCGCCACCGCGATGGCCGGGGAGGTCCCGCCGGTACCGCGGGCCGATGTGCACGGCTGGGCCGAGGACGTCGACGCCTTACTTGCGGAACGCGAACTGGCCGCCCAGCGGCCCGCTCCGTCGCTGCCCGTGCAGCTGTCCGTGAGCGCGATGGTCGAATTGGGTAAGGACCCGGAGGGGGTCGCGCAGCGCCTGCAGCGGCGGCTCCCTCGCCGGCCGGACTCACAGGCGTTGCTGGGAACAGCTTTTCACGATTGGGTGCAGCGGTATTTCCAGGCGGAGAAGCTCTTCGATCTCGACGATCTGCCCGGTGCAGTCGACGCCGATCGGCAGGACCGGGGAGAGCTGGAGGAGCTGCAGGCCGCATTCGCGGTGTCGCAGTGGGCCGCTCGCACCCCGGTCGATGTCGAGGTGCCCTTCGACATGGTGATCGCGGGCCGCGTGGTGCGAGGTCGCATCGATGCGGTCTTCGCCGGCGAGGACGGCACGGTCACGGTGGTGGACTGGAAGACGGGCGACGCGCCGTCCACTCCAGAAGAATTGCAGCACAACGCTGTTCAGCTGGCCGTGTACAGGCTGGCGTGGGCCCGGCTACACCAGTGCCCGGTGTCGTCGGTGCGGGCGGTGTTCCACTATGTGCGTTCCGGCGAGACCGTGGTGCCGCACCTGCTGCCCGACGAGGACGACCTGATCGCGCTGCTGAACGATCACGCGCGGGGGGAGGCCGCCTAGCTCTCCTTGTAGACCTTCCAGGCCTGCGTGATCATCGGGATCTGCAACGGAAGGCGGGCATAGGCGGCGATCCGCATGGGCAGCGGTTTCACGGGATCCCTGGACCACAGCCGCACCATGTTCACGTTCCCCGGCAGCACACCCACGAACAGCGCAATGGCCGACAGTGCTCCGACGCGGCGAGTCTGCGGCGCGATCAGCAGGGCCCCGACACCGATCTCGGCGACACCGGAGGCGTAGGTGTAGAAGCGCTGGGTGCCTGGCAACTCCTCCGGAACGATGGTGTCGAACGGCTTGGGGGCGGCGAAATGCAACACCCCCATCCCGACGAGCCAGGCGCCCATCTTGGCGCCACGCGAGGACTTGGAAATCTGCTGCAGTGCAGATGAGGAGGAGGACATGAGTACATTGTGCTGGTGCGGCTGCCTCACAACCTGACCGGGCCTCATGGCTAAAGGACGCCTGCGCCGCCGGTTGCGCCGATTCGACCAGTCTCTCACCGACATGCCGGTCCACGCGATCACCGATCGCGTCCAGATCCCCACCGAGACCGTCAGCCCGGCGCGTCGCATCACGGTGCGCGTCATTTACGCGCTGGCGGCATTGTTCGCGGCGGTGCTGATCGTCTACATCGACCGGGACGGCTATCGCGACTCGCAGGAAAACCAGCTGTCGTTCCTCGACTGCCTGTACTACGCGACGGTTTCGTTGTCGACGACGGGTTATGGCGATATCACGCCGATCACGCCCACGGCCAGGCTCGTCAATGTCCTGGTGATCACGCCGCTGCGGGTGGCGTTCCTGATCGTGCTCATCGGGACGACCGTCGAAACCCTCACCACGCAATCGCGGCAGGTCTATCAAATCCAGCGCTGGAGGAACAGATTGCGCAACCACATCATCATCGTGGGCTACGGCACCAAGGGCCGGACTGCCGCGGCGGCGATGGTCGGCGACGAGGTCGCCCCCGCCGACATCGTCGTGGTGGACGAGGACGCCGCTTCCCTTGAGCGGGCCAAGAGCGCCGGGCTGGTCACGGTCCGCGGCAGCGCGACCGATTCCGAGGTGCTCCGGCTCGCCGGCGCGCAGCACGCCAAGTCGATCATCGTGGCCACCAACCGCGACGACACCGCCGTGCTTGTCACGCTCACCGCGCGAGAACTCGCTCCCAAGGCCAAGATCATCGCCGCCGTCCGCGAGGCCGAAAACCAGCACCTGCTCGAGCAATCCGGTGCGGACTCCACCGTCGTCACCTCCGAGACCGCGGGTCGGCTGCTCGGTATCGCCGTGCAGACACCGAGCGTGGTTGAGATGATGGAGGACCTGCTGACCCCCGATCGAGGATTTGCGATCGCCGAACGGGAGGTCACGCCCAAGGAGGCGGGCGGTTCGCCGCGGCATCAGAGCGACATCGTCCTCGGTGTGGTGCGTAACGACAAGCTGATCAGGGTGGACGATCCTGAGGTCGACGCGCTCGAGCTGGGGGACCGGCTGCTGTTCATCCGTAGCGCGGATGAGGAGCGATGAGCGCATGCGCGAAGAGCCATGGATGAAGAGCAGAGAACAGCGATGACGCCGTTTCGGCTGCGCAACATCCCGCTGTTGTCCCGCGTCGGCGCCGACCGCGCTGACACGCTGCGCACCGACATCGACGCAGCCGTCGCCGGCTGGGGCGATGCGCTGTTGCTGAGGGTGGACCGGCGCAACCAGGTGTTGATCGCCGACGGCAGCGTGGTGCTCAACAAAGCAGGCTCCGCCGGAGACAGCCCACCCGAGGACGCCGTGTTCCTCGGCAAGCTCGACGACGGTCGCCACGTATGGGGCCTACGTTCGGACCTCGAGCCGCCTGAGGACCCCACCGTCAAAACCGAAGTGCTCGATCTGCGCGGCACCGGTGACATCTTCGACGACGTCAGCGCCCAGCTCGTCGCGACGGCGACCGCGCTGCTGAACTGGCACGCCAGCGCCCGGTTCAGCCCCGTCGACGGCGCGCCGACCAAACCCGTCAAGAGCGGTTGGGCGCGCATCAACCCCGTCACCGGCCGCGAGGAGTTTCCTCGCATCGACCCGGCAGTCATCTGCCTGGTGCACGACGGCCACGACCGGGCGGTGCTGGCCCGCCAGGCGGTGTGGCCGCAGCGGCGGTTCTCGATCCTGGCCGGATTCGTCGAGGCAGGGGAGTCGTTCGAGTCGTGCGTGGTGCGTGAGATCGCCGAGGAGATCGGGCTGACGGTCACCGATGTCGAGTACCTCGGATCTCAGCCATGGCCGTTCCCGCGCTCGCTGATGGTGGGCTTCCATGCGCTCGGTGACCCCGAGCAGCCGTTCGCGTTCAACGACGGCGAGATCGAGGAGGCGCACTGGTTCACCCGCGCCGAGATCCGCGAGGCACTCGAGGTGGGTGACTGGGGTTCGTCGAGCGACTCCCGGCTGCTTCTCCCCGGCTCAATCTCGATCGCGCGGGAGATCATCGAGTCGTGGGCGGCCCTGGACTAGGCAGGGAGGGCGGTGAGCACCCGCGGACCGTCCTCGGTCACCGCGATGGTGTGCTCCGAGTGCGCGGTGTTGGAGCCGTCCGCTGAGCGTAGGGTCCAGCCGTCCTCGTCGACGACCAACTTGTTCGTCCCGCGCCCCCACCAAGGCTCCAGAGCCAGGGTCATCCCCGGCTGCAACAGCAGTCCGCGTCCCGGTTTTCCGCGGTTGGGGACGTGGGGATCTTCGTGCATGGTCCTGCCGATGCCGTGCCCGCCGAAGTCGGTGTTGACGGCGTAGCCGTCGGCGGCGGCGACAGCGCCGATAGCCGCGGAGATGTCGCCGAGGTGATTGCCGGGAAGCGCGGCAGCGATGCCTGCCGCCAGGGCCCGTCGGGTGGACTCGACCAGGGCGGTGTCGGCGGGATCCTTTCTGTCACCGACAACCACCGTGACGGCCGAATCGGCAGCCCAGCCGTCGATTGTCACCGCGAAGTCCATCGTGAGCACATCGCCGTCGCGGAGTACATATGAGCGCGGAAGTCCGTGCAGCACACCGTCGTTGACCGACAGGCAGATGACGTTCTGGAAGGGGCCACGGCCGAACGACGGTGAGTAGTCCCAATAGCACGACACCGCGCCGCGTTCGGCGATCAGCCCCCTGGCGCGGTGCTCGAGCTCCATGAGGTTCACGCCGGGCTCGGCTTCGCTCGCCACGGTGGCCAGCGTCCGCGCCACGAACTCACCCGTGACGGCCATGCTGTCGATTTCCTTGGCGGTCTTGAGTTCGATCATGTCGGGGCAGCCTCATCAGGTCCAGTCATCTCGGTATTTTTATACCGCGCCGACAATACCAGCTCCGGTACATTAATACCGGTCTCGGTTAGGCTGTGCCCATGGTCCGCGTCCCGTTGAGTCCCGAGCAGATCCGGGCCGGACAGCGCCTCGGAGCATTGATTCGGACGGCCCGGGCCGGCCGCCCCGCCGACGACATCGCCCGCGCGGCGGGCATCTCACCGGAGACGTTGCGCAAGATCGAGGTGGGCAGGCTGCCGAGCCCCGGCTTCGGGACGGTCGTCGGGCTGTGCGACGCGCTGGGACTTCCGCTGCAACAGGCCGTCGAGGTGTGGCGCGGCGAGGCCGACGAGCAGATCGCGATCTAGCTCGCGAGCTTCGCCTTGACCTGCTTGATGCTCGGGTTGGTCAGCGTCGATCCGTCGGCGAACTTCACCGTCGGCACCACATGGTTGCCGTTGTTGACCGAGCCGACGAACTCCGCCGCAGCGGGATCGGCCTCGATGTCGACCTCGGTCCAGGCGATGCCCTCGGACTTGAGGGCCATCTTGAGGCGCGAACAGTAGCCGCACCACGTCGTGGTGTACATGGTCAGGGCAGCGCTGTCAGTGCTCATAGGACTTTCAACGTAGCCGACGTCCCCGACATGCCCGGCCGGAGGTCCGCGCGTGTCAGGGCCCGCTGACATGATGGTCGCCATGTCCCCCACGGCCTCCCGCGACCGGCTGCTGGGCGACCTCGACGAGGAGCAGCGCGACGCGGTGCTCGCACCCCGCGGCCCGGTCTGTGTGCTCGCCGGTGCCGGCACCGGAAAAACGCGCACCATCACCCGCCGCATCGCGCATCTGGTCGCGGCGGGGCACGTGGCCCCGAGCCAGGTGCTCGCGGTCACCTTCACCCAGCGCGCGGCGGGTGAGATGCGGGGCCGGCTGCGCGCGCTCGACGAGGGTGCGGGCACCGGCTCGGTGCAGGCTCAGACATTCCATGCCGCTGCACGACGTCAGCTGGCCTACTTCTGGCCGCGAGTGGTCGGCAGCACCGATTGGCAGCTCATGGACAGCAAGTTCGCCGTCGTCGCGCAAGCCGCCAACCGCGGAGGGCTACCCACCGGCACCGACAACGTCCGCGACCTCGCCGGCGAAATCGAATGGGCAAAGGCCTCGTTGATCAGTCCCGAGCAGTACGCCGCGACAGTCGCCGACGTCGGCCGCGACATTCCGTTCGACGCCGCCAAGATCGCCACCGTCTACGCCAACTACGAGGCGCTCAAAACCCGCCGCGAGGGACTGACGCTGCTCGATTTCGACGACCTGCTCCTGCACACGGCCGCGGCGATCGAGAACGACGCTGCGGTCGCCCAGGAGTTCCGCGATCGGTACCGCTGCTTCGTCGTCGACGAGTACCAGGACGTCACACCGTTGCAGCAGCGCGTCCTCGACGCCTGGCTCGGCGGCCGTGACGACTTGACCGTCGTCGGTGACGCGAACCAGACCATCTACTCGTTCACCGGTGCCTCGCCGCGCTACCTGCTGGACTTCTCTCGCCGGTTCCCCGATGCCGCGGTGGTCCGGCTGGAGCGCGATTACCGATCCACGCCGCAGGTGGTGTCATTGGCCAACCGCGTCATCGCCGCGGCGCGCGGCCGCATGGCGGGCAGCAAGCTGCATCTGGTGGGGCAGCGCCCGCCGGGGCCCAATCCGGTGTTCAAGGAGTACCCCGACGAGGTCGCCGAGGCCGCGGCCGTCGCCAAGAGCATCCAGAAACTCATCGAATCCGGTACTGCTGCTTCGGAAGTCGCGGTGCTCTATCGCATCAACGCGCAGTCGGAGGTTTACGAAGAGGCGCTGACCGAGGCCGGCATCCCGTTCCAGGTGCGCGGTGGCGAAGGGTTCTTCAGTCGCCAGGAGGTCCGTCAGGCGCTGCTGGCGCTGCAGCGCGTCGCCGAGCGCGCGGAGGGGGACACAGTGGGCTCGCTGCTCGAGATCGTGCGCACCACCCTCGAACCGCTCGGGCTGACGGCCGAGCCGCCCCCGGGCACCCGCGCCAGGGACCGCTGGGAGGCGCTCGTCGCACTCGCCGAACTCGTCGACGACGAAGTCGCGCAGCGTCCGCACCTGGATCTGCGCGCCCTGCTCACCGAGTTGCGCCAGCGCGCCGACGCCCGTCACCCACCCGTCGTGCAGGGCGTCACGTTGGCATCGCTGCACGCGGCGAAGGGATTGGAGTGGGACGCGGTGTATCTCGTCGGGCTGGCCGACGGCACCCTCCCGATCTCCCACGCCCTCTCGCACGGCCCTGACAGCGAGCCGGTCGAGGAGGAGCGCCGGCTGCTCTATGTCGGAGTCACCAGGGCGCGCGTGCATCTGACACTGAGCTGGGCGCTGGCCCGCAATCCGGGGGGCCGTCAGGGCAGGCGCCCGTCGCGGTTCCTCAACGGCATCGCACCGCAGTCTCAGCGGGATGACGGCCCGAGCAAGCCGCGCAGACAGCGCGGGCCTCAGCCGCGGTGTCGTGTCTGCAACGCGGCGTTGAACTCGCCGCCGTCGATCATGTTGCGCCGCTGTGAGACCTGCCCGTCCGACATCGACGAGGAACTGCTCGCCGAGCTGAAGGACTGGCGGTTGCGCGTCTCGAAGGAGATGAGCGTGCCCGCCTTCGTGGTGTTCTCCGACAACACCCTGATCGCGATTGCCGAGTCGATGCCGGCCGACGATGCCGCGCTCGTCGCGATCCCGGGAATCGGCGCTCGCAAGCTCGAGCAGTACGGCCCCGACGTCCTCGCGCTCGTCAAAGGCCGCCAAAAATCGTAAAGATTACGCCAAAAGTGCTGGTCAAAAATATGTTGTGGCT
Organism: Mycobacterium bulgaricum; assembly: GCF_041287165.2. Taxonomy (NCBI): domain Bacteria; kingdom Bacillati; phylum Actinomycetota; class Actinomycetes; order Mycobacteriales; family Mycobacteriaceae; genus Mycobacterium; species Mycobacterium bulgaricum. The sequence goes on along the minus strand of NZ_JBGGKV020000002.1, from coordinate 13,063 downwards.
TCTGGCTGCTAGCGTCTAGCCTCGAAGACACACAGACGAATGCCATGTCTCGAAAGGAGGGTGTCCGACATGAACAGCAACGAAATGATCTCCGGCGTAACCGCTGCCGGCGTGAGGACCCTCCATGCCCAGATCCATGGGCATCCCGCACATCCCACTGCCGAAGCAGCTGCCGCCGCCGCGCCGCGCAAGCGTCGTGCCGCCGCCGGCACGGTTGCCGCGTCCGTGAGGGGATACATCTAGGTACTTCCCCAACCGCCACCAAGGCCACGGACCCGCGATCACGGATCCGTGGCCTTTCTGTTTTTCCAGGTCGCAGGTCCACCGAAAAGAGTTCAGAAACCAACCCAGAAGATTCAACGACCAGGAAGCAGAGGACCGGACATGTCTTCGCCGACATGCGAGATGACGACGCCGACGAAGGTGATGGTGCCGTGTCATGTCGAGGAACCCGACCTGTGGTTCGCCGAGGATCCGCGTGATCTCGAACGCGCCAAGGCGCTGTGTGCGGACTGCCCCCTCCGGCGGGAATGCCTGAACGCCGCGCTGGAGCGTCAAGAGCCGTGGGGCGTGTGGGGCGGCGAGATCCTCGACCGAGGCACGGTCATCGCCAGGAAGCGGCCGCGTGGTCGGCCGCGTAAGGACGCGAAAGACCCTGTCGCTGCGTGACTTTCACGCAGCGGCGGGGTCTGCCGCTAGGCCTGGTCGGGGTTGGCGAACCCCGGCACCTTCTCCATCGCGATGCGCCGGGTGTCGACGTGGGCGTCGAGCTGGCACGAGATCGCAACGATCGACGCGAGGACCCGCATCGGGATGACCAGCTTTGGCGGGATGTCCATCTGCCTGGCGGTCTTGATCTGTCCGGGTGCCTTGTCGAGTTCGAGCGCGGTCATCTTCTGCAGCCACCTGCGGGTGTAGTGGAACACCGGCACCTCCAGCGGTTCGACGTACTGCTTGAGCATGTCGTCGATCTCGCGCACTGAGACCTTCTGGCCCTTCTGGATGAAGCCGACCTTTTCCATGGTGGGCAGCAGCTTGTCGTAATCCTTGTCGACGGCGTAGCGCAGGATCTGGCCGAGCTCGATGGGCCAGCCGCCGGGCATAGGTGCCACGGCGCCGAAGTCGATGACACCCATCTTGTCGCCGGGCAGCAGCATGAAGTTCCCGGGATGCGCGTCGCCGTGCACCATTTCGAGCCGGGTCGGTGCGTCGTCGCAGAATTCGAACAGCCTGGTGGCCATCAGGTCGCGCGTGGCCTGGTCACCCTCGCGGATGATCTGCGACAGCGGGATGCCTTCGATCCATTCCTGGATGACGACCTTCGGGGCACTGGCAACCACGTGGGGAACGACGAAGTGCGGGTCGCCCTCGTAGGCCTTGGCGAACGCCCGCTGGTTGTCGGCTTCGAGCCGGTAGTCGAGCTCCATCTCGGTGCGCTCGATGAGTTCGTCCACGACGCCCTGGACGTCGGCGCCCGGGGAAAGCTGCTTGAGCACGCTGACCATGCGCTGCATCGTCTTGAGGTCTGCGCGCAGCGCCTCGTCAGCGCCGGGGTACTGGATCTTGACGGCGACCTCTCGGCCGTCGGCCCACACAGCCTTGTGGACCTGGCCGATGCTCGCCGATGCCACCGACTTGTCGTCGAAGGATTGGAACCGTTCTCGCCACTTCGTGCCGAGCTGCTGGTCGAGGACGCGATGCACCCTCGGAGCGGGCAGCGGGGGAGCCTCGCGCTGTAGCTTGGTCAGCGCCTCGCGATAGGGCTTGCCGTACTGCTCTGGGATCGCGGCTTCCATGACCGACAGGGCCTGGCCGACCTTCATCGCGCCGCCTTTGAGTTCGCCGAGGACGGTGAACAACTGTTGGGCAGCCTTGTCCAGCAGTTCGGCGTTGACCTCGTCTTTCGACTTGCCGGTCAGCCGCTTTCCGAAGCCGAGCGCGGCACGACCCGCCATGCCGACGGGCAGCGACGCCAACTTCGCGTTCCTCGCTGCCCGCCCCCGCTTGATCTCACTCACGGGTCCATCATCCATGACTTCGATGAACTTCCACCAACCAGTTGGGAACCCGCGTTCTCAACATGTGCAGTCGGGGTGGCGGGACCAGCGGCGGGCCTCGATCGAACCGTTGGCCACGTCGAATTCGAGTGTGGTGTCCAGCGTCGACGGGGATCGTGCCGCGGATCCGGTGGCGTCGGCACGAACTCCGCGGCCGATCAGTTCGATCTCGCGGAGTGAGAGCGCCGCGGTGGCCAGCAACGTGGCCCGGTCCGCGCTGCCGATGGTGCGGCACAGCTGCGCCGCGACCGCGGGCCATGCCGCATCCCGATCGCTGCGGTGCAGATCGCCGCACCGCAGGCAACTGGTCACACCCGGAATGACGAGCGGACCGACCAGGCCGGTGCCGTCGCGCACGCGGACGGGAAGGTGAGGCACTCCGGCGTCGTGCAGGTCGCGAACGAGTCGCGGATCGGCCACCAGGTAGTCGGTGAGCACCACAAGATCGGCGCGTCCGGTGGACGCGTTCGTCCGCGTGCTGTGGCTGATCCGCATGTTGGTGCAGCGCAGTGACGCGATCAGCAGATCGGTCAGTGGGCCGTCGCCGTGCACACGCACCGAGATCGACGGGACGTGGCCGCGCGGGGCGGACGTGAGGACGCCGTTGCCGACCAGGTGAGTGACGAGGCCGTCGACGACGGTGGCGTCGACGCCGTGGCCGGCGGCCAACGTCTGCAGTTCCGAGGTGGTCGCGGCGGTTTGGAGGGTGCGAAGGAGTTCGACGAGGACGCTGCGGGACAGTCCTTCAGGCGGACGGACGACGACGGCACGTCGCGGATCCCACCCGACCTGGACGGTGCCGTCGGGCCGTGACAGCACCGGGGTGCTGGGGCTGAGCGCGTATCGCGTCATGGGTCGACCCTGTCACGACGCACCGACGCCGCAGTGAGTTATCCACAGGGCCCAGGCGGCTATGCCGTGGGCTTGTCGTCCCCGTCTTCGCTGTCGCTGCCGCGCTGGATGTCGCGCTCCAAGTCGGCGAGCGCTTCCTCGATACCGCTGGTGTCGCCGCCGATCATCCTGTCGATGAAACCTGCCGGTTCGTCGAGGTCTGCCGCGCTCGGCAGCAGGTCGGGGTGCTGCCAGACTCCGTCACGGGCGTCGGCGCCGACCGCCTCGGTCAGCTTCGCCCACAGGTCGGCGGCTTCGCGCATCTTGCGGGGACGCAGTTCGAGCCCCACCAGCGTCGCGAAGGTCTGCTCCGCGGGTCCACCGGTGGCGCGCCGCCTGCGCAGCATCTCGCTCAGCGCCGCGGTGCCGGGGATGCGCTCGCCGAGCGCGTCGGAGACGACGGTGTGCACCCAGCCTTCGATCAGCGCCAGCATCGTCTCGAGCCGCTCCAACGCCGCGGTCTGCTCCGGGGTGGCCTTGGGCTCGAAGATGCCCTGGTTGAGCAACTGCTCCATCTCGGACGGATCGGTCAGCGACGCGGGGTTGAAGCCGCGGGCGAACTCTTCGATGCCCGACATGTCGATCTTGGTGCCTTTGGCGAACGCTTCCACAGCGCTGAGCAGCTGGCTCGACAGCCACGGCACATGGCTGAACAGGCGGTGGTGGGCGGCTTCGCGGGCCGCCAGGAATGTGACGATCTCACTGCGCGGCTGCTCGAGTCCCTCGGCGAGGGATTCCACGGCTTCGGGCATGAGCGCCGCAACGCCCTTGGGGCCCAGAGGAAGTCCGATGTCGGTAGAGGTGAGCACCTCCTTGGACAGCGTGCCGAGCGCCTGGCCGAGCTGGGAGCCGAACGCCATGCCGCCCATCTGGGACATCATCGCCAGCAGCGGTCCGGCCATGGCTTTGGCCTCCTCGGGCAGGGCCTGCGCCCACACGTTCGAGATCTGCTCGGCCACCGGATCGCAGAGCCGCTTCCACGTGTCCATGGTGTTGTCGATCCAGTCCGAGGGCGTCCAGGCCGCCGTCCGAGAGGTGCCCGCCGGAAGCGGGGTCACACCGTCGAGCCACGTCTCGGCCAGGCGCACGGCGTCGGAGATCGCCGCCGCGGTCTGCTGCGGGATTGGGGCGACAAAGCCGATCGAACTCGAGGCGAGTTGGCGCGCCAGGTCGTAGTTGACCGGACCACCGGACGAGCCTCCGGCCATCGACGTGCCTGCCCCGCTGAACATCTCGCCGAGCCTGGAGAAGATCTGGCCGAGCTGCGACATGTCGAACTCACCGCCCGGCATGCCCATACCGAACGGATCCTGGTCTTTCTTGGGCTTGTCACGGTCGGGGTCGTCCCCGGCGGAGAAGCCGAAGGGCAGGTCAGCCATGCCCACAACCGTACTCACCATGGGCGCGGCGTGCGCCTGCGCGGGTCACGCTGAGAGTGAACCCGATATTGACCTCTACTGTGGGCGGCGTGAACAGGCGGATGTCGACCCTGATCGTCGCGCTGGCGCCGATCCTGATCTTCGGGCTGCTGCTGTCCGCGGTGACCGTGCCGTACGTGGCTCTGGGGCCCGGGCCGACGTTCGACACGCTGGGTGAGGTCCAAGGCAAAGAGGTCGTCGACATCGAAGGCGCCGACCTGCACAAGACGTCCGGGCATCTGAACATGACGACGGTGTCCCAGCGTGACGGGCTGACCTTGGGGCAGGCGTTGATCTTCTGGGCCTCGGGCCGCGACCAGCTGATCCCGCGAGAGCTGGTGTACCCGCCGGACAAGACGCGAGAAGAGATCGACGAGGCCAACACCGCCGACTTCCGCCAGTCCGAGGACAGCGCCGAGTACGCCGCCCTGCACTATCTGGAGTATCCGATGGCCGTCACGGTGGAGAGCATCGACGAGGACGGTGCCTCGAAGGGCAAGCTGCAGGCCGGCGATGCGATCGACGCGGTCAACAACAAGCCGGTCGCGACCCTGGAGGAATTCCAGGAGTTGCTCAAGCCGACCAAACCCGGCGAGAAGATCATCGTCGACTACCGCCGCAAGAACGAGCCGGCGGGCACCACCGAGATCACGCTCGGCAAGCATCCCGACAAGGATCAAGGCCTGCTCGGGGTCAACGTCCTCGACGCGCCCTGGGCTCCGTTCACCATCGAGTTCAACCTCGCCAACATCGGCGGCCCGTCGGCGGGCCTGATGTTCAGCCTGGCCGTCGTCGACAAGCTGACCACCGGCGATATCAACGGTGGCAAGTTCGTCGCGGGCACCGGCACGATCACCGGAGACGGTGTCGTCGGCTCGATCGGCGGCATCACCCACAAGATCGTGGCGGCCCGGGAAGCCGGTGCGACGGTGTTCCTGGTGCCCGCGGAGAACTGCGCGGAGGCCACGACCGCCGATGCTGACGGGATCGAGCTGCTCAAGGTCGACACGCTGGAACACGCGATCGACGGGCTGAGGACGCTTTCCGCTGGTGGCGAACCGCCCCGCTGCTGAGTGGGCGGCGCTGGTCGGATGCGTAAAGTTATGGCTGAGTCATCGCACCTGTAAATCTGCTGGGAATTTCTGAGAGTGGAGTAGTCGAGTGGGTATGCGGCCCGCGGCGAGAATGCCGAAGCTGACGCAACGAAGCCGGGTTCTGATCGCGGTCGCCTTGACCGCCGTGGTGCTGCTGCTGTTGGGACCACGGTTGATCGACACCTATGTCGACTGGCTGTGGTTCGGCGAGCTCGGCTACCGGTCGGTGTTCACGACGCAGATCGTCACGCGGACGGTGATCTTCTTCGTCGTCGCGATCCTGCTCGGTGCGGTGGTCTTCGCCGCGCTGGCGCTGGCCTATCGCACCCGGCCGGTGTTCGTCCCGACGGCGGGTCCGAACGACCCGATCGCGCGGTACCGCACGGCGGTCATGGCGCGGCTGCGTCTCGTGGGCATCGGGGTGCCGGCATTCATCGGCGTGCTCGCCGGGTTCGTCGCGCAGAGCTACTGGCAGCAGGTGCAGCTGTTCCTCAACGGCAGCAGTTTCGGGGTGACGGACCCGCAGTTCGGTATCGACCTCGGCTTCTATGCGTTCGACCTGCCGTTCTACCGGCTCATCCTGTCGTATCTGTTCGCCGCCACATTCCTGGCGTTCATCGCGAACCTGTTGGGCCACTACCTGTTCGGCGGCATTCGACTCGCCGGTCGCAGTGGCGCGCTGAGCCGTGCCGCCCGCATCCAGCTGATCACGCTCGTCGGAATTCTGATGCTGCTCAAGGCCGTTGCGTACTGGCTGGACCGTTACGAGCTGCTCAGCCACACCCGCGGCGGTAAGCCCTTCACCGGTGCCGGCTACACCGACATCAACGCGGTGCTACCCGCCAAGCTGATCCTGATGGCGATCGCGGTGATCTGCGCGGTTGCCGTGTTCTCGGCGATCGTGCTGCGCGACCTGCGGATCCCGGCGATCGGCGTTGTGCTGCTGCTGTTGTCGTCGCTGGTGATCGGCGCGGGCTGGCCGCTGGTGGTCGAGCAGATCAGCGTGCGTCCGAACGCTGCGCAGAAGGAAAGCGAATACATCAGCCGCAGTATCGCGGCTACCCGGCAGGCCTACGGGCTCACCGAGGAGGCGGTCACCTACCGCGACTATCCAGGCAATGCCACGGCTACCGCACAGCAGGTCGCAGCGGATCGGGCGACGACGTCGAACATCCGCGTGCTGGACCCCAACATCGTCAGCCCGGCGTTCACGCAGTTCCAGCAGGGCAAGAACTTCTACTTCTTCCCCGAGCGGCTCAACATGGACCGCTACCGCGACGCGCAGGGCAACCTGCGCGACTACGTGGTCGCCGCCCGTGAGCTCAACCCGGACCGCCTGATCGACAACCAGCGCGACTGGATCAACCGGCACACCGTGTTCACCCACGGCAACGGGTTCATCGCCTCGCCAGCCAACACGGTGCGCGGGATCGCCAACGACCCCAACCAGAACGGCGGATACCCCGAGTTCCTCGCGAGCGTGGTGGGCGCCAACGGTGAGGTGGTCTCACCCGGGCCTGCGCCGCTGGCGCAGCCGCGCATCTATTACGGGCCTGTGATCGCCGGCGCCGCCGACGACTACGCGATCGTGGGCGAGAACGGCGCCCCGCGCGAGTACGACTACGAGACCAACACCGACACCCGCAACTACACCTACACCGGTAGCGGTGGGGTGCCGATCGGCAATCTGCTGACCCGCAGCGTTTTCGCCGCCAAGTACGCCGAGCGGAACTTCCTCTTCTCCAACGTGATCGGTGACAGCAGCAAGATCCTGTTCAACCGTGACCCAGCCGAGCGCGTCGAGGCGGTGGCGCCATGGCTGACTACCGACACGACGGTGTATCCGGCCATCGTCAACGAGCGCATCGTCTGGATCGTCGACGGTTACACCACGCTGGACAACTATCCGTATTCGGAGTTGTCGGTGTTGTCCTCGGTCACCACCGACTCCAACGAGGTCGCGCAGAACCGGCTGCAACTCGACAAGCAGGTCTCCTACATCCGCAACTCGGTCAAAGCCACGGTCGACGCGTATGACGGCACCGTGACGCTGTACGCCCAGGACGAGCAGGACCCGGTGTTGCAGGCGTGGATGAAGGTCTTTCCGGACACCGTCAAGCCCAAGAGCGACATCACGCCGGAACTGCAGGACCATCTGCGCTACCCCGAGGACCTGTTCAAAGTGCAGCGCGCTCTGCTGGCCAAGTACCACGTCGACGACCCGGTGACGTTCTTCTCGACGTCGGACTTCTGGGACGTGCCGCTGGATCCGAACCCGACGGCCAGCAGCTTCCAGCCGCCCTACTACATCGTCGCCAAGGACCTGGCGGAGAACAACGACTCGACCTCGTTCCAGCTGACGAGTGCGATGAACAGGTTCCGGCGCGACTTCCTGGCGGCCTACATCAGCGCCAGCTCGGATCCCGAAACGTACGGTCGAATCACCGTTCTGACCGTTCCGGGACAGGTCAACGGTCCGAAGCTGGCGTTCAACGCGATCAGCACCGACACTGCGATCTCGACCGAGCTGGGTCAGATCGGTCGCGACGGCCAGAACCGAATCCGGTGGGGCAACCTGCTGACGCTTCCGATGGGCGACGGCGGATTGCTGTACGTCGCACCGATCTATGCGTCGCCGGGCAACACCGATGCCGCATCCACCTATCCCCGCCTTATCCGCGTGGCGATGATGTACAACGACCAGATCGGTTACGGTCCGACGGTGCGCGACGCGCTGACGGATTTGTTCGGTCCGGGTGCGGATGCGACGGCGACCGGTCCGGCGGCTACGGACGCGCCGGCGGGTCAGGCCCCGCAGCAGCGCCCGCCCGCCAACCAGCCGCAGGCGGCGCAGCCGCCGAACCGGCCGGGGCAGGCGCCACCTGCGCAGCCGGAGGTCCCGGCGGCGGTTCCACCGACCGGTCCGACGCAGCTGTCGGCGGCGAAGGCCGCTGCGCTGCAGGATGTCAACGCGGCGTTGGATGCACTCCAGGGTGCCCAGGAGAGCGGCAATTTCGCGGAGTACGGTGAAGCGCTGCAACGCCTCGACGACGCAGTGACCAAGTACCAGTCCACCGGCTAGTCACCGACGCCGATGCGTTATCGGTTGCTCGGACCGCTGCAGGTGGTCCACGGGCAGGTGCCGGTCGACATCGGCCCGCGCAAGCAGCGAGCGGTATTGGCCGCCCTGCTGCTGGCGCAGGGTCGGGTGGTGTCCACCGATCGGCTGATCGATGCGGTGTGGGGTGACGACGTCCCGGCCAGTGCGACAGCGAGCCTGCAGGTCTACATCTCGAACCTGCGTCGCGCCCTGCGTGGTCAATCTCAGATGGCGTCGCCGATCGTGCGTCAACCGCCCGGCTACTACCTCGACGTCACCCCCGACGACGTGGATGTCGCGGTGTTCGTTGCCGGTTGTGCCCGTGCGGCCGCAGCCGTGGACGGCGAGAGGTGGGACGAGGCGCTCCGCGAGGCAGACGCTGCCTTGAGCCTGGTGCGGGGCGGCCTGCTGGAGGACATGGGGGACGTCGACTGGGCACGAGAGGATGCCGCGCGGCTGGCCGAGATGCGCACCGAATGTCTTGCCAACAAGGTGATCTCGCTGCTGGCTCTCGGGAAGGCGGCGGCTGCGCTACCCGAGGTCTCCCGCCTGCGTGAGCTCGATCCGCTGGCTGATCGGGGGTGCCGGCTGCACATGCTGGCGCTCTACCAGTCGGGCCGGGCCGCCGAAGCGTTGGACACCTACACCCGTCACGCGCGGATGCTGGACGAAGAGTTGGGGCTCACGCCGGGCGCCGAGCTGCGCGATCTGCAGACCGCTGTCCTTCGGCAGGCTCCCGAGCTCGCGGGATGGCCGCGGTCACCGGAATGGACGGGCGCAGCCACGGTGCCCGAGCCGAACCCCGTGCCCACACCGGCGGTGGCCGTCGACGCAGCACCGCATCGAGCACCGCTCGTCGGCAGGCAACGCGAACTGGCAAGAGCGGCAGACCTTCTCACCCGTGTGACGGCAGGCGCCGCCCGCTGGTTGGTCCTGTCCGGCCCGCCGGGGATCGGCAAGACCCGGCTCGCCGAGGAGATCGCCGCCCTGGTCGCCGAGAACGACGGGGACGTCGTGTGGGTGAACTGCCCTGATGAACGCGGCACCCCGCCGTGGTGGCCGATGCGGCATCTCGTGAGGGCTCTCGGTGCCGATGCCGACCAGGTGCTGGAGGTTCCACCGCACGCCGACCCCGATACCGCGAGATTCCTTGTCTACGAACGCATTCAAGCGTTGCTCGAAGCGTCGCCGAAGCTGCTGGCGGTGGTAGTCGACGACGTCCAGTGGTCGGACACCGCGTCGGCGAGTTGCCTGTCCTACATCTGCGGCTCGCTGCGAGACCATCGCGTGCTGGTGATCGTCACCGTCCGCGACGGCGAGTACACGCCCGAAGTCGCGCGGCTGCTGAGCACGGTCGCCCGTGGCGAGGACAACCGGCACATCGAGGTTCCCGCGCTGTCGTCCGACGACGTCGCCACCCTGGCCAACGAGGTCGCCGAAGAGTCCGTCACCCCGGCCGAGGCCGCAGAACTGGCCCACCGGACCGGCGGTAACCCGTTCTTCGTCTCCGAATACGCTCGGCTGCCACGAGAAGAGCGCAGGTGCAACGAGATTCCCCACGCCGTGCGCTCCGTGCTCGATCGTCGGCTGGCCGCGCTGGACCCGGCGGTGGTGCAGGTGCTGCGCGCCGCGGCGGTCATCGGCGACGAGATCGACGCGGGCGCGGTCCCGGTGCTTGCTGCTGCCACGAGACTGGACCTCGACACGCTCGCCGATTATCTGGACGAAGCCGCCGACGAGCGCATTATCATCGCGGCGCACGCGGGTGGCGGTTACGAGTTCGCCCACGGGCTGCTCCGGGAGCAGCTGCTGGCGAGCATGCCTGCGTTGCGTCGTCAGCGGATTCACGCCAAGGTCGCCGAAGTGCTGGTCGACAGCACGGCGCAGGACGCGCCGACGCGGCGAGCGCAACACCTTGTGGCGGCCCAACCCCTCGTCGAATCGGCACACGTGGTGCAGGCCTGCCGTCTCGCGGCCGAACATGCTACGGCGCAGTGGAGTTCGGACATCGCTGCGCGATGGTGGCAGGCCGCGTTGGACGCCTACGACAGCCAGCCCGCATCGGCACGCGACGATGGGGAGCGCGACGCGCTCACCGTGGAATTGCTGGAAGCCCACTCGCGCGCGGGCCGTGGACAGTTGGTCCTCGACAGTGTCCAGCGCTATCTGGGGGAGGCCCTGCGTACGGGTCGTGTCGCGTCGGCGGGCCGGGTGGCGAGCGCGCTGCTGCGTGCCAGCGGAGGATGGCCCTGGCTGGCGCCGGGTCACGACCCCGGCGAGCTGCTGGGGTTGCTCGAAAGGGCTGCTGCACAATCGGACAGGGACCCGGCGTCGGCGGCGCGGGTCCTGCCTGCACTCGCGGTGGGGCACTGCTACCACCCCGACCCGGCGATCGCGCCCCAGTTGTTGGACCGGGCCGAACGTCTCGCGGACGGGACGGGTGACCCCGACGTAATCGCGGATGTCTTGATCGGCCGCCTCATCACGTTCTCGGGCGTCTCCACGCTGAGTGCGGCGACGCTGTCGTGGGTGCAGCGCCTGGATTCGTTGCGACACAGCAGGTCTCGGGAGGATGCTGTGATCGCGAATTCCGTCGCGACGATGGCGGCGATGAATCTCGGGGACGTCGACGGCGCGCGCCGGCATGTTCAGGCCGGGATCGCCGGCAGCGAGGAGCTGCAGCTGCCGGTGCTGCGTGCGCAGCTGCGGTGGATGGAGGCGGTGCTGGCGGTCTGGGTGGGCGACTTCGCCGAGGCCGAACGCCACCACGGAATCGCCGCCCATGTGCACGAGCAGACCGAACTCTACGAGGCCGGAAGTGGGCTGCTGGCCACGGCGACGCTGCTGCGGGAGAGGGGCGGCCCCGTCGATGCGAGCTGGAACAGCCTGCGCGCCAACGAGGAAACCGGCGGCATGGGCATGGTCGGCGTCGTGCGGACCGCCGTGCTGACTCTGCTGGAGGGTTCGGCGGCGCGAGCTGAGGCGCTTGCCACGCTGCGTAATTGGGCGGGCAACCCCGATCGTGCCCACATCTGGACGACGCTGGGTCATCACACGCTGCTGGCTCACCTCGCCGCCGACCATGATCTGCCCGACTTCGTCGACCCGCTGCTGGAGGTTCTGGCTCCGTTCCGCGACCGGATCGCCGTGATCGGTCAGGTCGGGTTGGCAGGGCCCGTCGCGTTGGCGACGGCGCGGCTGCATGCGCTGCGGGGTGACCGCACACGCGCACTCGACGATCTGGCGACGGCGCGCAGCCTCGCCGAGCGGACAGCGGGAGTGCCGGCGCTGTTGCGCTGCCGGCTCCTCGAGCTGCAGCTGGCCGAACCCACCGCCGAACGGGCCGCGGCGGCTTCGGCGCTGGCGGCCGGAGCCGCCGAGGTCGAAATGATGGGCGTGGCCGCGGCGGCGCGCACCCTGATTTGACCGGCCCCCTCGCACCGCGAGCGCGCGGGTCTGCGCGCCGACACGCCGCGATCGCTGGCATTCGGCGCGCGCTCGTCGCAATCGAGTGCGCCATATCGGCCATTGCCCCGGCCCAGTCGCAGGAGGACGATCGAGAGGTCCGGCGGCGCCGCTGGGACGCTGCCGCGTTCGACGGAGGCAGATATGTATGCGCGCAGTTCCACCATCCATGCACGGTCCTCGGCGATAGACGCAGGTATCGCCTACATCCACGACACGGTCTGGCCCGCACTGACGGGTCTGGATGGCTACATCGGCCTGTCACTCTTGGTCGACAGGCTCAGTGGCCGGTGCATCACCACCACGGCATGGGAGTCCGAGGAGGCGATGACTGCGAGCCGCCCCGACACCAATACCTACCGCGACCACGCGGCGCAGATTCTCGGCGGCAGCCCCACTGTCGACGAGTGGGAAATCGCCGCGCTGCACCGCGACCACCGCTCGGCGCCAGGTGCCTGCGTGCGGGTCACCTGGGCCCGCGTCGACGTCAACGAAGCCGACCGCGCGATCGACGGCTTCCGGCTGGCCACCCTCCCGACGCTGGCAGAGCTGGACGGGTTCAGCAGCGCCAGCCTGCTGGCCGATCGTGACTCGGGCTTCGGTGTGGTGTCGGTGACTTTCGACAGCGCTGATGCGATGCGGGGAAACCGTCAAGCGATGGACGACCTGGAGGCGGCCTCGGTGCGTGATGGTGTTCAGGTGCTCGACAGGTGTCATTTCGACCTGGTGCTGGCGCATCTGCGGGTGCCTGAACTGGTGTGACCGACATGTCCTGACCTGCCGCGCGTTACCGATCATCACGCGGTAGCGTCCGCTTGGATTTTTCTTGGGTCGCCCACACAAGGCGCCGCCAAGCCTGAGCGGCGATGCTTCACGCCGACACCAGGAATCCGAGAAAGGACTCTCAATGAAGAAGTCAAGCCGCGGCGGTGACCGGGGGTGAATCAGGTTGCCAGGTCCGGTTGTCACGGATGAGGGCGTAGAGAACGTTGGTGCGCCGTCGCGCCAGGCAGATGGTGGCGGGGATCGGCCGCTTTC